>JAJFKV010000039.1 GCA_021773055.1 Woeseiaceae bacterium
GCATCAGACTTCATAATATGGCTATGAATCTCCGCTGGCGCCTCGCTCATCCGAATCATCGGGTAGGAATCAAAGTTGCCTTCGATTACAGCGCCATCTTTTACCGTAAGCTCTCCGTGTAAGGCGAGGCTCATGCCAAAGATCCCGGCGCCTTCAAGTTGGGAGTGAACCCGGTCCGGGTTAACGACGATACCCGCATCAATCGCCATCCAGAGTTCATGAACAATAAGTTTGCCTCGCGCATCGACACTGACTTCTGCGACCGCAGCTACGTAGGAAAGAAACGATCGATGCGCGGCGATACCAAGCCCGTGACCTTCAGGCAGATCGCGTCCCCAGCCCGCCATGTCCGCGGCTTTTTGGGCGACCGCATTCAGTCGCCCTGTATCCACAGGATGGTTGGCGAGGTCCTGTCCGTAGTTTGAATACTGGGCTTCGTCATTCAACGGATCGATCTTGCGGGCCGGTCCGATCATTTCCAGTAGATGCTCTTTTGGGTCCTTTCCTTTAATGTGCGCCAGCTCGTCGACGAAGCTACAGGCGCCAAAGGCGTGAAACACATTGCATACTGACCGTAGCCAGCCAATGCGAAGATGCGCTTTGGCATCACAGGCTTCGATCCGCATGTTTGGCACGTTCCACGAATTATCGAGTACGCCGAGGCTGAGCTCGCCGTCGCTCGGGCCAGTGATTCCCGGCGCGAAAGTTGAGGAGATCGATGGGAAACTGGTGCGCTGTAGCCAGGTCTCGGTATTCCCGTCTACGTCCATGCCCGCACGAAAATACTGGGCGCTGACGGAATGAAAGTAACCGTGTCGGATGTCGTCTTCACGTGACCAGGCAACCTTGACCGGCCGACCCGTCTCGCGCGCGAGCCAGGCCGCTTCCGCAATAAAGTCAGGTTTCGATTTACGACCGAAGCCGCCACCGAGCATCGTGACGTTCATGGTCACCTGCTCTTTGTCGATGCCCAGCGTTCCTGCAACGGTATCACGCGCTGTCTGCGGGTCCTGCGTACACGCCCAAACCTCGCAGCTGCCGTCCTCTTTGACTATCGCGGTTGCGGCGGGCGGCTCCATCGGTGCCTGCGCGAGATACGGCGCGTAGTAAACCGCCTCATGTTGGCTGTGCACCTCGGCATCGGCATCGCCTCGCGTCAGCACCGCCTTTCCGGGTGCAGATGCCGATGCGATGAGGTCTTCCTTGTACGCATTGCTTTCGTGCACCGCATTTGCGCCACGGTCCCACTTTATTTCGAGCGCGCTACGACCCTTGTCTGAGGACCAGGTATTGCTGGCTAGTACGGCGATACCGCCTTGAATATTAAAAAGTGGCGGCGACGTTGGCTCAGGCATCCTGATGACGTCCACGACTCCTGCGACCGCTCGTGCAGCCGCGTCGTTAAACGATGTCACGGTACCGCCGACTGCGGGGCAACGCTCGATAGACGCATAAAGCATATTCGGCAACACGGTGTCAGTTCCGTACATGGCGCGACCCGTTGTGAAAGCCATGCCATCAATCGTGTCCATCGGCTTGCCGATATAGCGGTAGTCCTCCCGAGCTTTGAACGTAGCGCTTTCCGGTTGCGGCATACCATCAGCCGTCTCGACGAGTTCGCCATATCCAGCGGACTTGCCGCTGCCTTCGTGGTGTACTGCGTGCTCGCGCGCCACACACTCGTCTGCCGGGACGCCCCACATTTTTGCGGCTGCCGCGATCATCATGTCTCGTGCAGTCGCGCCGGCGTTTCTCAACAAGTCGAAGTGTTTACGAATGCTCGTGGAACCATCAGTGTTCTGGTCTCCATATTTCTCGTGACCGACGGCCTGGATAATCTCGATCTTGTCCCAGTCGGCCTCCAGCTCGTCGGCAATAACCTGCGGCAGTGAGGTGCGAATGCCCTGGCCCATCTCGGACCGGTGACAATAGATCTCGACGATGCCGTCGTTGCGAATATTGACGTAGACGTTCGGCGCTACCGACGCGGTCGCGAGCGGACCGACAGTCACTGCGTCGGGCTGGCATGCGCCGGCAAACGTCAAAGCGAATACGAGGCCTCCACCGGCCTGGCCTGTACGCTTCATGAATTCTCTGCGACTGATCTTCCGGAGTTCGCTCATGACTTGTCTCCCGCGGCGCGGTGTATCGCCTTGCGAATTCTCGTGTAGGTGCCACATCGACAGATGTTGCCGCTCATTGCCTCGTCGATATCGGCGTCGGTGGGATTAGGAATGCGTTCCAGGAGTCCGACCGCTGTCATTATCTGGCCAGACTGGCAGTAGCCGCACTGGGCGACATTCAACTCGCGCCATGCAACCTGCACCGGATGGTTGCCGTCTTTGTCTATGCCCTCGATCGTTGTAACTTTTGCGCCGTCGGCCGCCGATGCCGGAAGCACACAAGAGCGCACCGGCTGCCCATTGATGTGGACGGTACAGCTTCCACAAAGCGCTTTTCCGCAACCGTACTTGGTGCCGGTCAACCCTGCGATATCACGGATTGCCCACAAGAGTGGAATGGCAGGATCCACATCCAGACTCACACTCTCGCCGTTAAGTTCGAAATCGATTGCCATTGCAACATCCTGCAGTTTTGGTGGACTCAGGATATTAGCGCAGTCAAACGTCCATATGGGTCGAATTTCTTCGGGGGGGCGATAAGTTAACAACTATGGATTCCACCTGAGCCATCGGTGCCTATTAATCCATCGGTCAGGATCGGATCGTTTCAAGCGATAAATGCGATGCGTGAGTTTTGCGTCAATGAGCTGTGCACAGTCCTGCGTTGTACTGCAAATTGAGCAACGGACGCTCCGGTCACATGGTTTACACCTTATACCGGAGACATAGTTAACACTTTCTCCGGTGCGAAATCGCCGCTGAGCCAAGTTCTATATATCTAGTGTGTTGAAAAACCGAACCACTGCGGGAAAAGCACGAGAATGCCCAGCACGATCATCTGCAGGACGATAAAGGGCGCGACGCCATAATAGATATCCGTTGTGCGAACCTCGGCTGGCGCAACACCTTTCAGATAAAAAAGGCTGAAGCCGAATGGCGGAGTCAGAAAAGATGTCTGCAGGTTCATCGCGACCAGGATGGCATACCAGATCGGGTCGATGCCCAGACTGGCAGCGATGGGAACCAGGATCGGGACGACAATGTAGGAAATCTCGACGAAGTCGATAAAAAAGCCCAGCGCCATGATGACCAGCATGGACAGGATCAGGAACCCCCACTCCTCGCCCGGCAGACTCAGCATGAATTCCTCGACGACCCAGTCGCCGCCCGTGTAAGTGAAGACCATCGAAAACGCGGTCGCGCCGATAAGGATTGCGAAGACCATCGCCGTGATCTTGACGGTCTGAAGCGAACTCTCCCAGACCATGCGAATCGAGAACCGGCCGTACAATGCCGCGAGGATGATTGCGCCAACGCCGCCGACCGACGACGACTCCGTCGGTGTTGCCACGCCGGTCAGGATCGAGCCGAGCACTAGAATGATCAGCACGAGCGGCGGGACGACCGCCTTCAATGCCTGGAAAACCTGTTGCTGTTTTGAGCCCGTCATCTGCTCGAGTTCTATCGGCGGCGCCAGCTCTTCGTTCATAAGCGTCACGATGACGATGTAGCCGACGTAAAAAACGACGAGGGTCAGGCCCGGCCAAAGTGCTGCCTTGAACAGATCGCCGACCGGCTCCTGGAACACATCACCGAGGATTATGAGAATGATGGACGGCGGGATGATTTGACCAAGGGTGCCTGCCGCACAGATGGTCCCGGTGGCCAGTCGCTTGTCGTAGCGATACTTGAGCATGACCGGCAGGGAGATGACTCCCATTGCCACCACGCTGGCACCGACAACGCCGGTGGATGCCGCCAACAAGGCGCCTACCAGGATTGTCGAAATAGCTATGCCGCCACGAATCTTGCCGAACAGGAAACCCATTGACTCGAGCAGGCGCTCGGCCAGGTGGGACTTCTGCAGCACGATGCCCATGAAAATGAACAGCGGAATGGCCATCAGGATCGTGTTATTCATGATCGACCAGATGCGGTGCGGCATCAGCGAGAAGATCTCCGGTCCCTCGGCCAGCAGGCCGAAGAAGACCGCGACCCCGCCAAAAGTAAACGCTACCGGAAAGCCGACGAGCAACAACAACAGGGCAACGGCGAACATGATCAGCCCGATCATAATTTGATCTCGGGGCGACGTTCGGGCGGATCCTCGATGCCCAGGAGAATGCGGATATTGCGAATGACGAACCCGGCCGCAGAGACAATCAGGAAGACGAAGGAAGCCGGGATCACCAGCTTGATCAGCCAGCGATAAGGCAGACCGCCCGGATCGCCGCTGATCTCACCCGAACTGAATGCTTCGTTCACATACCAGATGGAGCCCTCGACGATCAGCACGCTCAGCGGGAGCAATAACAAGGCGGTGCCACCAATGTTGATAATGGCTTGCCAGCGGGGCGATAGACGATCGTAGATGACGTCAACGCGCACGTGGCCGTCTTCCTTCAGCGCGTAAGCGATGCCGAACAGGAAGACCATCGCGAACAGGTGCCACTCCATCTCCTGCATGGCAATCGAACCGCTGCTGAAGAAATAACGCATGATCGCGTCATAGAAGACGTTGATCAGCATAAGCAGATTGAGAATGCCGGCGACCCACCCCATCAGGTCCGAGAAGCGATCGAAGATTTTCTCCAGCCTCAGGAGCATAGAGACGCCTTTAGATTACGAGCGGAAACTCCCGGCCGAAGCCGGGAGTCCGGACGGGACTATTCGAGGTTGTCCTTGAGATAAGCGTAGTCAGATATCTCTGTCCACTTGCGCGCCATCTTCATGTAGGTCACTTGCGAATCGAGGATTTCCTTGAAGGCCGGATCGCTGGCTGCGCTTTCTGCCAGCAGTTCCTGGTTGGCCTGCTTCATTGCTGCAATGATCTCAGGCGAGAAGGTGCGGATTTTGACTTCCGGATATTCCTCTTCGATCGACGCCCAGTTGATTGCGCTGTCGTGGTAGGAGCGGGCGTACATATCGTAGGCCGAATACTGCATGGCAGTAGTCAGGATTTTCTGCAGATGCGCCGGCAGGGCATCGAACGCTTCCTTGTTGACCATGAACTGCAGTTCCGTCGCCGGCTCGTGCCAGCCAGTGTAGTAATAGGGTGCGATTTTCTGGAAGCCCATGTTGAGGTCGAGGGAGGGTCCCACCCATTCCAACGCATCGATGGTGCCGCGCTCGAGCGCCGTATACAGTTCGCCGGGGGCGATGTTCGTCACGACAACGCCCAGTTTGGCAAGAATCTCCCCGGCAAAGCCCGGGATGCGCATTTTGAGGCCGTCAAAGTCGTCGAGCGTATTGATCTCCTTGCGGAACCAACCGCCCATCTGGTTACCGGTATTGCCACCGGGAAAAGAATAGACGCCATGTTTGTCGTAGACCTTTTGCATCAACTCCATGCCGCCGCCGTAATAGAACCACGCGTACTGTTCCGGTGCGATCATGCCGAAGGGCATGGTAGAGAAGAACATGGTGTTGGGGTCCTTGCCCTTCCAGTAATAAGAGGCAGAGTGACCCATTTCATACTGGCCGGCCTTAACCATATCGAGGATACCAAGCGCTGCTTTATGTTTATTGGCCGAGTCGATGCGAATCTCCAATTCGCCGTCGGACATCTCCTTGACCAGGTCGGCCATATTGATGACCGCGTCGCCAAAGATCGGGAATCCCGTTCCCCATGTCTGAGCCAGTTTCCAGACAATGGCCTGCTTCTCTACTTTGGCTGTCTCTTGGGTTGCCGCCTGTTGTTTTTCCCCGCAAGCCGCCAGAGCCAGCAACGAGACGAGCACCCCCAGACCGGTAAGTTGTTTCGTAGTGTGCATCGGCTGTTTCATTGTTCTATTCCTTATCTGACAGAAGGAGATGGAATTCTAGCGCGTTCGTGAAGGGAATTGGTCGCTGGCGGATGCCTGGGTACAATCCTGGACCTGACTTCCCGTATTCGCATCTGGAGGAGTGACGTGAGAAAAGTCGGTTACAAGGGCCTCGTTGAAGCGGCCGAGGAACGAATACGAATCATTTCGGCCACCGAAGCCATCGGCAAGCTGTCCGAGGACGACGTGGTCTTTGTCGACCTGCGTGACGTCAGGGAGCTGAAACGTGAAGGCGGGATACCCGGTGCGTTCCACTGCCCGCGCGGCTTGCTTGAGTTCTGGATCGATCCGGAGAGCCCCTACCACGATGCTGTGTTTGCCGAGCCGAAAGAGTTCGTTTTCTTTTGCAACCTGGGATGGCGGTCTGCACTCGCGGCGGACATAGCTCAGCAGATGGGGTTGAATACCTGTCACATCGACGGGGGTTTCGAGGCCTGGAAGACAGCGGGTGGAGAGGTTCGGACAGGACGCTAACGGGACGACGGAAGCCCCGGTAACCGATGTGTCCAGCAGGGATTTGCGAGACCTCAACCGAATTGTACGGAGTTCTTCTTAGCGAGGTGTTCAACCGAGGAGCGCAGCGACGACAGGTGCTTGCGCCCATTCCGCCGTGCACGGAGAATCCCGGTGCCAGTCGATTGGCACGCCGATTCTACGAACACGGCCACCATTCCCAGTCTGTACGTCAAATTGACTCTGATCTGCATCGATTGCTAAAAATCATCCCACGCACCTATTTTGAGCAGTTTCACGATGAATATTTCGTCTTAGCTGACGCCAGACAACCCCCGTTTATGCCAGTATCCGTGTACTTTCTGATTCAGGGTATATATGTCGCTAATTCAAGAGCATAAACGCCGCAACTTTATCCGCGTAGCCGTGCTTAATTCAGTGGCCGCGTGACTGCTGTTGCAGCTAGCCGATGTGCTGTCCTCACTGCTTCCAGTGCCCGGATCGGCGGGCTGGTACTGACAACCTAACAGTACCTTCGGAGATTTTTGAATGATTTGCCCTAAATGCAAAACCGACATGGAGCCCATAGAGTTTGAAGGTGTCGAAGTGGATCGCTGCAAGAATTGCAAAGGGATTTGGTTCGATGTCGGCGAAGAGGGTTGGCTGTTCGGCGCGGATGCGGCAAAAGCGATTGATACTGGTGACCCCTCAATAGGCAGGGAAACAAATGAGATCGATAACTACCGTTGCCCTCGGTGCGACGGCGGCATGCTGCGCAGGGTCGATCCAAAGCAGTCGCAGATCCGCTACGAGGAATGCACGTCTTGCAAAGGCTCATTCTTCGACGCGGGGGAGTTCACCGATTTGTTAAAGGACTCTATTGCCGGTCTTTCGAAAACAAGAAAAAAATCTAAATGAAAAAGGTACTTAGAAAGACGTTAATCATCCTTCTTGCGGGCGCATTGGTGTTGCTAATTTTCGTCTCCCTGCGTGAGCCATCTTTAAGCCGTACATGGGACGAAGATGTCAGCATCCTTGCGGGCGTCGAGGTATCGAATGACGCGGTCGTGACGCTCACACAGATTCGTGACTGGAGCTATGCGATCAGTTCGATCTCGTCCAAGAAATACTTCGATGCCTCGTTCGATCCAAAGGACATCGTTGCGATGTGGATGTACGAGCAACAGCTCGACCCTTCCGGGCTGATAGCACACACCTTTCTTGTCTTTGAATTCGATGAGGGCTATGAGCGCGGACGCTACCTGGGCTTGTCGGTCGAAACCCGGCGCGAACAGGGAGAGGAGTACTCGATTATTGGTGGAGCATTCCGCTCCTTTGAAATAACGCACATCTGGGCAACGGAGATCGACCTCGTCACGCGGCGGGTACAGTACCTGGACTATCCCCTTAGTCGCTACCGGCTTGAAATACCAGCGGAGTATCGTTCCCGAATTTTCTTGAAATTCGCGAATGAGACCCAGAGCCTCGCGTCTGTGCCGCGTTGGTATAACACCGTCAGCAACAACTGTACGAGTTCTCTTATCAAGTATGTGAATGAGAGTGAACCGGGCGCTATCCCGTTCCATTATAGTTATGCACTCACCGGGAAGGTTGACGAATACCTTGAGCAACTCGGATACAAGGCGTCTGATTACTCACTACCTATCACCCGGGATTTTCTTAAGTCGCATGAGCTCAGGTAACCGGGGCTAAAGCGCGAAAGGTGCCGATCCAAATGTGATGGCGTGGTCCCTTGCCGGCGCGATGCGGCCGCACCACGTGCTCGCGCACATCGAAGCCGGCTTGCCGAAGCCGTTTGCTGAACACGCGATCCGGGCTCGAAGACCAGACCGCCAGCACGCCGCGCGAGCGCAGTGCAGCGCGAGTGGCCCGCAGTCCAGCGGAGCTGTATAGCCAGTCATTTTCCCGGCGGACCAGTGCTTCGGGTCCGTTGTCCACGTCCATCAGGATAGCGTCGAAACCAGCGGGCTCTTGCCGAATTATGTCGGCAACATCACCGACGATTACGTGGCTGCGCTTGTCAGTCAGCGGATCGCCGGCCGGCGCGCCGATCAGCGTGCGATTCCACGTCACCACTTCCGGCACGAGCTCAGAGACGACGACCTCGGCATCAGGGCCGACCGCCTTCAGGGCCGCTGCCAAAGTAAATCCCATCCCAAGCCCACCGATCAGCAGCCGCGGTTTCGTGTTGTCACCGAGCTTTTCGCACGCGAGGTTTGCGAGGGCCTTCTCAGAGCCGTGCACACGGCTGTTCATCAGATCGCCCCGGCCGGGAATCTTGATCGAGAAAAGGTCGCCGGATTGGTACAGCTGCATCTCCTTGTCAGTGTCAGGAATCAACGCGGTGCCAAGTAGGATGCGGGGAATCATCGGGGGTGCATTAGGTCCTGACCGGAGACATAGTTAACACTTTTCTTTACCGAAGTATCCCAGATCATACTCCAAGAAGCTGGCCAGCCAGATGTGGCCGGGCTTAATGCGCTGGATATGGATACCGAGTCGCAGTACTCTTTGTTGCCCAGCATGAACTCGCCCTTGTAGTCGGCACACCAAAGTCCGTTGGGCGTATCAGCACAGATTAGCGACGTTCCTTTCTTGCATGTATTTTCTGTGTAAATAAGCCGAGAAAAGCGGATATACAGAACGACAAATTCAGAACGTGACTTGTATCAAAGCATAAAGACGAATCAAGAACTCCGCAGACAAATCGAATTGAGATGCCGGTATTAAGCGATTGAAGTCACCTAGCAATAGACTGAACGAACTGCGAAAGCTCGCCGCAACTCTGGAGACACCAGCGGCAACAAGAATCGCCCGGTTGCAGCAAGCGGGCGAGCACGCGGAACGATTTCTCGAATCCTTGCCGAAACGCGATGTCTACGGCGCCGCCGGGCCGCGTGAAGCGGCAATGGCCGCGTTTGCCATACCGCAACACCCGGAACCGTTTGACGAGGCGCTGCAGGTACTCGATCAATATGTGGATGGCATAGGGCACAACCTCGGCTCAAGCCGTTTCTTTGCGTACATTCCGAGCGGCGGTTTGCATGATTCGGCCGTTGCGGATTACCTGGCGGCAGTTTCCAATCGCTACGGTGGAGTGGGCGCAGCGGCACCGGGTGCGGCTCGTCTGGAACACACGATGTTGCGCTGGCTGGCGGACGTCGTCGGTTACCCCGACACGGCAGAGGGCGATCTGACCTCGGGTGGTAGCATGGCAGCACTGTCGGCGGTCGTCGCCGCAAGGGAAGCGAACAAGATACGGAGCTCGGACGTGCCATCGGCGGTGGTCTATCTGACCACTCATACGCATCATACGTTTCGCAAAGCGCTGCATGTAGCCGGGCTCGGCGAGTGCGTGATTCGGGAAATCCCGCTCGATGCGAGTATGCGAATGGACTGCGACAGACTGCAGGAGAGTATTCGGGTCGATCAAAACGCCGGCCTGCGTCCCTGGCTAATCGGCGCGTCCGCCGGGACCACTGACACAGGTTCTGTTGATGCGCTGGATCGTGTTGCCGATATTGCTGCAGAATCGAATGTGTGGATGCACGTTGATGCGGCCTACGGCGGAGCATTTGCGTTGTGTGAAGAAGGTCGGCGACGACTGAAAGGTATCGAGCGATCAGACTCTATGATTCTCGATCCGCACAAAGGCTTTTTTCTGCCCTGCGGTATTGGTGTCGTGCTCGTTCGTGATGGCCATAAGCTCTTTGATGCCTACCATGCGCGCGGAGCGTACATGCAGGACGTTGCCGGTGATAAAGAGCGCTCGCCCTGCGACTATTCGGCCGAGCTAACCCGGCCTTCACGCGCGTTGCGTTTCTGGTTGCCATTCAAGGTCCATGGCAGTCAGGCATTCGCCGCGGCGCTCGAAGAGAAGCTGTTGCTTGCGCAGCACTTTTACGAGAACTGCGAGAACATCGAGGGCATTGAGCTCGGACCAGTGCCGGATTTGTCTATCGTTACATTTCGTTTTTGCCCCGTATCCACTGACGCTGACGTCGCAACTCGTGCGCTGCTCGAAGCCATTCGCCGAGATGGGCGCGTATTTTTGACATCGACTACCATCGCCGGTCAATTCACGATCCGGATGGCCATTCTGACGTACCATACCCACCTGGAAGACGTTGATCTGGCACTTAAGGTCATAAAAGAATGTACAGCACAGATTGAAGCCGGGGGGCGCAATGACAAATAAGAAAGCCGAGAATTGGTCCGGGCGATTCGCATTCATACTCGCGTCAGTTGGCGCCGCCGTTGGTCTTGGCAACATCTGGAAATTTCCGTACACGCTTGGCAACAGCGGTGGCAGCGCCTTTGTTCTGATTTATGTACTGGCAATCTTGCTGGTCGCGACGCCCATCATGTTGTCCGAGATGATTATCGGCAGGCACACGAGACGAAGCGCGCCGACAGCGATGCGCAATCTGGCGGTTGAGAGTGGTTCGAGTGGCTATTGGCAAATCGTCGGCTGGATGGGACTGCTGGCGTTAATGCTGGTGTTGAGTTTTTACAGTGTGATCGCAGGGTGGACGGCAGCCTACCTGATGAAATCGGTATCCGGTGGACTCAGCGGGCTCACGCCGGAAGAGGTTGGACGCGATTTTGGCGCGTTCTTGCACGATCCGACCTGGATGATCGTTTGGCACTTGTTGTTTACTGCGGTGACTGTGTTCATCGTTTCGCGCGGAATAAAACTGGGTCTCGAGCGTCTTGTAACAGTGCTGATGCCGGCACTTTTTTTAATGCTGGTCGCGTTGGTCATCTACTCCGGAGTAACGGGCGACTTCAGTCGCGCGGTTGATTTCCTTTTCAGCGCGGACCTGAGCAAGGTGACGCCATTGGTTGTACTCGCTGCTGTTGGGCAGGCTTTTTTCTCGGTCAACGTTGGCGTTGGTGCGGTGCTGACCTATTCGGCGTATCTGCCCGACGATGTCAGCCTGTTTCGTTCGGCAATCGCCGTATCGATTGGCGACACACTCGTCGCGTTACTCGCCGGACTGGCGATTTTCCCCATCGTGTTTGCGTACGACCTGAATCCCTCGGCAGGTCCGGGCCTCATCTTTGTCACGATGTCGACGGCGTTCGCGGCGATGCCGGGTGGCGCCTTCGTGGCGACAGTCTTCTTTGCGATGCTGCTATTCGCGGCATTGACATCGTCCATCTCTATGCTGGAGACAATGACGGCACGTGCGTACGAGGTTCGCGGCATGAGCCGGCCAAAGGCGGCCGGCGTGATTGGTGGAGTGGCCTTCCTGCTTGGACTGGTCACGGTGCTGTCGTTTTCACGTTGGGAGAACGTCTTTCTCCTGGACGGTTTCGCCGTGTTCGCGGGTAAAACACCGTTCGATCTGATTGATTACCTGGTCTCGAACATCCTGCTACCGCTGGGTGGCATGTTGTATGCGTTGTTCGCGGGTTGGTGGGTGTCGCGGGAAACGCTCGTTGCCCAGCTTGGCATCGGGGACGGCGCAGTTTTCACGTTATGGCTCGTGTTGACCCGAATATTCGCGCCGATCGCAATTGCATTCGTGTTCGTTTCGAATCTGGCGTAATCAGCCGAATTAATCTGTAGCTGAATTCGAGGTTAATGTGAAAATATCTGCGATCCGTGTTTATCAGGTTGATCTTCCGCTGGTTGAGGGGCGCTATTCATGGTCTGAGGGAAAGTACGTTGAGGTATTCGATAGTACTGTTGTTGAACTTCTAAGCGAGGACGGCAATTCGGGATTCGGCGAGGTGTGCCCGCTCGGCCCGTTTTACCTGCCGGCTTTCGGCGCAGGTGCACGTGCGGGAATCGGCGAGCTTGCAACGACCCTGATCGGGCAGGACCCGACCGCGATCGGGCCCATCAATCACTTAATGGACCGGGCTTTGCTGGGCCACCCCTACGTCAAGTCCGCCATCGATATGGCTTGCTGGGACTTGCTGGGTAAAGCGACCGGAAAATCAGTTTGCGATCTTATGGGCGGCAAGTTCGGCGCCAGCGTCGCGCTGTATCGGGCGATCAGCCAGCGGCCCGCCGATGAAATGGCGGAAAATGTTGCCGCACATCGTGCGGATGGTTACACAAAGTTTCAGCTCAAGGTCGGTGGTCGGCCTGGCGAGGATATCGATCGAATCCATGCCGCCGCGGACATACTGACCGAAGCGGAAGTTCTGGTTGCCGACGCGAATACAGGGTGGCGAGTTGATGACGCAGCGCGAGTCGTAAACGCCGTTCGAGATCGGGACGTATACATAGAACAGCCGTGCCGGTCTTATGAACATTGTCTGACGATTCGCAAGCGGACGGCCTTGCCATTTATTCTGGACGAAAACATCGATGGCATCGTCGCACTGCTGCGCGGTCATCGGGATGGTGCGATGGACGCGATCAATCTCAAAATATCAAAGGTGGGCGGGCTGACCAAGGCTCGCCAGATTCGCGATCTCTGTGTATCACTAAACATCCCCATGACGATTGAGGACAGTTGGGGAGGGGACATCATCACCGCGGCGATAGCGCATCTCGCACATTCGACACCAGAGGCCATGCGTTTCTCTGCAACGGACTTCAATAGCTACGTCAGTGTTCAAAACGCGACCGGCGCGCCGCAACGGGTAGACGGGCATATGGTCGCTTCGGACGAACCGGGGCTGGGGATCACACCAAATATGGACGCACTTGGCCAGGCCAAAGCGGAGTACTAGATATGAGCCAACGAATAAGCAAAGTACTGCACGAGCAATAGTCATGCCGGCCGATCAAGCTGTTTTCTGTGGATGTGTCCCGGCGCTAATGACGCCCTGCAGCACGGCCGGAGCGCCGGACTTCGATGCCCTGGCGGCCAAGGGCAGGGAATTGATCGACGTGGGTATGCGCGCAGTTGTCTATTGCGGGTCGATGGGCGACTGGCCATTGCTCAGCGAAGCCCAGCGTGAAGAAGGCGTTGCGGCACTGATTTCGGCCGGGGTGCCGGTCATTGTTGGTACGGGCGCGCAAAATACCGCCCGTGCCGTGCAGCTGGTCGAGCATGCGAGAGACTGTGGCGCGGCCGGTTTGATGGTGATTCCGCGGGTGCTTTCGCGTGCTACGTCCACGGCGGCACAGCGAGCGCACTTTCTCGCGATTCTTGAGGCCGCCGGCGATCTGCCTGCCGTCATCTACAACAGTCCTTATTACGGATTTGAAACCCGGGGCGAATTGTTCTTCGAGCTGCGCAGCAAGTACGCGAACCTTATCGGGTTCAAGGAGTTCGGCGGTGCGGCGGCCCTTAGTTACGCGACAGAAAATATTACCGGCAAGAACCCGGAGCTGACCCTCATGGTGGGTGTCGACACACAAGTGGTTCATGGCTTCGTACGCTGCGGGGCAAAAGGTGCTATCACCGGTGTCGGCAATGCATTGCCCAGACAAGTGCTGCGCCTCATTGAACTGTGTCGTCTCGCTGCTGACGGCGATGCAAATGCGTTGCAGCTTGCCAATGAACTCGACGAGGCGCTTTTGGAGCTGTCCAGGTTTGACGAGGGCCCGGATCTCGTTCTTTACTACAAGCGCTTGATGGTGCTCGAAGGCAACCCCGAATACGCGCACCATATCAATAAGAGTGATGCACTTAGTTCGGCGCAGCAGTCCTTTGTTGAGGCTGAGTGGCAGCGGTTTCGCGATTGGTGGGGCAATTGGGCAGGTTCGAACTGAGCGAAAACTACGGTCCTGGCAAGTCATTTATGCAACGAAGTTAATTTGTCGGCAGCACTTCGAAAGCTTGATTTACGGATGTTCGCCCGGCAAGTTGGGGTATGACGGATTCGCAAACCATTCTCTTTAGCCTTCTGCTTCTCCACAGCCTGTTACTTGGCGCCTACCTAATCCGGGAAGGGCGGTTAATGACGTTGCGAATTTTTCTTTTCGTCTTCGCGCTACACATGAGTCTCAATCTTATCGAAAGCTGGCTGGCTCGCGACATCACGACTATGGTGGCGCCGGTGCTGGCACAGCTTTACGGGCCGTCTTTGTTGCTTTTTTTTACCGAACTCATGTACGCAGGCTTCCGTATTCAAAGGGCGCAAATTGTCCACCTTTTGCCGGCCAGCTTAGCCGTCATTCTGGTGTTTACCGCAGGCCCCGGCGGCTGGGTTGATATGGTTCTTAGCACCACGATCCTTCTTTATCTATTCGCAGCTCTGTACCGAGTTCTCAAATTTCACCGGGAGGTCAAGGACGCCTATTCGGACCCGTGGGGCACGCGCCTCGACTGGATGGTGATGATCATCCTCGGTTTTATTGTTGGCGGTAGCCTGGATGGGTTGTCTCGCTCGATTTTGGAGGTTGGCTCGGCGGCGGCGCTTGGTTTGCAGGTACTTTCTCTGATTGTGATTCTGGGCACGCTGACAGCGATGGTCTGGAAGGCAATGACTCATCCAAAGGTACTGGTTGAAGTCACACCTACCCGAACCCGTGCCGCGGAAATCGAATTGTTTGATGTGGAGCGAATTGAAGAGTTCAAGAAAAATGTAGAAAAGCTCTTTTTCGACAATGCGCTGCACCTAAAGCCTCGGCTGACTGTGGGCGAGGTAGCGGAGAAGATGGACGCGTTGCCGAAGGACGTTAGTAGGTTAATCAATCTCGGTTTTGAGCAGAATTTCTCGGACTACGTAAATGATAAACGTGTAAATACGGCGATCGACCTGATGCGTGATCCGGACTATGTCCGTCGCTCACTTTTGCAAATCGCTTTTGATGCCGGATTCAATTCCAAAACGGCTTTTCACGATTCTTTTTCTCGCAAAATGCGGACCACCCCTGCCGATTGGCGCAAACAGAACGTCACCTAGCTGTATTTCACGCCTGAAAAATATTTCCGGAATCCGGATTCCGTGCGACAGCTCGTCCTCGCGGCGTCACTCTTGCTCCTTGAATTCACCATGAAGGAATTTTTTGATGCGCAAGATTTTTCGTCACATCCTCCGATACAGCGGCCGTTTTCTCCTGTTCGTTTTGATCAGTGTTGTTGGCTTCCTGTCCGTATCCTATGTTGCAGGACAATATTCAACTTTCACGCCTGATGTCATGGCCCAATCAGCAGACCGGTTGGTCCTGAAGAATGTCCTAATAATCACCGACGGTGCCGATGCTTCGGGCTCGCTTAGCTCGGTGGTCATCGAGCACGGCAGGATCAGCGAGATCATCGATGCCAGAAGCGATCTGGAACCGCCACTGGACGCGTTGGTGATTGATGGCCAGGGCCAGTATCTGTTGCCGGGACTGATCGACATGCATGCCCATGTCTTTGACCGTTCCGATTTGGCGCTTTTTCTCGCTCACGGGGTGACGACGACGCGAAACATGATGGGATATCCGATGCATCTTCGTTGGCAGGAAGAAAGTCGAGCACCGGGATTTCCAGGGGCCACAATGATTACATCTAGTCCGACCCTGAACTCTGGCAGCTATATTCCTTTCCACGCCATGGTCCGAAGTCCTGAGGAGGCTCGGCAACGTGTACGTCGGTTCCGGGATGAGGGTTATTCCTTCATCAAGATTTATGATGGTCTGAACCGTGAAATATACGAAGCGGTATTGGCCGAGGCGAAGACGCAGGGCCTGGACGTCGCCGGTCATGTTCCGCGTTCAATTGCATTCGACGAAATACTCTCCGACGGGCTGGTCAGCATTGAACATGTTGAGGAACTTTACTATTACCCGCTCGACTACTCGAAAGACGCAGACGAACATCGCGCCCTGGCAAATAAGATGGTCGGGAATTCGGTTGCCGTATCGACAACCCTTACCGCCTATTACAATATTCTTGCGATGGCCCGCGAGGGGGAGGAGTTCGTCAGCAATGTGCCAGTGGAATGGCTGACGCCAATCGGCCACTTCTTTGGTGTTAGAGCGGCATCGGACTATATGAATGAGACAGATGTCGAGGCTTACGAGCGCAAGTATCGAGCGCTTCAGTCGATCACGAAAGAGCTTTACTCTGCCGGTATTCCGCTAGTTCTTGGCACGGATACAGGCCCCGCGCTCACAGTGCCGGGCTATTCAGTTCATCGCGAGATCGAACGCCTGAAGGAAATCGAAATACCGATGGCAGATGTATTGGCAATGGCGACCAGTAACGCAGCACTGGTTCTCAGACGCCAGGAGACGCTCGGAACCATCCGCAAAGGTGCAGATGCAGATCTAATTCTGGTCGCCGATAACCCTCTGACCAACAGCGCAGCGCTGGAACACCCGACAATGGTCGTAAAAGGCGGTGACGTTTACGATCTGGCGGCACTTGAGGCGCTGCGCGAGATTGGCAGAGATCACATCGGTTGGCCTGCAACGGTGGGGCAAGTTCTGGAGCAGATTTTCGCCTATGGAATCTGATGGGCAAAACACTCGGTAACCTGGATTCAGGTGGTCTCTCCGGTCAACAACCAGACGTAGTCCGTACAGAATCCATCACGAAAGCCAATGCGGTGATCTATTCCACGAATTTCTACTCTGGGAGCATCGTGTGAAACTCGTGATCAGGCGTGAACACCATTTCATGCGATTGTCCGTCGTGTGTGGCGGTGATGCTGATCTGCTGTTCATCTGGCGTTTTGCCGTGCAATGCGATTCGCAGGCTGAGCGAAGACATAGGGTCATCGACAGGGAAGCGTCCTAATGCAATCAATTGCCTGACCGGAGCGGTTGGCGTGTCGTCCGGGGGGGTCAGTGACATCAGTAACCCCTGCAGCGGGAGTGGATTGCCTGAGCCGTCCAGCAATTGCACGCCGTCGTGGATCTGCTGTTCTATTTCTGCCGCGTGGCGGCTCAGTTCCTGCGCCGAAAGGGCGCCGTCGCCGTCGTCATCAGCGCCGTCGAATGCAGAGACCGGAACAGAAAGCACCAGGAATGCCCCGCCGTTCGCAAAGTTAACGGTGCCGTGTTGTTCGACCATCAAATGCGCATGCGATGTCGTGATCGCCATCAATACGCAGATGGCGATTACGAACTGTGAAACGCCGCGACGTAGGTGTCGCGAAATCATGGAGTGCCCTTCACACATCGTTGCAAGAACGGAAAGCCGTCAGTCGCGTAGTAGTGGTATATCCCTTCCGGGAATTCCGGTGTGACACCCGTACGGCCGTTGCATTCGTCCAGATCACCGAGACCAGCGACATACTCGTAGTCTTGTGTAAACGTGCTCATCGCGAAGAGCGAGATGTCGGGCCGACCGGCATCGGGCGAAGACTTAATTTGGTAGCTACTTTGGACGACAACGATCCCTGAACTCGCGTCCATGGCGTCGAGGTAACCGTAGCGCGCGTAGATCGGGAATCCGTCCGCAGCCCAGGCGATTAAAGTCGGCTCGGTACCTTTGTTGAGACTGTCGACAAAACCTTCTGGTATTCCGTGGTAGTGGTATGAACCGCCGGGTTGCACGTGCGCATGGTTGGCGTCGTCGCCGAAGTTGAACGAGTTTTGCCCAAGCGCCTCGATATTCCAGCTACCCACATTGCCGGCCAGGCTGCAGGACCCACCTGCGTCGTTACAGGTTCCGGCGGTAGCGGGGTCGATCTTCACGCCATTTAGCACATAACCAAGCGCGCCCCTGGGCCCGCCAAGCGTCGTCGCTGTCGAGGTCAGGACCGGTTCGAGCGTGAAACTCGCCGATACCGCTTGCTGGGAAATAGCATTGGGATTATTGGCATTCGGAAATGTGCCGACATCATGATCCGGTATGCCATTCGCGGACAAC
Source organism: Woeseiaceae bacterium (assembly GCA_021773055.1). GTDB lineage: Bacteria > Pseudomonadota > Gammaproteobacteria > Steroidobacterales > Woeseiaceae > UBA1847. The sequence continues at coordinate 18,139 of JAJFKV010000039.1, forward strand.
GACCGGTTGCTTGCGTCGCAGAACCAGTCCGCCGTGCTCGTCGTATTTACAGAAGGTGAGCTGTTAAACGCACTGTAGCTGTACATGCATTCCACGCCGGACGTGGATCCGCTGGAAGTTGAACCTGCATCAGGTGTCGTTGTGGTAGTGCTGTCATCACTATTGATGTTACTGCCACTGCCACACGCGGACAGCAAGGCGAAGATTACCAGCGTGGAAATCAGTCGGGATTGCGGCGTTTCGTTACTCACGGTCGAGTTGCCTCTTGGGCGGACCGCCTTCCGGCCGGCAGGCCAATGGCTTGTCATCGGGTGCTTCGCAGGTGCCTTCAAGGGCATCGCCACGTCGTCCCTCGAAGGAGCAGGGATCACCCTGTACCGACGTTGAGCAGGCTTCCAATGCGACCTCGGGCGGACCGCGATGCTCGCGGCGTGGTTTGTTTTCCTGGTCGGACTCGGCGTAGGCCGCACCGATGAGAAACAGCGTTGCAGACAATGCGATAAGACTGCGATTCATGTCGAACTCCTCTTGCTCTATTGGATGTGAGCCTTGAGTCTGCTCGAGCGGTATGCAGTGAGCGTGAAGAGATTGTGTAGAAACAGAGGATTTGGCGCTCGTTACTCGAGCTTGTAGCCAACACCATAAATCGACCGGATAAGATCGTCCGAACCGATGGTGTCGTGTATCTTTTGGCGCAGATTCTTCACGTGGGAATCAACCGTGCGGTCGCTGACCACGCGTCCATCCATATAGATCTTATTCATCATTTGATCGCGTGAGAAAACTCGACCAGGCTGACTGGCAAGCAAGGCCAGCAAACGAAACTCAACCGGCGTCAGGCCAAGGGCATGACCGTCAACGGTGGCGGAAAACTTGTTGTCATCAATCGTAAGCCCACGATAGGAGGTCGCTGGATCGGCTCTTGTCATCTCGGCGCGGCGCAAAAGTGCTTTCACGCGAGCCACGACTTCTCTCGGACTAAAAGGTTTGCAAATGTAATCGTCAGCACCGAGTTCGAGACCGAGTAGCCGATCGATTTCATCGACGCGTGCCGTCACCATGATGATCGGAACCTGGGAGTGTGACCTGAGCTCGCGACAGACAGTGAGCCCGTCCTTGCCAGGCAACATGAGATCCAGCAGCACGATGTCCGGGTTGTTTTTTCTGCACCATTCGTCGACCGTGTCACCATTGTCGATCCAATGAGTTTCATAGTGCGACTGCCGCAGATAGTCTTCCAGCAACCCCGCAATCTTCGGCTCATCTTCGACGATGAGAACCTGCGCCTGGTCGCTCATGGTTTGCCTCCTGCTGAATAGGCGAGTGGCAGACGAACACGAATCAACAGGCCACCGGCATCGGAGTTCATTGCCTGGATCGTACCGCCATGCGCATCGACAATGGCTTCGCAGATAGAAAGTCCTAGCCCCGACCCGCCCGTGTCACGACCGCGGGATGCGTTCACGCGAAACAGGCGATCGAATAGCTGTTCTAATGATCGGTCCGGCACACCCGGCGCAGAATCGGCAAACTGAAGGTCGACCATATCCGAGTCGACAGAGCACATGACATGCAACGAGCCCGGAGAGTCGGTGTAACGCACGGTGTTCTCAAGCAGATTCGCAAATAGTTGTTCGAGTCTCGTCGCATCGGCAAGCACTTCAACGGTGTCTTTTGGCAGCTGCCGCGTAAGCCCGATACCGGCATCCTGTAATCGATTTTCTGCGTTCTCGAGCACAGCGCCCAGCAAGGCGCCGATATCGACGCGCTCGCTTTGACAATTCATAACACCTTCGTCGTAAACGGAGAGATCGTGTAAGTCACCGACCAGCTTGGTCAGACGTTCTACTCCTGCCTGCAGGGATTTTCGCGTTGTCGTATCAAATGTGCGCACTCCATCTTCGATCGCATCAAGTTCGCCGCGGAGTATGGCTAACGGCGTGCGCAGCTCGTGTGCAATATCGGCAATCCAGCGCTGCCGTGACAAGCGGCTTTTCTCCAGCGTTTCGGCGAGCTGATTAAAGTCGCCTGCCAGGTCACCCAGCTCATCACCGTGAGCGACCGGGATACGGGTATCGTAATGACCTGCGGTGATAGAGCGGGCGCCAGACGCCAGTGCTCGTATGGGTCTGGTGAGCTGTCGTGCCACGATGGCCGAAATAAACGCGGCGAAAAGCAGGGCAACCGTGGCAATCAGGTATATGGAGCGCTCCTGCTCTCGCGCGAAATTCTGATCAGCCGGGCTGGAAAGCTGTCGTCGAGGCGCGATAGTGACGTATCCCACAGTCTGGCCATCCACCAGAATCGGCACCGATCGGGCGACATCCTCGTTGAGTGGCCGACCGACGATAAGCTTGCCGTCCGCATCCTGCAATGCAATACGATGCCCTAATCCAAGCGGGTCATCGGGCGGCGGCCCGCCCGACCGTTGTTCCGGGCCCGGCCGCCTTTCTGGCGGTGGCCGCCCGCCATCCGGGCGTAGCAGGTCGTTCCAACGACGCGGGTTTCCGCGTAAAGATGCCCAGCCGCCTTCATTGCGATACACCTCGGCGAGATCAGAAGCAGCGCCGCTTATAGTATCGGCTTCCTGTTGGGCCACGTACTCGAGGAAGCCACGCTCGAAGTTCCAGCGAGTGACTACCGCGTTAAGTGTCAGAATCACGAGGCTGGCCAGCGTCAGGGCCAGGAATATCCGTGTGGCTATGGTTATGCGCATGCCACATAGAATATCAAGTCATTCAACAGATCTCCGAAATTGCACCGTTTCTCCATATTTTATGAAAACGTCAATGTTCTCATAGCTCCTCAGCAACGGACGCTCCAGCGGACTTCAAAGCTTGTGACAATTATGATTCTCATATAGCTTGATATCTTCGGTGCCCTGCGGTGTAGCGCAGCGGTCTGTTATCGAGTGCGCTTAAGCGTTGGAGAGAAGTCTTGAGAAGAGTTTGGATCATATTTGCCTTCGTTCTGAGTACACCGGCCTTTGGCGGTTCCCCGTTAGTCCTGCAGTCCGATTTCGGCGAAAAAGATGGGGCCGTTGCAGCGATGCGCGGTGTCGCCATCTCGGTCTCTCCGACTATTCCTCTGTACGACTTGACGCACGAAATTCCGACTTTCAATATTTGGGAAGCTTCGCTTCGCTTGATTCAAACTGCTGAATATTGGCCAGCGGGCACTGTTTTCGTCTCGGTGGTTGACCCCGGTGTCGGGACGAGTCGTAAGTCCGTTGTCCTTAAAACGAAAACCGGTCACTACATCGTAACGCCGGACAACGGCACGCTGACATTCGTTGCGCAACAAATGGGCATCGCTGAGCTGCGTGAGATCGATGAAGCGGTCAATCGACTAAAGAATTCCGATGCGTCCTATACCTTTCACGGTAGAGACGTTTATGCCTACACCGGGGCCCGCCTGGCTGCAGGGGAGATTACGTTCGAAGAGGTCGGTCGAATACTGCCAGCTGAGGTGGTCTCGATTCCTTTCCAAAAGGCCACTTTTGCGAACGATGAAATACGCGGGAACATTCCAATTCTGGATGTTCAGTTTGGAAACGTATGGACCAATATTGATCGAGAGACCTTGCAAAAGCTGAAGCCTGGCGAAGGAAGCACGCTCCGCATTCGGATCAGTCATGGTGACGAAACTGTTTTGGATGAGAGCTTGCCGTATCTCGATACGTTTGGTGCTGTCGAGATCGGTGAACCATTGGTCTACCTCAATAGTCTAAATAACGTTTCACTGGCCCTGAATCAGGGTAGTTTTGCCGCAGCGCATGGAATTGGTTCCGGTCCGGATTGGAGCATCCATATAGTAGTAGAACAATGAGTTTCCAGAAGGGGGACAGGATAATGAAAACACGTACGAGAAAAGTAGTGCTATTAGCCTGTAGCGTGGCACTTTATTCTGGTGCTGCTACAGCTCAGGACAACAATGCGAATTCAGAGAGCAGTGCAGAGCTCGAAGAAATACTGGTGGTGGGTAGCAGGGCGCCTGGGCGAAGCGCCGAAGATAGCCCTGTTCCGGTAGACGTGCTGACCGCCGATGCCCTGGTGCAATCAGGAACCATTGGTGGCGAGGTAGGCAGTCTTCTGCAATCCAATATCCCCTCCTTTAATATGCCCCGTCAATCAAACTCAGACCAGGCCGACATAGTTCGGGCTGCTCAGCTACGCGGCCTGAATCCGGATCAAGTGCTAGTGTTGGTCAATGGTAAACGCCGACACGCGAACTCGGTAATCAGCGTGGAGTCCAAATTGGGTAAAGGGGCGGCCCCGGTCGATTTCAACAATATCCCGACCAGCGCTATTGAGCGAATTGAGGTACTGAGAGATGGGGCCGCGGCGCAGTATGGCTCTGATGCTATAGCTGGCGTCATTAATATCGTGCTCAAGCAAGGCAACGATGGCGGCAACGTTTCGGCATCCTACGGCGGCCACATTACCAGTGTTGATCCGGTAAACGAGGACGTTACAGACGGTCAAACCGCGACTATTTCGTTCAACAAGGGTTTCTCTCTGGGCGACGGCTTTCTGAACGTCAGCGGTGAATACCGTGATCGTTCGGCGACCAACCGCGCAGGGTTCGATCAATTACCCACAATTGGTTTTGCAGAATTTATTGTTCCAGTACCCTCATCCGGTACGCCGGAAGCCGCGCCCAATGATGCGGTGGCTGGTCAGCGTAACTACCGCATGGGTGATGGCGAGAGTGAAGATCTCAACCTGAGCTTTACTGCCGGCATTGACCTCGACTCCGGCTTCGAACTCTATGGATTCGGTACCTACTCCGACCGCGAGGCAGAAGGCTCCAACTTTTTCCGTTATCCGGTTTCAGATAACAACGTGGCCGCGATTCACCCCAATGGTTTTCTTCCCATTGGAGTGGCCGACGTTACAGACTTTTCATTGGCTGGCGGCATCAAAGGTGAACTATCCGACTGGACAGTAGATGGCAGTTTGGTTTTTGGCCAAAACACCTTTGACGATAATCTGAGAAACAGCGTCAACTCCTCTTTGGGCGCCGCAAGCCCGACATCCTTCAACCGCGCCGAATATGAGTATTCGCAGACGGTTGTTAATCTGGATGCATCAAAAGGTTTTGAGTTTGGCGGCTCGCCAGTCAACATTGCCACTGGTCTGGAATTTCGACGTGAGGATTACCAAAGTACCGCCGGCGATCAGGCGTCTTATATCGCCGGAACCGTTACCACCGGGGAAGCTGGAGGCGATGCCCGTATTGGTGCTCAGGGCGGCGCTGGTTTACAGCCGGGCGAAACTGTCGATGTAGATAGAAACTCATTTGCTGTTTACATCGATGCGGAATTTGAAATTACTGAAACATTTATGCTCTCGACCGCTGTTCGTTATGAGGATTTTGACGACTTCGGTAATACGACCAACGGGAAACTGGCCGCTCGTTGGGAAATCGCGAATGACTTCGCGTTAAGGGGCGCTGTCAGTACGGGGTTTAGAGCACCATCTCTGGCTCAAGCCTACTTTTCGGGCAGTAGTAATAGTTTTGGTACCGGCGGTGCACTGATCAGCACAGTGAATTTGCCGACTTCCGATCCTTTGGCGCGAGCCAATGGCGCCGTCGATCTGGAACCCGAAGAGTCGGATAGTCTCAGCCTTGGTTTTACCTGGAGCAATGACGCGTTCAATCTTAGCTTTGATTACTATGAGGTCGATATCGACGATCGCATCGTGCTTGGTGGCACCCTGGCGGTTGCCGGTGTTCCTGGTATTGAGGGCATAAGATTTTTTAGCAACGCTATAGATACCGAGACAAAAGGCTTCGACCTGGTGGCGTCTTACACACTGGATCAGTGGAGTTTTGCTGCCGCCTATAACGACTCGGATACAGATATCGTTAGTTCACCTGCCGGTTTCAGCATAGAGGAAGTCAACACGCTGGAAACCGCCGCGCCGGAGAATAAGATTATTCTTTCTTCAACCTGGGCCAATGACCAGGTGTCTGTGTTGGTGCGGGGGATCCGATACGGCGAGACGCAACGTATTTTCGACTTTGGTGGTGGCTTTGAGCCGACACAAAATTATTCCGAGGAATGGTCAATTGATACTGATATTCAGTTCAATATTACCGACGCCTGGAGTGTCGCGATTGGGGCCAACAATTTGCTGGATGAATATCCTGACGAATCCATCTTTGACATTAGCTTCTTTGGGAACTTGCCCTACGATGGCGGGATAAGCCCTTTGGGTGTTAATGGTCGCTATGTATACGTGAGATCTTCTTTCGATTTTTGAGTAAAGAGAAGGCTGGCGCGTCATGGGTATGCGTTTATTTTTGCTGCTTGCACTTGGGCTGACATCGCTGTTTTCCAGTGCTCGTGCGAACGAGAGCGGCCACGATCAACAAGCTCAGGCCGCTCTCGATTTGCTTGCGGAGGCGATCCAATTCGAAACGGTTGCCGGACGGTCGCAGGTTTGCCCCTACGCGAGAACCTTAAAGGCGCGTTTCGTTGCGGCAGGCTTTGCCGAGACAGACACTCAAATTTTCGAGTTGAACGAAGACGACACCTGCAGTCTGGTCGTTCGTTATCCGGGTGGTGATGGCAAACGCAGGCCCGTAATTTTTCTGGCGCACATGGATGTGGTCGAGGCGCTGCCGGAAGACTGGTCATACCCTCCGTTTGAGATGACCCGCAAAGGCGATCGCCTGTACGGTCGTGGCGTCCTGGATAACAAAGGCAGCGTGGCCGCAATTACGAGTACGCTGCTACATCTCTGGGCGAGTGGCTATCGCCCTACTCGTGATCTGTATTTTGTCGTCACCGGAGATGAGGAAACAACAGCGAAAACAACGCGACTCTTGTTTTCGCAGGTAGCAGCGCTGGCCACTGCCGAATACGCGCTAAATTCGGATGCCGGGCTTGGCGTATTGAACGCGGAGCGTAAGCCGATCTATTTTCAGCTGCAGACGGCGGAAAAAACATACGCGACCTTTGAGTTAACAACGACGAACTCCGGCGGCCACAGTTCGCTTCCGCGCGCTGACAACGCTATCTACGAGCTATCAAAGGCGTTGGTCCAACTGCAGGGCTTCCGCTTTCCTGTACGCAGTACGGAATCGACAATCGCCTATTTTCGGGCCTCCTCCAAACTCTATCCTGGCGAGGTGGGGCGGCATATGGCCGCGTTTGCGGCAGATCCTGCGGATAAGGTCGCTATAGAGTTTCTTGATCAGATGCAGGGTGAGGCAGCGATGATCCGTACCACTTGCGTTGCGACCATGTTGCAAGGCGGACATGCCGAAAACGCGCTTCCGCAAACGGCATCAGCCATGGTCAACTGTCGGATTTTTCCAGGGGTAAGCCTTGCGACTGTAGAGGCGCTGATCACCCAGGCGATTGCTGATTTGGACGTCTCGATTCGAGCGTTGTTTCGGCCGTTCGAGAACCCACCTTCCGATATCAACCCGGATATTGTCGAGGCCGTATCGTTCGCACTTGGGCGTGATTACGCGGGTACTCCCATCATTCCGTACGTCGCGCCGTACAGTACCGATGGCGCGATATTCAGGGCGAATGGCATTCCAACGTACGGCGTGTCCGGACAATTTATTGTGTACCCGGAGGAAAAACGATCGCATGGTAAAGACGAGTTCTTGCCAGTCGAATCCTTTCTAAAGTCACTGCACTACTGGAACGCACTTATTCGGACCGTATCGGGCGAAAGCCGGTAACAAGCAAGGCGTTGCTCAGAAAACGTCGTGCCTGACTAGAAGGTGTCAGCACCCTCCCCCGGACTGTTCAAACGTTGCATCTTTGCGCCCTATAAATACACCGCCGTTGCATAACTACATCGTTCACGGGATGCGTCTAAACCACGAGGCAAAATTGCCGCTTTTGCGCATTGAACTCACTGGGCCGACGAGGGTCTGCACATTGAGGATGAAAGTTGATTCGCCAGATCAATTTGCTTCCACTCTCAAATTTGCCAAGGGGGATTCAACGTGATTAACAGGTCTCGATTTTCAAGGGTGAAGTTCACTACGTTTATCGCAGTGACATTGCTCGCTTTACCCATCGCGTCAAACGCACAACAAACCACGGCTGAGCTTAAGGGTGTCGCATTTGGTGCCGCTGGTTCGCCAAGTGCTGGGGCTTCGATTGAAATCCTGCACGTTGGCTCCGGTGCACGTTGGACGACCTCAACGAACCAGAACGGCGGCTTCCATCAAAGCGGGCTGCGCCCGGGTGGCCCATACACCGTATCAATAGTCGGCACAGGTGTCCGTGAGGAAGGCCTGTACCTGAACATCTCGACACCGACTAGTATTTTACTGACACCTCAGGGACCGACGGAAGAAATAGTGGTGGTGGGGACGCAAATCGATGGCGGCCTGAATATGGGCGCCGCAACCATGATCAGCGAACAGGATTTGGGCGAGGCGGCGTCAATAGCGCGAGACTTCAAGAATATCATCCGGACGGACCCGCGCGTTACGATTGACCCGTCAAATAGCAACGCCATTTCGATCGGTGGTGTCAATGCCCGCTTGAACAGCCTGACGGTTGATGGCGTTCGCCAGAACGATGAGTTTGGCTTGAACCAGAGCGGTTTTCCAACCCAGCGCGGGCCAGTATCGGTAGACGCCATTCAACAGATTTCCGTCGAAACCGCGCCCTTCAGCGTAGAATATGGCGGTTTCCAGGGCGGTACGATTAATATCGTTACCAAATCGGGTGAAAACGATTTTCACGGCAGCGTTTTGTACAACAGATCCAGCGATGCGCTCATCGGTGACAAGTCGAAAGATCGTGACATCAATATCGGCAGTTTTGAAGAAGAATTCCTAAGCGCCACTATCAGCGGACCCATCGTCAAAGATCGTCTGTGGTTCTTTCTCAGTTATGAGGATTTTGAAGGGTCCGATCCAAGCGCCTTGCAGTTTGGCATAGCAGGATCTGGCCGCGCTAACGAAATTCAGGGCGTGACACAGGCTGATATCGACCTGATTCGATCCATCTCACAATCGGTCTATGGTTATGACCCGCTCGAGCTGTTTCAAAACGCCACCGTCGTTGAAGATGAGAAATGGCTCGCCAAACTCGATTGGCGAATCAACGATAATCACAACGCAATTTTTACCTACCAATTTGTCGACGGGACCGACCTGATCAACCAGGGCAACAGCACTCGTTCGAACCGCTTGGGATTACCGTCCAACTTCTATAACCGCGGCGAAGAAATGACAGCGTATTCAGCCCAGGTCTTTTCGGACTGGACCGATGCCTTTTCGACTGAATTCAAAATCGCTTTCAAGGACATCGATAATTTGCAGGATCCGCTTGGCGGAAATGAATTCGCCCAAATGGAAGTCAGTCTGGGTAATGGCTCAGCGATTCGTTTCGGACCGGATGTCTTCCGGCACGAGAATTTCCTGATCACCGAGAATATCCAACTGAAACTAAAAGCCGATTACAGCTGGCGCGAGCATTTGTTTACCTTTGGCTACGAACGCGACAATGTCGATGTCTTCAATGCCTTTTCACCAACGTCGAGGGGCGATTACCGGTTCGCGAGTATTGCCGATTTTCAAAACCGCCTGGCGAGCTCGGTGTTCGTTGCCAACATATCCTCCACAGGCAACGTCGATGATCTGGCCGGCCGATTTGAGCAGACCATCGACAGCTTTTACATCCAGGACCGCTGGGACATGCGCGATAATCTAACCGTCATGGCCGGCCTCAGATTCGACTCTTACAGTAGCGACGAGGCACCGATCCTAAACAACAATTTCGTGAGCCGGCATGGTTTTGCCAATACCGAGACAATGGACGGCCGCGACATCGTTATGCCAAGAATCGGTTTCAACTGGCAACCCTTAGATCGCACCACCATACGCGGTGGCGCAGGCTTGTTCTCTGGGGGCGTCCCGTCTGGCTTTATCTCGAACAGTTTTTCGAACGTCGGCATACTCAACCAGAGCGGCTTTTTTGGTAGCGCCGCCCTGGCAGGTGTTGCGGTTGACGGATTCAATATCGATCCGTCGATTCTTGCACAATTGCAACCGGGCGATGGCGATGTTGCCGCTATCGGTCCAGGGTTTGATATTCCATCGATATGGAAAGTCAATATTGCGTGGGATCAACAATTCGACATAGGCAAGCTGGAGAATTTCAACTTCACAGCCGACCTGATATTCGGTTTCGTAGAGGATGCCCCCGTTTGGGTTGACCTTCGGCGAGAGGTCATTGGCAATGCAGCCGACGGTCGGCCCATTTACGGGGACTTCGGTTGTGCATCAGACCCGGCGACCACGGACCCGATCGCTCAATGCCGTAGTATTTTGAACTATGACATCCTGATGACCAATACGGGCGAGGGCACAAACCACTCGTTCGCATTCTCGCTCGACAAGGATTGGGACCTGGGTGCCGGTGGAGAACTGAGCACCGCTATCTCCTATACTCGCCAGCGCTCAAGGACGGTCAGCGACGCCCTCAGCTCGACGCCGACATCCTTGGTCGGTCGAGAGCAGACGTTTGATCGCAACAACCCGGGCTTGGGTCGTAGTAGTTTCGAAACCGAAAACCGCGGCACGCTAACGGTCACTTGGCGCAAAACCTTTTTCGACAACCTGCCAACGACGGCGAGCGTTTTCATTCAACGGCAGTCTGGCAAGCCGTTTGGCTATAGCTTCAACGCCCCGAGCAATGCTCTTGGCGATACCTTCGGTGGTAATGAGCCGATCGATGACGATGACACGCAGTTGCTCTACGTGCCAAGCGGCGCAGGCGATCCGAATGTCATCTTCGCTTCGGGATTCGATGTGGCTGCGTTTGATGCGCTTGTCGATGGCAATCCATGTTTGAGCGCGTTCCGCGGTCAAATAGTGTCGCAGAACGCCTGCAATAGCCGATACACGACCCGTGCTGATTTGCGGCTTACGCAAGCGATTAGATTGAACAGCGTTCCATTTTTGGGGGAGTCGAGCTTCAAAATCTATCTCGATGTCGAAAACCTGGGCAACCTGCTCAACGACGACTGGGGCCGAGTCGACCTTATTGGATTTCCTTTCACCAATCAGTTGGTCTCGCTGGATCCCGATCTTGGCCCGAATGGCGAGCTAATTTTCAATAGTTTCCGCGATGAAAGCCCAACGGTTTTGAATATACCATCGCTGTGGAAAATCCAGCTAGGTGCGAGCTTTAGTTTCTAAGCACGCGGTGGCCAGCTTATCGAAAAGCGGGCTCCGCCCAGGTTCGGTGAAGAGTTCACGGTGGCCGTGCCGCCGTGTAATTCGGCGACGCGGGCGACGACCGCGAGGCCGAGTCCGTAGCCGCCAGTCTCGCGGTTGCGACTGTCGTCGATACGCATGAAGGCCTTGAATACCTTGCCGCGCACCTCTTCGGGAATGCCTTTGCCGTCATCCTCGACGGTCAGCACGTATTCTTTCGCCGTCTGCGCCAGCGAACAGTGCACCTGCTGTCCTGCGTACTGGCCAGCATTGACGAGCAGGTTGCTGAGCGCGAGCTCCATGAGATGCGGGTCCATCCAGATCTTGTCCGGTGCCTCCGCAGTGTCTCCCACAATCTGCACCTGGTCGCTCCGGGATTTGCCGAGTATCTGCGCCAGCCAGGCACTGGATGGCACGGCCTGCCAGTGCATTTTGATGTCCGGGTGGTCAAGTCGAGCGTAGTTCAACATCGACGCGATCAAGTCGTCGATCTCCTGCACGTCGTCATTCAAGGCAACCAGCCTCTCTTGCAGCTCCTCGTCGTCCCGGTTGCCGATTACGGCGAGCGCGAAGCGGATTCGCGCGAGCGGCGTGCGCATCTCGTGCGAGAGGGCGGCGATCAGTTCCTTTTGACTGCGTAGCACGCCACTCAACCGTGCGGCCATCTCGTCGAGGTTTTTCGCGAGAGCACTTAGCTCGGTCGTCTGCCTGGCGGTGGACAGCGGTTCGCGGTAATCGGCGGCGAATCGCTGCGCGCCGTCGGAGATCACGTTGATGTCCCTCAATAGCGGCCGCAGCCACAGGCCGACCACGACGAAGATCGACAGGTAAAAGAGCGGCGGCAGCAGATTCAGAAGCAGCTTGTTGGTGGGTTCGGCGATCGGCCCGAGCCGGATGATCGCGTCGATGGACTCCGCGTCATACAGGTAAGAGGTGCCGCCGTCGGCATCGACGAGCGCGGGCAGGCGATGTTCCGACGTCTGGTTCATGTAAACGTCGTCGCGTTCGAGGAGTCGCACGCCCACTTTGAGGTCCTCGGCTAATGTGGTTGCGATCTCCTCGCGCTGTTGGTTCGGCACCGCTGCGAGCCGTTGTTCGATGAGTAGAAACGCGGACTCCAGCCAGCGGTCGGGGCCTGGTTCCTGCCTGGACTGCAAGTAGTCGAAACCCAGATCGAGCACTATGGCGATGACGAGCAATCCGCCGACGAGGAAAAGGAACGAACGGAACATCAGGCGCCGGTTACGCTCACGCAGCACGTTCTTCACGCGGGACCGCCCCAGGCATCGGGCACCAGCAGATAGCCCTTGCCCCAGACGGTCTTGATACGCGTCGGTTCGGTCGCCGAGTCTCCGAGCTTGCGCCGCAGTTTGGAGATGCGTCCGTCGATCGAGCGGTCCAGACCGTCGTAATCGATACCGCGTAGATTGTGAAAGACGTCGTCCCGGCTTAGCACGGTGCCGGCATGCCGTGCGAGCAAGAGCAGCAACTCGAACTCATGAGTCGTTAGCTGCACCGGCTTGCCGTCGAGCATCACTTCCTGCCCCGACGGGCTGATTCGTAACCCAGCGAGGATGATGTCGCCGCCGGAGTGGGTCGGCTTGTCGAACGACTCGACACGCCGCAGTAGCGCGCGGGTGCGTGCCAGGAGCACCATCGGGTCGACAGGTTTGGTGACGTAGTCGTCGGCGCCGGCCTCGAGGCCGATTATCTGGTCTATGTCAGAATCACGTGCCGTGAAGATCAGGATTGGACCGTCGAATATCTCGCGCAGCTCGCGGCAGATCGTCAGGCCGTCAGTGCCAGGCAGCATCAGATCGAGCAGCACGACGCGCGGTTTTACTTTGGCAAAATGCGACAAGGCCTGGTCGCCGCGCGACTCGATTGCAACGCTTAGCCCGTTCTGTTCGAAATACTCAGCCGTGAGATCGGCGAGACGCCGATCGTCTTCCACGAGCAATATGTCGATAGCATGTTTGCTCAATTAATGTCCCAGACGTGGCGCGTGCGGCGCCTGCGTCGCCGGTCGTCGGAGTCCATGTGCAGGACTTCGACTGTGACTTCGGCAAGACGGCGGTCGGGATTACTGCCAGTCATCCAGTAACTGAAGTTCTCCCGCACGATGCGATCCTCGCTCAGCTGGCCCGCTAGCTCTTCGCTCCAGCAGCGTACCGGCGCCTCGATGAAGTCGTTGAAAAGACAATAATAACCCGTATTGCCACTCTCCCACACCACGAGGAATGACATGTCGCAGCTCGGGTTGCGATTATCGGTAATGCACAGCACGGGCTTGATCGTGAGGCGCATGTCATCGCCCTCCTGGTCCTCGGCCAGGACAAATGCAGGAAGGAGCAGGGCAAGTGCAAGGAGGAGCCTCATTACATCAGAACCGATACGCCACGCCGGCAAAATAGCCCAGCACGTCGTGCTCATTCACGATCGGGCTGGCCGCTGCCTCGTTATTGATGCGCTCATATTCCGCCGCGATCGAGAGTCCCCAGTGACGTGACAGCTGGTAGCCGACCATGAGACGCGCATGCCAGTTGAGTCCGGCCTCAGCCTCGTAAGGCGCGACCACGACGCCGGCCTCGTTGTCGGCCACGCCCCAGTAGTAGTTGTTGAGATTGGCGCTCTTGTAGCTCACGCCAATCGACGGCTCGATGTACAGGCGCTGGTCGCGCCAACCGTAGCTGTAGTTAGCATAGAGTTCGTAGCCTTCGTGCTTGCCCGAGACGTCGTGAAAGGCGGAGAGCTGCAGCGCACCCCAGGGACCGTCAGTCAGCATCTCCATGCCGAGCTCGACGGCGTAATCACGGTCCGGGACCTTGAACTCAACCGCCTGGGTCAACGGCATGCCGGCGAGGTCGAGGACGACGAAGCGTGTATCGGTTTTGCCGAAAAACACGCGGTCGCTGTTGACGCGAGCAACGAGGCTCGCGGTGATTGTGTCGTTGTCGGCGACGGTGAGCCCGAGGTCGCCATTGTCGAAGAACCAGCGAGCGCCGAACCACGCGATGTCAAGGTCAACGATAATCGGGATGTCGTCGGACTGCACGAGGGGGTTGGAGCGGATGCCATAGCCGAGCGCGGCGCCGAGCCGCCAGCGCGACTCCGTGACGTCTTCAGTTTTTTCTTCGGCCAGGCATGGTGTCGCATCAAGGGCGAGCAGCAACAGGGCCAGCTGGGTCAATCGTCGGAACATCCGGGCACATCTCCAGTCATTTCACGCACATGCGGTAATTATCGCAAGCCGGCTTTCCCGGCCGGTATTAAGGGTGTATGCAATTTGTCGAAAAATGTAAAGCACCACGAATACAAATTCTCACAATGTTGCGGAACATCTCAACAGACACTTCGCGCTGCCGGGCATAGGCTTGTTTCATCGACAAATAAGGAGACTACGCCATGAAGAGACTCACAATGACTCTATCCGGTCTCGTGCTTCTGGCCATCGCCGGTTGCGGTTCTTCCAACTCGGGTTCCAACAACACGCCAGATCCGCAGCCGGCCGGTTTGCTAAGCGCGGTCACGGATTCGGCGGCCTTCGAGGCTTCCATCAAGTCGGGGCTCACGCAAATGAGCAGCGCTGAGCAGTTCGCGCTCGCCGGCGCAGCGCAGGATGCCAACTTTACCGGCACTTACACGCAGGAGCTCAATGTCGACGAACTCGATGCCGTGCGCTACGACGGTGAGCACCTGTTCGTTGCGCCGCAGCGGTATTTCCACTGCTGCTTCGTCCTGGCGACCGCGCAAGAGCCCGTGGGTGATCCGGCACCGGCGCCCGAACGCTCGATCCGCATCCTCGCTACGGACCCGGCGAACGGCGCCGCGGAGCCCGTCAGTACTATCCCGCTCGGGGATGATATCTCCGTACAGGGTATGTATCTCGAGGGTGGCAAGATGTTCGCGCTGACCGGGCAGATGATATACGGCAGCTACGGTGAGCTGTGGGCCGACTTCGCGATCTGGGCGCCCGAAAAGCTCGGATTCCGGGTCTACGACGTGAGCGATGCCGCTAGTCCCGGGCTCGAGATCGAGGCTAGCATCGACGGCGTGTTCGTCGAGAGCCGGCGCATCGGCAACACGGTCTACATCGTTAGCCGTTACACGCCCTGGATCGAAGGTCTGAACTATTATGTGACGACGGCCGAACAACAGGCAGAGAACCAGGCGTTGCTCGCAAACGCAACGATGGATGACCTCCTGCCGAAGATCACGATCGCAGGTCAGACTCAAGCGCTTGTCGCACCAGAGAATTGCTATGTCACTACCAGCGACGACACAAGCAACTATCCGGTAATCACGAGCATCACGGCCGTGCCGATCGACGATCCCGCAAACTTCACGACCGCGTGCTACAACGAGGATGCCTATGGCGTGTATGTCTCCGAGAACGCGCTCTACTTCACGGAGCTTAGGCCGAATACGGGGCCGGAAACGGCAGCGCAGCGGGACGTCACACGCGTTCACAAATTTGCCCTGGCGGGCACGAGCATTAATTATCGCGGTTCCTCGGACATTGAGGGTACTGTGTGGCGCGGTGGCCAGGCCGACTTCCGCATGAACGAGCATAACGGGGATCTGCGGCTGATCGCCTCGCAGTTCGACTGGACCAACGAGGACTTCGTCGATCACCAGCTCTACATCCTGCGCGAGTCCAGCACGCGGCCCGATCTCGAGATCGTGTCGACGCTGCCGAATGAGAGCCGTCCCGAAGAAATCGGCAAACCGAACGAGGCGTTGTACGGCGTCCGGTTCCTTGGCGACACGGCCTATGCCGTGACATTCGAGCAAATCGATCCGCTGTACGCTATCGACCTATCCAACCCGGCGGACCCGTTCATCGCGGGCGAGCTTGAGGTGACGGGCTTTTCCGATTTCCTGCACCCTGTTACCGACGACCTGTTGCTCGGTCTTGGCAGCGGTGCGAATGGCGGCGTTAAGCTGGAGTTGTTCGACGTATCGAACATCGCCCAGCCGCTGTCGCGAGGGAGCGCAACGATCGGCGGCCCGGGTTCGTACAGCGAGGCCCGATATGACCGTCATGCGTTCACGTACCGGGCGGACGCTAACGGCCCCGATCGCTTCACGATTCCGGCGAATGTGTTCGCCGCGGGTGGTAGTTACCAGTTTCTGGGCTCGGCGTTGTATCTCTTCGAGATCCTCGACAAAAACATGCCGGCGCTTGCGGTGCTGAATAGCATCGGTTCGATCGAGCCACCGTCAATCGGCCCGAACGACCCTGATTGGGTGGAACGGAGCCGGGCATTCATTCACGACGACACCGTGTATTACGTTCGTGGCGAGGATGTCTGGACGGTGTTCTGGCACACGCCGTCTATCGTAAACGGGCCGTTCTAGGAGCCGGGTTGCGGGCAGGTCGGTCTGACCGCAGACTTTACCCTCATTCCGTGCCGAGAGTCATTGGGTTCAGAGGGTCGGCGGTCCATTCCTGGAGCGAGCCCATGTAAACGGCAACGTCTTTGTAACCGAGTCTATGCAACGTGAATGCGACAGAAGCTGCAGCAACCCCTCCACCGCAATAGGTAATTACTCGACTGTCAGCATCGCTATCGATCATCATCTCCAACTCGTCGAAATGACGGTAGAAGCCGGTTTCATCGAGAAGATCCGAGGAGGGCAGACTCGTGGCACTGGGGATATGGCCGGGTCGGCCGTACATTGAAAAATCTCCCCGATAGTGAGCATCGCCCAACGCATCGACAATATTGACGCCGCTATCCTCGGTAGCTTCAAGCACCTGGTCACGGTCCGCTATCAATTCGGGGCGGAGCGTGACAGTGAACTTTTTCGCAGGCCGGTTGACTTGATCAGTCGAAAGCGGCCGGTCTTCGGCGACCCAGGCTGCCAGGCCGCCATCCAGCAACGCCACCTGGTCGAATCCGGCCCAACGCAACATCCACCAAACGCGCGCAGCCCAGTCGGGGTTGTTAACGGTGTACAAGACCACCCGGGAATCATCGCCAACACCCAGCGCGCTCATGGCGGCTGCAAATTGTTCGGGTGTCGGCATGATGAACTGTGCAGGACGTTCCGGTTCGGAAAGATCGCCCATGAGATCCGCAAAGCCGGCAGACGGTATATGCCCAGCCTCATAGTTCTCCCGTCCACTCGAAATGCTGAAACCGCCATTTTCGCCGACCTCTATAAGAACGGTGCAATCCAGCACGATAAGGTCTGGATCATCGAGGTGTTCGCTCAACCATTTCGTACTTACGAGGGCCTCCATCGCTGGTTTGGTAATTTCGACAGTGACGGAGTGCGTATCTGATTTCGAACAGGCAGTCGCAAGCGCGAGCACTGAAAGCAGCGTAAGCAAATATCGTGCATGTTGAGTAATGTTCATTGGATATCCTGCTTACGCGGGCCACAACCAGGCGAATGATCCTGCTACGACGAGACCGTAAATCAATGCATCGAGTAAGTATTTAGCGGTTGTCGACCAGGGATGCCCGTACCAGATACTAAGTGGAATATTCGCCCAGCCAAACGTCATGAAACCGACTGCCGAAACGAATCGAAAC
Source organism: Woeseiaceae bacterium (assembly GCA_021773055.1). Taxonomy (GTDB): domain Bacteria; phylum Pseudomonadota; class Gammaproteobacteria; order Steroidobacterales; family Woeseiaceae; genus UBA1847. The sequence continues at coordinate 35,892 of JAJFKV010000039.1, forward strand.
ACGACCATATATTCAGGACCTGATGTTAAAGCGAGGGTTGCGCAGTAGGCGATCAAAATGCAACCGAAAAGAAAAAAGCTGATCTGCTGAACCATTAACTTGCCCATGGGCGGCATACCGTTTGGAAATACGGTAAGCATTGCAACAGGTCCCTTGTTGAACTTTTCCCGGACGTCCGGATTATTCATTTCAGCCATATCTATGCAATACGGTAGCGAATGAATTCCAAGTGCCGGCGAACCGTTGCGTATGGCCGAGAGTACTTCATCTTCGTTTGATAGCTGTTGATAATCTGAATTGTGATACTTGACCAACATGTGGATAAGCGCACTTGCGATCCATGCCAAGAACGTGCCCAGCAAGATTGGCTGCCATAGTTGTAATAGAGTAATTGTCATTGGAATCTCCCATTATTGTTGTTGCTGTATCCACAGCTTCTGCGCAGGGCTATGGACTTGACAGCTAGTCTAATTCCTTGCCCCTTTTTTATGCGAGTCTTTCCTGGTTGTCAACACAGACGAATTCATGGCAATGACAGATCTGTGACCAGCGACCCGCGGATGCCATCTTCCGGGTTAGCGTATCGCGGTATCACGCCAAGTACGTCTCGCATCTTGCAAGTAACGATACGCCTTGACTCCCGCAAGAATGACAAGCGCATCTCGGGCCATACCTTCTCTGCATCGGCCCAACTGACAGTTGGCGGTGCTGCGAGCCCACATTGTCGTGCTACCTCTTTCCTAAACCAGGTTGGCGAACGGTAATCGCCATCGCCGACGTTATAGATACCGGCGGGCGCCTGGTCTGCAAGTGCTGCGATACAACATGTCACGAGGTCATCCACATGAATGCGATTTCCAGGGTTCGCATCTGATTCCTGGATAACAGCCATACCTTTTCGAATACGTTCGATGCCCAGTCGGCCTGGGCCATAAATACCGGGAACGCGCAGGATGCCGATGTGCACACCGTGTTCATTTCCCCAGGCCTGCAACAATGATTCGGCGGCAAGGCGCCGCAGCGCACGGCTCGTTGTCGTTTGCGGCGAGGTTTCCTCAGTCACCATGTCGCCGCCATGATCGCCGTAAACACCAGTTGTACTGATGTAGACGAACCGTCGCGGTGCGGGCTGCAGAAGATGCAACAGTCGTTTGAGGCGAACATCATCATCCGCTTTATCAGAGGGTGCGATGGTATATAGAACCGCATAGCGCTCTGGCAATGTGACAGGCAAGCTCGCGTCGGTATCAAGATCGAACGTAGTTGCCGGGAAATCTGCACCCAGTGAAGAGCGACTCAGGCCGAAGGCAGTGTTGGGCTGTTCTTTGAGTACGCGTCGGCCGACGTAACCAGCACCGACGATAAGCGTCGTGTTATCGGTGATTGTCCTGCGCGCGACCTTTATCAATTTCTACTCGTTCGCCGCTGCAAATGCTGCAACGGCCCGTCGCAGGCGCGGGTGCGCATCAAATAGCTTCACGTAGTCCTTTTCGTGAACTTTCCCTTTCGCCCGAATCACGTCGGTCAGTGCATCGCGGTCAGCCTTCGGCCATTTTCTAATGTCAGCGACTGCCGCGATGACGGGGCTCAGACGATGCCACATCAGCCGTTCGTCGGCCGTCCAGCCGGAGATTGAACCGATGCCCAGCGCCTTCGCCAACTCTTGTGAACATTGCCGTGTGCCTTGTTCCCGTTGCGAGCCAAAGCGTTGCGATACGTAGTCCAGCACGCCGAGGCTGATCGTATCAGTGCACACCATCGGTAAAACATCCTGTCTCTTCCGGGCGAGCGAAAAGTACAGTGGATAATTGGCCAGGCGCCGCAACGTGTTTTTGCTGCTGCGATAGCCCTTTTTCCGCGCCTTTCGAAGTTCTGCATTCGCCAGTTTGGTCGCCTCTCGATCGCGCGGACGAAACCCCATGCGCGCATAGAACCACCACGCGCCGGAATCGATCGCCTCTTCGTTGTCGGCGCCAATCTGGTAACTGTCGACGGAAAACGTGTCGGCATCAAACAAGCGGTGAAATGTTGCAAGTACGCTCGCATACAGTTCCGTAGTTTCCGCTCCGCGAAAAGTCGGAAACAGGTTAAATGCAATCTGGCAGGAAGCAAACAGGCCGGTGCCAGTACCGTAGCCAACGACGACGCCGTTTCTAAGCATCAGGTACCCATATTCGCATTCCAGCATGTAGCGTTTTTCCGGCAACATGCCGATGAGTACGATCTGGATGCCATGTTCGCAATGCACTTGCATCACGTCATCCGCGCTCGCGTAGGCGAAGGCGTCGAGGTCACGCGAGCGCGCGACCATTGCGCTTTTGGCAAGATCCACCCAGCGTGTCGCCTGCTTGCGGTTCACTTTCTCGATGAGAATTGGCCTGTGCGCAGCCTTTCGAAGATCAACGGCATGTCGCTCGATGCCGCGCCGCTGGTACTGGGTAGCTTTCGGCCTGACGTACTCCTGCGTGCGTGTCGGTGTCGTGGCAGATGCGGACAAATAGAACGGAATATCGAGCTCGTCATACACGCCATCCAAAACTGCCTCAGTGGCACCTCGCGCTGCAAAAAGGTGAACCAGGAACGCCGCATCGGTTTCGTCATCGCTGCGCATCCGGTCGATCCACTCAGCAGCGTCGCACACGTATTGCTGCAACGCGCCTCGTTCACTGAAGTGCACCAGGCTTTCAAGCGTCCTGGAAAGCCGCTCCCTGGCCTCAAATTGCTCCCAATCGATGTGCAATGAATCGCCGCAACGTTGTGCCAGCCATAGCGCCGTCACCCGGTAGAATCGAAAACGGATGTCGGTCCCGTCAATTCCAGAGTCTTCCAGTGCACCGGCGAATCTGTTCAGATCCGCTCGATCGGAAAAATTCTTCAGCATCCGGTTAACCGTCGCCAGCAGTTTCGGATTGTCTGGCCAGGCACGCGAGAAACACAATGTCTCATGCAAACGTCCGACTTCGGCGGCGCGCCCCAACGACTTGTGCTCGAGTGCGGTAAGCAGCTGCAGCTTTTCTCTGGCCGCGGCTGCGCCGAACTCTTCGCGTAAGGATTCCAGACGCTCGAGCTTTGTTCGAAGAGAAGCCATACTTACCTCTGCCGGTGTCGCGCGAACGGCATACGCCAGTTGCGCGGAGACCCCATTTGACTATTTGTGCATGAACAGTGCAACGTGTCTGATGCTCAGGGAAAGAATAAAAAGAATGGTGTCAGAGTAGCCTTTTCCCGTGAACGTCATTTGCGTACTAAAGACGCGGTTGCTATTCATTTCAAATCTCATCGGTGCTGATACCCAGTGCCGTTGCAACGCCCTTGCCATACGCCGGATCTGCCCTGGAACAATGTCGAATATGACGTAGCTGGATTTCTCGCGGTGCACCGCCGACAGAGCGCGCGGTATTTTCAAACAACACCTGCTGTTGCGTTTCGCTCATTTGTCGAAACAATATACCGGGTTGAGAAAAATAGTCCTCGTCTTCACGATGATTCCAGTGTGCGGCCGCGCCAGAAAGCTCAAGTGGCGGTTCCCTGTAGTCCGGTTGTTCGGCCCACTCACCCTGGTTGTTTGGCTCATATCCGATCGTACTGCCGTGATTACCATCGACTCGCATGGCGCCATCACGATGATAGTTGTTCACAGGACAACGCGGGGCATTAACCGGGATCAGGTTGTGATTGACGCCCAGGCGGTAACGTTGCGCGTCGCCGTAGGAGAACAATCGGCCTTGCAGCATCTTGTCCGGCGAGAAACCGATGCCCGGTACTACGCTGGCGGGATTGAACGCCGATTGCTCGACCTCAGCGAAAAAATTCTCCGGATTACGATTGAGCTCGAACTCTCCGACCTGGATCAAAGGATAGTCTTCGTGAGGCCATATTTTTGTGAGGTCGAAGGGGTTGTATGAAACATCTCCCGCATCTGCCTCCGGCATGATTTGTACGGCGAGGGTCCACTTTGGAAAGTCTCTATTTTCGATGTTGTCGTAAAGGTCACGTTGATGGCTTTCTCGATCCTGGCCGACCAACGTCTCCGCTTCAGCATCGGTCAGGTTCTTGATGCCTTGCTGCGACTGGAAATGAAACTTGACCCAGCTACGCTCGTTATCCTTATTGATGAAGCTAAAGGTATGACTACCAAAGCCGTGCATGTGTCGATAGGTTGCGGGGATGCCACGATCGCTCATGACGATAGTCACCTGATGCAATGCCTCGGGCAACGAGGTCCAGAAGTCCCAGTTATTTTTCGCGCTGCGTAGATTCGTACGCGGGTCACGTTTCACCGCATGATTAAGATCGGGAAACTTCATGGGGTCACGCAGGAAAAACACCGGTGTGTTGTTGCCAACGAGGTCCCAGTTACCTTCCTCGGTGTAGAACTTCAACGCAAACCCACGAATGTCACGTTCCGCATCTGCGGCACCGCGTTCACCGGCGACCGTGGTAAAACGAGCAAACAGATCAGTCTTCTTGCCGATCTCAGAGAATATTTGCGCGCGGGTGTGTTTGGTGATGTCGTGGGTCACCGTGAAAGTACCGTACGCGCCGGAGCCCTTGGCGTGCATGCGCCGCTCGGGGATGACTTCTCGATCGAAATGGGCAAGTTTCTCCAGGTACCAGACGTCCTGGAGCAGTTGTGGGCCTCGCGGACCCGCCGTCATCACATTCTGGTTGTCGGCAACCGGACAACCGGCATTTGTGGTTAGTTTCTTAGTCATGTTCGTTAGTCCTCGCAATATTCATGAGCCAAAACAGGGCTGAAAGCGTGCTGTTGTTGACTACTGTGCGTGAACCTCGAATAATCATCCAATGAATAATAATTCGATTCATAATCGATTCAGTCGATAACGCTTATTGGCAATCATGAACCCGAGTCCCACCTTCAAGCAACTGCAGTACCTGGTCGCCTTGTCCGAGCAGCTCAATTTTACGAGAGCGGCAGAATTGTGCTTCGTTACTCAGTCAACGCTGAGCGCAGGCCTGAAAGAGCTGGAACGGCTACTCGGCACCCAACTCCTGGAACGAGACAGGCAAACCGTTTTGATGACACCCCTCGGGGCGGAGGTTGCCGAACGTGCGCGGGCTATTGTGACTGCGACGATGGATTTGGCCGATCACGTGGCCGCCGCACGGGAGCCAATGACGGGCTTGCTGCGACTTGGTGTGATTCCGACCATCGCGCCATTCCTGCTTCCACAATGCCTGAAACTCCTTCGTAAACACTATCCGGAGCTGCGTCTGGCTTTGCGAGAGGACTTGACGGCTAACTTGCTGTCACGCATGGAAGATGGACAACTCGACTTCGCACTGATTGCCCTGCCGTATGACACCGCCAACTTGTTGGTGGAACCTCTTTTTGACGATGACCTGGTGGTCATAGGTCGGAAGGGAGACCCGGCAATGGAAAGAGAAACGATCACCGTCACACAGTCTCTCACTGATCGCTTGCTGCTACTCGAAGAGGGGCACTGCCTGCGTGATCACGTCTTGTACGCGTGCAACGCATCAAACCGCGATTCGTCATCCGGGATGGAGGCTACGAGTCTTCTGACATTAGTACAAATGATTGAGTCAGGCCTGGGTCTCGGGCTGGTTCCGGAAATGGCCGTATCGAGCGGTCTAACTGAAAGCGCAAACCTGGTTTCTCGGCCAACTGCCAAGCCCTGTCCCAAGCGCACCATTGCGCTCGTGGCACGGCGCTCCACCTCACGATTGATCGTCTTGCGGGCAGTTGCTGACCTGATAAGAAGCACCAAAGCCTGAGTCCAACAGGTGTTACTGCCTTTTGCGGCCGTGCATCAGCGTCGTTGGCTGTTCAGGCCGGTTCAATAGCCGCCTGCGTTGCTTTGCACAAAGCGGGCAACACCGATTTCGCAAACCACGGGTTCTTCTTGAGCCAGATGTTGTTTCTCGGACTTGGGTGCGGCAGAGGAAAAATACCCGGCGCATAGTCCTGCCACGCACGAACGGTCTCGGTCAGGTTCCTTTGAGTACGCGGCAAGTGCCACTTCTGTGCGTATTGGCCGATGACAAGCGTTAATTCAATTTGTGGGAGATGTTGCAACAATTGCCTTCGCCAGGCCTTCTCGCACTCGGGCCTTGGCGGAAGATCGCCCGATTTTCCCGTGCCGGGATAGCAGAATCCCATCGGGAGGATCGCGACTTTTGTTGCGTCGTAAAATTGTTCTCTTGAGATTCCCAACCATTCTCGCAGCCTTTCGCCACTCGGGTCGTCAAATGGCACGCCACTTTCATGGACACGCCGACCAGGAGCTTGTCCGGCAATCAGGATCGTCGCCCGAGGATCCAACTGCACAACAGGTCGAGGACCCAGGGGAAGAAATTCCGCACACAATCGGCACCGCCTAACGGACTCGAGCAGCTCGGCGAAGGTCGGGTCGTCCGACTCTTCACGGCTCATTTTGTGATCGCCTCAGCTCGTTCGGTGTGCAACCGTAGCGGCGACGGAACGCCTTGCTTAGCGTTCGCGCCGACGCAAAGCCCGTGGCATCGGCAACGTGGTCGAACGGCGTGGCGGAATACTTGATCAGGTTATGTGCTTTCATGAGCCGCCAGTCTGCGATGTAGGCCATCGGGGCAATACCGACAACTTCCTGAAATCGCCGAACCAGGGTGGCCCGTGACATTCCCACTCTTTCGCCAAGCGATGCGAGTGTCCAATTGAATTCCGGCTCCTGATGAATCAGCATAAGCGCGCGGTAAACCCGCCGGTCACGAAGCGCAGCAAGGAAGCCGGATGCTTCTTCATTCTCGCGAACGTAATGGTTAAGAAGTTGCAGAAACAGCACTTCGGTAAGTCGATCAGCAATGCGGCTGCCGAGATTCGGACTGCCCTGCATTTCAGCGTCAATCAGCTTCACGACAGACCAGATAGGACCGGCTGATTCGAGCATTGAAAAGTGCATCATCTCGGGTAGTGCATCGAGGATGGGGTGTGTTGCCCCCTGATCAAAATGCACCATGCCGCACATGAGGCGATTCGTTATCTGCCCTTTTTGAAAAAGCCGGTTGCCGAGTTCACAAGCCTTGCCCGCTCGCGTACTGGGGACCAGTTCGCGACCGGCCTTGTCGGCTATCCAGTGAGAACCCCCATTCGGCAGCATGATGATGTCCGCCTCTTCAGCCTTTACAGCATCGTGGGTGTCGGAGCCAACAAAACACTCTCCGGACAACATCATATGGAAACGAGGAGTTCCCATTTCCGACAGGGACATGCCCCAGGGTGCTGCCAGGTCTGAGCGAAAGAATATCGAACCCCGGAATCGCAAGGTTTCAAGAATGTCACCAAGCACGTCAAATTCTGGTCCCTGATTGAGTCGCTCAGACACTCGATTGATCCTCCTGGGTACACAGATTCAAGGCGCTGTCTCCCATGATTCGTTGCATCACTAATCGCGCACCGCTTGGCGCGCAATGAACAGATGGGAGATTCATGATGCTCAAGAGCAAGACCATATTATCCGCAGCTTCCAAGGCTATGTTCGGGCTAATACTAGCAGTCGTCGCGGCGAGTGCCGTGGCCGAGGAGTATTTCACGATTACCGATGGCCTGTTGGAACGTCCGACCGGGTATCGCGAGTGGGTGTACGTCGGCACACCGGTTACACCGAATGACTTGAACGACGGTAAGGCTGCGTTTCCCGAGCATCACAATGTCTACATCGATCCCGAGAGCTGGGCGCACTGGAAAAAGGCCGGCGAGTTTCGTGAGGGCACTATTCTTATGAAAGAGCTGGTCAATGTTGGATCGAAAACCGCCGTGAGCGGCAATGGCTATTTCCAGGGAGACTTCATTGGTCTGGAAGCCACTATTAAGAGCAAGAAACATTTTCCGGATGAGCCTGGCAACTGGGCCTACTACAGCTTCTCTACGCCAGAGCATAAGACGCTGACGACAGAGGCCAGGGCGTTTCCGGCAGCGGCGTGCAACGGCTGCCACGCTGGCGCCGCGGCGGATGACTTCGTCTTTACCCAGTACTACCCCGTATTGCGCGAAGGCAAGGCGGCCGGCGAAGACGCGACCGGCGGCAAGAGTGACTTGCTCGCTTCAAGGAAGTAGACGTGAATCATATCCAGAAGGTGGGTTTCACGTTGATCCTTGCAGTACTTTCGTTCTCGGCCGGCTCAATCGCCACGGAGCCCGGGAAGAGCTCAGGAACAGCGGTAGACGACGCATATGCCGCGAAACTATGGACGTACATGCTCGAGAATAGGTTGATTGGAGAAAATCGTGTGCGCAGCTTCCCTTTCGTCGGGTCACGACCCCACGGCAGTATTCAGGAATTTATTGCGACGGAAGCGACTATCGATGGGCAGAAAGGCCGGCTGCTCATTAAGCATAACTATGGTGCGGAAGAGAAGCTGACGCCAAAGGAAGTTTACGCGGCGGACCATGATGAATACTCCGAACCACTTGCGATAATGTTTCAAAGGGAGGATGGCTACGATCCCGTCAATAGCAACTGGTTCTGGGCCGAATACAACCCGGACGGCTCAGTCCTCAACTATCAAGGAGCCAATCTATCCGGCCGCTCGCCATTGTGTCTCGGCTGTCATACGCCGCTCGGCGGCAAAGACAGGGAAGTTCTGAACGGCATTGCGAAATAAAACAAGCCGGAGAAAACGGGTGAGAAGACGGCTGCACTGGTGCATTGTGGTCAGCGTAGTAGTCGCGTACGGATCCGCCTATTACAGAGACTGGTTCACGACACAATCAGAATCGGCCAACTGGTACCTTTTGGTCGTGCATATGAATGTCGGTGTACTCATCTTCGCATTGAGTACGCTGGCCCTCGTTGCACGACGTAATTCATCAAAGACTTCCACGCGAACGCATTCTAAGTGCATCCGAACTCTCTCTCGGACGATGCATTACACTCTGTACCTTATGTCGTTCGCGTTACCGATCACTGCGTACATAGGAACTGGTTTTGATCTCCCTCTACTCGGACTAACAAATTTACCAGGCCTTATGCGGTTTGAAAACGTTCAGACCTTCGTGCAGGAAGATCTGCATATGTTGATGATCACGTTCATGGAGCCATTCGCAGAATTCCATCGTCATATCGGCGCCACTCTTATCTTGCCGGTATTGCTTGCAGGCCATGTGGCCGCCGCGCTTTATCACGGCTTCGACTATGCTCCAGCTGCTCGGTAACGATAACGCCGATACGAGATAACTTGGGATAGTTCCGCGAACAGCAACGGAAGCACAAAGGCCTGGCCCAGAGACACGACGGACACCGCCGCGAAATCTCCCGAACGCAAGAGCACGTCGGCTAAAACCAACCCTGCGTTCAAGCTGCCGAAAGCCAGCCCGATTAACACGGCTCTTGCTGGAATCCCGTGTGAGACTGCAGTGGCCATAACGCGTTCCGGAGTTGCGGGTGCGCTGTGACCGACGGAATCCAGATACGCTCGACGTAGCCCCGCAATCTGCGAGATGGTAACTACACCAAAGGGTAGTCCGAACACCAGTATTACCTGCAGAATCTCCACCGGCTCGTTACCAAAGACCGAGCCGGATTGATTGATCAACGTCAATATGCTGCCAATAATGATCGCGAGGATGGTCGCACGAACAAAAATGCTGCGGTCTACCAACGACAACCAGCCCGATTCGCGTGGCTGAAACTTTCCTTCTTCGTATCCTGTTGTTGTGGTCATGGTCTTAATCTCCTGATATTTAGTTTGAGACTTCGCTTGCCGTCTGGTATCTGACCTGCCAGCGACTGACTGTGATCGTCCTCCGAAGTCGTCACACAAAGAAGTCGGTAACGGTAAGTAACCTTTTGGTTTGGCATACTTCTATTCCGGAGATATTGTGCAAGAGTGGGGATTCTTCGATGGGACGTTTCTTGAATGGCGGGTGGGCACGCGGATCGATAGGCTACGAGTGCCACTGCAACCTGCAACAGTTCGATCAACAGTTCACTCTTGATGAGATCAAACAGCCTTCATTGAATTCAGGCGCGTTTTTAGATAATTGTCCAAACTCGATTGGTCGTCATCGCAAAGCACAGTCTTGATCCAGGCTTCGCTTTCGAAATTCACGACTCTCAGCTCATGCACGCATGCGATTAGCGACTTGTCGGGCTCGGGAGAAATAGAGCCAGGGTTGTCCAAAGGGGACGAAAACAGTTTGTGATGAATGATGTCTTCCTGTTCCCACCAGTCCAACAGGAACCAGTTTCGAATCGATCCACTATGGATGATCAGGAATCCGACGCCATAGCGAAGATCAGTTAGAGCGGGTTGTGGCAAGTGGGGTAAGACCTTGTCGATTCCCGCTGATACGATTTCGCTGGAGAGGGGTAGTGACGTCGAAGAAATCGCATAGACCTTAAGGCGCCAGCCGTTGAGGTCGACTTGATCAACAAACTCAATAGGCCGGGCAATATATGGGGTGACGCTATGCATTATTACCTGTCCTTTCAACTATCAACACGTAGAGTGACGGGATCACAAATAGCGTTAAACCAGTCGATACAATCAAACCAAATATCATTCCGTTCGTCATGGGCGAAAAGAGCGCGCCGCCAAATAATGACAGCGGCAGCAATCCACCGATCGTTGTAAGCGTCGTGAGGATGATCGGCCGCATTCGTACCCGACCAGCCATCGCAACGGCGCTTTTGAGATCCTGACCTGTCGCGACATTGGTTTCAATAAAGTCGACCAGAATGATCGCGTTGTTGATAACGATACCACCCAACGACAGGATTCCGAGCATGGCCATGAATCCCATGGCCCACCCGGTGACAAACAAACCGATAATTACTCCTATCAAGCCAAGCGGTACAGCGGCCATAATGATCACAGGCTTGAGCAACGAGTTGTACTGAATTGTCAGAATAAGAAACATCAATACGACTGAGATGCCCACGGCGCGAACGACCTGTATCTGCGCCTTCGCTGTTTCCTCGAGCTCACCGTCGATCTCGATAAAGTACCCATTCGGCAGGTCGGCGAGCATTGCATCAAGTTTGGGGCGAACTCGTCCTGATACCGTATTCGCAAGCAGGCCAGATTCAATTCGTGCGCCAATCGTGACAGTCGGTAAACCATCGCGTCTGGCGATTACTGATGGTTCCCAGCTCGGAATTACGGTAGCCACCGAGTTTAGGGGCACCTTGCCGAATTGACCGCTGACAAAGATATCGGCAAGGTCGCTCAGGTTCTTCCGTTTTTCACGCGTGGTTCTGAGCATCACCGGTATCAGGTGATCACCCTCTCGATAGGTCGTGAGCGGGGCACCGGATAACAGAGCACTTGCAGTAAATGCGATGTCTGCATTCGTAACGCCGGCCAGGTTCGCGGCATAGGAATCAATCGCAATCTCAACCTGGTTGGCCGGGGCACCCCAGTTGCTATACGGGCGCACGATACCGGGCGTTTGTTTGAAGAGGCGGATCATCTCCCGCGCCTTCGCGCCGATGACATCCCGGTCTGGTCCGGTCAGGCGGAATGCGACGGGATCCTTAATCGGAGGCCCGAGCATGAATTGGTCCACGGTAATGCGGGCATCCACAAAGCCGGCCAATCTGTCCCGGACCGCCTTGGCATAGGGTTGTGTGTGGTCTTCGTCGGTGGTGTTGACGAGAATAAATGCGAAATACGGGTACGGGTACTCGGGTTCCTGCGTCAGCATAAGCCGTGGACCGCCGGTGCCAATGTAACTCATGGCATTAGCGAGCCGATGGCCGTTTTCATCACCCGGTATGGGACTCTCTTCCAGAAGGATGGCTTCAACCTGTCGCGCGACGTCCGCGGTGGCGCTAATAGGCGAGCCCTCCGGCAACCAGACCTTGATGAAAAATTGATCGCGCGAACCTGCCGGAAAAAATTGCGAGCCAACAACCGGCAATAGCAGCAGGCTCACGAGGAAGATTGCACCTGCCGTGGCACTGACGTTGCCAGGCCGCTCGAGACACCAGCGAATCGCGGCGTCATATCGCTCCAGTAACCGTGCGGTGCGCGAGTCGTCCTGGTCCTCGCTCTCATCCACTTTCAACAGCCACACACACATGATTGGTGTTACCAGCATGGCGACGAAGAAACTGACGGCCAAGGTCGTCGCGACAACGATGGGCAAACTTGCCACGTACTCACCGACATCGCCGACGAGCGTCAACATCGGCAGGAATGCAGCCATCGTCGTCAGGGTGGATGTCAAAATCGGAATCGCGAGGTCCTGGGCACCCTTGATAGCGGCCTCGAACCGGGGAACGCCTTGGCGAATCAAACGCGATGCGTTGTCGGATACGACGATCGCATTGTCCACAACCATGCCCAGCGCGATAACCAGGGATGCGATCGAAAACTGCTCGAGTTCAATGCCGAAGTAACGTACCACCGCGAACGCAGCAATCATCGACAAAGGCACTGCTGTTGCCATGATCAGGGCTGGACGCCAGCCCATCGCGAGGAGCGCAACCGCAAGGACAATCAGGATTCCCTGCACCAGGTTGAGCTGGAAATCGACGATGCGTGTATTCACCTGCCGCGGCAAGTCGTTGACACGTGTTAACGCGACATCCGGTGGAATGACGCTGGTGGTTAAGTCGCCGATGGCCTTATCGACGGCCGAATTCATCTGAGCTACATTGCGCCCGCTCTTCATCGATATTCCGATTACGACTGCGTTCTGGTGGGCGATCTCCGGTGTCGTGACTCGGGTTATTGATCGCGCCGGCTCTTCATATCGTCGTTCGATGGTTACGGGTAGATCGCCAAGCTGCACCGGCAATCGACCATCGACGCGGGCAATCACGAGGCCCCTCATCTGCTCGAGCGATGTGAATTCTCCGGTCGGGTTGATCGCATACCGAGCGTCCGCTGTATCCAGTTCGCCGCCAGGAAATACGATGTTGCGTGCCTGGAAGAGCTGTGCCAGTTCTGCCGCTGTGACATCGAGCCTGGCCCAGTCGGCGCTGTCGAACTCCACAAAGATTCGCTCCGGTTGGTCACCCCAGAATTCAACCCGGGCGACACTGTCGATCAGTTCGATCTCCTCTTCGATTCGTTCCGCCAGTTTTTCGAGTTCTCGCGGCGAATAGCTGTAGTCACCAGCCCCGCTAAGCGGGCTCGGATGCAGGGCGAAAACGATCTCGTAGACATCGCCAAAGTCGGAATTGACAAAGGGTGCTGCCGAGCCGACAGGCAGACTGCTGCGAATCGACTCCACCTTGGCCCGCACATCGTCCCATACCTGGTCAGTCTTAGTAACGGCGTCGGCCGCGGAAACCTGAATCAGCGACAGTCCAACCATCGACTTGGACTTCACCGTTTCGACTTCGGCGATTTCCACGATCACATCCTCGATCGGATCGGTGATGAGTTCCTCAACGCGGGTGGATGGGGCACCCGGCCATGCTGTGACGATCAACGCGTCGCGGATTGTAATTTCGGGATCCTCGCGTCGTGGCATTGTTGCGAAGTTGAATGTGCCGACAACCAGAAACACCACGATGAACGCGAGAATGATCGATCGGTGCGTTAGCGAGAAGTGCGGCAGGTTCATTACAATACCTCGGTGACGGTGACCGGCTGTCCATCGGACACGTAGTGCACGCCCCCGACGATCACCTTTGCGCCCCCGGCGATTCCTTCGCCCTCGATACGGCGAAGCTCTTCGAAGGACTCGTGCACGGATACCGCGCGTGCGGTCGCGATACCGTCTTCGGCGACGTAGACGATTTCGCCGTCACCAAGCAATGTAATCGCACGGTTGGGCACATAGAATCCGGGCGTCGTTTTGGATAATGAGAACTGCACCGGGATCAGGTCGCGCGGCCGCAGCAGCCATTGGGGCCGACCACCAGCGACACCGTCGACGTAACTCGGCAAGGGGTTCAGGATGATGAAGTCGCCCTCGGCCAAACTCTCATTTGGCACGATGCTGCGAAATGTCCAGGTCACTACTGTCGTGTATTGATTGCCGAGCGAGACCCGCACCTTCTCAGGGATATGCTTGCCAACAGCACTTCGCTGGCCACCCGAGTTAAAGCTCACGCCGGGCAAGCGCAACACATAGTCGCCGTCGTCATCGCGGAGAACACCCTCTACTGGTACAAACATCGGGCCGTCCTCGCCCTGAAATTCGCGGACGACAGGCAGGTATTCGTTAATATTCGGCAGGCCGGCAAGTTCCGGATGCATCTCGCCGACATGGCGGCGCAGGTTGCGTGCAATCATGTCGATGCGAAAGGTCCTGAGCGCCAGATCAGCGACCGCACTTTTTTCAAACACAATCGCATTGACCGGCATACGCTCACCGTTGTGAAGCGGGTCCTTCGGCCAAATGACGGCGCGATCGCCGGTTTCGATGTCCCGCTCATCGTCCGCGGAAACTTCTACCTGTATACGAACAGGGTCCATCAGTGTGAGCGTGACGATAGGCATGCCGGCCTGTACAACAGCGCCTTCCGAGATATGGACTTTCGTAATCCGGCCCGAAAACGGTGCAAACAAGACCGCGTCGCCAAGATCCTCAGTGGCCGTGTCCAGGCGCTGAGCTACTTCCTGGACTGTGGCGCGTTGAGAAGCCAACCGTGCAGACGCCTGATCAAACGCGCTTTGTGCGTCATCAACAGCTTGTTGTGCTCCGGCCCCCTCGGCGAGGATCGCCTTCTGTCGTTCCAGCGTTTGTTGCGCAAGCGTAACCTGCGCGGCGACCGCCTGCAGGTTGCGACGTGCAGCATCCATTCGTGCCTGCAGAGCACCGACCTGGCTGCCGTAACGGGTCGATTCCATCGCGGCAATCGGATCGCCCTGCCTGATCAATTCACCCTGCTCATTGAATGCCGGGCCGCGCACTTCCAGTCCTTCATTCAGGACGGTCGTTACTCGGCCGCCAATCTCGAAGCCGATGTTTTCTTCGCGGTAGAGGCCCACCACGCCGGTTAGCGTGCGTTCACGAGCGAAATCCTGCTGCGACAATTCGATAACCGTGACCGGCCGTGTCGGCATTGCCAATCGATCGATCTCTTGTTCGCAGCCGGCTGCAATTACGAGCACGGCGAGCGTCCATAGACGACTACTGGTCTTCATTGTTGTGCTCCTTCTGCTTGTTCTGTTGCCCAGCCGCCGCCAAGCGCTTTGTAGGTTGCGACAAGATTCAGTGCGACGTCGCCCCTGGTGCCGGCCAATTGATCTTCTTGCCGCACGAGGAAACGCTGCGTGTCCAGCACTCGCTGATAGGTCGTCGAACCCTGCCGGTACTGGACCAACGCCAATTCAACGGAGCGCCTGGCGTCACCTACGCTATCCGCCAGGTAGCCAACGCGCGTTTGGCTCCGCAGGTATGCGGCCAACGCGTCTTCAACTTCGCGTGCTGCTTCAAGCACGGTGTTTTGGTAGTTGAGTGCAGCTTGTTGGAATCGGGCGTCCTGCGCGCGAACGTTGTTGCGAAGACGGCCGTAATTGAAGATCGGCCAACTGAATCTTGGGCCGACCGTGTAGGCAACGCTGTCGCTCGAAAAAAGATCACCGCCGTCACCGCTCGATGCGAAACCTATCGAGCCAAACAGCGAGAATCGCGGGTACAAATCTGACTTCGCGATTCCGATGCGGGCACTTTGAGCGGCCGC
This sequence comes from Woeseiaceae bacterium, assembly GCA_021773055.1. Classification (GTDB taxonomy): domain Bacteria; phylum Pseudomonadota; class Gammaproteobacteria; order Steroidobacterales; family Woeseiaceae; genus UBA1847. The sequence continues at coordinate 51,500 of JAJFKV010000039.1, forward strand.
CTGAAACTCGGCAATACGTACATCCGGACGTCGACGTAGCAGGTCGACCGGGACACCGATTGCGATCTCGGCAGGCGCGGATGGTATTGACGAGTCCTGTTGCAGCAGTTCAGCGAGCTGAGTGGGTGGTTGGCCTATTAATGTGCTGATCGCATGCCTCGTTTGTCGCACACCGGTTTCCAGGCTTGGAATCGATGCTTCGGTATCACGTAAGAGAGCTCGTGCCTGAGTAACGTCGAGCTCAGTGACCGCACCGTTTTCGAATCGAACTTTGGCAATTCGCAGCGTCTCGTTCTGAATCACAACGTTTTCCTGCGCTAATTTCAGACGTGCTTCAAAGGTCCGAAGCAAGATGTAGGCGCGGGCAGTCTCGGCCGTAACTGTCACCAACGTATCGTCGTAACCGGCAAGTGCACGGCCGTAGTCAGTATCTGCCGCCTCGACACCGCGACGCAAGCGGCCCCAGATGTCGAGCTCCCATGTGGCATCAAGTCCAAATCTGTAAGACGAAAACGACTGATCTGCGACCGCTACTTTCGGGGCGTTCTCACTGAGTTCAACGCGGACAGCTTGCCCAGAGACCTGTTGCTGCTGTGGAAATCGCAGGCCGCGAGAAATCCCGAGAGCGGCTCGAGCCTCGAGAATCCGGGCGGCTGCGATCTGCACGGGAAGATTCTCCTTGCTCGCAATCTGCACCAGTCGCTCCAGGGTAGGATCGTCGAAAACAGTCCACCAGGGGCCGTATTCAGCAGGATCCGTGAGCAAGCCGGAATCAATCGACTCGGACCAGGTATCGGCGGTATCAGCGTCGGGGCGAACATAGTTAGGTCCGACCGCACATCCGGCAGTTAGTACGAGTAGTACACATAGTCGAAGCGTATTTACGATTGATGTCTTCATTAGCTCTACTCTCAGCCTGGTACCTGGGGGCCGATTACCCGGCCAGCAATGCAGGGCTATGGGCATTGGCTGGCCGGTCCGGAACGAATCCCGCAGCCGAATCATGCGAGTCAACCCATTCCTGGCTGTCGCGGTTCAATGTCGGTGACTTGAGCAACACATGTTCGGCGCGCCGTTCGATCACCTCGGGATTCGCTCCGAACGTGAACGGGACTTTCATGAAGTTCCAGACTGCTTTCAGCTTGTTGCCGATGGTGCGTACGGCTTCCGGGCGCTCGGCAACGATGCGCCGAGTGATCGTCTCGAAATTTTCCGCTTGTTCGCCGGTAAGATTTCGGACAACATTATTGGGCGCATCGATCGCGAATGTGCCGCGACGGTACTCTTCGCCGTAAATAACCAATTGCGCCACCATCGACGCGGGGAATCTCTGCGAAATGAGCGCCTTCATCACCATCCAATCGGGTGCATCCAGATATTTGACAGTGCGCCCGAGGACCTTACCCATGATCGCAGCCATTTCGTTCGGCGATAGCAGCACGGGTCCGGTCGGACGATAAGTGTTACCGGCGTGAGCGACAGGATCGATCAGTGCCGCTACTGCGGCGGCGGCGATGTCGTTATTGGATGGTGGCGCGTTTTTCTTTTCATCGCCATCCCCAAGCGGAATCGGCCAAATGCCAAGCTGCGAAACTGTTTCCAAAACGCCCATGAAATAGTTTTCGGCAAACCAGCCAACATTGATAACCGTTAGCGTCGTATTTGGCAGCTGTTTCAAGAGTTGCTCGTTCATCCAGAGTTCGCGCGACACAATCGACGGGTGGTTCGCCGCTGCGGTCCACTGCGTCAGCATGACGACGTGCTCGAGCTTGGCCTCCTTAGCCGCGATAGTGAAAACCGCGCCAGCATGCAACGTATTGGTTTGCGTCGGCGAGCATTGATAAGCGCGCTGTACACCGGTCATGGCCTTGCGCATGTCAGCGATCGAGTACACATCGCCAACGAAGATCTCGGCGCCGGCATCTTCAAGCCGCTTTGCACGATGGTCATAACTGCGCACGAAAGCACGAACCGGGAATCCGTAATCCAGCAGTTGCAGTGTCGCGGGTAGACCGGTTTTCCCGGCCGCGCTCGTTACGAGTATTTTGGGTGTGGACATGATCGATCTCCTTGAGTAGTGAGGTTCGGATAGACCGCGCTGTGCGGCTTTCCTTTGTCTGCCATAATTAAGTGAGAGCGGCCCTCACAGAAGTCGGTAACGGTTAGTAACCTTGGTCGATAATCGGTGATGTCTTAATAAAATCAAATAGTTGCGAGCGCTGAGTCATCCAAATGACGGAAAATATCAGCAACTGGGGCGACCAGGAGGAGGGCGAGATCCGGGATCAGTTAGGTACTGTTCTCGAAAGCGCGTTGTTTGCTCACGCTGAGCGCCAGGCTCGGTTTCTGAAGTTTGTCGTTGACGAGACCCTGGCTGGTCGCGCGGATCGAATCAATCAGTATGCGATTGCCGTAGACGTTTTCGATCGTGATGAGACTTTTGATCCGGCGATTGATGCAATTGTTCGGGTCGAGGCGGGGCGGCTGCGCTCAAAGCTCCTGGAGTATTACGCTGATTTGGGTCGCGACGACCCGATCCGCATCGAGTTGCCGAAACGAAGCTATGCGGCAACATTCCGACACACATTCGGCAGTGACAACTCGGGATCGGCCGGGGACGCGAAATTCGATCGCGAGGTTTCTTCAAAAATCGATTCGGCAAGGTCCGCTCTGCTAGCCGACCCGATGATCGCTGTCTTGCCATTCGTCAACATGAGTCCCGATCCGGAGCAGGAGTACTTCGCCGATGGCATCACGGAAGACCTGATCACGGATCTTTCCAAGCTTCCCGGGATTGCTGTGATTTCCCGGCATTCCACATTCACCTATAAAAACAGTGATGTGACCGTGCAGCAGGTGTGCGAAGAACTTGGTTCAAATCTCGTGCTGGAAGGCAGCGTGCGAAAAGTCGGAGACAAGGTGCGCATTACGGCACAACTTATCGAGGGATCCAGTGGCCAGCACCTGTGGGCGCAACGCTACGATCGCAATCTCGAAAACATATTCGAGATTCAGGACGAGGTGAATCAAAAGATCGTCAGCGCCTGCAGTGTGCAATTGTCGGACGGCGAACGCCAGGGTCTGAATCGACGAGGGACAGAAGTCATTGACGCCTATGACTACGTCCTGCGCGGCATGAAGGAAACACAGGCGAATACCATGGAAGGGTCGGCGCGAGCCCGGTACTGTTTCGAAAGCGCGCTCCAGTTGGATCCAGACTACGCGGCGGCGTACGCGCGCCTGGCGCTCAACTACCTATTTCGCTGGATTCAAAATTGGAGCGATTCCAAAGAGGACTCCCTTGATAAGGGACTTGAGTTTGCTCTCAAGGCTGTCGCCGTCGACAGCCGGCTTGCGATGGCACATGCAGCCTTGTCCTGGGCTCACCTGTGGCAGGGTGAACACGATAAGGCGATAGCCGCGGGCAGGCTTGCAATTGATCTGGACCCGGACGACGTTCTCGCACTCGAGCGTCTTGCAATGAGCATGATCTTCTCGGGCGATGCTGAGTCGAGCCTGGATTTGATCGAAAAGGCCAGACGGCTCAATCCAAATTTCACCTACGATTTCGTACACGGCCTGGCCATGTTCATGATGTCGAATTACGCTGAGGCGATCGAAAGTACTCAACGTAGCTTCGATGTGAGCCCTAATTTTGTGCCTGCAGGTTTGTATCTTGCCGCCAGTCACGCACTGGCAGGTAATCATGAAAGGGCTGAGGCCACCGTTGCAAAGATCAGGCAGGCCAATCCGTCCTATCAACTGTCCGATGGATTTCTTACGCAGTTCAAAAATTCAGAGGACCGCGAGCGTTTCACCGGCGGCCTGCGACAGGCCGGGCTTACGTAGACTGAATCGAAGCCCCTATCTACAGATCGCCTCAGCCACCTACAGAAATTACCACCGTCCCTAATCTCCGTTCTGTTTCAACACGCCGGTGTGCTTGCGCTGCTTCCTCCATTGGGTAGATCTTGTCGACAGTTGCGGCAATCTCGCCTGCCTCAATCATTCGCTTTAGTTCAAGTAGTTCTTCCTCTTTTTCACCGGCAAACGCAAAAAGAACCTTTCGGTCGCCGAACCGCGAAGTTACCGGAGACCTCAGCATGTCACTGAGCTTCGGGTTGGCCATAACATAGCGACCGCCCGGCTTGAGTGCTCGAACGCAACTGGAATAGGACGTCCCCGCGACCATACTGAAAATCACGTCATAGGTGTGGCCACGCTTCAAAAAGTCTTCCCTGGTGTAGTCCACAAAATGATCTGCACCGATGTCCCTCAACATCGTTTCCTTGATCCCGCTATCAACTGCCGTGACCTCAGCGCCCATCGCCTTTGCGATCTGCACCGCGAACGTACCGATGCTCCCACCTGCGCCGTTAATGAGCACCTTGTCTCCTTGCTGAACGCCAGCTTTGCGCATGAAGTGCAAAGCATTCAGGCCACCCAAAGGCACCGAGGCGGCCTCCGCGAACGACATGTTGACGGGCATGGTCACCATCGTGCAGCTGTCCGCGATGCAGAGATGCTCAGCGTACGCACCCATCCGCAGGCCAGCACCCCCAAAGACGTCTTGTCCGGTCTGAAATCTGCTGACATCGTTGCCCGTCGCCTCGACTACACCAGCGAAATAGTTACCAAGGATCGGGTTGCGCGGCTTTCTGAGGCCGAGCGCTATCCGGAGGGGCAGCCAAAACCAGCTCACGGCAAACTTGAAACTGCGCATCTCGCAGTCCGCTTTCGTGGCTTCGACAGCGCGCACGCTGATCAGAACCTGATCCGCTTCTGGCCTGGGCTTCTGCACGTCTTCCACGTGAAGAACATCCGGGCCGCCATACTCTTCGTAAACGATCGCTTTCATTTGCTTCTCTCAAGTCGACTCGGCGCGCCAATCGTCGATGCGAATAATCGTTGAATTCGGATCGATATTCAGTGCGATTCAACATTAGAAGCCTGCTACGCCACTCGGATAGGCCGCCGCATCGCCCTCTGTGTGGCCGTGTTCCTCAACGTAGCGGATCGCATCTTCCATGATCTCGAGTCCTTCGCGAAGCACAGACTCATCCATGTTGAGCGCGGGATACAATCGAATCGTGTCTTCATGATCGGAAAGCGCCCATGCGCCGTTTTCGAGCATCTTTCCGCGCACAGCTCGCGCTGTCCACCAATCCTTTTCATCAACGCCCGCGTTCTCCGGCTTGCCGAAGCTCACACCGAGTAGTAAGCCGTTGCCACGCGCCTGGCGCACAATACTGTAGCGTTCCCATTCACGCATTATTCCGGCTGCGATATTGCCGAGTCGTTTCGCGTGCGCGACGATATGGTCTCGTTCGAAGATTTCCAGTGTCCTGATCGCTGCCGCGCACCCTGCAGGTGTTCCGGCGAAGGTCGAGCCGGAGGCGAATGCAGTGTTGTCGCCCATGATTTCATCTCGCGCGGAGATTCCGCACAGTGGTGCAATACCGCCGGACAGGTTTTTTCCGTACACGAGAATATCGGGTACGACGTCATAATGATCGATACCCCACATTCGGCCAGTACGACCCAGCCCCGTCAGTACTTCGTCGGAGATCATCAACCAGTCGTTCTTGTCACAGATCTCCCGAATGCCACGTAAGAAACGCGTTGACGGAATCCAGTTACCGCCTTCGGCGAGACCCGGCTCGACAAGGATGCCCGCGATGTTGTTACGTGCTGCAATACTGGAAGGAATGTGGTTGTCCAGATACCAAAGGCAATACTCGGTGTACTGATCCTCGTCCATTCCGGCTGGGATGTGATCACTGTATGGATAAGGTGCCTTGATAACGCCGCCGCCCCAGCCTTCGAGATAGGTGCTGTAACCGCCATCGAGCCCGCTCAGTATCTTCGTGCCGATGCCCATGCCGTGATAGGAAGAACTGAAGGTGATGATGTAACGTCGCTTCGTGTGCGTGAGAGCGAGGTGGACAGCCGCTTCGGCCGCCTCGGTGCCCGACACCTCGTAACTCGTCCGTGGCAGCGCCTTGCCCGGCATAATGTTGGCAAGCATTTCAGCCAGGTCATAGCGCAAAGGGTGGTCATAATGAAAACCAAAGCGCCGGTTAGCGGCTTCTACGACCTCGAGGATCTCGGGATGACAGTTGCCGAGCGGGTTTGTCGCCCAACCATTCTGGAAATCGATGTAGCGATTGCCGTCCAGGTCCCAGACGAAATCGCCCTCCGCCTTATCAATAACAATCTGCCGTACCGGACGAAAACCGCGTTGCCCGGCTCGCTCCATTTCGGCATCGAACCGCAAGCCGTTCCTGAAAAGCGGAATGCCGCGTTCGAGTGCCGCGCGCGTTTTGGGCCCCGGGAACTTGTGATCCATGACATGCAGCCTCGAAACTACTAATGCCCTCAATTTTGGCACATAAGCATCGAAAAGAAGAAATAATACCGGCGCTCACCGAAACATAACCGCCATCATCCCGGTTATGGGTAAGCTCGACTAAATTGGTTCCCGGAAGCGTCCTGAGGCATCGCGGTGTCCTGGGTTGCTTCGCGAATCGATCCGCCCCTGACCACCAACCCTATTGGGCTATATGTCGTTAAGCGCACTCCGAAATTCCTCAGGGACGCACCCGCGCACCAACTCGAAAAAAAGCTCGACGTCATCGCCTCTTTTGAAAGAGTGTCGCCAGGCAAGCACGATTTTCCTGCCGTACTGTCTCTTGCCGCCAAGCTGTCTATAGCGAATTAGCTCGGTAAGGGGTGGGCTTGAGCCAACCGCGAGGGACGGCAAAAGCGTATAACCAGCACCGGTGGCAACCATGTGCCGAAGCGTCTCCAATGTCATGGCGTGCAAACGCTGGCGACTTTGCCGCTGTTTGGCGGGACATACATCCAGTGCCTGACCAGTCAGACAGTGACCATCCTGCAACAAGACCATGTCACTACCGCAAAGGTCCCTCGCATTTACGTCCTTTCGCGATGCAAGTTCGTGATCAAGCGGGACAGCCAGGACAAATGGCTCATAAAACAGGTCCATCTCCTTCAGGCCCGTGGCATTAAGTGGCGCCGCCGCAATAATCAGGTCAAGTGAGCCAGCTTGCAGAGATGGTATTAGCGATTCGGTCAGACCTTCGTGCAGGATCAGCTCCAAATTCGGATAAGCCTTGCGGAGACGTGGAAGTACCAGAGGCATAAGGTACGGGCCCAAGGTCGAAATAATTCCGACGCGCAAGTGGCCGCGAAGAGGCTCACGGGATGTTGATATTATCTCGTCAAAATCGGCAGTTTCATCCAATAATTCGCGGGCTTTTTGAACTAACCTCTCCCCGACGGGCGTTACTCTAAACGCCCGATTACCTCGTTCGAACAATTCGACATCAAGTGTTGCCTCAATACGTTTGATGCGTTCACTCAGGGCCGGCTGCGTTATAGCGCAGGCCTCCGCAGCGCGGCTGATCGAGCCACTTTCGGCCACTGCAACGATGTACTTGAGATCTCGAAACCCCAGGTTTTGAATGCTCATAGGAAAGTCCGATGGGCTTACCAGAAAAAGTCTATTAGACCCTATGCGGTCTCTGCTCTAAGGTCAATGCAGCTTAGTGCTCTCGCGCATCAAGGATCGCCTTGATGAGGTCCTCGGGCACTTCTTCCAGTACGGCATCATTCGGAAGCGCCGATATTGCACGGGTAATTTCTCTGGTGCGCTCATAGGCCGCCAGATATTCGCGACATTCGCGGCAAAGCCGCAAGTGCCACTCAAAAACAGACTTCTGCTTTGTCGAAAGTTCATCGTCAAGGTAGCTCAGCACGAAGTCCTCAAACTCCTTACAGGTGATCATGCGATGCACATGTCTGAGAAAAAGGCCCTTAAGCCAACGTCTAAGACTCCTCTTGTGTGTATGGCTCATAGATATACCTCCCCGCGAAGGACGGGCTCGAGTAAACCCTTAAGTGCGGAACGGGCACGGTGTAAACGGACCTTCACATTGCTTATGGAAATGTCCAACATCCCGGCGACCTCAGCGGTGTCGTATCCCTCGACGTCGCGAAGCTGCAAAACAACTCGGTATGAATCCGGTAACGCGTCGATAGCCTCGCTGACCATCAAGCGAAGGTCGCTGCGCTCAAGCACCTCCTGCAGCGTTGTCAGGTTGTGCCAGGGAGCCTCAATACGACAATCAAGTCGATCAAATTCCGGCAAATGTTCATCGATCGACTGTTCGGCGCGGCGCTTGACCTGGCGAATTTTCGTAATCGACGCATTCACCGTAATCCGATGCAGCCAGGTCTTCAGACTCGAGCGTCCCTCGAAGTCGGGCAGTCCTTTAAACGCTGCCATGAACGCCTCTTGTACGACATCCTCGGCCAGCCCTCGGTCGCGCAATAGTCGTTCCGCCAACGCCAGCATCCAAGCAATATTGTCGCGCACCAACTGTTCGGTTTCTGCCAGCTGGTGGGGTTCTTGTGCTCCGGAATCTATTGGTTTCATAAAGTTAATTACTGCCCGGTGTAACCAATCGCCAATGGCGAGCGTCTATGCCTTTCAACTCCAACAGTGTAACCCGCGTGGCGAGACAAATGAATTTTGCAGCTGACATCCAACCGCAGGCGGGTACCGAGTTGAGTGGACCGGATGACGGTGTGCTTATTATCAAGTTGTTCGGCGACTGGACTGAGTTTGAAGATGCAACTACCGCTTTGAGTGATGCGGTCCTGGCTGCGATTGGCAGCGTAACGACTTCCGAGTTGCAACAGACTGACATAAAACGCGTCGAACTCGATGGCACAACTCTCGGTTCCTGGGATAGTCGAGTTTTGGTAGGCATAACATCGGCCTCCACTTTGATGACGCAACTTGATCTGGAGCTGGGTCTGGAAAAACTGCCGTCGGGCCTGCGAGGATTGCTCCGCCTGTCGCAAGCTGTTCCCCCCAGGGGCGAGCGCCGTGCGTCGCCGGCAAGCGACGATATGTTGACATTGATAGGCCAATCCGCGTTGCAGGTCTATCGATCGCTTAGCGACACCAATTTGTTTCTTGGCCAGTCCCTGCAAGCATTTTGGCGATTCGTACGTGGCAGAGCTCACTTCCTGCGCTCGGACATAACTGCCTACATCCAAACCACCGGACCTCAGGCATTGCCGATCGTCGGCATTATCAACGTGTTGCTAGGCGTAATTCTGGGTTTTATGGGCGCCGTACAGCTGCAACAATTCGGCGCACAAATTTACGTCGCCGACTTGGTTGCGCTGGGGCAAACCCGGGAGATTGCCCCGATGATGACGGCGATCGTTATGGCAGGACGCACCGGCGCCGCCTACGCTGCACAGCTCGGTACCATGCAGGTCAATGAGGAAATCGACGCATTGAAAACCTTCGGTTTCTCGCCGATGGATTTCCTGGTGTTGCCGCGCATGTTGGCGCTCGCGATCATGTTTCCCTTGCTTGTCCTGTACGCCGACGCTCTAGGCATCTTCGGCGGCTACCTGGTCGGTGTTGGCATGCTGGACCTGAGTACCACCGAATACATAGAGCAAACGCGGCATGCGATTGACATGGGTGACATTGCATTGGGCGTAGTGAAGGGCAGCATCTTCGGTGTTTTGGTTGCAGTTACGGGTTGCATGCATGGTATGCAAAGCGGGCGCAGCGCATCGGCCGTCGGCGATGCGACAACGAGTGCTGTTGTTAGTGGAATCATCGCCATAATTTTTACCACAGCAATTTTCTCCGTGCTCACCAGCGCGTTGGGAATCTAAGTATGACCACGCCGACAATCGCGATAGCGGTAGACAATCTCAAAATGGCTTACGGTGACTTCGTCATTCAACGCGAGCTCAACTTCCGCGTTCGTAACGGAGAAATTTTCATCATCATGGGTGATAGCGGAAGCGGCAAAAGCACGTTGTTACGACACCTCATCGGTTTGCAGCGCCCGGTCGAAGGAAATATTCACTACGGCGATACCAACTTCTGGTCACTGAGTGAGAGTCAACGCCGTAAGCACTCCAATCGTTTTGGCGTGCTGTATCAGAGCGGCGCGCTATGGAGTTCAATGACGCTCGCGCAAAATGTCGCGTTACCGCTGAAAGAGCATACCGATCACACGGCGCGGGATGTTTCCGATCTGGTGTCCTTCAAACTATCGCTTGTCGGTCTCGCTGGCTTTGAAGACTACTACCCGGCTGAGATCAGTGGAGGTATGCGCAAGCGTGCGGGTTTGGCGCGTGCCATGGCGCTCGATCCGGAAATCCTGTTTTTCGATGAACCGTCCGCCGGGCTGGACCCGATCAGCGCCAAGCGTCTGGATGATCTCATTCTCGAATTGAGAGACAGCCTCGGTTCGACGATTGTCGTCGTTACACATGAGTTGGCAAGTATTTTCGCGATCGCCGATAACGCTGTTTTCGTTGACGCAGAAGCAAAAACACAAACCGCGCTGGGCAACCCAAAAGAGCTGCGCGACAACCCGCCGAGCGAAAAGGTTGGTGAGTTTCTGACCCGCGGTGACAGCCATAAAATTTCAGCAGGAGTTCGTCAATGAAAGAAGCAAACCCGAAACTAATCGGTGTGTTTGTGATCGGTGCAATCGCTTTACTGGTTAGTGCGCTGGTCCTGTTTTCGAGCCAGGATTTGTTTACGCCAAAACGCCAGTTCGTGGCGTACTTTCAACAGTCGGTCAATGGACTGAATGTGGGTGCCCCGGTGCGATTTCGCGGCATTCCGGTCGGTGAAGTAATCTACATTGACGGCGTCTACGATCCAGACAGCGGCAATATGATTCCCCGCCTGGTTTTCGAATTTCGTCCGGAAACGCTGGAGAACGCCGTAGTCCAGGATGGCGAATACACCTTGTTGCCATTACTCCTCAAAAACGGTCTGCGAGCCAGCCTTAAGTCGGCAAGCTTGCTGACGGGGCAGCTCTATGTGGCGCTCGATTTTCATCCAAACACACCCGAACGCAGGCTCGGTACGGGTAGTGATGCGTACCCCGAGATGCCGACGATCGATTCCGGCTTCGACGAAGCGCTGGCCAAACTCTCGGAGTTGCCACTTGAGGAAGTGCTATCTCGCGTAAGTGGTGCGTTTGCAGCGGCGGAAGATCTGCTGCGCAACCCCGATGTAACCGCCACATTGGCGGCACTGCCGCCGCTGCTGACAAATGCGGATAGTGCTGTTGTTGATCTGCGGGGTTTCGTGAACAACGATCTCGTCTTCGCTGCACGTGACGTACGACAGGCCCTGGCGATCATGCGTACATCGGTGCAAAGCGTAGCGTCGACGTTGACGGAATCCTCGCTGGTGCAGGTCGACGCGACGCTGAAAGAAATGGACAGTGCTCTGCAGCTCGTTAGCGAGCGCTTGCAACCGGATGACCCGCTTAGCTATGAACTTATGCGCGCACTGATGAGCGTTAGCAGCACGGCCCGGGCCATGCGCGAACTCGCAGACACTCTGGAAGAACACCCGGAATCACTACTACGAGGTAAGTCGACACAATGAACAAACTCGCACACACAATACTTTGGGTTGTCGGACTGGCGCTCACCGGCTGCGCGACCTCGCCATCAGCGCGCCTGTATGTCATCGAGCCAATGCTTATATCGGATCGCGAAAGCGTAGAAAGTGACTTGACCATTGTCGTCGGACCGATTTCCTTGACGGAACAGCTAAATCGCAGGGGGATTCTGACCCGCGACCATCGCTACAGAGCCACTGTGGCGGAGTTCGATCGGTGGGCGGAACCGCTCGATGACAATATAGCCGCGGTGATTGCCGAGAACTTGTCGGCGCTGGTGCCGACCGGTCTTGTAACGGCGTATCCGTGGGAGCATTCCGGGCCGGTCGACTACACGGTCCGGCTTCAGATTCATCGCTTCGGCAGGGCTCCCGGCGGGGAGGTTGTGCTGAGCACGTCGTGGACGATCGTGGATTCGGACAATGCGCTGATCAAACTTAAGCGGGATCGCTACATCGAGTCGCTGGACGGTAACGACGTTGTAGCGACGGTCGCTGCGATGAGCCGAAGTCTTGAGCGACTCAGTCGCGACATATCAAACGACCTGGTTGACGCAGAAGCGGCTGTGCGGCAACTCTCGATGGTTCAGGACTTAAAACCATGACTCGGCGTCTGAAACCGATCTTGCCGGGGGTGCTTTTGATCATTGTCAGCGCTTGTGCTGCACCTGTAACAGAACAGGATCGATCAGGGTTCATCACCGATTACTCGTCATTGGAACGTGTTGCCGACAACGCCTACCGTTACACGGGTCCTAAAGTGAAGGACTATTCATCGTTCATCATTGATGGCCCGGCGATGCTGTTTCAAAACGAATCCGCCGACGGAAGCCGCGAGTTCAGTGATGCAGAGCTTGAAGAGCTCGTGACCTATTTTCGAGATCGTTTGACAAAGGCGCTAACACAAGATCATGGTTATGCTGTCGTGACTGACGCGGGCCCCGGCGTTGCGACGATCCGTATTGGTATTACCGCGTTGGATGCCACCATTGGTGCACTGAATGTGACTATTTACACAAAAGTCACAGGGGCAGGTCTTGGTGGTGCGGCCATGGAGGGTGAAATGGTCGATTCGATCACCAACGAACAATTGGCGGCCGCCGTTCAATGGGGCGGAGGTAGCCGGGTGCTGCGCGCCGGGCTGACCCGACTCGGAGATGCGAAGCTGCAGATAAACCGATGGACCTCGAATCTGCGCGGGCGCATTGACGAGGCGCATCGTCAAGCGCCCGAACCGCAGGAATCGAAATAGTGATGCGAGCCAAATGATGGATATTTTGTCGATCGCGGTAGTTGCGGCCGGGCTGCTGGGTTTCTCGTTGTTGTCCGGGCGGCTGCAAGGAACCATTGTGACAGCGCCGCTGGCATTTATTGTCTTCGGTTATGTCATCGGTGGCGCCGGGCTCGGCGTCGCCAGCATTGATCCCGGGCATTCGGCAATTCATTTTGTTGCCGAATTCACGCTCATCCTGGTCCTGTTCACAGATGCTGCCCGCATCGATCTCGGACGCGTACGGCGAGACCACAGCTTGCCCGTTCGCATGTTGGCCCTTGGCCTGCCATTGACGATTATCGCCGGAACAGTCATTGCGCAAAGTCTGTTTCCCGAGTTCGCGATCTGGGAAGCGGCGTTGCTGGCGGCGTTGCTTGCACCCACCGATGCGGCGCTTGGTCAATCGGTTGTTTCAGCAAAAGCTGTCCCGGTCCGAATACGCCAGGCGATCAATATCGAAAGTGGTTTGAATGACGGTATCGCGCTGCCCGCCGTGTTGTTGCTCGCCGCGCTCGCCAGCACAATGCATGAGGCGAGCGGAGCCGGGGAGTGGGTTCGCTATGGTCTGCTGCAAGTCACGCTGGGCCCACTGGCCGGCATAGTAATCGGATACATTGGTGCTCGCGTACTCGACAAAGCCGTGGCGAATGGTTGGGCGAACAACGCCTTTCAGGGTATCGGCATTTTATCACTGGCTGTATTGATATATGTCTCGGCTGAGCTTGTTGGTGGCAACGGATTCATTGCAGTTTTTGTAGGCGGCGCGGTTTTTGGCAACGCCTTGCAGCACCCCTGCACATTCCTGTTTGAGTTCATGGAGACAGAAGGGCAGCTCCTGATGCTGATTACTTTTCTGGTGTTTGGTGCTGCGTTGTTACCCGAGGGTATCGCGCATTTGAGTCCCTCCGTATTTCTCTACGCCATCATGAGCCTGACAGTCATTCGCATGATTCCAATTATGATCTCATTGTCAGGTAGCGGCGTGCGCCTTCCCACGCAGCTTTTTCTTGGCTGGTTTGGTCCGCGAGGACTGGCTTCGATTCTCTTCGCGTTACTAATACTCGAGGAGTCCGAGGTGCCGCACAAGAATGAGTTACTCGCCATCACAGTAATTACTGTTGCACTTAGTGCGCTCTTGCACGGCGTCACCGCAGCACCGCTGGCCAAGGTATATGGGAGAATGGCAGCCAGCATGGGTGAATGCGAAGAAAACCAGCCGGCCGCCGAGTTGCCGCTACGCGAAGGGCACACTAAGAACAAAACCGACAGGAATACGATCAAATGAAGAAAATAACGATAGCAAACTGGGAAGAGCTCGAAGATCGTGCACCGATGCATGCATTGGTTGCAGGCGTCGATCTCGTGATAGTTCGCTTTGATGACGAGGTCAGCGTTCTCTATGGGCGTTGTGCCCACAGAGGTGCTTTGATGTCGGACGGACATGTCGACGGTGATAATCTTATCTGTGGCGTGCACGGTTGGGACTACCGTGTTGATTCCGGTGTCAGTGAATACAACAACTCTGAAACCCTGCCGAAGTTCAATGCGTGGATGGAAGACGGCCTGGTCTGCGTCGATGAGGATGAAATCTCCGCGTGGGCAATCGAACATCCGCAACCTTATGATCGAGAGGCTTACCAGGGTGCTTATCAGGACCCAACAGGCACGAGCGACGAACCGCACGTAAAATTCATTCGCAAGCTCGCGAATGAAGGCCTCACGAAACTCGGTCACCACGGTCCTTCTGCGGCAATGGGTGTACCGCGAGACAGTTTGCCCAAGTGGGATGACCTTCAGTTTGTTGTCGGTCAATTGCACAAACTGCCGTTGTTGGACGATGAGAGCGTGGGTACCGGGATTGTCATCGGGCCCAACGCCGAAAAACCACTGCATCTGGATATACCACTCTTTGTATCCGACATGAGCTTCGGCGCTCTGTCGGAAGAAGCGAAGGTCGCATTGTCGAAAGGCGCCGAGCTTGCGGGCACTGGCATCTGTTCGGGTGAGGGCGGGATGCTGCCGGAGGAGCAACAGGCCAACTCCAGATATTTTTACGAACTCGCATCTGCCCGGTTCGGTTTTTCCTGGGACAAAGTGCAGAAAACACAGGCCTTTCATTTCAAGGGTGGACAAGGCGCGAAGACCGGCACCGGCGGCCATCTGCCGGGCGCCAAGGTGCAAGGCAAGATCGCCGCAGTTCGTGAGTTGCCGGAAGGACAGTCAGCAATATCGCCCGCACGCTTCCCGGAATGGACCGACCTAAGTCAGTTTCGAGACTTTGCTGCAGAGGTGCGGGAAAACACTGGTGGCATTCCCGTCGGCTTCAAATTATCGGCGCAGCACATTGAGAAAGACATCGATGCGGCGCTGGAGGTCGGCGTGGACTACATTATTCTCGACGGCCGCGGTGGTGGCACCGGAGCAGCACCGCTGATATTCAGGGATAACATTTCGGTACCGACAATTCCCGCATTGGCGCGCGCACGCCGACACCTCGACAACTGCAGCGCCGACGGAGTTAGTCTGATTATTACGGGCGGTTTGAGGCACCCCGCCGATTTCGCCAAAGCCATGGCCCTTGGAGCCGACGGAGTCGCCGTGTCCAATGCCGCGATTCAGGCGATAGGCTGTCTCGGCATGCGCGCCTGCCACAGCAACAACTGCCCGGTCGGCATTGCGACCCAAAAACCGCATTTGCGCGCGCGCCTGCCGGTCGATATCGCAGCCGAGCGCCTGGCGCAGTTTTTCTCTTCTGCAGTAGAGTTGATGACGGTTTTGGCTCGGGCCGCCGGCCACCGACATCTGCAGGATTTCACACTTGACGATCTGACAACATTTAAAACGGATATGGCGAAACTGGCGGGCGTCGCCTACGGCGGCGTGCACGCAGAATGACAGGGACTATTATGACGACAGCACAATTTCCAACGCTCGACCCGGAGGACTTTTCGGTTACGCGCGAAGCGTTGCATGCGTACTCAGGCATTCTCGGTGGCTGGTTGAGCGCCTGCCGTACGCCGCGTAAGCATTGGTGGCATGCGAGTCTTCGACCCTCCTTAACGGGATTGTCGACCGGCGTGATTCATGCTGAGGTCGACTTTGAAATCGAATTGAATTGCAGAGAAAGCGCTTTGTTGGTCCGAACCGCAATTGGTGAGCAGTTGTGCGAGGAGTTGCGCGGGCAATCCGTCACAGAACTCGGCGCTAACGTGAGGGCATTTCTAAAGTCTGCCGGAATATCCGCAGGCCTGGCAAGCGCTGCAGGCAAGAATCATTCGGCTGAGAACGACAGCACGTTTTCGGAGTACTCGCCCGAACAAGCGAATAAGATCGCCCGCTCAATCAACGCGGTGTCGGCCGCGCTAAGCTCTTTTCGGGGCGGGATTCGGGAGGAAACCAGTCCAATCGGTTTCTGGCCACATCACTTCGATCTCGCGATGTTATGGCTGCCGGGCGGCAAAGTCGCGGGACAGGATCCGGACAATGAAGAGTATTCCGATAAGCAGATGAATTTCGGTTTTACATTTGGCGATGCAGGTATTCCGGAACCCTATTTTTACGTAAGCGCGTATCCACTACCCCTGGGATTTTCCGAACAGCGTTTGCCGCGAGGTACGCAGTGGCACTCCGACGGGTTTAATGGCGCAGTGCTCCGTTACAGCAAGCTGATTCAGGAACCCCACCCGATGGCCTACCTGCATAATCTGTGGGGCTATCTCCTCGCTGCAGGTCGCGCCCGCCTTATTTCTGATTCGGATTGAGGAACCAATGATGGCAAAGCAAGAACAAGAACTGGAATGGCATCGAGTGGCCGGCATTGATGAACTGCCGGAAGGGCGGGTCAAGACGGTTACTGCAGCAACGCACTCAATGGCATTAACCCACATTGATGGCGAATACACAGCCATGGAAAATCGGTGCCCGCACCAGGGAGGTCCATTGGGCGAAGGCTCAATAGAAATTGGCGACGACGGTCAATGTTGGTTGCGATGTCCGTGGCACGGATGGGATTTCGATCCGAAGACGGGCCGTCCACCCGGCGGGCACGAAGATAGCGGCCAGGTGCTGTATCCGGTCGACGTTCGTGAAGACGGTATCTATGTCGGCATTGAGGCTGATCCGCCGCACGAAACTACGGTCACCGATGTGATGGCTGAGACCCTGACAAACTGGGGCGTGACATCAGTATTTGGCATGGTCGGCCATTCCAATCTTGGTCTGGCCGATGCGTTGCGGCTGCAGCAAAAACAGGGTCGCCTTAATTACTACGGTATTCGCCACGAAGGTGCAGCCGCATTCGCCTGTTCCGGATACGCAAAATTAACCGGCAAGCCCGCCGCTTGCCTTGCTATCGCAGGGCCGGGCGCGACCAATCTGATGACAGGTTTGTGGGACGCCAAAGTAGATCGTGCGCCGGTAGTTGCACTGACCGGACAAGTTGATGCACAGGTGTTCGGGCCGGGGGCATTTCAGGAAATTGATCTTGCAGCTGCTTTCGCTCCGGTTGCACGCTTTAGCCAGACTGTCTTGCACACATCCAAACACGCAGAGCTTATGAATCTTGCATGCAAAACCGCGATCGTCGAGCGTGACGTCGCGCACCTGATCTTTCCTGACGACGTGCAGACCTTGCCGGCTGCTCCGGATGCTTCTGCGGGATCACCCGACGGCAGGGTGGCGGTCGCAAAAATCGCGCCCGATGATCAAACCCTGCAAGAAGTTGTTACGCGGATCGATGAGTCGAAGCGGCCAATCATAATTGTTGGTTACGGCGCGCGGGACGCCATGGCTGAAATTACTGATTTGGCGGATCGACTCAACGCGCCGGTACTGACGACATTCAAGGCGAAGGGCCAGATATCAGACGACCATCCTCTTGCTGCCGGCGTGCTCGGACGTTCGGGCACGCCTGTCGCCAGTTGGTTCATGAATGAGTGCGATCTGATTGTCGCGTTTGGTGCATCGTTCTCAAATCACACCGGGATCACACCAAAAAGACCGATTATCCAGGTGGACTTCGATCGTATGGCGCTTGGCAAGTTTCACAAGGTCGACATTCCATTGTGGGGGGAAATCGGAATTACGGCGGGACGTCTCGCTAAATCCTTCAAAGGCGTTCTACGTTCTGATGATCAACGGCAGGCGTTAGCTGAGCGTTGGGCAATTTGGCGGGCCGAAAAGCACGGCCGGAGCGCAGATGATCAGGGCAAGGGCCTCAATGCCTCCATCGTGTTCGCCGAACTCGGAAACGCAGTTCCCGACGACGCGATTATCGCGGTAGATGTGGGCAACAACACTTACTCGTTTGGTCGATATTTCGAAAGCAAGGGTCAGCGCATATTGATGTCCGGCTATCTTGGGTCTATCGGGTTCTCGTTTTCGGCGGCTATGGGCGCCTGGGCGGCGACACAGGATCAGGACGAATACCGCGGCCGCAAGGTCATCTCTGTAAGTGGTGACGGGGGTTTCGGCCAATACATGGGCGACTTTAATACGGCGGTGAAATACAACATGGATATAACCCATGTCCTGCTGAACAACTCGCAGCTTGGCAAGATATCGAAAGAGCAGCGCGCCGGCGAATGGCCTGTATGGCAGACCGATCTGCACAACCCGAACTTCGCGGCGTATGCGAGACTTTGCGGCGGCAAAGGGATACGCGTCACGAAGGCAGAGGAGTTAGAGCTGGCGTTGACGGAAGCACTGGCTCACGAGGGTCCGGCGCTGGTGGAGATAATTACAGACGCTGATCTGATCTAGGCTGCAGGGCGAGGAGCATATCGATGGGTGCGGCGTTATCTATTTTCATAATACTGAGTTTGTCCATCTTTTTGATTCGCGTAGCGTCGGTGGCATTGCGGGTCACGGGACTCGCCGATAGCAGTGCGCGCTTTCAGGCGCTGTCCGCGTTTACGGGCACAGGGTTCACAACCCGCGAAGCGGAATCAGTCGTCAACTACCCCATCCGACGGAGTATTGTGAGCATGCTCATGATCATCGGTAACATGGGGCTCGTAACAATTTTGGCCACCGTCGTGGTTTCGCTGGTGCGAACGGACGGCGATACCACTGCTGTAATCGTGCAGATGGGCTGGCTCTTGGGCAGCCTGGCAGTGCTTTGGTTCTTAATGTTGAACAAGCGAGCCGATCAAATTCTTTGCTCGGTGATTGGCAGGATTCTGGAGTCCACCACGTTCCTCGGAACAAGAGGTTTTCATCGCTTATTACAGGTCAGTGATGGATACAGTGTTTGCGAACATCCGATCGCACCACATCTGCTGGACGACAACGGTAGCGTTTCTGAAAGTAATCTTGCCGCCCTTGATCTTACTATGTTGGCAATTCACTCACCCGAAAACGAAGCGGCGGAACGGCTGATTCTATTCGGCCCGGACGCATCACACGAAGCGCTGCTCGGCAATCGATAACGACAAACCGGGACAGAATTTCAATATAGTTGAAACGGATTAGTTAACGGCCCAGCTTTACGCGACTCAGATCCGGTGAGTGTTGACGATCACGTCGCAACTCAATCTCGTAAATTGCCAGCCCGAGATCGCGCAGGAACGGCAGCGCAATTTCTTCGTACTCATAGTTGTCATCGTTGAACGTTTCGTTCTCGTTCGTATAGATGCTTGCTGCCAGCAAAAACTCTATGCCGCTCTCAAAATCGACGATATACGCGCTATCTGTTAAAAAGCCGTAGGCATCGCCAGGCTTATTGAATATACGAATATTCTCGGGAATCGATGACGCCGATCCGCCGTACATGAAGAACTTCACATAGCCCGGCGGATATTGAGTGACGTCGGCGTACTCTGAAATACCACTGTCGGCCGGGTATCCTGACATGTTGCGGTAAATAAAATCGTAATCATCGGCTGTCAGGACAAAGCGACGATGTTCCTCAACCGCTTTCGGAAACATCAGCGCAAGTGTGACGTCATGAAGATCTTGCAGTGCAAAAACATTATTGAAGCTAAAATCCTTTGGACGTTGCAGCAATTCACCGTCGACGAATTCAGCGCTACCGAGAAGAACAGGCGTTTTGCCTTCGTAATGGGCACTGCTGGTTTGAGCAGGTTGGTCGTAGATAACGGTATCGCCGTCAACAAACTTCACGGGGTTTGTGGTCCGGTTTTCTTCGGGATTTCGCGCTACCTCCAGCCGGTGAAATATCCGGGTGTTCTGATAGCCCTTGCGACGCAATGATACGTTGAGGCCCTCCTGACCAACGAACTCATAGAGTCGGTTGTAAGCGTCGTTGTCGCTGACGAGTAAAATCTTACGAACGTAGTGGCCAATGGACGGCAATCCTGTCGGTGAAGACGGATCTGTTGTTGCGGGCGTCTGGGAGTCCGTCGCCGTACCGGTCAGCATTGCGGTATCGCGAGTTAGTCCTTCAATGTTGAGTTGGTGAAGTTTCTCAAGGGCCAGCAATGCCGTCGGCAGTTTGACCGTGCTAGCTGGATAAAAATACTGATCGGGATTGAGGCGATAGCCGAACGACTTGAACGTCGGCCGATTATTAGCATCCCGGTCGATTTGCGTGTAGACGATTTGCACGCGGTACTTCTCGGGATTACTCAGAACCGTTGAGAATCGCTCAGGCTGCGACGCCATTAGATTCTCAAGAGAGCCATCCCAATCCATACTATTCTCACATCCCGAAATCAATCCAAGTGAGGGCAGCAGAAACGCGATCGTCCACGGCGGCATCTGTTTGCGAATCGCGCGCATTACGACGCGGGCTCCATTCTTCGGCTTACTCCGAAGCAGCGTCTCCTGCGAGGGCGGTATCGAGCAACTCAATCAACTCATCACGGTTGTAGCTGTAAGGACCCCACTGGTTCAGCTGAACAAGCTCGGTGACCTTCGTGCGAATGGTGAACTCCTGTTCTTCCTCGTTGGGGACGACTACGTAGCGACGTAACGGATTGTCGTCAAACAGGGCATGCATGAACGCTTCGGAAACCTCGTCAGGTTCCTTGTAGGACAATTCACGCTTGGCTGTCGCTTCGTAGTCCTGTTTCATTTCTTCGGTCACCTCGCCGCCTGCTGCTTTCGTCTGCTCGGCCTCACGTGCCACGCTGCTGCGACGGATGTTCGACTTGTAGTTGCCAGGCTCTACGACACTGACCACCACCGAGTGCGGTTCCATTTCCGCGGCCAGCGAGTCCGTATACGCTTCGATCCAGTGCTTGCTGCCGGCGTACGCGCTGAATCCCGGGAATGCTGAGATGGTGCCCGCGATTGATCCGGTCGTAATAATGCGGCCCTTGGATTCGATAACCAGCGGCGCGAACGCCTTGGTTGTGCGGTAGACGCCCTCAACATTGACGGCGTAGACAAACGTCTGGTCTTCGATCGGTGTATCGATGACCTCACCACCGCCGCCAACGCCGGCATTGTTAACTACGGCGTACAGCCCCGTACCCTTTTGCGTGATCATGTCGACAGCGGCATCAACCTGACCCTGACTGGTTACGTCGAGTTTTACCGCCGTGACGTTGTCGATCGCGTCCAGCGCTGCGAGGTCCTTGTCTTTACGTGCGCCGGCATAAACGTGATAGCCATTGCCGGCAAGCGTTTCGGCGAGATGACGGCCAATGCCCGTGCTGGCACCGGTTATCAGAATTGACTGTTGGTCGTCCGCAATGGCGGTGTGCGGCGCCGCGAGAATAACGATTGCGACGGTTGCGGCAACGAACCGGAGAAGCTTGCTCATGGTTTTTCCTTGTTGTTCTTAATGGCCGTGACACTAGCACAAAAGGAAGTAATGGAGACTGTTTGCTATGGGAGGGGAATTCCGACGGCAGGAGGCAGCGCCATCCGGGGTTACAGCTATTCTTCCCGATAGGCGATGAGGTCAGATAGCTTGAAAAGGAGCCTAATGAACAGTAAAAATGGCCGGATAGAAGGATAGGACGGTATGACAGACAAAAAGAAGTTCCCATCTACGGCCGAGGTCGTTGTTATTGGTGGCGGCATTATCGGCTGTTCCATCGCCTATCATCTGGCAAAACGCGGCATCAGCGATGTGGTCCTGCTGGAACGTAAGCAGCTTACCGGCGGCACCACATGGCACGCGCCGGGTCTTGTCAGCATGCTCTGGCCAACGCCTTATCTGACCAGCCTGGCCGAGTACAGTCATGAACTCTACGCCTCCCTCGAAGAGGAGACCGGACAGGCCACGGGTTACCGACGTATTGGCAGTCTCTCTTTGGCCCGCACGCCCGAGCGCCTGGAAGAGTTGTTGCGGACCTCCTCCATGGCCAGTGTCTTTGGCGTTGAGTCCGAGATGATCGACAACGAACGCCTGGCCGAGCTTTACCCCGGCGTCAATGTCGATGGAGTTCTAGGGGCCCTACATATCGAGAAGGATGGCCAGACCAATCCGGTCGATACCACCATGGCAATGGCGACGGGGGCCCGCATGCACGGCGCGCGCGTGATCCAGAATGCCAAGGTGGACGAAATCCTGGTTGAGGATGGCAGGGCGGTGGGCGTAAAGACCGAGCAGGGGTCAATAGCGGCCAAGAATGTTGTATTGGCCGGGGGCCTCTGGTCACGGGACATCGCCGCGACAATTGGCGTCGATCTGCCGCTTTACGCTTGCGAACACTTCTACGTGGTTACCGACAACATGGACGGTTTGCAGCCGTGTCCGGTGCTGCGTGATTTCGATAAGGGTGTCTACTTTAAGGAAGACACCGGCAAGATGATCGTAGGCTGGTTTGAGCACAATGCTCGCGGTTGCTCGATGGATCGTATCCCCGAGGATTTCTGTTTCGACGAATTCCCCTGCGGCATCGACGATGTTGAGGAGTACCTGATGCGCGGCATGGGAACCCTGCCGGCCCTCGAAGAAACGGGTATACGCACCTTTTTTAATGGCCCGGAGAGTTTCACACCCGACAACCTTCATCTGTTAGGACCGACGCCTGAGGTGGATAATTTTTTCGTTGCCTGCGGCCTTAATTCCAAGGGCATTGGTGCCGGTGGTGGTATAGGAAAAGTGATGGCAGACTGGATCATTGGTGGCCATCCATCGGGCGATATTTGGGAGTGCGATGTCCGTCGTCATCACCCGGTGCAACGTGAGCAAGCCCATATCGAGGCACGTATTCCGGAGGCCCTGGGTCATACCTATGCGATGCATTGGCCCTTCTACCAGTACAAGACCGCCCGTGACCGAATTCAATCTCCACTGCACCAGGTGCTCAAGGATCAGGGCGCCTGTTTTGGCGAAGTGGCGGGATACGAGCGCCCGAACTGGTTCGCCGAGGATGGTGCCAAGGCTGAATACGAATACAGCTACAAGCGTCAGAACTGGTTTGAATTCTATGCCCGAGAACACAGGTCAATGCGCGAGAGTGTGGGTATCTACGACATTTCCTCGTTCGGCAAATTTGAGATTTCCGGGCCGGATGCCGAGAAGGCATTGCAGTGCGTTTGCGCCGGGGATATGACGGCAGAACCCGGTTCCCTGGTCTACACCCAGTGGCTGAACGAGCGCGGAGGAATCGAGGCCGACCTGACCGTTTCCAGGACCGGCCCGGATCGCTTTATGGTTATCTCGGGAATCGGTTCTGTAAATAAAGACTGGTGGCACATGAAAAAACATCTGCATGGGGATGTGCAGTTGCGAGATATCAGTGCCGACTATGCCTGTCTGGCGCTGCAGGGGCCCAATGCACGAGCAGTGTTGGAGAAGATTGCGGAAACCGACGTCAGTGCCGAAGGCTTTGCTTTTGGCAGCGGCCGATACGCGAGCGTCGCCGGTGTAGAAGTGTGGTTACAGCGTCTTTCCTATGTGGGTGAACTGGGCTGGGAAATCTTTGTGCCGGCTGGCGAGACTTGCGAGGTCTTTGCTGAACTGCAAAAGGCCGGTGCGGAGTTTGATATTCGGAACGTAGGCCTGCACGCGGTAAACAGCCTGCGCCTGGAAAAAGGCTTCCGTCACTGGGGCCACGATATCGGATCCGGGGACAACCTGATCCAGGCGGGGCTTAGCTTTGCTGCCAAACCTGATGCCGGTGACTTTATTGGACGTGATGCGTTCCTGCAGGATAAAGCCGCAGGCTTACCGGACCGGCGTTTGGTGCAATTCAAACTGGATGACCCGGAGCCCTTGCTCTACCACAATGAGCCGATTGTCATGGACGGGAAATTTGTGGGCTACCTGAGTTCCGGCATGTACGGCCATACACTGGGGGCGGCGATAGGAATGGGCTATGTCGAAGCACCCGATTTGAACGCGGCGCGCATAGGCGAAGCGTCATTTGAGATAGAGGTCGCTAGAGAGCGCTTCAGCGCACAGGCCTCACTACGGGCATTCTACGATCCGTCATCCAGTCGCATGAAGACCTAGTTGTGATCGTCGTCATCTGATCTTACGGTCAGTGCCAGAAGAGGCAGCCATTTTCCTATAGTAATGTCCGGCGCCGGATAAAGAACTCCGCTCGAAGTTAAATTGTGGTTGCAAGATCAGATGACGACTGTCACAACTGGTCCGGATCAAAGAGCTTGTCTTGCCGGACATCAACAGATTTCGTTACGTCCGTTTCCAACTCCCGGGCGTAACGATGTCCCGCGTAAACCGCTGCGGCGATAATGGCGGGGGCATCGCAGTCGCCGATTCTGTGCAGCGTTGGAACGGACTCCGGGCCCGCTGATTCCAGTCGCCCGGAAATCTCCCTGTAAAGCTCATCCATGGGGGTTCGTGCGGTGACCAACACTACGGCGTCTGTCTCGATCACACGGTCTTGTCCTCCGTAGACACAGCTCAAATGGGCAGTGCTGCCGTCGAATTCGTCCAGCCCATGCGCGGTGATTATCTGTACTCCCAATTGAACAAGGCGCTCCTGAGTCTGATATTGCTCATCCGTCATCACTCCCCAGGCCGATACCATGTCCTTCGGCGTGACGAAACAGACTTCAACACCCTGCGTCACCAATGCCTCTGCCAGGACAGGACCCATGTAGTAGTGATCATCGTCAAACACCAGTGCCCGACCTGTTGGCAGACGGCCCATGAAAATGTCGTTGGGTGTGAAGACCTGTTCAGCGGGCCCCAGGTCCGGACACGGCTTGCTGTGGTAACGGCCAAAGCCATCGGCACGCCATTTGGATCCGGTTGCGACAACAATGTGATCTGCTCCGATGCTCAGCGCGTCTTCTGCATTCAAATGATTGTCCAGAAAAATGTCGACATTGGGCATCGTCTGAATCTGTTGCACCCGATAGTCAATAACACGCCCCCATTCAGCCAGACTGGGCAATCGACACTCCTGGGCGACACGCCCACCGAGCTCTGTTGACGCCTCGGCCAGCATCACCGCGTATCCGCGCTGACCGAGCGCCCGGGTTGCCTCAAGACCTGCCGGGCCTGCCCCGACGACGAGGACCGTGGTGTCGCTGCTCTTGGGCTGAATGCGCTCCGGATGCCATCCCCGGCGCCATTCCTCACCCATGGTTGGGTTCTGCGTACAACGAATGGGCACACCCAGGCTATCGCCGGTGTAACAGATATTGCAGCCGATACACTCCCGAATATCCTCTGTACGACCTTCGTCGATCTTACGCGGCAGGAACGGATCAGCAATAGAAGGGCGGGCCGCGCCGATGAAATCCACGATGCCCCGGCGTACCTGAGAGACCATCGTGTCCGGAGACGTAAATCGCCCCACGGTTACAACAGGTTTGCTGGTGATGGACTTGACGTAGTGCATCGTTTTTTCGAGGGAGCCTTCCTGAATGAATCGGGACACACCCATTTCGTGTTCGTAGTTGAATATGTTTACGTCCCAGAGATCAGGTAATTCAGCCAGAATATTGAACATCTCCCGGCGATCCTCCGAAACCGGCTGCTCGGCGGTGCCGGTGCCATCATCGGCGGACATACGCACCGCGACAGCACAGGTGTCGCCCACCGCATCCTTGGTTTCTTCTATCAGTTCTCGCACCAGGCGTATACGATTTTCCACCGATCCGCCGTATTCATCAGTCCGCTGATTATGGATGGGCGAGAGAAACTGGGCGAGGAGATAATCGTGTGTGGCATAGACGTACACGATGTCAAAATCCGCATCCCGTGCACGCAATGCCGCGTCCCGATGCCAGCGGCGGAGATTTCGGATGTCCTTCCTGTCCATGGCCCGAGTCTGAAGTGGGTTACCGCCCAGGTTTGGCATGCTGTCGACACCCAGCGCCACTTCCCTCGTCAGCAAGTTCGCGCTGCCGGCGCCACCGGCCCATAGCTCCACCCCGGCAAGGGCGCCATGTTCGTGCACCTTCTCGGTCATTAACGCATGGGTCTTGATGTCACCCTGGTTCCACAAACTGGCGTAGGGTTGCGGCAAGTCATCAGAGCTGGGGTGAATTGAACAGTACTCCGTACACACCACGCCCCACCCGCCTTCGGCCTTGATGCCGCGCATTTCTGCCACCATGCGCGGGCGCAAGAGGCCCATTCCATTGCAATGTGGTACCTGGTAGAAACGATTCGGCGCTTCTACAGGCCCAATGCGTACAGGCTCAAACAAGACGTCGTAACGTGGGTCGCGAGTCATTGCGGTGGTTCTCCGGGGCTAGTTCAAGAATTTGGCGGATCGTGCAGCGAGATTTTCCGATCGCTCATCCTATCAAACGCAATATGCTTGCGTGCTCTTGCGAATAGGGAGCATCAATATGAGTTCCAGAGTCTGCTAACTTACAGGGTGAGGCCCTTCGATAGTCGAAACAACGGAAAGGATAGGTTATGAGAACGTACGATAAATTCTACATCAACGGTCAGTGGGTGGCGCCGATTGGCAAGGGAACGAGTGACGTCATCAATCCTGCGACGGGTGAAATATCGGCCAGAGTCCCGTATGGCAACACCGAAGATGTTGATGCGGCTGTGTGTGCGGCCAGAAATGCGTTCGATTCCTGGTCTCGTACTTCTGCCGCGACAAGAGCAGAATTCCTGAGAAAGATTGCGGCGGAAGGTGAAAAAAGAAACGCTGATTTGACCCAGACGATTGTCGATGAGCTGGGAATGCCGATTCAAAATGCAGCCGCGTTCCAGGTGGACCCTTTAGCCATTATTTGCGAATCGTTTGCGGATAAGGCCAAACATATGGAGGAGCAAAAGGAAGTTGGCAATTCGCTGATCGTTAGCGAACCAATTGGCGTTTGCGCGATGATTAACCCCTGGAATTATCCTATCTGGCAGATGATCGGGAAGGTTGCTCCAGCGATTGCAGCGGGATGCACCATGGTGGTGAAAGCAGCGAGCCAGACTCCGAGCCATCTGTTTATGTTCGCGGAAATTTGCGACGCGGTCGGATTGCCGCCGGGCGTGTTCAACATGATTCATGGCAGCGGCAAAGAAATTGGCGCGGCGTTGAGCTCACATCCGGAAGTAGATTTGGTGACGTTTACCGGATCGACCGCAGCGGGAATACAAGTATCCAATATGGCAGCGCCCGATGTAAAAAGAGTCTGTCTTGAATTGGGTGGTAAATCTCCATTTGTCATCACCGAAGAAGCGGACCTGGACGCCGCAGTCAGCTTTGGTGTCATTGATGTCATGGTAAATACGGGTCAGACCTGCAATGCGCTGACCAGAATGATCGTGCACGAGTCGAGGTATGAAGAGGCAGTCGAACTTGCCAAGTCCAAAGCAGAAGCCCTGGTCGTCGGTGATCCTGCCGACCCCGGTGTTTTTGTAGGGCCGATGTCCTCGGCCGGGCAAAAACAGACGGTGCTCGATTACATCGATCAGGCCACCTCCGACGGAGCACGCCTGGTCACCGGCGGGACTAATATGCCCGCTGGGCTGACCACTGGGAATTATGTTGCGCCGACGATTTTCGCAGACGTTACGAACGACATGACCATCGCACAAGAAGAAGTCTTTGGACCCGTGTTGGTGATGATCAAGTACTCTGATATTGATGAGGCAATTAATATCGCGAACGACACCCCCTACGGCCTGGCGGCGGGAGTGTGGGCAGGAGACAAAGAGAAAGCGACAGCCATAGCCAGGAGAATTCGGGCAGGACAATGTGCCATTAATGGCGGTGATCCGAATCATGAAGCACCATTTGGTGGTTACAAAGAATCCGGGAACGGCAGAGAGTTTGGTGTTGAAGGCCTGCATGAGTATTGCGAGCTGAAAGCGATGCAATATTGATATCGATATGCGACATATCGATGCTTTAAAAGACTCTGTTGCTCGCCCGCTCTGGCACGATCCCGATATCATGCCAGAACCGCTGGCGCCAATAAGTTCGGCACAAGAGTGCGAATTGCTCATAGTCGGGGGCGGCTTCACCGGTCTTTGGGCCGCGATGCAGGCGAAAGAACGCAAGCCCGACGCAGATATTATTCTTATCGAGCAAACCTTTATTGGCGACGGTGCATCCGGACGCAATGGCGGATTTTTGTCTTCGACCTTAGCCCATACGGAGACCAACACTGAATATCGTTTCGCCGATGAAGCCGAGCGCCTAAAAGAGCTGGGCATCCAGAATATGCGGGAATTTCTCGACACTCTCGATCGTTACAATATCGACGCCTGCTATGAAAAAACAGGTGAGATGTTCGTCGCTCTGGACCCCGAGTCGGCAAATAGAATGCAAGCGGAATACCAGGAGGCGATAAGCGAAGGCGAAGATGTCGTCTGGTTCGATAAAGATGCCGTGCGTGAACAGGTGAACTCGCCAAAGTTTTTTGCCGGCATGTGGGAGCGCAATGGCCAGGACGGTGTTATTGACCCCGCGCGCCTGTGCTGGGGTTTGAAAGACGTGCTTGTCAACCAGCTTGGTGTTCGGATTTTTGAGAATACCAAACTCCTTGGAGTGAAGCCGCTTGGCAAAAAGGCGATGCAAGCCACGTGCGAAAACGGTGTTATCCGCAGCGACAAGGTTTTATTGGCAACGAACGCTTACACCAGCACAATTGGTAGAATCCGCCGTTCGGTTATTCCTGTATGGGACTATCAGATTGCGACCGAGCCCCTGACAGATGAGCAACTGGACCGAATCGCCTGGGGTAAGACATCACGCCACGCGTTGGCTGACTACGTCAACATGTTTCACTACTTTCGAATGACAAAAGATAACCGAATTACCTGGGGTGGCGGTGGTGCTGTTCGCTATTATTTTAACAATGGAATCGACAATAAATTCATGGACGCCACTGCCCGTTATGAGCAGTTGGCGAAAGAGTTTTTTGAGATGTTTCCGCAGTTGGATGATGTAAGGTTTTCTAACCGGTGGGGCGGAATTATCGCAACGTCTACGCGGTTTTGCATGGTGCCTGGTGTCGCTTATGACGGTCGATTGGCCTGGTCGGTCGGTTATACCGGGCACGGTGTCGGCGCCTCACGGTTTGGTGCTCGTATCGGTATTGAGTTGTTGGGCTACGAGCCAACCGATGTGATCGAAATGCAGTTCATCACGAGGAAATCCCTGCCGTGGGCTCCGGAACCTTTGCGCTGGATTGGCGTAAAGCTCACTCAAAAAGCATTGATAAGAGCCGACAAAAACGGCGGTAGGCGTGGCTTGTGGCTGCGGTTTTTGGATATGTTGGGCCTGGGATTTACCTGCTGAGTGAAGGGGAGACGACAGGAGGAAAACGGCTGCTTTCGGGATATCATGGACTTCGGCTTTTGACCCGAAGCGGACGTTGGTTAATGCGATGACGGGCGATTTGCTATGAGCCGGAATACCAAAACAAACGCATATACTGTATCGCTGCTAGCCCTATTACTCGTCGCTGTCATGTCAAACTCGCAAGAGAATGAGCCCTTTGTACAGGCGGACGTCTACGATGCACTCTACGAAGAACAGGTTCAGTGCGATGACGATCTCGATCAGTCCCGATCCGAGTTCATTACTGACGAGCTTGAGCGAAATGCCGGCAATAGGTTGTCGATGGCGTTGCTTACAAAGCTACTAACTCACAATGTACAGACGGCAAAGCAGTCCATAAGCGACAAGACACAAGAGCGCGAGCTCTACATTTCTGAAATGCTGCGTGCGCCAAAAGTATCGTCTGAGGAGAGTGCCGAAGAAGCTAAGGCATCCAAAGAACGTCACGAAAGAATCAGGCAGATTGACGACTTCCTAAAGAAAGAGAGGCGATACGTTGAAGTCCACGAATGCGTTCTGGCAGCTCTCGAGAAGACGCCTCCAGGATGATGGTCGAATGACTGCTAACGGCCGACTGTTGTCTATTTTCAGGAACCTGAACGAATGACTGGTGTTGATGAAATCAGACGTTGACGGCGAGACAACACGTAAAACACTGGTCGAACAACGGTGAGACCAATCTCAAGAACCTCATGCTGCTGTGCACGAGGCATCACACGCTGGTGCATGAAGGAGGCTTTAGGATCGAGAAAGACTTTCAGGACCGCTGGACCTTCCTCAGGCCGGACGGCATCGCCATTCCCGAGTTCGGTTACAGCTCACAGGACATGGTTGATGAGGAGTTTTACCCCAAGGGCACCTGGTCCGAAGTGCTCGAAATTCCTCCCGCGGGAGGAATATTGTGCAAGGCGGAAAACAAAGTGTCCGAGCCACCACCGCCTGCTTATCTTCATTAGCGCTTTGACGTGATCTTGTTCGACTTATCCTGATCCTGCCCGGTTAGGTCGAGTCTTACAGAGGTGATCGAGATCGCCCGATATGTCCGGAACCCTGAAGTCGCTTTGGCCTCTAACAATGCAAATAGCAGAGCAGAGGAACGACGGGGGCGACACGATGACATTTCGCGCAGGCAGCCAACTGTGTATTTTTTGCATCGCATCATTAATGACCGCATGCGGTGGTGGCGGATCGAGCGCCGTTCAAAACCCGGGTGACGCGGCAGACGGAAGCCTCACCAACATACTGGAAACAGCCCGATCCGGGCACAACGTGCCTGCTCTGGCGACAGTGCTGATCGAAGATAGTGTGATTATCGAGTCTGGCGCTGTCGGTACTCGCGCGATCAATGGATCGGAAGCTGTAACAGACTTCGACCAATGGCACGTCGGCTCCATTACAAAGTCGGTGACGAGCACGCTGGCGGCTGTGTTGATTGAGCGTGGTGTTATCGATTGGGACACCACCGTCGCTGACGTTCTTCTGGCCGATATTCCCGATATGCAGAGCGAATATCGCAACGTGAGCGTGGAACGGCTGATGGCTCACACGGGCGGTCTGCCTGTCGACATAACTTTATCGTCAGCCTTTCAGGCCGGTGACGTTAGTGACAACTCGAGTTTGCCGATGCACGAAAGGCGGCTGGCCTGGTCTGCTGACATGCTGAGAATGCCGCCGGATGCATCGATAGGAACGCACCTCTATAGCAACGCTAATTACATCGTCCTCGGTACGTTGATCGAAAAGGTAACCGGTGAACTCTGGGAAGACCTTATCGAGCGAGAAATATTCGCCGCGCTCGCGATGACCAATAGCGGCTTCGGCGCTCCCGGACGTCCTGGCCAGCGTACGCAACCCTGGGGCCACGTAGATCGCGGCGGCACATGGCAGGCGATCGACCCCGGCGACGTTGATGCCGACAGCGCTCTGTCGCTCGGGCCTGCAGGGACCATGCACAGCACGCTGCAGGATTTTTCACTGTACCTGGCGGCCCACCTTGCGGGTGAACGGGGTGCGGACGGACTGTTGCAGGCGGCCACCTTTGCCAGACTGCATGCCGCGCAACCCGGGACAGATTACTCTGGCGGCTGGGTATCGAATTCCAGCGGCTGGGCAGGAAGCAGGAGTTTTTGGCATAACGGTAGCAACGGTCGTTGGTTTGCCCATGCAGTCATCGCGCCGGACCGCAATGCGGCCGTATTGGTGGTCACCAATTCGGGTAGCCGTGCTGCTGTTGAAGACCTCATCAACGTCATGATTCAGCGCTTTGAGGCCAGGCCCTGAAAGGACAGGAAGTTCTATCGCACTCTGAGGTCCGCAATAGCCGTATCCAGAATAGTGTCCCGAAGTGCTGCCGCGTCAGTTGCGCTGATGTCGATGCGAATATCCGGTTCGATTCCAACACCCTCAAATGTAGTTCCGTCCGGGCGAAACTCTATCCAGCGGGAGACGGTGTACCGCCATCCGTTGGCTAGCGTTTTCTGCTCAGGATTGGCCGAACCACCGCCGGTGAAGTCGCCGAATGAAATCACATTCGGAAGTACCGCGAATGCCAGGACAAGACTTTCAGCACTGCTAATGGTGCTCCGATTGATCAAGACAGCGATCGGCCCCTGAAAAGACGTTGTACCGCCAGGCGAAATGAAGCTATCGATGAACGGTCCGAAATCCGTGTGGTTTGGTCCATCCCTGAATCGGACTCGTCGGTACAGTCGCATAATATCCGCGAATCGTGCGGCTATATCCCGACCGTTCTGATCATTGCCACCGCCGTTGCTGCGCAAATCAACAACAAGAGCCCGAATTCCGGCCATTTGACCGAGCGCGAAATCAACGTCGCCGCCATAGCCCGTACCGCTCAGGCTGTGCACGCGAAGGTAGCCGATATCAGCATCGATCTGACCGAAGAGCATGTTTGACTGCGGACTTAATTGAGCGCCCTGGCCAAGATAGGTTGCCGACACGATCGATTCATCGAAATTCGTCGGAAACTGGTCAAACCAGCCGGTATATGAGGAATCGCCAACGGGAGTGTTCAGGCGTACGTGCGGATCCTCCAGCTCCAGTAGCATTTCGGACAATACGTCGAACAGCACGCTGTCTGAACTCGCCGACGTAAGTCGTGAACGAAACCGAGATTGTGAGTCATTCCAGTCAGTACCTTTCAATGCAAAGAACGAATAATTCAGATCGAAATCGGCCCAAAGTGAATCGAATAAGTCCAATGCTGATGCCGTTGGAGGTGGCGGCGGACTGCCAGAGCCACCACCACCACCGCATGAGACAAGCGCTGCAGTTAAGAGCAACAGGATTATGCGAGCGACTTTGACCACAGGTGCAGCTCCGAGTGACTGAAACTCAAGGCAGAGAATGGGTGTGCCGAAGGACATCTAATCCCATCATAACGCCGTGACCTTATCGTTTCACGGTCGACTGGACGCTGCGTGATTCCTGAATCATCTTGATCCAGACAGATGCGGGCACGAGCGAGCTACCCCACTGATCCCACTCATCAGCCAAGCCTGACGCCGCAATCTGATCTATCGTAAGTCCCTCGTCTAACTGAGTTTCGACCCAGCGACGCGTGCGGCTAACCATATCAAGGTAAGCCGCAACATCTTCGAATGATAGCGGTGTACCGTGACCAGGGATGAAACGATAACCCGGTTCCGACACGGCGAGGAGTTCTTTGAGCGCGGCCTCCAAGCCCGCTACAGAGCCGCCATTGTGCACATCCACGTAAGGAAATGAATTGGGCCAAACCAGGTCGCCGATGACGGCAACTTGCGAGCTCGGGAAGATAACGACCAAGTCTCCGTCGGTATGTGCTACGGGATAGTGAACAACCTTAACATCGGTTGATTCGGTCTGCAGGTCGAGCGAATCCACGAACGTCCTGTTTGGCAGCCCGTCTGCGGACCGTGCGGCAAACTGATGATGCGATTCAGGCTTGGTAAGGCCAAACCCTTCCTGTGGCGCCGACAGACGCTGTGCGGCGTTTTCATGTGCGATAATTTCAGCATCGCTCGAAAATGCTGAGATTCCACCACTATGATCCGGGTGCCAATGCGTAATCAGCACCGTAGTAATCGGTTTCGTTACTAACGCCTCGATATGGGAACGAGTTAATGCCGCCAATGGGGGCAACTGTGCATCAACGACGACTGTGCCCTCAGCGTCCTCATATACGACAACGTTGGCACCGATCTGAGCAAACACGTTCTTTCTCGTCAATACCGTAATCTTGTCGTTTATGTTTGTTGGAACAACATAGCCAATGACGAAGTGGTACCCCGATCCGGCCAGCACGACTGCAAAAACCGCGATGCCTATGCCAATTCGCATTTTCCTCACGACGCGTCACCTGCAAGGTAAGTGTGCATAACGTTCGCAACGTGTCGTGCTACAGTCGCGCGGCTCCCGGGCTTCGGATACAGACTGGTATCGCCAAAAACAATGGCGTCTCGCAGCATTGCGGACATACACGCGATCGCCAGGCGGATCGCTACCCTGGGTTGACGACTGGATATTTCATCGCGCTTTCTTAGCAGCAGCCTCTCGATACGCGTGACTATATGTTTATTGTAGGCACGGCGCGAATCGTCGCCATGAGTTTGCATCAGGCGTGTTCTGGCATGAACTACGGATAAGATGCCTCGGTACTTTTCGTACAGCTCGGCATTGTTTGCAACGATGAAATGCAAGAGCTCAGGCAAGCGTTTCTTTGACCAGTCAATGGCAAGCGCCGCTTTTATCCTGTCGTCTGTCTCTTCACCAAGCCGAATCAGGAGCGTGCCAAACAAAGCCTCTTTGTTCTCAAAGCGGGTGTAAAAACCCCCGACGGATATTCGCGCGTGTTCGGCAATCTCAGTTATTGACACGTCTTCGTACGATTTTTTCGTAATAAGGGACGTGCTGGAGGAGAGAATTCGTTCCAGCGCTTGCTGGCTTCTCGACTGTTGAGGAGCTCTAAGGCCTGTTATGTTCATAATTATTTTATAGAAACTGAATATGAATTCGGGTTCATATTATGATTGAGCAGTCGAGCTTGTCAATAGCCATCAGGGATCGGTGCTTTCAGGGGCGGGGAATGCCAACTAACTCGTCAATAACAGCCTTGTCACTTATCTCGATACGTACACCCTCGGCTTCAACGACGAGCCTCTGAACGTAACTCTCCGGTCCGATGATAAGTAGCCTGTCCACGTCGCAGCTAACATGCCAAAGGGCGCGTTTACGGACACGAATCTCGCCATTTATCTGAGTACGGTTGACCGTACCGCCGCTACAGAAAAGTTCCACGTCGCCGTCTACTTGCGAGCCATCAAAGCTGAATTCCGCATGATGCGCCACCAGCCCGTCACGAATGCGAGAGCCCGGCTGAGCCGTCAACTTTCCATCGGTAATTCGCAAGCGGCCGTGGACGGCGCTGTTGTCCATCAGGGTAACGTCACCATCGATCATGCGAACACTCGCGGCTGACCCTTTTTGCATTATCGTCAAGCTACCGTCGATAACCCGAATCGTGCCGCGCTCCTCGCCCGGGTCAATGACTATCGCTTTATCAATGGAACACGCAGCAAGGCCACTTGAGAGCAGAGTTACCGCCCATACGAGCTGGTTGCCGAAGGGCGACCGCTTTATTGAGTTGATATTCATGGTTAGTAAAGCTCCGGCAGTTGCCGTCGAACCAGGTCGAAGAATGCGACCTCGCCGGCCGGTGGAAACACGTTGTAATTGGCGATACCTGCGACAATCAAACCATCTTCCGGAATAAACAATACGTTGCAGTACGCACCATTGGTTTCCCCGCCATGGAAGTACATGAGTTTTCCTGATTCGTTGTCCATTACCTGCCACCCAAATGTGTACCCAACCGTTTGTAGGTCTACCGTTGTCGCTTCAGTCCGAAAGAGTGCTTGCCTCTCTTCGTCCAGAAAATCCGTCTCAAACACGGCATGTGTAAAGTTCGCGATGTCCTCTGCCGTCGACAGCAGACCGCCCGATGGATAGTAGTCCGAACTGTCGCGCCAGAACGTGTTGACAAGTTGCCCATTCAATACTGTATAGAATCGCGTGCGACCGGGAATGATCGCCAACGGGTGATCGACCATCGTATTGCTGAGGCCAAGGGGTACGAGGAGGTTTTCCATCAGTGCCTGTGAATACGGATGACCAAGCACCCGTTCAACAGCTATCCCCAACAAATTTATACCGAATCCGCTGTAGTGATATTCCGCCCCGGGATCACTTAACAGCGGGTCATTGGCAAAAACCGGTAGCGCATCGGACAAGGCCTCATAAAACCGCATGTTGTTCGCCTCGGCCATATTCGAAAAATCATAGTGGCGTATTCCGGACGTATGACTCGCGATCTGCCGCGCCGTTATCGCGCTACCTTTTTCCGGGAATTCCGGGACGTACTCTCGAATATCGACATCCAGACGGATAATCTCGTTCTGGACCAGCGCCGCGACCAACGTCGTCGTGAACACTTTCGATACACTGCCAATGCGCATGCGTGTCGTGGTCTCCAAAGGCACGTCATTTTCCAGATCTGCGTGACCGACAGCGTAGCTGAAAGCGAGATGTCCGCCTTTAATGACGGCGACCTGAATACCTGAACCTTTGTCAGCTTGATAGGCAGAATTGACCATTTCTGTGGCCGCAGCGTGTGTCTCGTTAATCCCGTTCTCACCCGGGGCGGAGTCGGCCATCAGACAAGAAACAAATGCTACGACTATTAGTGTGAACCGATGATGCATCGCGAAACTCCGTATCGACTTCTTTCGTAAGACTTTCCAATGCCATCATCGATTCGATGAATCCTTCACACAACAAGAAACCTGTCCGGCAGCGCGCTACCGGACAAGATAGTCAGCCAGACCGCGTTCGTCGGTACTCTCCTGGTGTCTGGTCAGTTTCGCGCCGGAACGCCTCGTAGAAGGTTGAGCGGGCACGAAAACCCACTAACAGCCCAACCGCCTCTATTGAAGTCCGCGCTTCGGAGGCATCAAGCAATAATTTCTGTGCCTCCTCCACGCGATATCGATTGATGTAATCGTAGAAGCTGCTGTCGCCGACCCCATTGATAATTTCGGAGAGCTGACGTGATGACATATTCAACGCAATGGCCAGGGATTCAAGGCTTAGCTGCGGGTCAAGGTAGGGTTTTTCGTTGAGCATGAACGAATCGAGTTGCTCGAGTAACCGGGTGTCGTCTCCCGGCCCGGGTGGCACCGATCCAACGTAGTCTCTGAGTGTTCTTGAATCGGCCATAATGAGAAATGTCAGGCCGATAAGAAATAGTGTGCCGATGATAGGTACCGAGTCGAAGATCCAGCTTACGGATGGCCACGACAAGCGTGCGAACTGCGCTACGTGTACCAGCCAGGTCGCGACCAGCAGGAAAACCAAGTGCCGGGGTTTCCGGCTTTTGAATTTTCGCGCCCGCATGTATATGGCGGTCGCAACGCAGGTGTAGCAAAAGTAGACGCCGATCACGTGCCCGATATGAATATTCTCGGCCACGAACGAGCTGAACAACAAACTTGCCACGACGTAGAACGCCACTGGCGCATAGGCCCACGCCGGCATGGGACCGCGGCCAAGTGCGCCCAGAAAGTAATCCAGAAAAAGAGCGCCTGTCAGTAGTCCGATTGCGTCATCGATCAGCTGCAATTCTGTCGTCGGCTGCAACCATCCCTGATCGACTAACATGAAAGTCGTCAGCAGCCAGCCGTAGCAAAACAGAAAACCGGCAAATCGGTTTCTGGCACGAGTGCGTTGTAAGCCGGAATTCAACAGCATCGCGCTTGCCAGCATGATCGCGTTTGCGGCAGCTAAAAACTCTATGAAAGCGAGTATGGGCATTTGGCGGTTCTATTGACGCTGGGAATCATGGCTGTCATCGAATAGCGGGCGGAATTTCCCGGGCTTTTCCTTCGTGCAAGCTCAACATATCTCACTCCAAACTGTGACGCGCGTCACACTGTACAAATACCGTCCTAATGGTCAGTTCGGTCTTGGCCGTCTCGCCAGTGGTATTCAACCCAAGCCAATGTAACTTCGGCATTGTGCCAGAAGGCGCACCCAGGGACGAAGGACAATACAATGACGGATCAGAGAAAGGACGGTGCTGCGAGTCAGCAATCACAAGACCTCGAAGTCACCCAAAGAGCCTTGTACATACT
Organism: Woeseiaceae bacterium; assembly: GCA_021773055.1. Classification (GTDB taxonomy): domain Bacteria; phylum Pseudomonadota; class Gammaproteobacteria; order Steroidobacterales; family Woeseiaceae; genus UBA1847. The sequence goes on from JAJFKV010000039.1 coordinate 89,093, forward strand.
GGACTACGACTTACGGGAAACCGGGGATCAGGTGGGATTCGACCCCTATAATTCGGTGCTGGCTCATGCTGGCGAACCGAGGTCCGAGGGACCGGTACGTTAGACGCTGTCTCCCGGCGATTTTGCCTCGACGGCTACATGACGCACTGTATGGCTGACCGCAGGTCGTCAACCGATTTCTTGTGAACATCAAAGTCGAGCTCCTTGTTGGCCATGCTGAGTCTTAGTTTTATCGCCGGCTGGCTGGATAGTGCTTTTATGGTTGCTTCATCAAGCGAGTACTTGATGACGGCCGCCGCTTTTGTGTAGTACATGTTTGAATCATGGGTGTGCTGTTCTTCGGGCGGTACAACATAGGCATCCGTTCGAACCTCACTGATCGCCTGCAGCTTTGTAACTGACTTGTCGGCTGCCATTATCAAAAGCGGCGCAGCTTCCAGCACATAAATAACATCTTCTGTCTCAATACCGGCCGGCTCTCTCGATTCTTGAATGAAGTACTCCACCTTGAGTAGCAACTGAACGTCACCGTCGACAGAGTGCACAGAAATAATCGGCGAGTACTCCCGAAAATTCCTGCTCCAACCATTCATCAGCTCATTCCACTTGGTCCAGCGCGTTACCACTTTGGTGAATTTGTCGGTAACGTTTTCCTGATACTTGCAGCCTGCGGCCGAAGCGTTTTGCGCACCAACAAGAGCCCCAATGGCGAGGAAAAAAACAAGTAGAATCTTCATGCCCCGTCCCCTGCCTCAAGTTTCTGCAGGCAGACAATTGCCTGTTTGAATCGCTCTCTGGCTTTCTCGGTAATTTTGAAGTCGACTTTGCCGTCATTACCGACGAAACCCAGGTGCCCGGAGGCGTTGAAACGCATTCGTACTGCATCCTGTTTCGTTAATTGTTCAGCGGCGCCGGCATCGAGGCGATAGCGAATAGTGGTGCTGGAGTCAACGACGTAAGCACCATCCTCAATCTCGTAACTAGTATCCGCCGTGACAGCTTCGTCCGAATACAACTTGATGACGGAGCGATCAGCCATGAGGACCAACAATTCGGCTTCCCTGGCAACAAACAGGTTTTTCCGAACGTCCTCACTACCTGGCGCATTGCCCGACGTTCTGCGTAAGCGGACCTTAAGTGCGAGAAAATCCTGATCATCCTCTCTGACAGCCGACACCTGAAATTCTGAATTATGACCCTTCTCTCGATTTATGACGCCCATTAACCAATTCGTAAGTCGAACTTTCTCGGTCGCCACATACGGTGGTTTCTTTGTAAATGGGTCGACTTCGATTTGCTGATACTTGCACTGGGGCACCTTCGCTGCGGCCGCCAACTGCGGAACTAGTATCAGCAACGCCAATAGTATTTTCATACAGTGTCCTGCTTCAGGCAGAGTAAAGCTTTCTGAATTTCGTCCGTAAGTTTCTTGTGGACCTTGAAATCGTGATCGCCGCTATTTGAGGACATTCTTAAATGCGTCGCAGCCTGGCTGGTGAGCGCTGAGTAGGAACTGGCATCCAGCCGGTACCTGATGACGGCGGTCGTCTTGATCTTGTAGCGAATCTCGAGCTCGCTACTTTCGGTTAATTGGGAATTCGCGGATGAGGACCTCGAAACACCAGTTACCTCCTTGTCGGCGGCTAGCTCGACGACTGTGTCGTCAGTCAGCAGTATCAAGAGACGTGCACCCTCTGCCACCACGAAGCGGTTTCGTAACTCGTCACCATAAATATCATAGCCAAGTATTTCTTCCCTAACCATTCTGATCGCGAGGAGGTTAATGTCTCCCGCAGTAATGCCGGCCGCTTCAGCGAAGCTATTCACCTTTATCGCTGTATGAAACAAATTCCATTTTGTCGAAAGTATTCTTTCGCCGGTGAAATCGTCAATTCGGTTTTTCTCGTATTTGCATTTTTCGGCGTACGCGACCGGTGCCGCGACAATGATCAAAATCATCGTGGACATAAGGAGGTGCTTCACTTTCGGCGGGATCATTCTTCTTGTTATGTGTGTCATCGCTACCAAAGCTGCGCAACCATACTACAGAACAGCTTTCCCCTGCGTCAACGAAGCGCGATATGTCTACTGATTTCGCCCATCAGCCTCGTTCAGCTTTCGTTCAATTTCATTTCTGTATGATTTTGGGCTATAAACAATATGTACTTGGTTTAGACGATACAAAAATAATAATTATCTACACCAACCGGGGATAAATGAAATGAAGCTCACTCCAGGCACGTTCCTCGTGCTCGCGTTAGTGCTTGGCAATAGCAGCGCCTTTGGTCATTCGTTTAAGTGTGATTATCAAACGATGAAGGATCTTAGCGTCGCCAAAAACGCCAAGGGAAAGAAGCGGAAGGGCTTCTACATTGACGATTTCACAAAGGAACTACTCTTCGCCATCGAGAAACGCAAAGTCCACGGCCTTGGCCGAGGTCGAGGCGACACCGGTGAGTCTCGAGTGACCGGCGCCAACATTTGGGCGGACTCTCGAGGCGATGAAACGACGCCGGTAACCGGACATGAAAAGCGGCTGACTGTAGGGATAATTTACGAAAGGCTAAAGAAAACGTTTCCGACGGAGGACGAGCGACAACGGGCTCTTTCGATTCTGGAAGATGGAGAACTGCAGATTGGAATGCGTGATGGATCAGTCGTAAGCCTGACTTCCGGCGTATCGGCACCCAGTCAGCCCACGTACGAGACACCGAAACCGCATTCGGGTGAACCCTTTCGCCTGAAGTTTGAGTCCTCCTTCACCTTCGTACTCGATGCCGACACTCAGGCAGCATTGATTGCCAATAGTGCGCGGGCAGTGAGAGTAAAGACCAACATTGGCGATCTTGATTTTCGGCTGATGGAAGAAGATTGGCAGGTCTTTCAATACGCAGCTAACTGCATGACGGGGCCTGACTGATGAATATCAAACTAACCTTACTTCTTGCTGTAACGGTGTTCTTAAGTGCCGAAAGCGCATTCGCCGCCAAATGTTCATTCAGACTTGATACGAACGACTTTTTCAGCGGCGTTCCGACTATGCGAACTGAGTGGGAGCCTTTAAATCCCACTTCCTGCCAAGGTGAATGCAATGCCAGGGCGTCGATGTCGATGGTGCAGGAGTCCGGTGACAAGCGAATCGAGTTTGACGTGCGGTTTACTGTGTCTTCCATCTTCGTTCCTACGCAGGCACGTCTGGACGACGCTTTCATCGCACCGGCAGGCACCAGATTGCAGATCACCCTAGCGGACGGAACGCTCGTCGAATTGCCATCGGCTGCGCCTGTCGAGGGCTCGACGCACATCAAGTATCCCTATGAGGACGGCAATGATAAGTACATCACCCAGGTTTCAGCGTTGTTTGACTTCGCGCTGAACGAAGTCGATGCAAGTGCCTTGAATGCACAGAAGGCAACAACGGTTCGCGTTCTGGGGGCGAACAGGGAGCTGACAGTTCTTTTGGAAAAGAAAGAGCGAGGCGATTTCATGGAATCAGTCAAATGTTTGCGAGAGGAGGACGCCAAATGAAAAACTTAAGCTGTTTACTTCTTGCCGGCACTGTTCTCTTTGGCTCCGAATATGCCGTAGCTGCCAAATCCAGGTGCGATTTTTCGCAAAACTCTACGGATGCGTCAACCGGAGTAAGAACCGTCCAGACAGACTGGGACGCACTGGTGACGATCATGATGGGCTTTGAGTCAGAGGCATATGGTTCTTTCTCTGTCATCTATCGGGGCGATCAGAAACTGTTGGCAGTTCGCTTGGATGCAATGGACTATGTGCCGATGCCCGCGGAGTTCGCGGTCCATGCTGACCCAACATGGGATTCTGCGCACCGCGACTTTCTTGACGGCCTGCTGGGCGATGCGGTCATTTTTCCGGAAGGATCATCACTGCGACTCGACCTAGATGATCAAACGTCTGTAGAGCTGACCAAAACCGACTACCAACGCGTCCGCACGAACTACGCGAGGCCAGGGGAGTCTCCGAAAGCCAGAACAACGCAACAAAAGGTCGCGAAGGGTGTGATGGGTTTCCTCGCCAAGAAAGCACTGGGTGCCGATGAGGTGACAGAAGAACTGAGTCCACACTACACAGTAATGACCAATGTTGTCCTTGAGTATCCGATCGACAGCGCGTCGGAGGCGATCCTGAATAGGGCGTCGGTGACGAGCATGCGGATCGAATCCAGGGATCGTTATTACACATTAGGGTGGCGCAGCACGAAAGACCAGGTCTTCAGCTGGAACAGAAAGTCGTACCTGAAAATCCGGGACGCGTTGCAGTGTGTTAACAAGGAAATTGGGCAGGGTGGATCATGAAAACAATTATCACACTTCTGGTTTTGATCACGGCATCGGTGGGTAGCACGGACGCATGGGCCGCGAAATGTAAGTACAAATGGGAAACCACCAACTACCGAACCGGTGAAAAGGTCTTGTGGACCAAATGGAGAGCGAATCGTACGATTATTGTTTTAGACAAACCCTATGGTTTGGTCGCGGGCGTCTCGGAGGGCGACAAGAAGTACCTGAGCCTGCAGCTCAGATCGCCTGAGGTAAGCCTGAATCATCGCCCAGGTAAGGCGGAGATTGATGCGGCGATGGTCATCCCTGAAGGTGCAAAATTATCAGTGCTCTTAGGGGACGGAGCGATTTACGATCTGTTCGCGGAGCGACATATCGTTGGTGACACGAAATTCACAGCGAACGCAAATAATAACTACTCGCTTGAGTCTCTGGCGATCATTCGATTTGAATTAGACGCAGCAGCGTTTGCGGCTTTGAACGGGCAGAAGGCAACGGACTTGCGCTTACATACTCCTGGTCGGAACTACGACATTTCGTTTGGTAAGAAGCCGTCGGACAAGATTCAGAAGTCGCTGGCCTGTATTCTGTAGCTGAAGAGGAGGCCAAGCGCGGCCAGCATTCCATTTCGCCCACAGGGTTTGCACCCGATAACTCACATAGTTATGTGACCGACCACTTTGGTGACTAGCGGCCTCGCGTCAAGTATTTCCATGGTTACCTCTTCACGAGTATCACTGGATATTCTCCGACCTTTGACAGTCATCGACTCTCTAATATCTGCTGTGACAATTGCTCTATGACCTTTGAAATCAATTTCCAGATTTGACCGACTGTATTTGTAATTCTCGGCTATAGACCATGACTCCTTCAGCATGGCGATGTATTCCTGCTTGGAGGGCGTCAAGACCTGCTCTTGTCCGCGCATATTGATGTTAATAACTATGGTGACGTCGTCACTCAATGCGTCCGAAATCCCATCGACGTCCTTTCTCTTGGTTGCATGCTCCATATCAGTTACTACGCTCATAACCATCTCTCTTGTCAGTACTTCTTCAGGAGGCGAGCAGGAAACTACCGTAGTAGAAAGGCTGCAAATCAGAAAACATACTTTCAGAAAATTCTTCATTCTGCTCTCCTGACGGTATTCGCAGGCTAAAGTATAAGCGGTGCAAGGCATCAGTTTCTTCTGAAAATGCGGTCTTCCAGCGTAACAATGTTAATGCCGCCAAAGTCCGACATCGTCACTGTCTATCGGGTGAGGCCGTTATCGTCGGTTCGCATGAACACGACCGGGACTTCTGCATAGTAGATGGACTGCTGTACGGTAACGGCGACGCGTATTGTTGCAGCAGGGTCGGCGAACGCTGGAAATGTTACCGTCATTTGTGCGCCCGTGCCGAGCGGGTCGCCCGAAGCACTGTTGCCAAGGACTTCGTCACTACCGCTTACCAAAGACAAGGTTGCTTGCGCGAGTCTGAATTCCGACTCAAGCGAAATTCTCGTTTGATAAGGCGATAAGTCGACAGGCTTTAGGGTCAGCTTAAAGTCGTTGTTGACGAGGTCACAGGCCCCACTGTCGTAACGACAATTGGATCTGGCAACCATTGGGTAGGATTCGCCCGGCGTTGCTACCTGAGCTTGCTCGGCAACGATAGAGTCGACACCGTACCAGGCGATTACCGCGAGTATCGGCGCAACAAGCATTGCGATAACAACGTGTTTGTTTTTCCACATAGCGCCTGATCTTACAGCAAAAAAAAGGGGGGCGATTACGCCCCCCTTAAATGGGTGTTGCTTACTCAGTGTTGCGCGGAAGGTGCTCCGGCGCCATGAGGAACGCGAATTTCTTCCACCAGGTGCTGGATGTGATCCGGCGGCGGTGGAGTCATTCGACAAACAGCGAAGGCAACCGCGAAGTTCACGAGGGCACCGATGGCACCGAATGCATTCGGCTCGATTCCCATGAACCAGTTTGGAGCCATGTCGCCCATATACGATGTGCTCGAGATGAACATGATCCCCTTATGCTGGAATACATACAGCAGCGTTACGCCCAGACCAGCGACCATACCCGCGATCGCACCTTCCTTGTTCATGCGCTTATAGAAGATTCCCATCATCAATGCCGGGAAGATCGACGAAGCAGCAAGTCCGAAGGCCAGAGCCACAGTACCTGCGGCGAAGTCCGGAGGGTTGAAGCCCAGATAGCCCGCGAGCAGGATTGCGCCAGCCATAGCGATTCGACTCGCCAGGAGTTCCTGTTGCTCGTTGATATCCGGTCTCCATATGCCCTTTAACAAGTCATGCGAAATGGCTGAGGATATCGCGAGCAGCAGACCTGCAGCCGTCGATAGCGCGGCGGCAAGACCACCAGCGGCGACGAGCGCTATGACCCAGTTTGGCAAGCCGGCAATTTCCGGATTCGCGAGAACCATGATGTCGCGGTCGATCTTGACCATTTCGTTTGTCGCGGGGTCAGCTGAGTACTGGACTAGGCCGTCGTCGTTCTTGTCTTCGAACGCCAGGAGACCGGTTGCCTCCCAATTTCGAAACCAGTCAGGACGTTCGTCGTAGACCATGTATTCGCCCGATGTTGGCTCGATCGTTGTGATCAGGTTAAGACGTGCCATTGCGGCAACTGACGGTGCGGTCGTGTACAGAATTGCAATGAACACGAGTGCCCAACCGGCGGAACTACGCGCGTCTTTCACTTTTGGAACGGTGAAGAAGCGAATGATTACGTGCGGCAGACCTGCGGTACCGATCATCAACGAAAACGTGTACGCGAACATATTAGTCAGGCTAAGTCGCGCATTGGTCGTGTAAGCGGCAAACCCAAGATCTCTGAGAACCTCATCCAGTCGATCCAGCAGGTATACCTCGGAGCCCGTCATCGTCGAGCCGAGACCCAACTGCGGGATCGGATTGCCGGTGAGGCTGATCGAGATGAAGATGGCCGGGATCGTGTACGCAAGAATCAAGACGCAATACTGTGCAATCTGCGTATAGGTGATGCCTTTCATGCCGCCTAATACAGCGTAGATGAAGACGATGCCCATGCCGATCATCAGACCAATTTCATACTGAACTTCGAGGAAGCGAGAGAACGCTACGCCGATGCCTTTCATCTGTCCGATAACGTAGGTTACCGAGGCGACGATCAGGCAAACAACGGCGACAACACGCGCGGCCTTCGAGTAGTAACGATCGCCAATGAACTCGGGAACAGTAAACTTGCCGAACTTGCGCAGGTAAGGCGCAAGAAGCATGGCGAGTAATACGTAACCACCAGTCCAGCCCATGAGGAAGACGGAACCGCCATACCCCATGAACGCGATCAGGCCGGCCATTGATATGAACGATGCCGCGGACATCCAGTCCGCCGCTGTTGCCATACCGTTTGCAACCGGATGAATGTGGCCGCCGGCCACGTAGAAGTCTTTGGTTGTGCTAGCTCGTGCCCATATCGCAATGCCAATGTAGATCGCGAAGGTGAAGCCGACAACCAGATATGTTGTTGCTTGAAGTGACATGTTGTCCCCCTAGTCGTCTTTGTCTTCGTGCACGTCATACTCGCGATCGAGCTTGGCCATGCGTTTGGCGTAGTAAAAGATCAACGCTATGAATATGTAAATCGAACCTTGTTGCGCGAACCAAAAGCCGAGTTTGTAACCGCCGAGAGAGATGGCGTTCAAAGGCTCAACCAGAATGATCCCGAAACCAAAGGACACGACAAACCAGATAGCCAGGCAAAGAAAGATGATTCTTAAATTCGCCCGCCAATAGTTGTTGTTCTGAGACATACGTCCCCCTTAAGCTACTTTTGTTGGATTTCTCAGTGCGCAATCTAACAAACCGCCAAGCGTGGCCATTACCTACTTTAGTCTTAGGCGGCTGCGGAGCTGGCATTTGGTTCGTGTGCCGGCGGATTTTATTACCTGTTTATTCATGGGCTTACGATCCGCAGGTGACTCAAATGCAGATCGTTGAGGTCGCCGCTGTAAGACGATAGTAGTAGACTTTGCGACTAACAAATTGTGGTCGTCTAAGGCTGCAGATAATCAAGGGGAGATTTTCGATTGATCAGCTGGTGGGCGTTACTGCTCTTATCGCTGGGCTATGTCTCAATCCTCTTTGCGATCGCATATTGGGGAGACAAAGCTGATCCGAAGTACTTCTCGGGGCGCGCGCGCGCGGCGATTTACGGCCTGACTCTCGCCGTTTATTGCACCTCGTGGACGTTTTACGGCGCCGTGGGCAGTGCGGCCAAGAACGGCTGGGGATACCTGCCAATCTACATTGGCCCGATGCTTGTCATCTTTTTTGGCTGGCCAATGATTCATCGCATTGTAACGATCAGTAAGCGCCTGAATCTCACATCGATTGCTGACTTCATTGCGGCACGTTACGGTAAGGCTCGCAGCCTGGCGGTACTCGTAACCGTGATCGCTACGATCGGCTCTGTCCCTTACATCGCGTTGCAGTTGAAAGCTGTTGTCGCAGGTTTTGACATTGTGTCGAACTACTCTGCGGCCGGTGCTGCGAGAAACGATATGGCCTTCGTCTTCGCGGCAGCCCTCGCTGGATTCGCGATTCTTTTTGGCACACGCAAGATCGACGTCACGGAGCATCATGATGGGCTGATGTTGGCGGTGGCTTTCGAGTCAGTTGTAAAACTCGCCGCTTTCGTTGCGGTAGGTTTGTTTGCGTGGTCTCTGTTGGGTAACGCCGAAGCGGTATCGCCGCTTGCAGCGGAACGCTCCGCCGCCGTGTTCCGCTTTGATCGAATGCCGGACACGTTCGTCACTCAGTTGATACTGGCAAGTGCTGCCATATTCTGCCTTCCACGCCAGTTTCATGTTGCCGTTGTTGAGGCGTATGAGGATGCCAATATGCGGCAGACGCGGTGGACGTTCCCGCTCTACCTGCTGGCTTTTTCGCTGTTCGTTATTCCGATCACGATCGCAGGCCTCAAGGTGCTGCCGCCCGGTGAATTCGCCGGTGATGCTTTCGTACTGGCTTTGCCAATACAGGGTGAGCAGACGATGCTCACGATGCTTGCATTTCTGGGTGGATTTTCCGCGGCTACCAGTATGGTTATCGTCGCCAGCGTCGCTTTGTCGACGATGATCAGCAATGAAATCGTCATGCCCACGCTTATGGGCATCAAGATGCTCGGCCTGACCGAGCGGAAGGACTACACGCGTATTCTCCTGTACGTGCGTCGAGGCGCAATCATCGGCATAGCAGCACTGGCCTACCTTTACGTGTTGGCGACGGATCGCACCGCAGCTTTGGCAAGCATTGGCCTGCTATCGTTTGCCGCTGCGGCGCAGTTTGCGCCGCTCATCGTGTTCGGCTTGTACTGGCCTCGTTCGACGAAAGCTGGCGCGATGGCGGGCCTCGCCACGGGCTTCGCCTTGTGGCTCTACACGCTATTCCTGCCAACACTGGCTCGCGCCGGAGCGTTCAGCGACGCGTTCATTAGCGAAGGTCTGTTCTCGTGGCCGTGGTTGCGGCCAGAGTCGCTGCTCTTCGATATCGAGACCAGTTCGCTAACCCACGGCGTCGCCTGGTCGCTGAGTGCCAATGTGCTAGTGAACGTATTAGTGTCTTTGCGCACGCGACAGTCTCTCGTCGAAAAAATTCAGGCCAGAGCATTCGCCGGTCCGCCGAACGGCGCCGGGCCAGCTCGTCCAACTGCCGCGCGTCACGACATAACCAACCTAGATCTGCGTTCGTTGGCAGAAAGATTTCTCGGCGCCACTAATGTTGAGCGATCATTTGTGGATTTCGCCGCCGCGGCCGACGTCGATCTCAATTCGGGTGGGCCGGCTGATCGCCGTCTGCTGCTATTTACCGAGCGCTTGATAGCAGGCGCGATAGGCGCGTCGTCGGCGCGCGTGGTCATGACCGCCGCTTTACGTAAGACCGGTACTGAAATTGGCGATGTCGTACTACTTCTCGACGAGACGTCGCAGGCGCTAACGTTCAACAGGCGCTTACTCGATGCAACACTCGACAACATCACCCAGGGCGTCAGCGTTGTCGACTCATCGCAGCGCCTCATCGGCTGGAACAGCCGCTACGAAGAGTTGATGAAGTATCCACCCGAAATGGTGCACGTTGGCGAATCGATAGGGGACCTGATTCGTTACAACGCGGAGCAAGGCCGCTTCGGCGATTCAAATGTCGAGCGGGAGATCGCAAAACGGATGAAGCATTTGCAGTCAGGCAACCCGTACCGGTATCAAAGTAACTTCGTTGGCGACAAAGTCATTGAAATCAGTGGTCAGCCTATGCCGGGTGGCGGCTATGTAACGACGTACACCGATATAACCGACTCCAAAATTGTCGAGAACGAACTCGTTGAATCCAAGGCAATGCTCGAGCAACGCGTTGCCGATCGTACGGCTGAGCTGGAGCACGCGATGACCGCCTTGCAACAGGCCAAGGCCGAAGCCGAAGAGGCGAACGCGTCGAAGACCCGCTTTCTGGCTGCCGCCGCACACGACTTGCTGCAGCCGCTGAATGCGGCCAAGTTATTCGCGGCCCTTCTGAATGAACATCGTGAAAATATGGCGACGGAAGAACAAGGGCTCGTTGAGCGCGTAGAGAGTAGTCTCGGTGCGGTCGAGGACCTGCTGGGTGCTCTGCTCGATATCTCGCGACTGGATACCGCTGCGCCAGAGCCGAAACTGGAAGATTTCCCGGTGGCCAGGATATTCACGGCGATCGAGTCACAATTCTCCGCCGCGTTTGCTGAAGAGGACCTGCGCCTGAGATTCGCGAAATCGTCACTGTTCATTCGGTCCGATCCCGCTCTCTTGCGCCGTATCATTCAGAATCTGGTCAGCAACGCACGTCGCTACACACCGGCGGGGGGTGTTCTGATCGGTTGTCGCCGCCGGGGCGAGATGGTCGCCATACAGGTCGTAGACACCGGCATTGGTATTGCGCCCGAAGATCGGCGCGTCGTATTCGAGGAGTTCAAGCGGCTCGGCAAGCGCATCAAAGGCACAAGACGCGGCCTCGGCCTCGGCCTCGCGATTGTTGAGCGAATCGGCAAGTTGCTCGGCCATGAAATCGCGATGCGCTCGAGCATCGACAAAGGCAGTATGTTCGAGGTCATCGTTCCGCGTGCCGAAGCTATCGAGATCTCGACCTCTGATGATATGTCGCAAGATAGGTTGCCGAACTCATCGCTTGATGGAGCATCGATACTTTGCATCGATAACGAACACACTATCCTCGAAGGTATGCATGGGTTGCTCAGCAAGTGGGGTGCTCAGCCCATTGTCGCCAATAACATGGAAAACGCGCTTGAGGAGTTAGGGGTTGCCGCGGCTGGTGGCAGCGGGCCGCCCATGATTCTTATCGTTGACTATCACCTCGACGACGGTGTAACAGGCATCGAGGTGATTCGTGAGTTACGCAGCCGCTGGCCAACACATGTTCCCGCAATCATCGTAACGGCAGACCACTCAGAATCGGTCCAGGACGAAATCCGCGAATCGGGAGATGCAAGGTTGCACAAGCCGATCAAACCTGCGGCATTACGCGCATTGCTATCGCGTATGATCAGTCGCCGCTAGTGGTCCATCAAACCTAATTTGTTGGACCACTAGGCGCCGTCGTCTACTCGATCAGAACGGCGCCCCTGGTATTTAGTCGTTGTACGGCAAGCACCGCCTGCGTGCGGTTGGTTACCTGCATCTTGCGCAGGATTGCGGTGACATGGGCTTTGATGGTTGCCTCTGATACTCCGAGCAGGTAGGCGATCTGCTTGTTGAGGAGCCCCTCGCCCAACATCATAAGTACGCGAAACTGGTGCGGGGTCAAAGCGCTCATCGCAGCGGCAATCCGTGCCTCCTCACTATCCAGACTGTCGCCACCAAGTTCGACATTCTCCGGCAGCCAGACTTCGCCCTGCAGGATACTTTCGATCGCAGCCTCGATCGTCCGGATAGGCGATGACTTCGGAATGAAGCCGCTCGCCCCATGGTGAATCGCACGCCGAATGACGGTGGGATCGTCGACCGCCGACACGACGACCGTCGGTAAGGACCCGTGATTGTTACGCATGTAGGCGAGCGCAGAAAATCCGCTCACTCCCGGCATGTGGAGATCCAGAAACAGCAAGTCCGCTTCCGGATTCGACTCCACAACCTCGTAGAGCGTTGCAAGACTTTCAGCTTCGAGCACTTTTGCGTCCGGAACGCAGGTGTGTACCGCATGTATCAACGCCTCTCGAAAGAGCGGGTGATCATCCGCTACGATGAAAGTGCTGCTGTCAGACTCTGCCACTGTCGGTCCGTGTCCTCAGTTGCGGTTCTTGCGGTTCTCGATGAGTTGCTCAACGACGCTTGGATCAGCAAGTGTCGAGATATCCCCGAGGTTGTTGAAGTCATCTTCGGCGATCTTTCTCAGAATGCGTCGCATGATCTTTCCGGATCGTGTCTTGGGCAGACCGGGCGCCCACTGCAACAGGTCCGGGCTCGCGATAGGGCCGATTTCCTTACGCACCCAGGTGCGCAGTTCGGCCGCCAGTTCGTCACTTGGCGCGAGTCCTTCCATGAGTGTCACGTAAACGTAGATGCCCTGTCCCTTTATGTCATGAGGATAACCGACTACCGCGGCTTCCGCGACGGCTTTGTGCGACACGAGAGCGCTTTCAACTTCAGCTGTTCCCATGCGGTGACCCGAGACATTGAGGACGTCATCAACCCGCCCAGTGATCCAGTAGTAGCCGTCCTCGTCGCGGCGGCATCCGTCGCCCGTGAAGTAGTAGCCGTCATAGGCGCTGAAATAAGTTTGCACAAACCGCTCGTGGTCGCCGTATACCGTGCGCATTTGCCCCGGCCAGCTGTCGGTGATCACGAGATTGCCCGACGCGGCACCCTCCAGAATTTTTCCGTCCGGGTCGACGAGCGCAGGGCTGATACCAAAGAACGGACGGGTTGCGGAACCCGGTTTGAGTGCGGTTGCCCCCGGCAACGGCGTAATAAGAATTCCGCCGGTCTCGGTTTGCCACCAGGTATCGACGATCGGGCAACGCTTCTCGCCGACAACGTTGTAATACCATTCCCAGGCTTCCGGATTTATAGGCTCGCCGACCGAGCCCAACAAGCGAAGACTGGTACGGGAAGTCCGTTGAACCGGCTCGTCGCCTTCGCGCATAAGGGCACGGATGGCCGTCGGCGCTGTGTAGCATATGTTGACCTGGTGCTTGTCGCAGATTTGCCAGAAGCGGCTGGAGTCCGGGTAGTTCGGTACACCCTCGAACATCATGGTCGTAGCGGCATTCGCGAGCGGGCCGTAGACGATGTATGAGTGTCCCGTAACCCAGCCGACATCAGCCGTGCACCAGTAAATATCACCAGGCCGATAGTTGAATACGTACTTAAACGTCAGCGCGGCGTACACGAGGTAGCCACCAGTCGTATGCAGTACGCCTTTTGGCGTGCCTGTGGAACCGGACGTGTACAGAATGAACAGCGGGTCTTCAGCATTCATCGGCTCACACGGACAATCGTCCTCGACGCCGGCCTCGGCTTCATGCAACCACACGTCCCGGTCGTCCTGCCACTCAACATCGGCGCCGGTATTCCGCACGACCAAGACCTTCTCGAGCGATGTAACGCCGTCGACCATTGCTGCTGCATCGATGTTCGCTTTGAGTGGTATCGCACGACCACCACGAACACCCTCGTCGGCCGTAATGACGACATTCGAATCGCAGTCAATGATACGACCGGCGAGTGCATCTGGAGAGAAACCACCAAAAACTACGGAGTGAACTGCCCCTATACGCGCGCAGGCCAGCATCGCGACAGCGGCCTCCGGAATCATTGGCATGTATACAGTAACCCTGTCGCCCTTCTTGACGCCTATGGTCTTCAGGACGTTTGCGAAGCGGCATACCCTGAGGTGAAGGTCGGCGTAGCTGATCGTAAGGTCGCGATCGGGGTCGTCTCCTTCCCAGATGATCGCTGGCTGATTTGCCTTGTCTTCAAGGTGCCGGTCGACGCAGTTGTGGCAAACATTGAGTTCGCCGTCCTCATACCAGCGAACATGCAGATCATCCCGTGCAAACGAGACGTCCTTGACCTTGGTAAACGGTTTCGTCCAATCGACGATTTTCGCCTGCTCTGCCCAGAAGTTTTCGTTGTCATCGACGGACCGGCTGTACATGTCGAAGTACTCTTGCTCGCTGATCAGGCCGTTTTTCTTGAAATAGTCGTTGATGGCGTAGATCTCGCTCATCTTAGTCTCCATTCGGTTGCTGCATTGTCCCGGGCGCCTGCCCGCCATAACATTTTGAAGTGTGGTTATCACCTCCGCATTAGACCTTGGTCTATCTGACCTCATGGATTCGACTTTTGGCTAATGGCATCGACGAGCTTGCTGGTCGAGTATCCGATCTTGCGCTTATGAATAAACTCTCTATGGGGGAAAAGATGATGAGAAATACTCACAGACTGACTGCATCAGCGGCTTCGCTGTTCCTGTTGGCTACGTCGGGCATCGCGCTTGCCGATGATGAGGCGCCTACTACGACTTACAAGTTCGGCGGCTACGCCAAGTTCGACGCTATGTTCAGTGATTACAGCGACGCCACACCGGATGGCAACGCCCTCATGCGCCAATTCTACTACGCGCCCCAGATCCCGGTCGGCGATGGCACGGGCAGCAGTGATCTGACGGCTGACTTCCAGGCCAGAGAATCACGGATTAACTTCAGGGCCGATACAACGACCGCCGGTGGTGACAAGATCACTGCGTTCGTCGAGATGGACTTCTTCACTCACAGCGATGGCAACGAGGTCGTGTCCAATTCGTACAGCCCACGCCTGCGTCACGCGTTTATCAAGTACAACAAGTGGACCTTCGGCCAAACCTGGTCAACATTCCAGGACGTAAGCGTATTGCCGGAAGCTCTTGATTTCGTTGGTCCAGCTGAATCGACCACGTTCATTCGTCAATCCATGGTCCGGTACACGTCGGGCAACCTGGAACTGGCAGCTGAGAACCCGCAGACGTTTGTCGCCGGGGGCGCCAGAGACCTTTCAACAGTGCCGGATCTGATCGCGCGTTACACGTTCAAGCTGGACGGCGGCAGCTATGTCAGGGTCGCTGGCCTGATGCGCAGCTTGAAGGTTGGACCGGCGGGTGGATCGCAGGTCGACGAGACAGGCTTTGGTGTGAGTGCTTCGGCCAAATTCAAATTCGAAAATGGTAGTGACCTGCGTGCCATGGTCACCGCCGGTGACGGCATCGGCCGTTACGTCGGTCTCGGTTTCGTCCTGGACGGCTACCTCGACGGCACCACTGGCGATATCGAGACGGCCGAAACCCTCGCCTGGTTCGTATCGTACCGGGCTATTTGGAACGATAAGTGGCGGTCGAACTTCATGTACGGCACCAACTCTATCGACTACAACGATAATCTGCAGGCGGCAACATTTAACGACAACGCTTCGAGCTTCCACGTGAACCTCATTCACAACGTGCTGCCCAAGCTGGATATTGGCGCCGAGTTTATCTTTGGCGAGCGTGAGATCGTAAACGGGACGGACGGTGACTTTACGCGCTTCCAGATCTCTGCGAAGTACGCGTTCTAATCAGCGAACCCATATCCCCTGTGTGTTTGCACTGGCGGCAACCGAAAGGTTGCCGCCAGTTTCCTGTTTGGCCCTGGCGTGACAAAATGACCAGATGAACGAACTGCCTGATATCGCCCGATTCTTGTCCGGTTTGCCCGGATTCGACCTGCTCGACGAAGCTCAGAGCAAGACCGCTGCGAGGTCGATCCAGATCGGCTACTACCGGGCCGGCAGCATCGTTCTGCAAACAGGTAGTGACAACCATCAGCTTCATATCGTTCGCAGCGGGGCTTTGGAACTCAGAAACGTCGAAGGCGATCTCGTAACCCGGGTTGCCGAGGGAGACTGTTTCGGCTTTCCATCGTTGATGAATGAATCTCCTGTTCGGAATCAATCCGTCGCTATCGAAGATTCGCTCATTTACCACATAGACGGCAAAGTCTTTTCCGATCTACGGCACAGCAGTGAGAGATTCGACACGCATTTCATTCGGTTGTTATCGGACCGATTGCTTTCGCGTCCTCTACCGACGAAGCTGCATGGCGCCGGCAACCGCCAGGTATCACAGCTTATTTCGCGGTCACCTGTCTCTATCGATGCCAGCGCGAATGTTCGGGACGCGGCGACAAAAATGGGCGATGAACGCGTCTCCGCAATCCTCGTTACTGATAAGGGAAAATTCTGCGGCATATTCACAGACCGCGATATCCGCACGCGCGTCGTCGCGATTGGAAAGTCTGGCGAAACAGAAGTTCGAGAAATTATGTCGACCAATCCAATCTCGATCGAGATTGACATGCTTGCTTACGAAGCGGCACTGGTGATGATGCAAAAGCAAATTCACCATCTACCGGTGCTCGACCACGGAAAATTGGTTGGCATGATCTCGCGCAGCGATTTCATGCGCATCGAAACGGAACATCCATTGTACCTCGTCAACGACATCAGCAAGCAGACTTCGGTACAGGGGATCGTCGATGCTTGTGAGCGCTTGCCGGGTCTCATCGCCAGCCAGGTTAGTGCCGATGCCACGGGCGAGCAGCTCGGTAAATTCGTCACGACGATAACGGATGCGATCACACGACGGCTTTGCCGCATCGCCGAAACAGAGCTGGGCTCTCCGCCGTGCGATTATGCGTGGGTCGCGATGGGATCACAGGGCAGACACGAGCAGTCGGCCAAGAGCGACCAGGACAACGCGCTACTGCTCAGCGATTCCGTGCGCACGGAAGATGATGCTTACTTTAAGGCGCTGGCGAAAATCGTCAACGACGGCCTCGATGCCTGCGGTTTCGTCTACTGTCCCGGTGACGTAATGGCGTCGAATCCTAAATGGCGCCAGTCGCTCAAGGTCTGGAAAGGCTACTTCCACAAATGGATTACGGTGCCGAGTGAGAAGGCCCTGATGCACGCAAACATATTCTTTGATCTGCGTTGTGTATACGGAGATACGCCGCTGGTCGACGACTTGAAGAAGAGCATCCGCAAAGACGCGAAAAGAAACGAAATATTCCTCGCGCTCATGGCGAAGAACGCGATGAATTTCCAGCCGCCGCTTGGGTTCTTCCGCCAGTTCGTGTTGCAAAAATCCGGGGAACACAAAAACACCCTCGACATCAAATTGCACGGCATCATGCCGATAGTCGAGATCGCGCGAATCAGGGCGCTCGCAGCCGGTGAAGTGCGTATCACGACCAGAAACCGACTGCGCGCTGCGGCCAAGGCCGGGGAGTTGACCGAAACGGACGCCGCAAACCTCATTGATGCGCTCGACTTCATCGAAAAACTGAGAATGGAACACCAGAACCGACAGCTGCATGCAGGGAAGAAGCCAGATAACCATCTTTCGCCTGACGAGCTTTCACCGCTCGTGAGGCAAAATCTCAAGTCCGCTTTCTCACAGGTGAGCGTTAGTCAGGCGGCCTTGCTGAACCGCTTTCATCTCGCATGAGCGGTTTCTGGCGTGCGGCGAGACGCTTGCAAGCCAGGCGGCAGACCAGCGATCCGGTCTACAGGGCCTTCGTCGAATCCCCACTTCCGCAGCGCGGGACTCTATTTGAAGACGCGGAACTGGTTTGCCTGGATATCGAAACTACGGGGCTGGATCCGGCGAGTGCCGATATGCTGAGCGTCGGTTGGGTGCTCATTCGTGACGGCAAGGTAGATCTGGCAACCGCCGAGGCCCATTACGTAAAACCGGAGTGTGATGTCGGGCAAACGGCCTCAGTACACGGTTTAACAGATACAATCGTGGGGCAGGGCATGGCGCCAGCCGTGGCAATGTGCCGAGTCCTCGAGGCGCTGACCGGCAAGGTGCTGGTCGTGCACTATGCGGGTCTTGATAAAAACTTGTTGGACCGACTTTGCAAGCAGCACTTCGGCGACAAGTTACTGATACCGGTGATCGATACACTCGCTCTGGAGCATCGTCGCAAGTCACGTCACCACCATCTCACTGATACTCGCTCATTGCGCTTGCCGGACCTCAGAGAGCACTACAACCTGCCCAGATATGGTGGCCACGATTGCCTGATGGATGCTGTGGCGACAGCCGAGCTTCTCATCGCCATGGTGGCTACACGAGCGCACGATGGCCAGATAACACTCGGAGATCTTTACTGATAGCCGCGCGCTTTGCGCCTTTTGTCGAATGGTGGCGCGAGTACAGCTCTTCTACAATCGAGCAATCTAAAATTACCGCGAGCTGGCCATGAGTGAATACTCGGACATCCATCAACGTTCGATCGAGAACCCCAGCGAATTCTGGGCGGAAGCGGCCGAACATCTCGTATGGGAACGTCGCTGGGATCGCGTTCTCGACGATTCAAACGCGCCGATTTACCGGTGGTTCACAGGCGGGCGCCTCAATACCTGTTACAACGCGGTCGACCGTCATGTGGCCAATGGTCGCGGGGAACAAGCTGCGATCATTTATGACAGCCCGATCACGGGGACAGGTCGCCAAATCACTTATCGCGAATTGCAGGACCAGGTTGCGCTCTTCGCGGGCGCCTTGGCGGGCAACGGTGTGGGCAGAGGTGATCGCGTGATCCTTTACATGCCAATGATCCCCGAAGCGATCGTGGCCGTGCTTGCCTGCGCCAGGATCGGCGCGGTGCACTCGGTTGTGTTTGGTGGATTCGCGCCTAACGAACTTGCGACCCGTATCGACGATGCCAAGCCAAAGGCTATCGTTTCCGCTTCCTGCGGAATCGAACCGTCACGGGTGATCGCATACAAGCCGCTACTCGACAACGCACGAAACCTGTCAAAGCACAAACCAGATTGCTGTATCGTGTTTCAGCGGCCGCAGTTGCAAGCCGACCTGAACGAGCCCGGCGATCTTGACTGGCACGACGCAATGGCGAATGCCGTGCCTCATGATTGCGTGGCAGTTGAGGCGACCGACCCGCTCTACCTGTTGTATACATCGGGTACCACTGGCCAGCCGAAAGGTATCGTTCGAGATAACGGTGGCCATGCCGTGGCCTTGCACTGGACAATGAAAAACATCTACAACGTCGAGCCCGGAGAAGTCTACTGGGCGGCATCCGACATCGGCTGGGTCGTCGGCCACTCCTACATCATTTATGGCCCGCTACTAAGCGGCAATACCACAGTTCTATACGAGGGCAAGCCTGTCGGGACACCGGATGCGGGCGCGTTCTGGCGAGTAATCTCTGAGCACAAAGTGACGACAATGTTTACGGCGCCGACGGCGTTTCGGGCTATCCGCCAGCAAGACCCTGAAGGTGACTATATTAAGAAGTACGACCTGTCATCGATGCGTGCGTTATTTCTTGCGGGAGAACGTTGCGATCCGGATACGCTGCACTGGGCAGAGGAAAAGCTTGGCGTTCCCGTGATCGATCACTGGTGGCAGACAGAAACAGGCTGGTCGATCGCTGCGAACTGTCTCGGCATCGAACTCGCACCCGTTAAGGCTGGATCAGTTGGTCGTGCGGCACCTGGTTGGGAGGTGCAGGCTCTCGACGACGCCGGAAACGACGTCGCTGCCGGTGGCATCGGCGCAATCGCTTGCAAGTTGCCGTTGCCGCCGGGCACGCTGCCCGGTCTTTGGAACGCTGAGGATCGTTTTCGCAGTTCCTACCTGGAAACATTCCCGGGCTATTATGAGACTGGTGACGCCGGATATATCGACGAAGACGGCTACATCTTTGTGATGTCGAGAACGGACGATGTTATCAATGTCGCAGGTCATCGATTGTCGACGGGCGCGATCGAGGAGGTCCTGGCGGCCCACGACGACGTTGCGGAGTGCGCCGTGATCGGTGTTGCCGATGAGTTGAAGGGCCAGTTGCCGGTCGGTTTTCTGGTACTTAAAGCCGGCGTCGAACATGATGAGGCGGACATTGTTGCCGACGTCGTGCGCATGGTCCGCGAGCGTGTTGGGCCCGTCGCAGTATTCAAGAAAGCAGTTGTTGTTACATGCCTGCCAAAGACACGATCCGGAAAAATTCTGCGCAGTACTATGCGCAAGATCGCCGACGGGGAGCCTTATACTGTGCCTGCGACGATCGAAGATACGGGTGTCCTCGACAACATCGAAGTTGCCCTGCAGTCAGTGGGCTACGCGCCTTGTGCAACGTAGTAGCCACTCCGAAGGAAGTGCGTACTACAGACTACCTGTACCAGCCTTCGTCAGTCGCTCGATTAGCGGTGCAAGTTGCGTTTCGAATCGCCGCCAGCGCGCCAGTGCGTCACGATAGATCGGTGCGCGTACCTGCACTGCACTCGCCGTTGCAACCGGCGCCGTATTTTTGTCGAAATTCAGACACTCAGGCTGCCACTCAATCCCGCAGTGAGCAATTATCTCCCTGGACACATGCTCCTGATTTTCGACCAGGTCTTCGTAGCCAACGTCGAGCACGACACCCGGGAACAGCGTATGCCAGTGCTGCATTAATTCGTGGTAGGCAATGTAGTATTCGGCAAGATCGTCGAGGTCGTAGGAAAACGGGTAGCCCTCCCGAAACAGTGCGCGATACATCGATAGACAACTGTCCACCGGGTGGCGCCGAACATGCACTATCGACGCACCCGGCAATGCTTTTGCGATCAGGCCAATGTAGAGAAAATTGACCGGTGTCTTGTCGATGAAACAGGGTGCGTCCACGCCGTAACTGCGGACGCTTCGAATGTAACGTTGCCCCAGCTGGTCGGGATCGATGCGGGCGCACATTTCGAGTAATTTCTGTCTGTCGGCAGTATTCGCCACTCGGTTAAGCGTTAGTGCGAAGTCGGTAATTTCCCCCATGCTTTCGACACTGCTGTGAGAACCCAGGATGCGATCGACCAGCGTCGAGCCGCTGCGCGGTAAGCCCAATACAAAAATCGGGCCGCGACGCTCCACCGCGGCCTTTGTGTTCGCAGCATAGTTTTGATCAAAGAGCTCCGCAATGCGTTGCATCAGAGCTACGTCGAGTTGGACGTCATATTGTGTTCGACGTCGATAGCTGTCAGCGCCACGCTTCAGAGCAGAGAAGCTGCGTTTATCTTTGCCCAGATCGTCGTATTCTTTCGCCAGTGCGTAGCACAGCGGTGTTTCTCTGGCATCGCCGGGCCGTATTTTCTTCAATGCCTTTTCAAGCGTGCGAACATTATTGCGATCTTCAGTTTGCTTTCGAAGCGTTGAGCGGTTGTACCACACCTCAAAATTCTTGGGGCGGCGAGCGATAACCCTGGAGTACATTTCCTCGGCTTGCTGCAGGTCACCAACTGCGATAGACGATGAGGCGAGGTTGTTCAGATACTGTGGGTTATCGCCATCGAGAGTGACTGCCCGAAGGTAACATCGGTGCGCATCTTCGTGCTTGCCAGCTCGCACATACAGCTGAGCGACGTTCTGTAATAGCGCTGCATCGTCGTGAACGGCTTGCTGGACTGTCGCGAGTTGTGTCAGCGCTCGATCGTGCTGCCCGCAAAATTGGCAGGCGCCGGCGAACTGAAGCTGCAAACTGATGCTACCGGGCTCGCGGCTGAGCGCAGTTTCGACCAGTTTCAACATGTCGTCGAAACGGCCCTGCATCTGGCGAGCCTTGCCGAGCAGGAGTAAAGCGTCGTTTGATTGGGGGTGAGACTTTGAAAAGGCTAAGCAAGCGTTTACGGCCTCGTTGACACGCCGCTGCCTCAACAGGTTCATTATGTTCTGAACGGTCGACTGATACTGCTTTGTGGCCTGAGCGTTAGAATTCACGATGAATGCAATACGATCGATTTCGCAACTATGAGGAAACGAAATACTATCGCGTTTGCAGGTGATGGAGGAAGCACGGAAAGAAATTAGGCGGATGTCCAGCACTTCGAGCGACGACTGCAAACAATGATTGCTCTGGTGCTACTTGCGATTCCGGCTCGTACGCAGTAGCGGACTCGGAGTCGACCTCAAGCTCCGGACTCTCCGTTTGAAATTCGGTATCCGTCGCTTGCTCCGCGGCACAGGCTTCGAAATCGGCAACAGCGCTGTTGTCGCCCGGTTGATGCGAGTTGCCGACAGCTGCCGCGCCGCGACCGGCCAGAGCAAGAATTACTAATACGTTGGGTGTTAAGGTAAACGTACTGAATCTCCTGATACGAAAGGTAGTTAACGAATACCAACCGCAACAATCTTTCTGACGCGATTGACTCAGACGCAAGGATGGCTCAATAGTGGTGGCTTAGCTTGGTTGAAACCGGACATTTTCATGACTTTTTTCGATGTAGAGTCGTTATCAAACAAAATTGACGAGGTCTTCAATGCGCCTTCCTTTATCTTTCTTATTCTGTATCGCCGCGCTGATGATAATTGCAACGCCAATTGCATCAGGCCAGACAAACGCTGACTACGACGAACTGCTGGCGCTGTTCGAAGACTGGCGAGGCTTCGAATCGCCGCCGTTGCTCGATGGCGCACCCGACTACACGGCCGAGCGCTTCGAGCTGCGGCGTGGCGACTTTCTCGCCCTGCGGGCACGGCTGGACACGTTCGACATAAGCGACTGGCCGGTCCCGCAACAAGTGGACTGGCACCTCGTGCGTGCTGAAATGAACGGCTACGATTTTAATCAACGCGTGTTGCAGCCCTGGGTTCGGGACCCGGCGTTTTACAACACGTTGTGGATGGGGCGCAGTGACGTACCCGGGCACGAAGGGCCTACCCACCATGCGGTGGTGGAAGTGTGGACTTATGACTTTCCCCTATCCCGGACTGACGAACGCCGCCTGGTAGCGGAGCTTGGCGTCATACCACCACTCATGAAGCAAGCGCAGAAAAATCTCACCGGCAATGCACGTGATCTCTGGGTCACCGGTATTCGTGACTTGCGTTCGCAACGGTCTGCACTGGATGAGGTCGCGGCGATGGCCGGCGACTCAGCAGGTGAGGCGCTGCTACAGATCATCGCCGACGCCAAAAGCGCGACAGACGTCTTGATTAATTGGCTGGAAGCGTCGGCATCATCGAAAACCGGGCCGTCTGGCATAGGTAAGGACGAGTACACCTGGTATCAGCAGAATGTGCACCTGGTGCCGCTAACGTGGGACGACGAGGTGCGCTTGTTGAAACGCGAGTTGGCCCGCGCCTGGTCGTCGTTGAAGCTGGAGGAGCAGCGCAATCGTGATCTGCCTCCGATGGTGGCTGCCAGCACAGCACAGGAGTATGACGCGATGGCCGCCGAGGCGGTCGAGCGCATCATGAATTTCCTCGATTATAAAGAGATTTTGACGGTAACGGATTACATGAAACCGGCATTGCGCGAACACATGGGTTCGTTTGTGCCGGAGGAGACGCGAAATTTCTTCCTGATTACGGCCCACTATGACCCGGCGCCGCTGTTTACGCATTTCTACCACTGGCTCGAACTGGCGCGCATGGATCTCGAACCGCACGAGAGTCCGGTCCGGCAAGGCGCACTTCTCTACAACATTTTCGACAGCCGCAACGAAGGCACCGCAACCGGTGTTGAGGAAATGTTTATGCATGCGGGACTGTATGACGACAGCCCGCGCTCGCGCGAACTCGTCTGGATTCTGCTGGCGCAGCGAGCGGCCCGCGGACTCGGTTCGTTGTATGCACACGCCAACGATATGACGATGGAAGAGGCCGGCACTGTGCACATGGACGGCACGCCGCGCGGCTGGATGAAGACCGAAAAAGAACTGCTCATCTTTGAGCAGCATCTGTATTTGCGTCAGCCTGGCTACGGCACCAGTTATGTAACCGGCAAGTACCTGCTTGAGGCGACGCTTGCGGATTTTGCGAAACTGCAGGAAGATCGTGGCAAGGCGTTTCAGCTAAAGGACTTTTTCGATCAGCTCAACGCCATCGATAGCATTCCAATCTCCCTCGCGCGCTGGGAGATGACCGGCCTGGACGACGAGATTCATCCATGAGCAGAAAAAACCGAGGTGAGCAGGTGAATTCAGAGAACAGCTACGGTCGAGGCAATATCATTGCCGCTACCGCCGGAGTGTTGGTGCTTGCCGTCGTGGCAGCGACATTCTTTTACGAGAGTGATGACACCCAGTCTCTGCAGTCTGAGGCCGCGGCGCGCCAGGCAGCGCTCGGGAGCGAACATTCGCCAGCGCTCGGCGGGGCGGATGCCAAAGTGCATATCGTCGAGTTTCTCGATCCGGCGTGCGGTACCTGTGCCCTGTTTTTTCCCATGGTCAAACAGTGGCTGGCTGAGGTGCCTGATGAGATCCGTCTGTCGGTTCGTCACGTTGCATTCCATACGGGCTCCGACTACGCGGTCAGAATTCTGGAGGCGAGCCGAAAACAAGATAAGTACTGGCAGACCCTGGAAGCGCTATTAGCGTCGCAGAATCAGTGGGTACAAAATCATGTCGTGCAGCCCGATAAAATCGGGCCAGCCATTGCGGCGGTGGGCCTGAATATGGAGCAGCTCACGGCCGACATGAATACAGTGGAGGTAATGCAGCGTATTGAACAGGACAAGAAGGACGCCGTACTCCTGAAGGTCAGTGCGACTCCGGAGTACTTCGTCAATGGTCGGCCGCTACCGAGTTTCGGCCAGCAGCAACTGGCGGACCTGGTTCGCGAGGAGTTGGGAAAATAAGACATCGGCTCTTATTGCTTGCTTTGTGTTGTTGCGCAGTGCCATTTGCGGCCGAACCAGGCGCTGACTGGGAACTGCGTCGTGATCGCGAAAGCATTCAGGTTTACACCTCCGCAGTTGACGGCTCCCGCTACGATGCCGTGTTATCCCGGACTATCATTCCGGATGTCCGCCTGTCGGCGCTGGTCGCCTTGTTAAAGGATTCTGAAGCATGTCCACGGTGGGCTGATAAGTGTGTGGAATCCTATGTCCACAAGAAAATCAGCGACACGGAGCTGTTGGTTTACACACACAACAACCTGCCTTTCCCGATCAAAGACAGGGACGTTTTGTCGCGTGTGACCTGGTACCAGGATCCGAAAAGTTTCGAAATAATCATGAATAGTGAGGCTACTGCAGACATTCTGCCAGGAAAAAAGGGAAAACTCAGGCTGCTGGAGGCCAACGTGTCCTGGCGATTCAGTCCGCTACCCAACGGCTCTATTGAAGTGATTAATCAGGCCCACATCAACCCCGGATCAAGGATACCCGGCTGGGTCACAAACAGGTTATTGGTTGATACCCCTTACGAGACCATGAAATCGTTTGTCGCAGAGGTCCGGAAAACAAAATA
>JAJFKV010000040.1 GCA_021773055.1 Woeseiaceae bacterium
GTTTCTGATCTTGTAGCTCATTCCGTCAATCGCTTTAATAGATGGCGCGCCCGGCAGGATTCGAACCTGCGGCCTCAAGGTTAGGAACATTAACATCTACAGTAAGTGATTGATATATATAGCCTAAAAGGCGGCGTTCGTTGCGATTTCGCCCCACAATGCACAACAAAGCACAACTGATGTCGGAAATTTGTCGGAAATACCCTTTCTTGATGTACGTGCGCGTGTCACGAGATAACCAGCCCAACAAATGAAATTAAGTTGTCATTCCGACGTCCAGCAAGATTTCCTGGCAACCAAAATCTGAAGGTCTGCTTTTTCCGAAAGCGGTCATTCAGATTGAGAAATTCGAAGTTTGCGAACGGCTGGATTCGGCCAGAAGCAGACGTTCACGGGCTGCTAACTTGAAACTATGCTTGGCGGGTCCGCCTTAGACCGCACCGGCGGCATTCAACTGTCTCAATACCTCCCCCGCCGAAGCTGAATGTCTCAGTGATGACGTGGAAGTCGTGGAATCCCAGCCAACACAGAATGCCGCCGAACAGCCGATTTGCCATATGCGTTCCCTCCGGTCCGCGTGGGATTCTGAGTGATCTTCTTCCTTCTTCCAAAGTGGTGCCGGGAGCAGATGCCAATGACCGCCTGGGTCAGTAGCAGTCGTTCAGTAGTTTATCACTCGACCGGCCGCTTGCGGTCAGAAGCAGACCTTCGACTTTTCCCTCTAGCCCCGTCCGTACCTGTAAACACCGTCCTTTTTGCCTAGATCCGTGAACAGGCCGGACTTGAGAATAGACGTCGGTACTCCGAACGAGACTGGGTACAGCCAAACCGCCAAAGTGCCCTCTTGCCTTAAGACCCTGTGCATTTCCGGCAGAAGTCGGCTTAGCGGTATGGTCGGGTAAGGTACGACACCAAACAGCAAAACCACATCGACGCTAGCAGATGCCAATCGGGTGTTGAGGGCGTCACGTCTTATTACTTCAACATTCTTCAGACCCGCATCCTTCACTTTCTCCGAGACTCGCTTAACAAAGTCCGATAGCGGATCCATGGCGATGAGGTGCCCGTCGTCGCCTATCATTTCGGCGGCCAGCAATGTGAAAAAACCCGTACCGCATCCCACCTCAAGGACAACTTGCTCAGGCTTGAGGTCGGCACCCCGCAGCGTTCTTCTTGGGTCAAAAAGCCAACGCCGTAGTCGGCTTTCCATCACCATACCGCTAGGTTTGAAAAGAAGATTCAGGAAGCGTGATTTACCCAGTTGTTCCGCGTCCATTTAGATTTTTCTCCCGCACCACCTTTAGACGAAATTCAATATACGCCTCAGGCTCCCGTTCCCGGTAGCCTCGCCTCTAATGGACAACACCGAGCTCTCAAATAGCCAATCGCCCCTATCGGAAGCGGAAACATAAGTATGGCGGCGTACAAACCTTGGTCGGCTAGAATCACAATTGTGCTGAACAACGTGACTACAAACGTCAGAAAATAGAAGAACATTCCGTAGAGCCAATGTGCTCGAATCACAGCACCGCATGCTCGGCACGAGTAGTTTGAAAGCAGCAACCGCTTGACTGGAACTGTTCGTTCAGAGCAGTTCGGACATACCCGCTTGGTGCCCAACTTTGCCTCCAGCTATCCCCCCGCACACATATTGACGAATGACCGCATTGGGTCAGCAGCAGTCGTTCGCTAGTTTATCACTCGACCAGCTGCTTGCGGCCCAATGGTTCGACCCCGGTTTAATGGACCGTTTGAAATTGGCTTTGGTTACGTTCTTCAAACGCAGCCGGACTTATATTACCAAGATAACCGTGTCGGCGCTTTCTGTTGTAGAAACGTTCGATGTAATCAAAGATATCTTGCTTGGCTTCGTCTCTTGTCAGGTAGCGCGTGCGATTAACTCGCTCGCGTTTCAGTAACCCAAAGAAACTTTCAACGACGGCATTGTCGTAACAGTTGCCTCGCGCACTCATGCTGCATTGAATGCCGTGCTTGTCGAGTTCTTCTCGAAAGTCATCGCTCGTATACTGGCTGCCACGATCTGAATGATGGATCAGCTCCCCTTCAGGGCAACGCTGGCCGATCGCCATATTCAGCGCATCGATCACCAGGTGTCGATTGATCCAGCGACCCATCGACCAACCAACGATGCGACGTGAATAAAGATCCATCACTACCGCAAGATACAGCCAGCCCTGGTGTGTCGAAATGTACGTGATGTCAGACGCCCAACACTCGTTCGGACCGTCAGTCGTGAAGTCTTGCTCAAGTAAGTTGTCCGCTACCGGATGACTCGGGTCACGCTGCGTTGTGACCTTGAATGACAGCTTCGGACAGCCTTTGAGACCCGCTATTCGCATCAATCGGGCCACCTTGTGCCTGCCACACCGGTGACCTTCTTCTTTGAGTTCAGCGGTGATCTTCGCTGCCCCATACACGCCATCACTATCGATATGAACGCGTCGGATCAAACAGGTCAGTTCCCGGTCGGTCTTCGCTCTCCGGCTCTCTGGCCGGACCCGCCAGGCGTAGTAGCCACTTCTTGATACCTTGAGTACCCGGCACATCATTCTCACTGGATACTGGTTGCGGCGCCGATCGATACAGATGTATCTCATTTCGACTCCTTGGCAAAGAAAACCGCCGCATCTTTTAAAAAATCCCTTTCCTGTTCTGCTTTGGCGAGCTTGCGCTTAAGCTCTGCCATTTCTTCATCCCGATTTCTGCCTTGGCCTGGAAAGGCTTCGTCACCCAAAAGCCGGTACTGATCACGCCATCGGCGTAGTTGACGGGCGCTGATACCAAGATCCTCGCACACGTCCTTGTCCGTCACGCGATCTTCGCTTGCTCGCTTCAACGCATGTCGCTTGAACTCGGGACTGTATCGTCGGTATTTCTTCTTTGTCATGTGACACCTCCTTACGCATTATCGCGCACTTTTAAAGGCGTCCACCAAACCGGGGCTGGACTACAAAGCGGTCGTTAGTGTGGCCAGAAACTCAATCGTTCTCGATATCTTCCTTCATTATGACGATTGACTGTTCTGCCTCTTCTTTGTCGGTCTCAAATTCTCCTTGGGATTCCAGGAACTCCTCGTATTCCCTGTTTAGCTC
>JAJFKV010000005.1 GCA_021773055.1 Woeseiaceae bacterium
GCTTTGGATCAGTAAAATACGCTCATGATTTTAGAACCTGAATTTCCGCCTTCGGCCTAGAGCGGTCATTCGATATTGGATCGAGATCGAACTACCAATGGCACAAGAAAATGCTGGTATAAACCCACAAGTACGAACAAGGGTGCAAGCAAGACCGCTGACTCAACGAGGCCATACCCATTAGGTAGCCACGAAAATACGAACGAAGCCGGAATCCCCATCGCCAACAAAATGACGGGAATAGAATGAACGGTACTGACAGAAATTCGTGCATCGCAATTGCTGCATTTGATCGCTCTGGCTGGACCGAGCACCTGCTTTCGCCAAGCGTTGAAAGTGGGCTCTTTACAATTCGGACATATCAACATTGTTGGCATTAGCAATCACCTGTACTCAGATTCTTGACCGGCTGCAGTCGGCCAGAAGCAGCCGCTCCCATTGGGCGGCGCCCGCCAAACATTTGAACCTAAAGTTCAACGACCGGTTTGAAACCACCGTAGATAAGGCGGCTGCCATCGAAAGGCATGGGGTTCTTCTTCGGATTCATACGCTCGTCACTGAAATCGTCAGACATCATCGTTTGCATGGCGGCGTCGCGCGTCTTCTTGTCAGGCCATTCAATCCACGAGAACACAACCGATTCGTCCGCATTCGCCTGAACTGACTTGGGAAAATCGGTCACTTCTCCTTCGGACACATCGTCAGCCCAGCATTCGACAACCCGTGTAGCACCGAGCTCTGTAAAGATGCTGTCGCTCCGACAGGCAAACTCGATGAATTCCTGTTTTTTCGCGGTCGGTACGGCGATCACGAATCCGTCGATGTAGCTCATTGTTCTACTCCTGCAGATCGAGTATGGCTAGTCGACCGCATTGGCTCAGCAGCCGTCGTTCAAGATTCTAACACCTGGGCGGCTGGTTCCGGCCACAAGCGGCCGTTCACATCTTAAAGCCTAGCGCAGGTTTATGTGTCGGTTGCGCCATGTCGCGAGTAGTTTTTCTCGCCCGCCGGAATCCGAACTTTTAGCCAATTCTCCAGTGGCGGAACTGGGCAGGTAAACTCTGCTTCGTAAGCACAATAGGGATTCGTTGCACGATTGAAGTCAATTTTCATTCCAGGACTAACGGGCAGATCAACCTGAATGTACCGGCCACCACCATAGGTTTCGTCGCCATTTGTAAGATCACGAAACATTATCAACAACCATTGTCGTTTTTCTTCAGGCAGGTCCATTCGTTGATGGGCTACTAGCGACTGAGGTTTGCCATCAATCTCGAAATAGAATGTCCCGAATTGTCGAAACGGGATCGTTTTGTTGTCGAATGCCGGGTAGTCAACCGTTTCAAACTGTTCGTCTAATTCGAATGACGAGTCGACGCAGTAGGTTTCATTCGTTTCAAAAAAGGAAAGTCCAGAGAATTCTTTTCGAAACTCCTCGCTAAATGGCGACCCATCTGCTGTCAGAAAATAGGATACGTTTTCGGCCCGAAATGACTCCAGCGTATCGGTACAACTATTAGAAGCCGCTCCGCAGCCTGTTATACCCAATATGACCGGCGAAGCAATCAACAGAAAGAGTCGGGTAGCGATATTCACGAGCGTATACCTCCTGGACAATTCGGCCGCCCAACAATATCTGATGTGCGAGAACAGCGGGGATCATTCTCGTCACGGGCTTCACCGCGACTGTCCGCTTTGGATCAGCAGCAGTCGTTCATCATCTTAGCACTCGAACATCTGCTTACGGCCAGAAGCGGACACCCAATTGTTGTCACGGATCGCGAATCTCGAGGAGACCTTTCAATTATTTAGAATCGAATACGGAGACCTTCGATCCGTCCGGCTCGTCAGTTACATGGACTGCCACTTCAAATTCCTGCTTCTCACCGGGAGACAAATCAAATTCGCCTTTCGACGTACCAACAATAACCAACTCGGGCTTATTGACCAACTCTGACTCATTCCGGGCAAATTTGTTGTTCTGACTTAACGAAATCTCGTACACCAAATGCTGTATGTCGTCGGAGGTGCTCGTTACATCAAAGGAAATAAGGCACCTGCTTTGTTCGCAAGCCATGCCTGAGTGACTCAAGCTATATTTTGACTCATTGCCACACGCCGAGATGAAAAAACAGAATGCGGTTAGATGTACGAATCTCATGATATTCATGACGTAAATCGTCTCAGGATGAACGGCTGCTTTGGGTCAGTACCAGCCGTTGAGTATACAACCTGGCGAACGGCTGGAGTCGGCCAGAAGCAGTCATTGTGGCCTAAACGGATGTTCCGATTTAACGGGGACAGGCCACAGGGGCAGTTACATACGTCTGCACAGCGATATACCGCTTGCCTTACCTACTGTATCCGTAGTCCGATAGCGTATAAAGCGGCTCGCCGTCCTCCAAATAGCAGGTAAATGCGTATCGCTCGCCCGCCTCTAGCTGGACCTTAAAGGTAGGCTTCTCGTCATCAAAGCCGAGAGAAACACAAGCATCGCCACTTTCGTCCAGAGGGTTTGGACAAACCAAGAAAATCTCATGTGGACCTGGCGAAACAGAGATCGGGCCAGTAACACTATGGATGGGAATAGCACTTCCCGAATCTATACTGACGATACCTACAATATTGACACTCGGATTTTGACATCCTTCATAAACTGGTGCACCGACGATGGCGAATGGCTCAACGTTCTCCTCGCGAATCAAATCTGATCCGCAAGCTCCGATAAGGGGGATCGCAACTATTAGCGCAATATTTCGCATGCTTAATCTGTTGTCCGTGACCGGCTGCTTTGGGTTGTGACTTCAACTGGTCGATGCAACACCTAAACTCTTACTATAGAGAAAGAGGTGTTGCTTATGAAGTCATCAAAGAGAAGATTCTTCACTCAAACTGATAAGGACTTAATGTGGGATCGCTGGCGAAAAGGCGAATCGTTAAACTCCATAGCGCGGCTTTTAGGCACGAGTCATAGCGCTATTGCAGGTGTGCTGTCGAAGACCGGTGGTGTTCGTCCAGCAGACAGACATCGCTCGGGGATAGAACTGACACTGGCGGAACGCGAAGAGATTTCACGCGGCGTAGCCGCGGGTCATTCGCTTCGTGCGATCGCAAAGAAGCTTGGCAGAGCACCTTCAACCATCAGCCGCGAGATCAAACGCAACGGTGGCCGCCAACCGTATCGAGCCAATAAAGCCGAGCAAGCCGCCTGGGATCGGGCGCATCGATCAAAGACCTGTAAACTGGCGAAGAACCGTGCGTTGGCACTCATCGTGGCAGAGAAACTGCAGCTCGAGTGGTCACCACGACAGATAGCAGGTTGGCTAAAATACACGTATCCGGATGACGAGAACTATCAGGTGTCACACGAGACCATTTATCTGACGCTGTTTATCCAGGCCCGAGGTGCCCTGAAAAAGGAGCTAATACAATACCTTAGGAGGCCACGGGCGATGCGTCGATCTCGCCATCACACGCAGAAGACTAAAGACCACGGCAGGATCAGCAACACCGTCTCGATCAGGGAGCGTCCGCCCGAGGTTGAAGACCGTGCTGTACCCGGGCACTGGGAGGGTGATCTGATATCGGGCAGCAACAACAGCCACATCGCGACCTTGGTAGAACGCCAAACGCGTTACGTGATGTTGGCCCGAGTGAAGGGCAAGGACACGAAGACGGTGATCGATGCACTCATTAAGCAGGCGCACAAGTTACCGCGGGAACTCTACAAATCGCTCACCTGGGATCGTGGTAAAGAGATGGCCGATCACACGCGGTTTACATTGGACACGAAAGTCAAAGTGTACTTCTGTGATCCGCAGAGTCCCTGGCAGCGTGGTTCAAACGAAAACACCAACGGGCTCTTAAGACAGTACTTCCCGAAAGGAATGGACCTCTCAAACATTCATCAAAACAGATTGAATGCTGTTGCGAGAAGACTTAACGAACGACCGCGAGAAACGTTACAATTTAGAACACCAGCAGAACGCTTTGCTCAATGTGTTGCATCGACCGGTTGAAGTCACAACCCATTGCAGTCATTTGCGGTGACGACGATTCTTGATCGTAGTGCGTCAAATTTGGAGAGGTAGCTGAATATGAAAGGACAATTCACAATTCTTTTTCTGTCCATGACCCTCATCGTTCCGGTGCTTGCAGAGGAAACGACCGAACCCCCAGAAGAATCTACGGTTGAGCCGCCTATAGAGCTGACGCCCGAGCAACTAAAGCTACTCGATAAACATATG
>JAJFKV010000041.1 GCA_021773055.1 Woeseiaceae bacterium
CCGAGATCACGCTCAAGCCTCTTCAGGTCATGCTTGATTTCAAGGCGCACTATTCGTCCTTAATGAGCACGTCGATTTTGTGCTCTACGATCTCCCCGGATGCGAACGTGTATTCGATAGAGATGCGGTATTTTTGGCCAACGGCTCCACCGGATACGTTGAAACTCACCACCGTGCCGCTTATGGTCGGGGCCGAAACAGTTAGTCCAGTTGGCACAACAGTGTTGACCGATGCAATTGAATCACGCGATGTGGCAGAGGCTACTTCGGCGACCCAAGTAATAGAGCCGTCAACGACAGAATCGCCAACCGTGATCCGGAACCCCTTCTTTTGGAATTCCTTTGGTTCTACAGCGCCTGAACGACCCGCGTTGCTTGCCTTGAATTGGTATCCGTTCGAGTCGGTCGGTAAACGTGTGTCATTCAGCGCGTAATCCGTTTCTGGCCGCCAAAAATGGCCAAGCAAGATCAATAACGGCGCTTCAACTGGCCATAGCTCTGTGGCCGTTTTTTCGATTACAAAATCGGGTTCCATCAGACTTTCGAGTCCTTAGCCATGCGCCTGTCCAACCTCGTCAGTGGCGTGTGGTCTAGCTTGCACGGAAGAAACCGGCGGCATTCAGTTGCGCAATGATGTCCGAGCCATCCGGTGTCACCGCGAAGTCGTACATGGCCAGCGGCACGATATTGGCGTCTGTACCGCCAGTCGTGTCGCTGTCGTAGCAAATGAGCAGATCGGTCCACGCGCCGCCAGTAGCCGCAACTGCGCTCCACGTTTGATCGGCGAAGTCCAGGTCAACCCTATCGTTCGCATCATCCGCTGCGAAGGCCGCGAGATCCGCGTCCGTCAGAACCTTTCTCGCATATCCGGAGTTTGTTGCCTCGGCAGTGTTCGCGTCAGCGAGAACCGCACTCAGCGTATCGAGGTCCTTCAGAACCGCATCGGTCGCAGTCGTATTGATGGCCACAATAATGAGCGCTGAGTTCGCGGGATCATTCTGATCAACTCGGTTGTACAGTTCCCCGATACGTCCGAGTGCAATGTTGAAAATCTGGTCGGCCACACGTGTTCTCCTTAATTGAGTTTCTTGACGCTTATTCGCCGGCGTCGCGGACTTGCGATGATCAATCTGTCGCGCTTCTCAACAACTACGCGACGGTTTCTCGCCTCAACGACGATCTGTACTGTCGCTGCCTGTGGTGATGCTGGGCCGCTGGCCGAAATGGCGAATACGGTGTCGGTCTCAGTCAGAATTCCGAGATCGACGGCTTTGGCAACTGAGGCCGCGAACGCGAGGTCCGATTCGGTTACAAGGCCGAGCTCGTAGGCCCGGGCTGCCGTCATCGTTAGCGGTGCACCCGCCTCTGTGACAAGCCCTATTGCCCGAGCCTTGGTACTTCCGACCGCAAACACGCTGTCGGTCTCCGACGCCTGGCCGATGGCAATTGCCTTGCTAATGCCGAATAACTGAGCGATGTCGGTTTCGCTCAGTAGACTAATAGTGCGCTGCTTAACCTTACCGAGCGCCAGTGGGTTGTCCGATTCTGTAATCAAGCCAAGGCTGACCGTCAGCGCACCGCCCACTGTGAGGGCGAACACCTGGTCCGTCTCGCTAAGCAGTCCGATAGACTTCGCTTTTGCTCTACCGAACGCCTGGCCGATGTCTGACTCTGTTACAAAGCTGACGGGCTTAGACTTCGATTTCGACAGAGCCTGCGGAATATCAGACTCGCTCACGAACGCGACTGCCCTACTCTTCGATTTACCAACCGCTTGCGCCGTGTCTGACTCAGACAGTTGCCCGACCGGCTTTGACTTCGACCGGCCAAAGGGCTGACCGAGTTCGATCTCGCTATTCAATCCGAGCGATCGAGACTTTCCACTGCTGATTGCTTGGGCAACATCTGTTTCTACCGGTAGCCCGACTGCACGTTGCTTCAGACGTCCAAATGCCTGCGCGAGATCCGATTCGGCCTGCAGGCCCATTGCTATCGTTTGGCCGGCAGCTGTCGGCAACATAATTGGAACAAAGCGAGGCCGAAACACCTGCTTTGGGTTTTGTCGAAAGGAGAGATATTCCCGTTGGCTAAGCGCCCTCTGCCATATAAATATGTCCGAGATGTCGGCGGTGATGTCTTTGCCTCCGCCGCCGGTACCTATGGTGAATGTATTGTGCGCGGTAGTGCCGGTAAAGAGCGCGGACGCTAGCCCAGAACCGCTGATAACCTCCGCCTCATTCACATAGGCTCGCTGGGACCCTGCATCCCATATGAAGCAGACGTCGTAATTATCGACCGTTGAGAATTGCTGCGTGGTCGCGAGATCGCTGCCGGTACCGGTTGAATCAGTGCAGTGCCACCGGAAGTTGCCGTTCGCTTGCAGGTACGCCCGCACGAGCGTCACGTTGTTATTGACCGTCCCCTGAATGAAGTACTCGTTTGTAGGGCTGGCTGATGCCGGGCGGTAACGAAAAAACACCGTGAGTCCGGTAAGCCCCTCAGCCAGCTCCGGAGATGCATAGTCAATAAAGTCACCAGCGCCGTCCAATATCAACGATGACTGGTCAAGCGGCGACGCTGAAACGGTTGGGTTTCCGCTCAGTGATGGTACGTTCGACGCATCTGGTAGTTTTTGAGCCGCATTACGAATGCCGGGCCCAGGCAGAAACACCTCCGCATTGATCAGGTTTCTTGCAAACGGATTCGACCAGTCAACCGAGATACCGGGAGGGACCCGGGATCGCCGCACGACACGCTGCGGAAGAATAATAGGCATTTACGCCGCCCGTTGTTCGGTAATCGTCGCTGAAACAGTAATCGCGTTTGTCGTACCGGCCGTCACTCCCTCCGCATAGAGTTTCGCACCCTTTTGCGGAATCGGCAGCGGTACGGTCATTCCTGCCGGATCCTCATCATTGGTATCCAATACTGCGAGAAGCTCAGCGTGTCCGACTGTGTCGAACTCATCGGTACCAGCACCGTCCGGGTCTCCGGAGGTCTGTATCAGCCACACATAGATTTGATCGTCAGCAGCCGGAGTTGTGCTGTTATCAGCCTTCAGTGAAATCTGCGCTGCGACACAAGTAGCATCGAGATTGAATTCTTCGGACGTTTCATTACCGCCAGCCGCGACCGACTTTGAGTTCGCGGCAGTTGGCCACGTCACCTGTGTCTCTGTGAGTGTGATTGCCATTACGCGCCAGCATCAGCATCAATGAATAACCGCGCGGCAGCGTTTACGTTTGTCTGTATTGCCGTATCGGCCGCAGCTTGGATCTGTGCGACTGTCGCGGTCGAATTCGCAGCCAGGACTGCCTTTATTAGCCTGTGTGCTTCTCGGCTTGGATCAGAGAACGCACGGGCCGCCCATGCTTTGTCAGCAGCGGTGGCAGTACCAACGTTCGACAGAATATCCTGTGCCTTAATGACAGCCGCAGCGGATATCTTCTTGATTAGCTCGCCGTCGTTATAGAGTCCTGATAGTTCAGAAAGTGTAGCCATTCATATCACCTGTAATAATCTGTCGTCTGTCCATACTCGTCAGTACGCAATTTGGTCACTTTTTCGAAAGCGGCTTACTTGTGACTGCCCGCAATAAAGCGACAGCCACCGCAATACCCATGGTCAGCCAGCCGTAAGCTGCCGGTGAAATGAAGTTTTGTACCGCAGGTAGATTCGCCTGGACGGCTCCGAATATCGCGAGAATCGCTGCGAAGTTGATTGTCTTGCTCTTGAACGCGCGTGCGCCCTGCGCAGACAGTTGA
>JAJFKV010000042.1 GCA_021773055.1 Woeseiaceae bacterium
ACATCGCTGTGGCGGAGCTGGGCGGGGACCCGGTCTTCCCGATGAACGATGACGACAACATGTATTGCGGTACCTGCCATTCCGCACATCTCAGCGAGGCGGAGGACGCACCGCAAAAGGTGAAGCCGTTCATGCGTGCCAGCGCTAATGGTGAGCTGTGTCTTGCCTGTCACGCTGACAAGGCGAGTATTGCCGGCAGCGGCCACGACAAGGGCAAGCGGCGCACTCAGGACTTCGAACGACGGGGAACCTGTGGCAGCTGCCATGCAGCGCATGGCTCCGAACTGCCCCTGATGTGGGGTCGCAGCCAGGGTGCAGGGAACCTGACGGTCAACACATTCTGTCGCAGCTGCCACGATGACGAACCGAACCCCGCCGAACACCCGCCCCAGGTTATCGCCTGGTCACAGGATGTGCGCGCCGGCATTCGGTCGCGAACGGCCGCCGCAATGCCGGTATTCGATGCTAATTCCCGCCACGCCCGGGTAGGCCAGATTGGCTGTCCGACCTGCCACGATCCGCACCGGGAGCGTGCCGCTGATCGGCCTGAGAACCTGCCCGGGTTGCACCTAAGAGCGCCTGCCCTGGTGGAGCCTTTGTGTGCTGATTGCCACGGCACGGAGTCGCTTTTTCTGTACAAATTTTTCCATTCTTCGGCATCACGCTGATTTTTCAGGGAATTTGTCAAAATCTGCTTGAACTAAACTCTTAAATATCAATCTGTTATAAGGTAGTTGGTCGCTTCTGTGACGTGTGGCTTTGCACGCTCAAAGCGCCCATGTAAACTACGGACCCATTGCATATGCTAAAAAGGCAAGTCTTGTATGAGCGACGAATCCCGCGGTAAGAACGAGGACGGTAAACTCCTTTATTGTTCTTTTTGCGGCAAATCACAGCACGAAGTTCGCAAATTGATTGCGGGCCCGTCCGTGTTCGTTTGTGACGAATGCGTCGAGCTTTGTAACGACATTATCCGCGAGGAGCTCGAGGATACTGGCGAGACAGGGCACGACAAGCTGCCGAAGCCGATCGAAATCAATGAAGTGCTGGACGAGTACGTTATCGGCCAGGAACGTGCCAAGAAGGTTCTGTCCGTCGCCGTCTACAACCATTACAAGCGCCTGAATGATCGTCTGGACGAACGCTCCAAAGACGACATCGAGCTCGCGAAAAGCAATATTCTCCTGATAGGGCCAACCGGTTGCGGCAAGACGCTGCTGGCTGAGACTTTGGCCCGCTTGCTGAATGTGCCGTTCACCATCGCCGACGCGACCACCCTTACTGAGGCGGGTTATGTGGGCGAGGACGTCGAGAACATCATTCAGAAACTGCTACAGAAGTGCGACTACGACGTCGAAAAGGCGCAGACCGGTATCGTCTACATCGACGAGATCGACAAAATCTCAAGAAAATCGGACAACCCGTCGATAACAAGAGACGTATCAGGTGAAGGCGTGCAACAGGCACTCCTGAAGCTGATCGAGGGAACGATCGCCTCAGTACCGCCACAAGGTGGCCGCAAACACCCGCAGCAGGAATTCCTGCAAGTTGACACGGGTAACATCCTGTTCATCTGCGGTGGCGCATTCTCAGGCCTCGAGAAGATTATTCAAGACCGTTCGTCCAAGGCGGGTATCGGCTTTGTTGCCGACGTCAAGACGAGCGAGGACGAGAAGAGCATTGGCGAGCTGTTACACGACGTGGAACCGGAAGATCTGATTCGCTTCGGGCTGATTCCGGAATTCGTCGGCCGTTTGCCAGTCGTTGCGACGCTTGAGGAGCTGGACGAGGATGCACTCGTACAGATTCTCCTGGAGCCGAAGAACGCGCTGACAAAGCAGTACAAAAAGCTCTTTGAGATGGAAGGCGTGGATCTGGAATTCCGCGACGACGCGTTACGTGCAGTGGCAACGAAAGCCATGGAGCGCAAGACGGGTGCTCGCGGTCTGCGCACGATTCTCGAAAACGTGCTGCTAGACACGATGTACGACCTGCCGTCTTCGGATACTGCGAAGAAGGTGGTCGTTGACGGGGCGGTTGTCACGGGTGAGAACCCGCCATACGTCATCTACGAGTCGGATGAAACGCCGACCGTAAACATCGAGCAGCCGCCCAGACAGGCAGGTTCGGACGGCGCGTAACGACATCGAATACCGAAGCTTGAATTGCGTCCGATTGGCCGCACATTTGCATTCAGCTTTTAAGTATTGTTAATTCTCTCAGAGGTTATTCACGGTGTCTGAAAACGACAAACCAGAAAAAGACTTGATCTCATCGATCGATCCGTCTCCGGACGAACACATCATCGACGATTCATCGGGCGTGCCGGTTTTGCCGCTGCGTGACGTTGTCGTTTATCCACACATGGTCATTCCGCTGTTTGTCGGCCGCAAGAAATCCATCGTCGCGCTCGACAAAGCGATGAATGCCGGCAAACGTATTTTGCTGGTGGCGCAAAAAGCCGCCGACCTTGATGATCCGCAACCCTCTGACTTGTATGAGGTTGGAACGCTCTCAACCATTCTGCAGCTGCTGAAGCTGCCGGACGGGACAGTCAAGGTTCTGGTTGAAGGTGGCGAACGCGCACTGGTCGATCGGATTAATGTTGAGGACCATTTCTCGGCAGAGGTCACGCTCCTGACCGAAGATGACCGGCACGACGAGCGTGAAATCGACGTGCTGGTGCGCTCGATCATTTCGCAGTTCGAAGCCTATGTGAAACTGAACAAGAAGGTGCCGCCTGAGGTGCTGACCTCGCTATCGGGAATCGATGCGCCGGGACGACTGGCCGATACGGTTGCCGCACACATGGCACTGAAGCTGTCCGAAAAGCAACGCATCCTCGAAATTCAGGATGTGCGTGCTCGTCTCGAGCAGGTGCTCGGAATTATCGAAGGCGAGATCGACGTCCTGCAAATCGAAAAGCGAATTCGTGGTCGCGTTAAGCAACAGATGGAGAAGAGCCAGCGCGAGTACTACCTGAATGAGCAGATGAAGGCGATTCAGAAAGAACTCGGCGAGATGGACGATGTGCCTAACGAGTTGGGTGATCTTGAAGACAAGATCGAGAAGGCCGGCATGCCCAAAGAGGCCAAAGAGAAGGCCTCGTCGGAACTCAACAAGCTCAAGCTGATGTCGCCGATGTCCGCCGAAGCCACGGTCGTACGCAATTACGTCGACTGGCTCGTCAAGGCACCGTGGAAGAAGCGCAGCAAAGTCTTCAAGAGCCTGAAGAAGGCCGAAGGCGTGCTTGAGGAAGATCACTACGGCCTCGAGAAGGTCAAGGAACGCATTCTTGAGTATCTTGCGGTACAGCAACGTGTGAAGCGTCTCAAGGGACCGATCCTGTGCCTGGTTGGCCCGCCGGGTGTCGGCAAGACCTCGTTAGGTCAAAGTATCGCTCGCGCGACCAATCGCAAGTTCGTACGCATGTCGCTGGGTGGCGTGCGCGACGAGGCCGAGATTCGTGGTCACCGCCGTACGTATATCGGTTCGATGCCGGGCAAAATCATCCAGAACATCTCCAAGACGGGTGTCAGGAATCCTTTGTTCCTGCTCGACGAAGTCGACAAGATGGCCATGGATTTTCGCGGCGACCCGTCGTCCGCTTTGCTGGAGGTCCTGGACCCCGAGCAGAACTCGACGTTTGCTGATCACTATCTTGAAGTCGATTTCGATCTCTCGGACGTGATGTTTGTCTGCACGGCGAACAGCCTGAATATTCCGGCGCCACTGCTTGATCGCATGGAGGTCATTCGAATTCCGGGTTATACCGAGGATGAGAAGACCAAAATTGCGCTCAAATACCTGGTGCCGAAGCAGCTAAAATTGAACGGCCTTAAGAAAAAAGAACTCAATATTACCGAGAGTGCGGTGCGCGATATCATCCAGCACTACACCCGGGAATCCGGCGTTCGAAACCTCGAGCGCGAAATCTCGAAGATTTGTCGCAAGGTGGTGAAATCGCTGCTGCTGAAACCGCGCGATACGCGGGTGCTGGCTACCTCGAAAAGCATGGAAAAGTACCTCGGTGTGCGCCGATTCCGCTACGGCAAGGCCGAGGACAGGGATCAGGTTGGCCAGGTGACGGGTCTGGCATGGACGGAGGTCGGTGGAGAGCTGCTGACCATCGAATCAGCTGTCGTTCCGGGCAAAGGCAAGCTCACCCACACGGGCCAGCTCGGCGAAGTTATGACCGAATCCATTCAGGCTGCCATGACCGTTGTGCGAAGCCGGGCTGAGGTCTGGGGCATTGCAGATGACTTCCACCAGAAGCTCGATGTGCACGTTCACGTGCCCGAAGGGGCCACTCCGAAGGACGGACCGAGTGCGGGAGTTGGCATGTGTACTGCGCTGGTGTCGGCATTGACAGACATCCCCGTAAGGAGTGATGTGGCCATGACTGGCGAGATCACGCTGCGGGGCGAGGTACTGCCTATCGGAGGGCTGAAAGAGAAGCTACTGGCGGCCCACAGAGGGGGTATCGGGAAGGTGCTTATCCCTGAAGAGAACGAGAAGGATCTTGTGGAAATTCCGAAGAACATCAAGGACAAGCTGACGATTGTTCCAGTGAAATGGATCGATGAAGTGATGCAGCATGCACTGATTCATTTGCCGGTGCCGGTCACGGCCAAAGACGGCCCGGAAGGGGAGTCAAAATCGCCTTCTGATGAGCAAAAAACGGACGACATGGTGCGCGCTCACTAACACGCTGTAACCCGCGTGGTTAAAGGATATTTGACGCTATATATGCCAGTTGGTATAAGCCTCGTAGTTGTTAGTGGATGCACGGAGCCACTTTCAGCCATTCAGCGGATTGTGCCAACATGGAGGCTCGCTGGATTGATGACCATTTCTTTAATCAATCTGCAAGGGTGAATAGTATGAACAAAGGGGAACTCATAGACTCGGTTGCGGGTGCAGCAGGACTGTCACGCGCTGATGCAACCAAAGCGGTCGACGCAGTACTCGATAGCATTCAAGGCACGCTATCCAATGGCGGTTCGGTGTCACTCGTTGGCTTCGGAACGTTCTCGGTTAAGGCCCGCGCAGCACGCGCTGGACGTAATCCTCGTACGGGTGAAACCATCCAGATTAAGGCGAGTAACGTTCCTGGTTTTAAGGCTGGCAAAGGCCTGAAGGATGCCGTAAACTAGCGCGCCCCAACGGGGCACAGGGTAGGAAAGAGCCCGTTTCGACGGGCTTTTTCATGTCCTATATAGTGGGTGCTTAGCTCAGCTGGTAGAGCATCGCCCTTACAAGGCGAGGGTCGGCGGTTCGAACCCGTCAGCACCCACCAAGATTTGGAGCGGTAGTTCAGTTGGTTAGAATACCGGCCTGTCACGCCGGGGGTCGCGGGTTCGAGTCCCGTCCGCTCCGCCACTCGAAAGTCCCGGGTCCCTCTAGCGGGGGCCCGGGATTTTTTTTAGAATCTCGAACCTGATCGGGGTCG
This sequence comes from Woeseiaceae bacterium, assembly GCA_021773055.1. GTDB lineage: Bacteria > Pseudomonadota > Gammaproteobacteria > Steroidobacterales > Woeseiaceae > UBA1847. The sequence continues at coordinate 5,453 of JAJFKV010000042.1, forward strand.
CGCGCTGGGTGCGTTCCTACATAAATAAAGACACTTAAATATGCTGCAAAATATTCGTGATAACTTAACAGGCAAGATTGCTCTGATCGTCCTTGGCACTATTGCCCTGTCTTTCGTCTTCGTCGGCGGCGCCAACTTCACCACTATCGGTTCGAGTTTTGCCGCCAAGGTGGACGGTATCGATATTGGTATTGGACAGTTCGAGACTGCCTACCGTGATCAGGTACAGGGCAATCCGCAGTTAGCGGCATTGCCGGATGAATATCGCCAGCAGTTGCGCAGCAATATTCTCGAGCAGCTCGTCCAGCAGCGAGTTATCGACAACTACCTCGATGAGGCCGGATACGAAATTACAGACCAGCAACTGACGGACGTCGTGCACCAGTTTCCCGAATTCCAGGTTGATGGTCGCTTTGATCGCGAAACCTACGAAACGGTGTTGCTCGGCGCGAGCATGACACCAACACAGTTTGAGGCGTCACAGAAACTGTCGATGCGTCGCGCACAGCTGCAGCGCGCCATTCGCGGCTCATCGGTTGTGCCACCTTCCAGCTATCGCCGTTTTTTGAACCTTGCGTTTGAAAACCGTGTCGTGACTACGGCTGTCATCTCGCCCGAATCAGTGGCTGAAGACATCAACGTTACTGAAGAAATGGTCGCTAAGTTCTATGACGATAACCCGGCTATGTACAACCTGCCGGAAACAGCTGACGTCGAATACGTTGAAATCCTGCGTGACACTGTTATCGCGGAGGTTAGTGTTACTGAAGAGCAGTTGCAGGAATACTACGATCTGAACAAGGATCGCTACGAACAAGACGAACAGCGTCAAGCCCGCCACATTTTGATCCTGTTTGATGACGATGAGACGGGTGCCGAAGTCGTTGCCGACGAAATGGTTACCCGCGTTCGTTCTGGCGAGTCGTTTGAAGTTCTCGCTGGCCAGTACTCCAAAGATGGTGGTACGTCCGGCAATGGTGGTGATCTTGGCGCATTGACGCGCACACAGTTGCCCGACGCCCTCGGTGACGCGATATTTTCGATGGTGGAAGGCGATGTGCGGGGGCCGGTCAAAGGTGACTTCGGATTTCATATTGTGAGGCTCGACAGGGTCCTGGAATCGGGACCGTTGCCGTACGAACAGGTCCGTCCGTCGCTGCTGAGCGAAGTGCAGGAAAAAGAAGCCGAAGGCCAGTTTCTGGCGCTGGAAAGAAAATTATCGGACGCGTTGTTTGATGCGGCTGATATCAATGCACTGGCCGCTGCAGTTGGCGTTGAAGTCAAGACTGCTGCCGAATTTGCACGGAACAGCGTGGCACCATTCGAAGGAAATCAGAGAGCGGTTGACGCAATCTTCGATGCGACCGTATTGAGCGGAGCACAGCTGTCCGAACTGGTCGAGATTGATGCAAATCGAACGGTCGTATTCTCTGTCGTTGCGCACAACGCGGCGACTCGTGACACATTGGAAAACGTTCATGACCAGGTCTCGGCAGGATTGACTGCCCGCCAGTCTTCGGACTTGATGGCCAGCCGTGCGCAGCAAATGCTCGACGCGATTAACGCTGGCGAAGAGTTCGCGGCCGCTGCAGAAGCCGTTGGTGCTGCAGCGGCACCATCTTCGATTATGACGCGTAACGCGAACGACGCGGATCAGTCGCTCGCGGTTGCCATTTTCACGGCCCTTAAGCCTACGCAGAACAATCCGACGCTGGGCAGTACGCCGAACGATGCAGGTGGTTTCACCATCTACAGCCTGGATGCCGTTATCCCGGGCCAGCCGCAGTCGATACCGCTGGCTGAGAGAGATGCGGGCAAGAATCAACTGGTTGATCAATACGGAGTCGGTGACTTCATAGCCTTTGTGCAGGCACTACGCGCAAATGCAGAAGTCATCATCAACGAGGACGCGCTGGCCGCACAAGACCTGTTCCAGTAAGCTTGCTCGTATAAGAAAAAACACCACAACGGCGAAAAGCCGTACGGGGGAGATATGCGCAAGCTTGCTCTGCACTGGCAGATTCTGATCGCGATTGTTTTGGCTTTCGGCGCCGGGTTGGCGATTTTTTATTATCGCGAGAACACCGGAATTGAGGCTGGCCTGTTTGGCATCGATTTCGTGGCGATGTTCAATTTCGTCGGCACAATCTTTCTCAATGCATTGAGAATGATCATCGTTCCACTGATCACATCGTCGATAATAATCGGTGTGGCAGGCATAGGTTCCGGCGGCAACCTCGGCTCCCTGGGTGGAAAGACGCTGCTCTTCTATGCGTCGACGACCCTGGCTGCGATTCTACTGGGCCTGTTCGTCATCAATGCAATCGGTCCGGGTTATATTGATGGTGAGCCAGCGAAAGACGCGCTGAATTTGTCGGCATCCATTGAAGAAGTTCAGGCCAGGGTTGGTGACAAAGACGCCAGCGATGTTGCAGAGATTTTCATTCGAATGGTGCCACCCAATATCGTCATGGCTGCAGCGGAAGGCCAGATGCTTGGGCTGATCGTTTTTGCGATCCTGTTCGGCTATTTCATGACGAAACTGTCCCATGACTACGTTGAGCCGTTGTTCAAATTCTGGGATGGTGTGTTTCACGTAATGATGAAAATGACCGAGTTCATCATGAAGTTCGCACCGATTGGCGTGTTTGGTTTGGTCGGTGCGGTGATCGCTGAAGCGGGGTTGAAAGCGACCGGGCCGTTGGCGATGTTTGCCATCGCGGTGTTACTTGCGTTGACGCTGCATGCGTTCGGTACGCTGTTGCTGTTGCTGAGGTTTGTCGGTCGGGTGCACCCGCTCAAAACGCTGGTTGGTGCATCTCAGGCCATGCTGACAGCATTCTCGACGGCGTCGTCGTCCGCAACCCTGCCGATCACGATGGAAAGCGTCGAAGACAACATCGGCGTGTCGAACAAAGTATCGAGCTTTGTATTACCGCTGGGTGCAACCGTCAATATGAACGGTACGGCGCTGTATGAATGTGCAGCGGCGCTGTTCCTGGCGCAGGCCTACGGTCTGGACCTGACCTTCGGGGTGCAATTTACCATTGTCGCGATTGCGTTAATGACGTCGATCGGCGTTGCCGGCGTGCCGTCGGCATCCCTCGTTGCGATCGCCATTATCCTGGCGGCCATTGGCATTCCACTGGAAGCAATCGGTGTCCTTATGGTCTTCGACCGCATCCTCGACATGTGCCGGACGAGCATCAATGTCTGGGGCGACTGCTGCTGCGCGACCATCGTAGCCCGCCTCGAAGGCGAAAAAACCAACGTTGCACTGGACGAACCGTAGGAGCGAGCCCTGCGCGCGACCTCGCTACCCATGTCACAAGGCCGTCGGGGGGGGGAAAGAGTTAAGGGGGTGGGGGCGGGGGGGTTTTTTAGGTGAAAAAGAAAACCCCCCCCCCCCGGAGCCCCGGAGGG
>JAJFKV010000043.1 GCA_021773055.1 Woeseiaceae bacterium
GCCGTCGCGCGGGAGACTGTTTACTGGATTGGCTCGCTTCGCTGCGATTTTTTTCCTTTAAACAGACTCCCGCTCGCCGACCTTATGACGTCCTTAGATGGGAGACTGTTTACAGGAAATAAAGCGCAGCGAAGCGAGCCATTCCAGTAAACAGTCTCCCGCTCGACGGCCCTGCCACCCTTCTGGACGGGATTCAGACCGCTATCAGCGCTCTTCCGGGCGTTCCGCCGCAGTGACCGATGTATTGAATCGTTCTCCGTTCCGGAGGCCGACAACGTCGACATCGTCGCCTGGACTCGTGCTTGCGGAGATCAATAACGCCTGGCGCTGTGAATAAACCGGCTCGCCATTCAGCTCCAGTATGACGTCACCTACTTGCAGGTTCGCCATGGCCGCTGGCCCTCCGTCATAAACTTCCTTCAGGAGAATACCGTTGCCACTCTCAATTCCCATCGCCAGGCGCTCGGAATTGGTCAGATCGTCAGGCAGCATGCCCATGTAGCCTCGTACCACACGGCCGTTTTTCTTTATCTGGTCAACAACGCCGCGCACGAGATCGACCGGAATAGCGAAACCAATACCCTCTGTGCCTGGGTCTTGTGCAAGCACGGCGGTATTGATGCCAACCAGTTCGCCGTGGCTGTTGATCAATGCGCCACCCGAATTGCCGGCATTGATAGCGGCATCGGTCTGGATGAAATTCTCAAAAGTGACAAGATTAAGGAGGCCACGCCCGGTGGCGCTGACGATGCCCTGAGTGACAGACGTTGTCAGCCCGTAGGGATTGCCGATTGCGAGTACGATGTCGCCGATTCGAAGCTTGTCGGACCTGCCGATGCGAATGGCCGGGAGATCTTCGAGATCAACTTTTAAGAGGGCCAGGTCGGTCTCCGCATCAACACCGACGGTGACCGGTTCCGTTAGGCGACCGTCGCTCAGTTGCACGCGAATCTCGGCGGCAGTTGCGACAACGTGATAATTGGTCACCAGATAACCTTCCGGGTCAATAATAACGGCGGAGGCAAAACTTGTTTCGACCCGAAATCTGGCGCGTGCAGTGTCGGGGCCGGAATCCTGCACCAGTCTCTTGGTGTAGATATTGGCAACCGATGCAGAACTCAGATCGACGGCGTCGGCGAAACTGGCGGGTCTATCGTTACTGGTCAGGCCCGGCATCAGGTCCGGGCGCACGAGCACGACGATAAACGCGACCGCCAGGCCAACGACGATCGACTGTAATAGGAAAACAAGTACTGACTTCATTCTGGCCAAGCGATGTTCCTGTAATCTTCCCTCTAAGTGGCTAGCCAATTTCGATTGGCCCCGTGTATAATGCGCCGTGGTTCCGCATCGAGGTTCGGGGTTATCGTCATCCTGACGGCAAACCGGGTCTGCTGCAAATCTACCATTTTCGATATTTAGCAACAAAGCGCTGTATTACAAAGAGGCCGTCAATAGAGCGGCGTATGGGAGTGCCTGATGACCGAAGACGACCTTGATCGCAATAGGCGTCATTTTCTTGCTGTAGCAACTGCTGTTACCGGTGCCGCTGGTGCTGGTGTGGTTGCTGTTCCTTTCTTGTCCTCACTGAAGCCAAGCGCACGTGCGCAAGCACTAGGAGCGCCGGTTGAAGTACCGATAGGCTCTATGCAGCCCGGCGAACTACTGCGCGTATTATGGCGTGGCAGGCTGGTCTTTGTCCTGCGGCGCGATGATGAGATGCTGACCCGGCTTGCAGAGAATTTGGACAAGCTTCGGGACCCGGACTCCGAGGAGATTGATCAGCAGCCCGACTACGCCGCTAACGATACTCGCTCAGTTCGACCGGAGTATCTGGTCGTAGAAGGCTCGTGCACCCACCTTGGTTGCGCGCCGCTGGAGGACTTTGATGTCCGGCCGGCTGAAGGCTGGGGCGGCGGATTCTTCTGCCCATGTCACGGCTCCAAGTTTGATCTCGCCGGACGGGTCTATAAGGGTGTGCCAGCGCCAACTAATTTGCGGGTTCCACCGCACCGGTTTGTCAGGGATGACCTGATCTTGATCGGCCAGGATTCGGGAGCAGCGTAATGGCAAGAATCGAAGCAGAAGTCGGCACGCCAAAAGGCGGGCTCATGAAGTGGATCGACGATCGTTTTCCGTTTACGTCGACGATGAAATACCACGCCACTGAATATTACGCTTCCAAGAATTTCAACGTCTGGTATGTATTCGGCGTCCTCGCGTTCGTCGTGCTCTTCATTCAGTTGTTCACCGGCATATTCCTGACGATGAATTACAAACCGGCAGCAGCAGAAGCGTTTGCGTCGGTCGAGTACATCATGCGTGATGTCGAGTGGGGTTGGTTGATTCGTTACATGCATTCAACCGGGGCGTCATTCTTCTTTATCGTCGTTTACCTGCATATGTTCCGCGCGATGCTGTATGGCTCATACAAGAAGCCGCGTGAACTTATCTGGATAATCGGCATGCTGATATTCCTGGTGCTGATGGCTGAAGCATTTGCGGGCTATCTGTTGCCATGGGGACAAATGTCCTATTGGGGCGCTCAGGTAATAATCTCGCTGTTCGGCGCGATTCCGTGGGTGGGTGATGCGCTGGTCGAGATCATTCGAGGTGATTATTCAATCTCGGACATCACGCTCAATCGCTTCTTCGCCCTACACGTCATCGCATTGCCGCTGTCGTTGATTGGACTCGTTTTTGTCCACATCGTGGCGTTGCACGAGGTTGGATCAAACAACCCGGACGGAATTGAGATCAAGGAGAACAAGGGTGCGGATGGCGTGCCGCTGGATGGTGTCGCTTTTCATCCGTATCACACGAGTAAGGATCTGGTGGCGATTATTATTTTCCTCATGATCTTTTGTGGTGTCGTGTTCTTCGCTCCTGACATGGGTGGTTACTTCCTGGAGCATGCGAATTTCGTACCTGCCAATTTGACCGCGACGCCGGAACACATTGCGCCAGTGTGGTACTTCACGCCGTTCTACGCGATTTTGCGTGCGGTGCCCGACAAGTTGTGGGGCTTCATCCTGTTCGGCTTGTCGGTCTTGTTGCCGCTGTTCTTGCCGTGGCTGGATCGAGCGCGTGTTAAGTCTATTCGCTATCGCGGCTGGATCTACAAATCAGCTTTGGCGATTTTTGTGGTGACGTTCATGGTGCTCGGTTGGCTAGGCACCATGCCGGCTGAACCGATATATGTTCTGGGTGCACGAATTTTGGCTGTCGTCTATTTCGCGTTCTTCATTTTGATGCCGTATTACACGACTATCGACAAGACGAAGCCCGTTCCAGAGAGGGTTGTCTACCATGACTAATTTGAAACGAATAGCATGTCTGGCAATTATTGGTACGTGTTTCATGACGACGCAGGGATTTGCGTCTGGCGGTGGGGCCGGTCTGGCTTCTGCTGACATTGATCCGGACAATATCAAGTCTCTGCAGCGCGGTGCTGCGAACTTCATGAATTACTGTTCCGGTTGTCATTCGGCGCAGTACGTTCGCTACAATACCATCGGCAAGGACCTCGATTTGTCTGAGGAAATGCTGGTCGACAACCTGATGTTCAATGCCGAAAAGACATTCGAAACCATTCAGGCATCCATGCCCGCAGATGACGCCGCGCGTTGGTACGGAACAGCACCACCGGATCTGTCGCTTATGGCGCGCGCAAAAGGTGCTGATCACGTATACAACTTCCTGAAGGGATTCTATGTTGATGCAGACAGCCCAACCGGCGTGGATAATCTGGTGCTTGCAGGTACCAGCATGCCGCACGTTCTATGGGAATTACAGGGCTTTCAGGCGGCGCATTTCTCGGAGCATCATAACGAAGACGGCTCGGTTACGACGACGTTTGACAGTTTTGAGCAGCTAACGCCGGGCGAACTGGATTCTGAGGATTACGACGAATTTGTGCGCGACACAGTAAATTTCCTTGCCTACATCGCTGAGCCAGTTCGTGGCCTCCGCGTCGTTTTGGGTAAGTGGGTAATCATGTATCTCATCTTCTTTCTGATCATCGCCCGGATGCTCAAGAAACAGATTTGGAAGGACGTAAAATAATGGCAGTAGTAGCCAATCGGCGTTCAGTAATGACGCTGTTCTCGCGACCGACTGATATTCACAGTCACCGCACTCGGCTGGTACTGGCCGAGAAGAACATCAATATCGAGATCTCTAACGTTGCAGGCCCGGATTTGCCGGAAGACCTGATGGACCTCAATCCGTACCACACGGTTCCGACTTTGGTGGATCGTGATCTGACCTTGTACGACTCACGCGTAATCGTGGAATACCTGGACGAACGCTTCCCGCACCCACCGCTAATGCCCGTCGATCCAGTGACACGCGCCCAATTCAGGTTGGCGCTGTTTCGAATCGAAACGGACTGGTACTCGATCGCAGAAGAGTCGGAAAGCAGCGTTGATGGCAAGCTGGGTACGAAGGCGCGCAAGATGTTGCGCGAAAGTATTCTGCAAAGCACAGAACTGTTCGGCGCCCGCACTTACTTCCTGAGTGATGATTTTTCGTTGGTGGATTGCACGATTGCACCACTGCTTTGGCGCTTGCCGGTTTATGGTATCGACCTGGGTAAGGACGCTGCGCCAATTGAAGAATACATGGACCGGGTATTTGCTCGGCGGTCGTTCCAGCAGGGTTTGACAGAGCTCGAACAGGAAATGCGGCTGTAGGTATTAGTGCTTGCGTTAAGTTAACTTTGAAAGCAGACGTCGTAATCGGTGCTAATATTGTGGTCCCGGTCAAGATAAAAAGAAATTGCAGTGACACAGCGCAGCCGCTCTAAACGCCCGTATCTGATCCGCGCCATGCACGAGTGGATGGGGGACAACTCACATACGCCGCATATCGTAGTCGACACCTCATCAGAGGGTGTTAGCGTTCCGCTGGAACACGTCAAGGATGGAAAAATCATCCTCAATATCAGTGATTCGGCGGCACACAATCTTAAGCTGACTAACGATGCCGTGAGTTTTCGCGCTCGTTTCAGCGGCGTACCGTTTGACGTGTGGGTGCCAATGCAATCAGTACTGGGCATATACGCTCGCGAGACCGGTCAGGGGATGATCTTCTCGCAGGGTGCTGAGACGGCCGAGCAAATTGAGCCGCCGGAACTGCCGCCTGAAATCGAAGAGACCCGATCTCGTCCAAATCTGACCATCGTCAAGTAGGCGCCGCTTACAGACTTTGTGCGGTGATCGTGACGGGGCCGCGGTTAGGGACCGCTCCTACGCATCGCCCAGGAGGGTTGTGTCGATCAGGTCGCACAGGCAGTGAATAACGACCAGATGCACTTCCTGGATGCGTGCTGTACGGCTGGCGGGGACTCTGATTTCTATGTCGCCGGGTTCGAAAATATCGGCCATGCGACCACCGTCGCGGCCGGTTAGGGCGACAACTCGCATGCCCCGTTCGTGGGCCGCGGCGATCGCGCGGATCACATTTTCTGAGTTACCCGATGTTGAAATACCGAGCAGCACATCTTGCTCCTTGCCGAGTGCCCGAACCTGTTTGGAAAATATCTCCTCGTACGCATAGTCATTTGATATTGACGTAAGCGTAGAGCTGTCTGTCGTCAGTGCCAGCGCTGGCAAACCAGGGCGCTCCTTTTCAAAACGGTTGAGGAGTTCGGACGAAAAGTGCTGTGAATCCGCTGCTGATCCGCCATTACCACAGCTCAATATTTTGCCGTCATCAAGCAGCGCATCGCTCATCAAACGACCAGCGGAGGCGATGCTCTCAGCGATTTGCTCGGCTGCCGTTTCCTTCGTGGCAATGCTTTCTCTGAAATGGTCGCGTACTCTCTCTACAGGATCCATGGTCTCTCCGCTGGGTTGTTGCTTGCCGAATTCTATCACCTTGACGGCGTACTAGAGGGTCGAGTTGTCGGGTCGAAAAGCGTCTTTGATCCAGTCAACGGAATCGGCCGTCGTTCCCTCGATGGCGACGACGTCAAAACGCATCGTACGTGTGGCGAAACGCGAATTTCGCGCGATGAACATAGCGGCTGTGCGAACTATCTTTCGCTGTTTGTGCCAGTCGACAGTTTGGCTGGCCGAAACGAATGCTTTTGACGCCCGGAAACGCACCTCAACGAAAGTCAGACAGTCTTCGTCGAGCATGATGAGATCGATCTCGCCACCACGACAATAGAAATTGCGGGCGACAGGTCGCAGACCACGTTCAACAAGGAATTCAAACGCCAGTTGTTCCGCCTCTCGGCCTACAGCTCCTGTAGTGCCAGGTCCCACGGCGCATCATCAGCCGCATCCGGCACAATCTGTGTGCCGTCATCGCTGATATCCTGGATCGGACCGCCGACCTCTTCCTGTGCAGGCAATGCGATTGCCTCACCCCGTTGAAATTGTGCCCATGCCAGGCGGCGGTGAACCTGGCCGTATTGATCGAGAAACAGCTCGCCCGTCGCCCCGTCAAGATCTGCCATTTCTCCGCCCCGATAGGCGAACAGCGATGCAATCAGATTGTAGGCATCAAATCCCATCGCGTGCAGACGGCCAAGACGGCGTTCTTCCGGCCAGTACTGGTCATACGTCTGTGGCAGATAGCGAATCCAGGGTTGCGGATCCACCAGCCAGGGCGTGTCAGCAAACATAATGCCGTTGAGATCGGAATTTGAGCGGCCGTCCAGTGAATTTACGGACGACGTTGAGTAGGCTGGGAGGTCGCCCGAGTAATGAAATTTAAGTTGTGATTTGAGCAACCGTCCTGGCCCGGCCGCAGCTGCCAGGAAAATAAACTCTGCGTCCTGACGACGACGCGGGTCGAATTGCAGACCGGTGCCTATGTTGGCTCGCAATCGTTGGTATCGTTGCACACTTCCACTGAGCCCCATCAGGTTTTCTATTTCGTTGGAAAAATCCTGCTTGTCCGGTGTGTAATTTCGATGGTCGAGCAGCGTACCGCCCAGGCCCTCAAACTCTGTTGCAAAACTTCTTAAAACACGTCGGCCCCAATCATTATTTGGCACAAGTGCGACGGCGCGGGTATATCCGTCACCGACTGCACGAATCGCGGCAGAGGCAGCTTCATCTTCTGGTGCCAATGCGAACTGATACAGACCCGGTGGCGCGAGCGTGTTGTCGGGCAGGTAGTTAAGTGTAAGCACCGGCACAGGAACCAGAATATCGTTTGCGAGTTCGGTAACATTTTTCTTTAACAGCGGGCCGACGACAAATTCGGCACCATCGGCAACCGCATTTTGATAGGCAGCACTTGCGCCGCCCTCCGAGTTCACATCGTAAATGCGAACCGCCTGCCGGTCGTCCAACGCGCTGGCCGTCGCGAAGTAAGCGCCGAGAAAACCGTTCTGAATTGCCTTGCCTGCGGCCGCAGAGCGGCCCGAAAGAGGTAATAACAATGCGACCTGCCGTGGATAGTCGAGCAGCTCCTGATCGAACGCTTCGTCGTCGCCGATCACCGCTAAGGCGGGGTGCCCGGGGTTCGCCTCCCGCCAACGATAAATGCCGTTGCCCCAGCCGACGCCCTGTTGGCCAGTCGATGTCGCCAGTGAACCCAGTGTCAGCCAACCACGAGTTTGTTCATCAGTAGCCAACTGAGCCGCCTCGCGTAGTACTCGCGGGTTGCTGAGTAACAATCCCTGCCAAAGCCGGTTTTGGTTGCGCTCAATCTCGCGAGCTCCGTCCAACCACGACTCACGTTGTTTCATCAGTTCCACTGCGCGGGCGGGGTCTTGCTTTTGAATCCAGGCGTCGGCACGTAAGGCCTCAACTCGCAATCGATCGCGTCGGGATAGAGATCGTCGGCTCATTGGCTCCAGTACCAGGAGCGCATCGTCCGCATCGCCTCGATATAAAAACAGCGCCGCCGAGTTAGTTTTCCAGATCGCGCGCAGCGGACCGGAATCAGGGATCTGTACGCTGTTCTGAGCTCGCTGCGCGCGGATGACATCACCCGCATCCAGCCATTGTTCTACAGCCAGCAATGTCAGTCGATCGCGTTCGAGGCCGACCGAGTCGCTGGCCAGACCTATGTAGGCACCTGCGGCGTCATTGTGTTGGCCGTCTCGCGCAAATCGTTCGGCACGATGTTCGCCGTACCCCGACAACCCACCAATGCCCGTCGTACCGCACGCACCGATCAACAACGAGAACAGTAACAATGCGACAATGCTTGCCAGCGAACGTGATTTAACTGCAGGATGCGAAATAATCAAAGCCATTTGTCCTACGAATTCTTCAACAAATTTTAATAAAGGGTTGAGCGCCTGATGAGCGGCACACTCTACGTTGTTGCAACGCCGATCGGCAATCTTGAAGATCTGACACCGCGAGCACTTAAGACTCTCGCCACGGTGAACCTCATTGCAGCCGAGGATACGCGGCACACTGGGCGATTGCTAATACATATCGGCTGTAAAACCCGACTTTTGGCGTTGCATGATCACAATGAGGAGAAAGTGACAGGTAGCATCATAAAGATGTTACTGGACGGTGATTCCGTTGCGCTGGTCAGCGATGCTGGTACGCCCCTGGTTAGTGACCCTGGTTTCAGGCTTGTCAGGGAGGCACATGCGAACGGTATCACTGTGGCGCCAATCGCGGGTGCGAGCGCAGTCACTGCCGCGCTGTCCTGTGCGGGAATTGCGACAGACCGCTTTTGCTTTGAGGGGTTCTTGCCATCCAGGCAGGCGGCACGACGAGAGGCATTGGCAAGACTGGCCAGAGAAACCCGGACCATGATTTTTTACGAATCCGTGCACCGAGTTTTAGTCTCTATCGAAGATATGGCCGCCGCATTCGGGACTGATCGGCAAGCGTTCATTGGCCGCGAGCTGACCAAGCTGCACGAACAGTGTGTGCAGGAGCCGCTTGGAAAATTGCTGCAACTGATCAGGGACGACACCATAGTCGGTAAAGGTGAGTTCGTCGTCGTCGTTGCCGGCTCGAAAGCTGAGAATGAATCGCCGTTTGAGGTTGATCGCTTGCTGACCGCGCTATCGTCGCGGCTCTCCGCGAAGGATGCCGCGAAGATCGCAGCGCAGGCCACTGGCCTCAAGCGAAATGCGTTGTACGAACGACTGCTCGAATTGAAGGACTGATTACAACCAACGTCTCACCCGGCTGGCGTAAGCAGCATATTGGTCGCCGAATTGGTGCAGAAGTTTCTGCTCTTCATAATGGCAAAAGACGTGATCCAGGATTAGCGCGTATGCCAAGGCCACGATATAGAACAACCAGCTGCCAACGAGCGACGCGATTCCCAGCATCATCAATACCATCCCCAGGTACATAGGGTTGCGCGTCAGTGCGTAGATGTCATCGGTAATGAACGCCGTTGTGGCAGCGGTTGGGCAGATCGCCGTTTGCTGTTGTTCAAACAACCACCAGGCCCGAATCATGATGCTGAAGCCAAGAGATACAAGCAGGGCTCCCGCGATCAGAAACGACGGAAGATGTAACGACGTGATCGGCACGGCGACATGTATCAGGCTCGCAAGTGCCAGCATGGTCATGGCGATACGCGGCGGCCGATAATCGAGCAATCGCAAGCAGGTATCTTCAAGGGTTCTCATAGTAGTTCTCCAGACTCAAAACGGACCAGAAGTGACCGCAGCAGTTGCCGCGTCACATCGACATCTTCACCGCGAAGATCAGCAAACATTTTTTCAATAATTGCGGACTCGTTTCGCCGAATCTCTGCAAAAGTCTCACGACCAGGTTCACTCAAACGCATGAGTGGGGATCGCTTGTGTTGCGGGTTGGGCAGGGCCCGGATCAGGCCTCTGCTGATCAGCTGATTAACGGTGACCTGCACATGCTGCCGTGACACGCGGTACTTTCCGGCGATGCTCGGAACAGAGAGTTGCTCCTCCGGATAAAGAAACTCCATGACGGCGCGGTCAGCTGCTGTCAGCTCATCATCTTTCAAGTACTGGTCCGCCGTCTCGGCCATGGCGCGGAATAGTCGCCGCACTAGCCAGATCACCTCGTAACCTGCATCCAAATTAGTCATGATTCCCTTCCATAATGACAACTAGATTGTCATTATTATCATTGACAAGTTAGTTGTCAAGTATTTAGTGCATCGTTCCGGACTAAATAAAGTAGACTCGCCGCCGAGAAAGCCGGAGTTGGCCAGACAATCGCTGTAGGGGGCTGTAGTTCGCTATAGAGGAAAGTCCGGGCTCCTTCGGACAGGGCGCCAGGTAACGCCTGGGGGGCGTGAGCCCATGGAAAGTGCCACAGAAAATATACCGCCAGCTTCGGCTGGTAAGGGTGAAAAGGTGCGTTAAGAGCGCACCGCGCGACTGGTAACAGTTCGCGGCACGGTAAACCCCGCCCGGAGCAAGACCAAATAGGGGAGTAGGTCAACGTACAACACCCCTAGGGGTGTTTGAGTGTTGCCCGCCGCCGGTTCCGAGCGGACTCCCGGGTAGGTTGCTTGAGGCAGTCGGTGACGGCTGTCCCAGATGAATGGTTGTCGATGACAGAACCCGGCTTATTGCTGGCTCCGGCTTTCTCACTTTCCTTAATACTGTTATTAATCAATTACTTATAAACAGGTTTGAGGTATTTCAGCGCCGCCCGGTGCATTTGCGCAAATCACCTCAAGACTTGCCTGAAAAGAACGCCTGTCGGTGTTCGCAGACCCAAATTTAAGGTTATATCGAGATAGCGCGTTTAAGCGACTGATTTTAATAGCGCGAACGTCGCCACTTTTCGCCCTTATTGGGCCACCAGATCGCCTCTAAGTCCCTGTACAACAACAGTTAATCAGTAAGCGTTGTTGACCATAATGAGGGTCGTCCCTATAGTGTTGAAAAGTGGAAAAAAGTGGGAGGAGATGGGCTTGTCGCCCGGATATCGCGCCAGAAGAGCGATACCCGGAAAGTCCGAATCACCGTGTTTAGAGGGGCAACCAAAATATCACTGGACGCCAAAGGGCGTATGTCAATACCGACCCGGTATCGGGAGCGGCTGGTTGCCTGTTGTGATGGCCAGTTGATAGTGACTGTGGACAAAGACCATTGCCTCCTGGTGTACCCATTGCCCGACTGGGAGGAGCTCGAGCAAAAGTTGGTGCGCCTGCCCAGCATGAACAAGGTCGCACGTCGAATTGTACGAATTATGGTTGGTTATGCGACAGAAATCGATATGGACACGAACGGTCGGATTCTGGTTTCCAAAGAGCTGCGTGAATTCGCGAGTCTCACGAAGCAGGGAATGCTGATTGGTCAGGGCAACAAATTTGAATTGTGGGATGAAGCAACCTGGAACGAGAAGCGCGACGAGTGGCTTAGCGATGAGGATGACGGCGATATGCCCGCTGACCTCGAATCGATCTCTTTCTAGGGAGCAAATTCTGGCATGAGCAGCAACGAGCATGTCCCGGTGCTGCTGGGGCCAGTCCTTCAAGGGCTGGATATCAAGCAAGACGGCTGTTACGTCGACGGAACCTTCGGTCGCGGTGGTCACAGCGGGGAAATACTGAAGCGCCTCAATTCGCACGGCCGACTGATCGGAATCGATCGAGACCCGGACGCAATTGCCGCAGCGCCGAAAGCCCTGAATGACGATCCGCGCTTCGAACTGATAAAGGGCGAATGTGCGCAACTTAAGAAATTCATTAGCGAAAAAGACCTCGTCGAGGAAGTCGACGGACTCCTCTTCGACCTGGGAGTCTCGTCACCGCAGTTGGATGAAGCCCATCGAGGCTTCAGTTTCCTCCGCGATGGCCCACTCGATATGCGAATGGACCCGGACTCAGGCACGCCAGCGAGTGACTTCATTCAGTCTGTGGACCAAAAAGAATTGATTCGAATACTGCGAAAGTTCGGTGAGGAAAACCACGCGCCGCGAATTGCGCGTGCGATTTGTGGTGCTCGCATGGCTTCGCCAATTACGACCACTGGCCAGCTTTCTAGAATTGTAGAAGAAGCGGTGCCAGCGAAAGCGCGTGCACAAAAAAAACACCCGGCGACAAAAACCTTTCAGGCAATTCGAATCGCGATAAATGGCGAACTCGAGCAACTTGAAGCGGCGCTCGAGCAATCAGTCGATGTATTGAAAAAGGGTGGCCGACTGTGTGTTATCAGTTTTCATTCACTTGAGGATCGCATCGTCAAACGATTCATGCGCGACGCTTCAAGAGAACCGGAACAGTACCGGGGAATGCCGTTTATACCTCCGGAGTTTCAGCCGAAGTTAAAGATGATCGGCAAGGCGGTAATGGCCACGGATGAAGAAATCGGCATTAACCGTCGAGCACGGAGTGCACGACTACGAATCGCGGAGCGCACGTGATGCAGCCATCGACATCGCGCCAGCCATTCTTGCTGGTATTCGTATTTGCCGTCGTCTGCGTCCTGAGCGCCATGGCGCTTGTATACACAAAACACGAATCGAGAAAGTTATTCGTCGAACTGGAAGGGCTCACGCACGAACGCGATGAACTGAATATTGAATGGGGTCAGCTGCAGATTGAGCAAAGTACCTGGGCCACACACGCACGAATCGAACGGGTCGCTACCGATGACCTTTCACTGGTGCGGCCGGCAAACACGGATATTTACGTAATTGAACGACCATGACACGCGGCGCAGAGACAAAACAAAAAACTGCACGTCGCTTCTTCGGCAGAGTGACGCTGGTGATGGTGTTCTTCGGCATGATCGCATCGTCGCTCGTTGCCCGTGCCGTTTACCTGCAGGTTCTTGACAAAGATTTTCTGAATCAGCAGGCCGATACTCGCCACTTGCGGACTGAATCGATTTCCGCACACCGTGGCACTATTCTGGACCGCAACGGCGAGCCCCTCGCAATTAGCACTCCTGTCGACAGCATCTGGGTGAACCCGAAAGAGTTTGCCGTTGCCGTCGATAAAGTTCCGCAGCTAGCGAAGGCTTTGCAAGTGAAGCCGGAAATTCTGATGCGCCGCATAACGCGCAGTATGGACAAAGAGTTTCTTTATCTGAAACGACACCTGAATCCCAGCGACGCGCAACGTGTAATGGCGATGAACTTGCCAGGCATCAACGTGCAGCGCGAATATCGCCGCTATTACCCGGCGTCAGAGGTAGTCGGGCACCTGGTCGGCTTTACCAATATCGACGACCAGGGACAGGAGGGGCTGGAGCTTGCGATGAATTACTGGCTTGAGGGAGAGCCAGGCGCGAAACGTGTGCTAAAGGACCGCCTCGGTCGCTCTATCGAAAATGTCGAGAGCATTCGCCCGCCGCATCACGGTAAGGACCTGCGCACGAGTATCGACTTGCGATTGCAATATCTTGCTTACCGAACATTGAAAGCGGCGGTGAAAACACACAACGCCCGGTCCGGTTCTGTCGTTATCCTTGACGTCAAGTCCGGCGAAGTATTGGCGATGGCCAATCAGCCAACTTACAACCCAAATGACCGTTCACAATTCGTCGCAGAACGTTACCGAAACCGGGCGATCACCGATATCTTCGAGCCAGGTTCAAGTATCAAACCCTTAGTCGTCGCGGCGGCTCTGGAAAGCGGTCAATACCGACCTAGCAGTGTTGTCGATACTGCGCCCGGGTTCGTGACCGTCGGCGCAAAAAAGATCGAAGACAGTCGCAATCTGGGCCGTATCAGCCTGACAGCCATTCTGGCCCGCTCCAGCAACGTCGGTGTGACGAAGTTGGCGATGACGCTTCAGCCCGACCAATTGTGGGGCGCGATGACGCGATTTGGGCTCGGCGAAATGACAAGCAGCGGATTCCCCGGCGAATCGGCTGGCATGTTGACCCATTTCAGCAACTGGCGCCCTATCAGTCAGGCGACGATCGCTTATGGATATGGTGTGTCAGTGACGCCACTGCAACTCGCGCAGGCCTATTCGGCGATTGGAAACGGCGGCGTTATGCAGCCCGTTTCATTGCTTGCGACGGACGACTCTTCGCAGGGCGAACGTATCGTATCCTCCGAGACGGCAATAGCGGTGCGCCGCATGCTGGAAGAGGTCGTTCGCCCAGGTGGCACGGGTACGAAGGCCGCCGTCGAGGGATACCGTGTAGCCGGAAAAACCGGTACCGCCTGGAAGTTCACGAAGGGCGGTTACTCGGAAGACAAATACATATCGATTTTCGCCGGACTGGCGCCGGCAAGCGATCCGCAGCTTGCGACCATCGTTGTGATAGACGAGCCAAGCGGCGAGCTGTACTACGGCAGTGATGTCGCGGCGCCTGTATTTGCCGACGTTATGTCGGAGTCATTGCGCCTTCTCGCCATTCCGCCAGACGCGATGCCTGCTCGAGAACCCGGCAACGCCATTCAGGCAATGGCGGACCGGAACGCGGGTCCATGAGTGTGCCGGCCATACAAATGAATCCAGCTCCAATGCTTTCAGAATTGCTACAAGGGTACATCGACGCACCGGATATTCCGGTATCCGGTATTGCGAGCGATAGCCGGCAATTGAAGAGCGGTTTTTTGTTTCTCGCTTGTGCCGGTATTAATAGTCACGGTCTTGATTATCTGCGCGACGCCCGTGACGCGGGTGTTAGTGCAGTAGTTTGGGACGCGAGCACTGCCGCTGAACCAGATGATGTCGGCGTGCCGACGATCGCTGTCGAAAATCTCGCGGCCCATCTGGGCGAGATAGCGAACCGCTATTACGGCAATCCGTCCAGCATCCTCAAAACTATTGGTATCACGGGGACGAACGGCAAAACCACCGTCGCGTGGCTAATAGCGCAATGCCGCCACCAGCTTGATAGTCCCTGTGCCTATCTGGGCACGTTGGGATTCGGAATTAATGCGTTGCAGGGTGCCGAGGGCATGACAACTCCTGCCGCGATCGAGTTGCACGGCCGACTCGCCGATTTCGTCGAGCAGGGCGCGACGCATGCCGCAATCGAGGTCTCGTCACACGCACTGTCACAAGAGCGTGTGAAGGGTGTGCAGTTCGAAGCCGTCCTATTCACAAATCTGACACGCGACCATCTCGACTATCACGGCGACATGCAAAGCTATTTCGAGAGCAAGTCGCGTTTGTTTCTTCAGTACAGCGCAAGATTCAAGATCATTAATCTTGATTCGGATTTCGGTGCTGAACTGGCGGCGCGTTGCGGCCAGGATGTCATAACGGTTTCGACCCGTTTTGATCGCGTGGCCAATGGCCGTCCCTACATGTTCGTTCGCTCTGTTGTGGCCAACAAGTGCGGTTCTGACGTGACGGTCACCAGTTCCTGGGGTGAGGGTACTTTCAGTCTCGCGCTACCCGGCGATTTCAACGTTGCGAATGCGGCGATGGCGCTGACCTATCTGCTAGCGACAGGCACCGATATCAAGCAAGCCTGTGATGTATTGCAACTGGTCAAGGCGCCGCCAGGGCGGATGCAGCCGGTTTCGACAACGGGTGCTGCTTTGTACGTCGATTACGCGCACACACCAGATGCTATCGAATCGGCACTTAGGGCGCTGCGCCCGCATTGCCGTGGCAAATTGTGGTGTGTCTTTGGCTGCGGCGGCGAACGGGATATTGGCAAGCGCCCATTAATGGGCAAGCTTGCCGAGCGTCTGGCTGACCAGGTGGTTATCACCAACGACAATCCACGCAACGAAGACGCGAAAAGTATCATTGACGAAGTGCTCGGCGGCTTCAAAAATGCGGCGACTGCCACGGTGATCGAAGACCGTGCTGCTGCAATTGCCTGGGCAGTTGCGAACGCCAGGCCATCAGATGTTGTGTTGATTGCGGGCAAAGGACATGAGCAGTACCAGGAGGTTGACGGCGAGCGACGTCCGTTTTCAGACTATGCGTTGGCCGCTGCTGCAGCGAAGCTGAAGGAGGGTGATTCGTGATTGATTCGCTCGCCTTGGCAGCAAATTGCATGGACGGTGTGCTCTGTGGTGACGACCGACCGTTCGATGGCATCAGTACGGACACACGTTCGATTGGCGACGGCGAATTGTTCTTCGCACTACAAGGTCCAAACTTCGACGGTCACGACTACGTTTCCAAAGCATTGGCAAACGGTGCCGCGGGCGCAGTTGTTAGTCGTATCGTCGCGGATGACATCGCGCAGATCACCGTTGACGATGCGAAGTTGGCGCTGGGTCGATTCGGTGCTGCGTGGCGCAACAGCACGAGCGCACGTGTCATAGGGATCACGGGTAGCAATGGCAAGACGACCCTAAAAGAGCTCGTCGCTGCGTGTCTCGGGTCACAGGCCCCCACGCTGGCAACCCACGGTAATCTGAATAACGACATCGGCATGCCGCTGATGCTCGCTCGCATCAACGACGAACACGAATATGCCGTGTTTGAAATGGGGGCAAATCACGCCGGTGAAATCGCCTATCTTGCGTCATTGGCCAACCCCGACGTAGTTGTTATTACGAACGCGGCTGCGGCGCATCTGGAAGGCTTTGGTTCTGTCGAGGGAGTCGCGCACGCGAAGGGCGAAATTTTGCAAATCGATGAGCGACCGAGCTTTGCGGTTCTCAATGCTGATGACGATTATTACGAATATTGGCTGTCGTTGGTCGACGACGTAAGCACCTTAAGTTTTGGCTTTTCGCCAACTGCAGACGTTCGCGCAGATGAAATTGAAACAAGCGCGACCGGATCACGGTTTAACCTGCAGTTGCCAGACACATCATTGCCAATATCGCTGCCGCTTCCCGGAATCCACAACGTTCGCAATGCATGCGCAGCAGCAGCGGTTGCAACAGTGCTCGATATCGGCGGCGACGATATCAAAGCGGCACTGGAGGCAATCGTGCCGGTTGCGGGACGTTTGCAGGCTCTGGCCGGGAAGAACGGATGCACATTATTCGACGACAGTTATAACGCCAATCCGAAGTCAGCACTGGCAGCCGCAGAATTTCTGGCAAGTCTCGATGGTGAGGCCTGGCTAGTCCTCGGTGATATGAAAGAACTCGGAGAAGATGCAGAGGAACTGCATCGCGAGGTTGGGGCGTCAGCACGGGCAAGCGGCGTTGACCGCTTGTTCGCGCTCGGCGACTTGTCGCAACGATGCGTAGACGGTTTCGGCAGCGGAGCGAAGTGGTACACAAACATTGACGCGCTCATCTCTGATGTCGGTCAGGCGGGCGCGGCGGTTAACGTTCTCGTAAAAGGTTCGCGATCAATGCGGATGGAGCGTGTGGTCGATGCCATGCGCGATGTCGAAGTTGAGAGGAAGAAGGCTTAGTTATGCTGCTTTATCTCACCGAGTATCTTGCCCAGTTTGAGTCCGGCTTCAACGTATTCAACTACCTGACCATGCGCGCGATTCTTGGCGCGCTTACGGCGTTGACTATCTCGTTCATCGTTGGCCCGAAAATGATCAAGAGCCTGAGCGTGAATCAACTCGGTCAGCCGGTGCGTGAAGACGGCCCGGAGACGCACCTGCTAAAGGCAGGCACCCCAACGATGGGTGGTGCGTTAATACTAACCGCAATTTCGGTAGCAACGGTGCTCTGGGCTGACCTCGAAAATCACTATGTCTGGATTGTGCTTTTCGTGACCTTGTCATTCGGCGTCATCGGCTATGTCGATGACTACAAGAAACTCGTATTGCAAAACCCCGCCGGCATTTCGGCGAAACAAAAACTCTTCTGGCAGTCTAGTGCGGCACTTGTTGCCGCCATTGCTCTGTACGTGACGGCGACTGATGAGGTTCAAACCTCACTATTGATCCCGTATTTCAAGGATCTCTCAATTCCGCTTGGCATGTTTCAAGTTGTCGTTACGTACTTTTTTATTGTTGGCTTCAGTAACGCGGTAAACCTTACTGACGGCCTTGATGGTCTGGCGATTATGCCGACGGTACTTGTCGGCGGTGCGCTTGGACTTTTCGCCTATGTAACCGGCAACACGAATTTTTCGGAATATCTTGGCATTCCTTATGTCGCCGGGACCGGCGAGATCATGGTGTTTTGCGCAGCAATGGCCGGCGCCGGGTTGGGCTTCCTCTGGTTCAATACCTATCCAGCGCAGGTATTTATGGGCGATATCGGTGCGCTGTCCCTCGGTGCCGCACTGGGTGTAGTGGCCGTCGTTGTGCGACAGGAAATCGTGCTGGCAATCATGGGCGGCGTATTCGTTGTTGAGACGCTTTCGGTCATCATTCAGGTAGCTTCATTCAAGCTAACCGGCAAGCGCGTTTTCCGCATGGCGCCGCTGCATCATCACTTCGAACTCAAAGGCTGGGCCGAGCCCAAGGTCATCGTCAGATTCTGGATTATTACGGTCATCCTGGTGCTGGTGGGACTGGCCAGTCTGAAAATACGATGAATAGCGCTCGGAAAGCAGCAGTGAAAGACATGGTTGTTGGCCTTGGCGCGACTGGATTGTCCATCGCCCGGTACATGCAGCGCAGTGATATCAACGCTACCTATTTTGACAGTCGGGATGAGCCGCCGGGACTGGACGAGCTTGCCAAAATGCGTCCCGATGCCAAAGTTTTGCTCGGCGGCAGCAAGTTGCCGAAAGGCATCGAACGAATCATCGCATCGCCCGGAGTGTCAGACAGTCACCCGCTGCTAACCAAGGCGCACAAGAAAAAGCTCGAGGTTATTTCCGATATTGAGTTATTCGCCCGCGATGCCGAAGCGCCGTTTGTCGCCATCACCGGGTCGAATGGCAAGAGCACCGTCACGACGCTCCTTTACCACATGTGTAAGGCCGATGGTCGCGCGGCGCTCGCTGGCGGAAACCTGGGCGAGCCAGCACTCGATTTGCTCGTTGCCGACAAACCAGATGTTTACGTACTGGAGCTTTCGAGCTTTCAGTTACACCGCACACAGAAGCTGCCCGCAGAAGTGGCCGTCTTGCTAAACGTGTCACCGGACCATCTGGATTGGCACGAGGATGAAAACGAATATCGGCAGTCGAAGTATCGCGTCTATCGCGAAGCGAAAACTGCTGTGATCAATCGAGCGGACAAAGACGCCGCGCAGCACAGCAAACACTGCGACCGTGTTGTCAGCTTTGGCCTCGATGCACCGGCCGAGGGCCAGTACGGATTGCGTGAAGACAATGACGAGATCTATCTGGCCTGCGGCGAGACGCTGCTGCTGTCGACACGTGACCTCACGATGTATGGCGTACACAACCAGCTGAATGCGCTAGCAGCGCTGGCTGCGGGGGATCTGCTCGGACTTGAGCTGGAATCGATGCTGCAGGTTCTGGTGGAGTTCCCGGGACTGCCGCATCGAATGCAGTTCGTCGCGCGCGTTGGCGCGGTTGACTACATCAACGACTCTAAAGCGACCAACGTCGCCGCCGCTGTGGCATCGATCGAGTCGGTCGAAAGCATGCTGGTCCTTGTTGCTGGTGGTGATGGCAAGGGCGGTGACTTCGGCGAGCTGGCTGTTGCGGTCGAAGACAAATTGCGAGGCGTAGTGCTGATTGGCAAGGACGCCGAGAAAATCGCTCACGCGCTCGACACCGTTATGCCGGTGCATTTTGCGGATACGATGGGTGCGGCAGTTACCATGGCCGCGAATTGTGCGGAGTCTGACGATACGGTGCTGCTTGCACCGGCCTGCGCCAGTCTCGATCAATACGCCAGTTTTATGAAACGGGGCGACTCGTTCTGCGACGCGGTGGAGGCGCTGAAGCGATGACGGTACGTAGCGCAACCTGGCCATTTCCAGCACGCATGAAAACAGAACTGCAGATTGATTCTGTGATGTTGACGATCGTTCTTGCGCTCTTGATGGGTGGTTTTGTGATCCTCGCATCCGCGTCGATATCGATGGCAGACAATGCGACGAGCAATCCGTTTTTCTATGTTCAGAGACAATTGGTCGCTGCTGCAATCGGCGGCGTTGCCGGATTCATTTGCCTGTTTATCCCGATGCAGATCTGGCGCAGTCTTGGACCGCTGGTGCTGTTCGTCGGCTTCTTTTTACTCATCGTTGTACTCATACCCGGTATTGGTCATCAGGTTAACGGCAGTACGCGCTGGGTTCGTGTGGGCATCTTGAACCTGCAGGTGTCGGAGCCGGCGCGGCTTTGCTTTTTGATGTATTTGGCGGGCTACCTCGTGCGGAGAAACAAATCGTTGCGAGAGGAATTCACTGGATTCTTGCGGCCGATGGTTGTCTTGAGTCTGGCCTGCGTTCTACTACTTCTGGAACCGGACTTCGGTGCAGCTGTCGTGCTGCTCGCGACGGCTCTTGTAATGATATTTGTTGCCGGCGCCCGGTTTCGCGACTTCCTGGTGTTCTTCACAACCGCTGCGCTGGCGATGGTGGCACTTGCCCTCGCATCGCCTTATCGGATGCAGCGCATCACCGGATTCCTGGACCCGTGGGCAGACCCATTTAACTCGGGCTTCCAGTTGACGCAATCGCTTATTGCCATCGGTCGTGGTGAGTGGTTTGGCGTTGGTCTTGGCGATAGCGTGCAAAAACTATTCTATCTGCCAGAGGCGCATACCGATTTTGTGTTCGCGGTTTATGCCGAAGAATTCGGTCTGCTAGGTTCACTGCTGCTGATTTCGTTATTCCTGGCGCTCCTCTGGAGGGTGTTCAGGCTGGCGATGCGTGCGGCCGATGCTGAACGATTTTTTGAAGCCTACATCGCTATCGGTCTTGGAACGTGGCTCGGCATACAGGCGTTCATTAACATCGGTGTAAACATGGGTCTGCTGCCAACCAAGGGACTGACTCTGCCACTCATTAGCTACGGCCGCAGCAGCCTGATCATCACGATGATCTGTATTTCCCTGTTGTTGCGCATTCATCACGAACTGGCTGTCGATGCCAAACCCATTAACCGAAAACGCCGCAAACGGAGCAAAAAGTCGTGAGCTCCCGTCCCATACTCGTAATGGCAGGTGGCACCGGCGGGCACGTTTATCCGGCGCTCGCTGTCGCGCGGGCGTTGCAAGGACATTCTCGTGAAGTGGTCTGGCTGGGAACACACCGCGGCCTTGAGGCGCGTGTCATTCCCGCGGCCGGCATTGATATGGAATGGATTAGCGTAAAAGGCCTGCGCCGTAAGGGCGCGCTGGCATTGATTATTGCACCTCTACAATTGGGCTGGGCGTTGCTGCAATCGCTAGCCGTCATTCTTCGTCGTCGTCCCGCAGCCGTACTTGGCATGGGTGGATTCGCTAGTGGACCCGGTGGTGTTGCAGCCTGGCTAACTCGTCGTCCACTGGTTATCCATGAGCAAAATGCCGCTGCGGGCATGACCAACCGTCTTCTGGCGCGTCTTGCCCGGGTTGTGCTGCAAGCCTTCCCGGGCAGTTTTAATTCAAATATCGTCGCGGAAACTGTGGGAAATCCGGTGCGTGAAGATATTGCCGCAATTGCACCACCGGCTGATCGCTACGGCGCAAGGCGGGGTCCATTACGTCTATTGGTGCTGGGCGGAAGTCAGGGCGCCCTGGCATTGAATCGATCGGTGCCCGCCGCATTGGCATTAATCGACGCAGAACTGCGACCACAGGTTCGCCATCAGTGCGGGAAGCGCACTCTGCGTGAAGCACAAGAGTCTTATGCAGAACATCGCGTTGACGTGGAGCTCTTATCGTTTATTGAAGACATGGCGGAGGTTTATGCCTGGGCTGATCTGGTCGTTTGCAGGGCGGGAGCTCTGACGGTCGCCGAGCTTTGTGCAGCGGGTGTTCCGGCATTGTTCGTGCCTTATCCCGCAGCTGTTGATGACCATCAAACCGCGAATGCGAAGCCGATGGCAGATGCGGGCGCGGCCCAGATTATTCAGGAAACGGATCTGACACCCGAATTTCTGGCAGGGTCGCTACGAGAATGGCTGCAGTCACGGGCCGATCTAACTAAAAGTGCTGAAACAGCGCGCGCACTTGCGTGTCCAAACTCCCTGAACCGTATCACCGAGATCTGCCTGGAGCAGGCTGGCGGGCGCACATGATCAAGCGCATGCGTCGTATTCACTCAGTACATTTCGTCGGTATCGGCGGATCGGGCATGTCCGGTATTGCCGAAGTGATGCTCAGTCTCGGCTATGCCGTGCAGGGCTCTGACCTGAAGCCCAACAAACAGACAAAGCGCCTTGTGGAGCAGGGTGCAACCGTATTCATCGGCCACGCTTCTGACAACATTAGTGACGCTGATGCCGTTGTTGTTTCCAGCGCGGTCGATGAAACCAATCCAGAAGTTGCTGCGGCGAAAGAGCAACTGATGCCGGTCGTAAGTCGAGCGGAAATGCTCGCGGAACTGATGCGGTTCCGCTATTCAGTTGCCGTTGCGGGTACGCACGGCAAGACAACGACCACGAGCCTGGTCGCGAGCGTGCTGGCCGAAGGTGGACTGGACCCGACCTTTGTCATCGGCGGGCGTCTGAAGAGCGCAGACGCAAACGCTCGCCTCGGACAAGGGGACTATCTGGTCGCAGAGGCCGACGAGAGTGATGCTTCTTTCGTGCACCTCAAGCCGATGCTCGCGATCGTTACCAATATCGATGCCGACCATATGTCGACCTACGACGGTGACATCGAAAAGCTAAAGAGCAGTTTCGTCGAGTTCTTACACAACCTGCCGTTCTACGGGTTAGCGGTCGTTTGCAGTGATGATCCTGGCGTGAATGAGGTGCTGGGCGATATAGGGCGTTCGATCACAACCTATGGCACTAATGCTGACGCAGACGTGCGCGCAATCAATATTGAATTTGCCAAAGGGCGGACAGAGTTCGACGTAGTGCGTTGCGGCGATGGCGGTGGAGCCGTGTCACCCGCAATGCATGTCACTCTGGGGCTGCCCGGTACGCACAACGTTCTGAACGCCCTGGCCGCGATAGCAGTCGCGGACGAGCTGCAGATCAGCAGCGATGCTGTCGTGAAAGCGTTAGAAGAATTCGAAGGTATCGACCGTCGATTCCAACAGATGGGCGACGTCACGACGGCGGCTGGAACCGTAAAGCTGGTGGACGACTATGGTCATCACCCAACAGAAATAGCGGCGACACTCTCGGCGGCGAAAACCGGCTGGCCGGACAAGCGCATCGTGCTGGTATTTCAACCGCACCGCTACTCGCGCACTCGTGACCTGATGGACGACTTCGCGACGGTTTTATCCGATGTTGATGTACTGCTTTTGCTGGATGTTTATGCGGCGGGCGAGGAACCGATAGCCGGTGCCGACGGCCGGGCCATGGCTAGAGCGATTCGCACGCGCGGTTCCGTCGAGCCTGTGTTTGTCGAGTCATTGGACTACCTGAAGCCTGTTCTGCTTGACCTTATCGAAGACGGTGATCTGGTGTTGACCATGGGGGCCGGTGATATCGGCACATACGCGGCCGAGCTCCCCGATCTGATTCGCAGCGGGCCGGCGCTGAAGGTGCACAAATGATGGCCGCTACCCTAGATCTGACGGTGCAGGGCGAGCTACGCGTCAACGAGCCGATGAGCCGCCACACATCGTGGCGTGCGGGTGGCCCGGCGGAAGCGTTCTTCGTGCCGGCGAGTGTCGATGATCTGGCCATTTTTCTCAGGGAACTCGATGCCGATACGCCGATATTTTGGCACGGCGTTGGCACCAACCTGCTGGTCCGTGACGGTGGTATTTCAGGGGTCGTGATTTCCGCGACTAGAATACTGCGGGACATAGACCGTGTAGATCGTTACCTGGTTCGTGCGGGAGCTGGATTGCCGTGCACGCAACTTGCCCGCCAATGCATACGCTGGGAAGTCGGTCCGTCCGAATTTTTCGCGGGCATCCCGGGCTCTGTTGGCGGTGCTCTGGCAATGAACGCCGGTGCTCACGGGGGCGAAACCTGGGAGCGTGTAGATTCTGTGCGAACGATCGATCGCAATGGTGAAATTCACGAACGCGCGCCGGGCGAATACACCGTGGGTTATCGAAATGTTAATGGTCCGGCGAATGAATGGTTTCTCGGCGCCGTATTTCGTTTTGAGCAGGATGTAATTCCGAGCCTCGAAACCTTGAATGCCATGCTCGACCGCCGAAAAACGACGCAACCGCTGGGACTGCCAAGTTGCGGATCCGTATTCCGAAACCCGCCAGGCGATCACTCGGCACGCCTCATCGAGGCAGCGGGATTGAAAGGCCACCGGATTGGCGGCGCCGAAGTTTCGAAGAAGCACGCGAACTTCATCATCAATCGCGATGGCGCTTCGGCAACTGACATCGAAGAGCTGATCGAATTCGTACGCCAGACAGTTCTTGACGAGCACGGCGTAAGCCTGGTTCACGAAGTCCGCATTGTCGGGGAGCTGCAGTCATGAGCGAAAATCCCATGCTCTTCGAGCAACGGCATGTGGTCAGCGACGCCGCCGATTTCGGTCGAGTGGCGGTCATGCTTGGTGGCGACTCCAGCGAACGCGAAGTTTCGTTGGACACAGGCAAAGCTGTGTTGAGCGCGTTGCAGTCTAAAGGGGTCAATGCAGAGGCCTGGGACCCAGCCGACAAATCAATGGCTGACTTCGCTGCTGCCGGATTCGACAGGGTCTGGATCGCATTACACGGTCCCGGTGGTGAAGACGGCGCGCTGCAAGGGGCGTTGCAGTGGCTGAAGCTGCCATACACCGGAAGCGGCGTCATGGCATCGGCTATCGCGATGGATAAAGTGCGTAGCAAGCACCTGTTTCGCGCTGCCGGCATACCGACGCCGGAATACTCAGTCGCGCAGTCTCATGCCGAGGCCTCAGTCGCGGCGGAGCAGATTGGATTTCCGCTGATAATCAAACCATCAGGCCAGGGTTCCAGTGTCGGCATGTCGAAAGTATTCGAGAGAGCGGAGCTGAATAAAGCGATCGATATCGCCCTGCAATATGGCGACACAGTGCTGCTGGAGAGCTGCGTCATCGGTGATGAGTTTACCGTCGCGGTGCTGCAGGGCCAGGCCCTGCCAAGCATTCGAATCGTCACACCCAGAGTTTTTTACGACTACCGCGCCAAGTATGAATCTGATCGCACCGAGTATGTCTGCAAAGGCACCGCAAGCGATGTTGATGAGCAGCTATACGCCGATCTGGCGGTCGCCGCTTTCGCTGAGCTTGGTTGCAGCGGTTGGGGAAGAGTCGATTTCATGACGGGTTCCGATGGACAGCCATTGGTACTCGAAGTCAATACCGTTCCGGGCATGACGAGCCATAGTCTGGTGCCAATGGCGGCGCGCAAGGCCGGCATCGATTTTGATGAATTGTGCTGGCGAGTTCTGGAAACCAGTTTCGCGTTTGATGCGGCGGAAGCTGATATCGAGGTGGCTGCTCATGGCACGTAAGCAAGCGAATCGACGCAAGCAGAATACGGCGAAGCGGCTGCAGATGCCGAAAATCCGTATCGGCAGAGTACTGGCACCGCTGGCAGCGATGGGCATTATTTTCGCGACCTACCAGCTTAGTCTGCAGATGTTGGACCGCGAGATTTCGTCGATCGAAATAAGTGGGCCGTTCCAGCGTGTTACAGCATTGCATATAGAGGCGGCGATCAGTGAAGAGATTGATGCCGGTTTTGTTGGCGCTGACATTGACCGAATTCAGGACCTAATTGTGGCATTGCCGTGGATAGACCAGGCGCGCGTTGCTCGCCGTTGGCCAAGCCGAATTTCCATCACTGTGACCGAGCAGGTTCCGGCTGCCGTGTGGGGGGATAGTGGCCTGTTGAACACGCGGGGCGAGCTGTTCGTCAGCGAGTCGCGGCACGTGCCTGCGGAGTTGCCGAGACTGAGTGGGCCGGATGCGAGTTCTGCGGAGGTTGCTACTCGATATCTGGCCGTTCGAGAACAACTTATACCGCTCGGTCTGGACGTACGTCGTGTGCACCTCGATACGCGCGGCTCCTGGGAAATGACGCTGGGTAACGGCATCGAAGTTCGGCTGGGCCGCAAGGCAGTCGCGGACCGCACCGGCCTGTTTCTGGATGTCGTCGCGGACATCATTACTGGCCGGGCGACGGAAATCGAATACGTCGACATGCGCTATGGCAATGGCTTCACGATTGGTTGGAAAGGTGGATCGCAGACTCCGGTCAGCGATCCGAAACAGGCCGAGCAAGAGATGCTCGCGGCCAGAGGAACAGACTGAATGTCCAAGCGACCTGACAAGAATTTGATTGTCGGACTCGACATCGGTACGTCGAAAGTCGTGGCGATCGTTGGCGAAGTAAACGAAGACGGTGACATCGAAGTCGTCGGTATAGGCTCGCATCCGTCACGTGGCCTGAAAAAGGGCGTGGTTGTCAATATCGAGTCCACCGTGCACTCCATTCAACGCGCGGTTGAAGAAGCTGAGTTGATGGCAGGCTGTGATATCCACTCGGTGTACACCGGTATTGCCGGCAGCCATGTTCGCAGTCTAAATTCGCACGGCATAGTTGCCATTCGTGACTCGGAAGTGAGTACCAGTGATGTTGACCGCGTCATAGATGCCGCGCGCGCCGTTGCTATACCGGCAGACCAGAAAATTCTGCACATCCTTCCGCAAGAGTTCGTCATCGATAATCAGGGCGGAATCCGCGAGCCGATCGGCATGTCCGGCGTGCGTCTGGAAGCGAAGGTTCACATGGTGACGGGTGCCGAGAGCGCCGCACAGAATATCGTCAAGTGCGTGCAACGTTGTGGCCTTGACGTAGAAGACATCGTACTGGAGCAACTGGCATCGAGTTACGCAGTTCTGACCGACGACGAAAAAGAACTCGGTTCCTGCATCGTCGATATCGGTGGCGGCACGACTGACATTGCGGTTTTTCTTGGCGGCGCAATACAGCATACAGCCGTCATCCCGATTGCCGGCGACCAGGTCACCAATGACATCGCGGTGTCGATGCGCACGCCCACGCAATACGCCGAAGAAATCAAGATCAAGTACGCCTGTGCGCTATCGCAACTGGCCAATCCGGACGAAACGATCGAAGTGCCGAGTGTTGGTGAACGACCGCCGCGGCGGCTCGCGCGCCAGACGTTGGCCGAAATTGTCGAACCCAGGTACGAGGAGCTTTTCGGCCTGGTTCGCGACGAACTGCGACGCAGCGGGTTTGAAGAACTCATCGCTGCCGGTGTGGTGATCACTGGTGGCAGCGCAAAAATGGAAGGGGCGGTCGAGTTGGCAGAAGAGGTATTCCACATGCCAGTACGACTCGGATCGCCGCAATACGTCGAAGGACTCATGGATGTCATACGCAATCCGATACACGCCACGGGCGTCGGATTGTTGCTGTATGGCTTTGAGAATCTCTCTCGACGAGATCGGCGCAGTACGCCGATCGGCGGAAATTTAGGAGAGGCCTGGGAGCGCATGCGATCGTGGTTCCAGGGACAGTTTTAATTAATGAAGTACCAAGGTTTACCAAGCGGAGGAAGACTCAATGTTTGAATTAATGGATGCGCATAGCTCGACTGCTGTCATCAAGGTCATCGGTGTCGGTGGTGGCGGTGGCAACGCAGTTGCGCACATGGTTGAAACTGGCATCGAAGGTGTCGATTTCATCTGTGCGAATACGGACTCGCAGGCTCTTAAAGGATCACGCGTACGCACATCATTGCAAATAGGTTGCAACATTACGAAGGGACTCGGTGCTGGTGCCGACCCGGATATCGGTCGGCAGGCTGCGATGGAAGATCGTGACCGCATTCTCGAAGTTATCGAGGGCGCGGACATGTTGTTCATCACGGCAGGCATGGGAGGTGGTACCGGTACTGGTGCCGCTCCAATTGTGGCTCAGGTTGCCAAGGAACTTGGAATCCTGACCGTTGCGATCGTTACCAAGCCGTTTCAGATGGAAGGCACGAAACGCATGCAGATCGCTGAGCACGGCATTGGCGAACTCGGCAAGTATGTCGATTCGTTGATAACCATTCCGAACGAAAAATTGCTGACCGTACTTGGTGGCGAAACGACGTTACTGGATGCTTTCCGTTCCGCGAATCAAGTTTTGCAGGGTGCCGTACAAGGTATCGCTGAGCTCATCACAAGACCAGGTCTCATCAACGTCGACTTCGCGGATGTCCGCACAGTGATGTCCGAAATGGGCATGGCGATGATGGGTTCAGGTACGTCGTCGGGCGAAGATCGCGCACGCGAAGCGGCAGAAGCAGCCGCGTCCAGTCCGTTACTTGAGGACATCAATCTGGCTGGCGCCAACGGTATCCTCGTTAATGTCACGGCTGGCATGGATCTTTCCATCGGCGAGTTCCAGGAAGTGGGTAACACAGTTAAGGAATACGCGTCACCGGATGCGACGGTAGTCGTCGGAACGGTGATCGATCCTGATATGACAGATCAAATTCGCGTAACGGTGGTTGCGACAGGATTAGGTCAACAGGCCGCGAACGCTGAATCGCCAATGCGCATCGTGCGGCGCCCAGCACAAACCGAGCCTAATTATCAGACTCTCGATAAACCAACAGTGCAGCGCCAACGTGCCGTTGGAGATGGGCTCGAAGGTAGTGGTTTGCAGGAAGAATTGCTGGATATTCCGGCATTCCTGCGTCGCCAGGCCGATTAACGTCGGTGCAGTGCGGGCAGCTTGACTGCCCGGGACAGGTAACTCCGCTTGCTGGCCCGGATTATTCCGGGCCGGCTACCTGATCGACCCCGGGCTCAGGCTTTTCGTCAATTACTTGATGCCTGATTTCTAACAGTTTGAAATTCTAGGGGTTTTGGGCTCCATTACACTATTGTGATAATCTTCGCGGCGAAATGCTCAGACAACGAACATTAAAGACCACGATTCGCGCCACAGGCGTCGGTCTGCACACGGGTGAGAAGGTTTATATGACCTTGCGGCCGGCGGCGGTGAATTCCGGAATTACGTTTCGCCGAATTGATCTCGAAGAACCGGTAGATATTCCAGCTGATCCGCAATTGGTCGGTGAAACGATGCTTGGCACGACGCTCATCAAAGATGGCGTCAAAGTTGCCACCGTCGAGCACCTGATGTCGGCAATGGCAGGTCTTGGCATCGATAATCTGAATATCGATCTTTCGGCCCCCGAAGTACCGATTATGGACGGTAGTGCAGGGCCTTTCGTTTTCCTGCTGCAGTCGGCCGGTATTGAAGAGCAAAATGCCGCGAAGAAATTTATTCGGATCAAGAAAAAAGTGCGCGTCGAGGATGGCGATAAGTGGGCGGAGCTCGTGCCGTTCAATGGCTTCAAAGTAAATTTTGAGGTGTACTTCAATCACCCTGTATTTAACAAACTGAGCCAGAAGGCAAGCATCGATTTTTCGTCGACGTCGTTTCTAAAGGAAGTCAGTCGTGCGCGTACTTTCTGTTTCCTGCGGGACGTCGAAGCATTACGCGAACGAAACCTGACTTTGGGTGGCAGCATGGACAATGCAATCGTTCTTGATGACTACCGAATCCTCAATGAAGACGGACTTCGTTACGCAAACGAATTCGTTATCCACAAAATTCTCGATGCAATCGGCGATGCCTATCTTCTGGGTCATAGTCTGATCGGTGAATTGCGCGCCTATAAGTCCGGGCACGAATTGAACAACAAGTTATTTCGGGCAATGCTCGCCGACGAGTCCGCCTGGGAGGAAGTGACCTTCAAGGACTCGAAGAAAGCACCTATTTCCTACGCGACGCCTGCTTACGCCTAAAAATCAGCCTTGTGAGACTCTTACCCGGCACGTATGTGCGGAAACACCTGCATCCTTTGCGGCCTGGAGGAGCCTCTCCGTTTCGTAGCGGAGGCGGGAAGCCCAGGCTGAAGATGCGCAAATAATGACCAATTCTCCGTCTTCCCGGACGTTTGCGGCAACGATCGCACATCTGTCTGGTTCGGGCAGGGCGTTGCAAAGAATATCAGTGAGCTCACCCATTCGCTGAGCACGGCTAATGAGGCTGCCTAAATCCCCTTCATTACAGGGGCTTAGCAGATTTTCTAGTTTTCTCGTTGGCATAAAAATGTGACGCAGTTAGCGCTTTTGTCCTCTATCAAGTGATTATGGTCACCGTTCCCGGGCCCATTCCTTGTAATGATTTCCGACATTATGCATATTGTCGCACACGACAAAGGCAAACTCGCTGAAAGGCGGGGGCGCAAATCCACCGGTCTAAGGGAGTTTCCTAAGACAGCGGGGCTACCGAATTGAGCAGGGACAGCAAGTTTATAACAACGCGAATAAGCGGACGCGAGCTTAGGCTCAGCGACTCCGCGACTTGCATAACCACAACGCGATCGAAACAGGCGCATCTGGGGCGTACAGAATGAATGTAGTTATTTTCGGCAAGGGATTTGGCAGCCCGAGACAGGTGAATTTGACAGGTTTTAGAGCCGGTCTTGCCATTGCTGTCATTGCCGGACTTGTCGTCAGTATGGGGTTTACCGCTGGCGCCTGGCATGCATCACGAACGGGTTCTGGTGTCAGTACGGATGAGCTTGTAGGTCTTACCGATCAGATGCGGCAGCAACGAGCCAGTATCGAAACGATTCGCCACCAAAATGAAGACACGCTTGACGCACTTTCAATTCGTATCGCGCAGATGAATGCACGCATGATTCGACTCGATGCGCTGGGTCGTCGATTAACCGACATGGCTGATATTGACGACGGAGAATTTGATTTCGATTCAAATCCAGCGATGGGTGGACCGGAAGAGCCGATGGCGGCCGGATCGAATATTGCTGTCCCCGAGATGCTTGACGAGATGAACTTGCTCGGGGCTAGATTGGACAATCGCGAAGCACAGCTTGATGTACTGGAAGGTGTGCTGATGAACCAAAATCTAAAAGACCGTGTTTATCCGCAGGGCCGACCGGTGGGTGCTGGCTGGATTTCATCTTACTTCGGCAAGCGAACAGATCCATTTACAGGTAAGGCGGCCAATCACACGGGTATTGATTTCGCCGGTAAGAACGGGGCAGAAATCGCTGCCGTTGCCGATGGAGTGGTGATCTGGTCGGCGGATCGATACGGCTACGGCATCATGGTCGAGATCAATCATGGTAGCGGCTACTCAACACGCTACGCACATAACTCAGAAAACCTCGTGTCCGTCGGAGACGAAGTCAAGAAAGGTCAGATCGTTGCCCTGATGGGTGAAACTGGCCGTGCAACGGGTCCAAACCTGCATTTTGAGGTGTTGCACAACGGCAGCCGGGTCAATCCGGTGAAGTTCATTCGAGATTCCTCGAAGTAGTTCTTAAGTTCCCCGCCAGCGTGTAACTACGGCGTCGGCCGCCGGGTCCTTGTGATCGCCAAAAACACCCACAAATAGCCACATTAGATATTTAATAGGCCCGCAAAACCTTTAGAATAGCGGCCTTTGTTTTGACTGTAGCTTTAGGAGCCTCAGTGGCTAAATTCCTGACACGCATATTTGGCAGTCGCAACCAGCGGCTGATACGTCAGTACACAAAATCGGTTAATTCGATCAACGCTCTTGAAGGCGACCTGCAGGCGCTTGATGATGCTGCGTTGCAAGCCAGAACGGCGGAATTTCAGAAGCGGTACGCGGACGGCGAGACGCTGCAGGAGTTGTTACCCGAGGCATTCGCTGTCGCTCGTGAAGCCTCTGTGCGAACGATGCACATGCGGCCTTTTGACGTACAACTCATCGGCGGCATGGTGTTGCATGACGGCAATATTGCGGAAATGCGCACCGGTGAGGGCAAGACGCTGATGTCAACGCTTCCCGCCTACTTGAATGCGATCAGTGGTGATGGCGTGCATATCGTCACAGTTAACGAATATCTGGCACAACGCGATGCAGACTGGATGCGACCGATATACGAGTTCCTGGGCCTGACGGTTGGTGTCTCCAAGAGCGGCCAGACGCCCGATGAAAAACGAGCGGCCTATCAGAGTGACATTACTTATGCGACGAATAACGAACTCGGCTTCGACTATCTGCGAGATAATCTGGCGTTCGCAACGGCGGACAAGGCACAGCGTGAACTGAATTTCGCGATTGTCGACGAGGTGGACTCAATTCTCATCGATGAGGCCCGAACACCGCTGATCATTTCTGGCCCAACCGACTCCAGCACGGATCTGTACGCGCAGATCAACAAAATGATCCCTAAACTTCGCAAGCACGAAGAGACCGAGGATCCGACAAACTTCGATATTACGGCAAACAAGATCAAATTGAGCGGCGAAGACTCCGGCGAAATGACGCTGGAAGAAGCGGTTGGCAAGGCGGAACAGCAAGACGGCGATCTTGTGTTGACCAAGATGGACGGCAAGGTAGCGCAATGCCGCGTCATCACACGCGGTGACTACACGGTTGACGAAAAGGCCAAGCAGGCACACGTGACGGAAGAAGGTCACGCCCGAGTGGAGGCATTGATGGGCCGGGCGGGTCTGCTGGCAGAAGGCGAGAGTCTTTATGACGCCGGCAATATCAAGCTGCTGCACCATTTGAACTCGGCTCTGCGGGCGCATGCAATGTACCAGCGCGATGTGGATTACATCATCAAGGACGGTGAGATTGTCATCGTCGACGAATTCACCGGGCGGACGATGCCGGGACGTCGCTGGGGTGACGGTTTGCACCAGGCAGTAGAAGCGAAAGAAGGCGTTTCGATCAAGCAGGAAAACCAGACAGTCGCGTCGATCACTTTTCAGAACTACTTCAGGCTCTATAACAACTTGTCCGGTATGACCGGCACAGCGGATACCGAAGCATTCGAGTTCCAGCAGATTTACGGCCTTGAAGTTGTGGTCATTCCGACGAACAAGGACATGATCCGTAAAGATCACGCGGATCTCGTTTACCTGACTGAGAAAGACAAAGTCGACGCGATCGTCGAAGACGTCGTCGATTGCAGTGAGCGCGGCCAGCCGGTGCTCGTTGGCACGACCTCGATCGAGGCTTCTGAGCTGCTGTCGTCTCACCTTAAGAAAGAAAAGATCAAACACAGCGTCCTGAACGCCAAGCAGCATGAACGTGAAGCACAAATCGTGCAGAACGCCGGGCGGCCAGGTGCGATCACAATCGCGACGAATATGGCTGGTCGTGGAACCGATATTGTCTTGGGCGGAAGTCTGGATGCCGCGCTTGCGGATGCCGGCGAAGGCGCAGACGAGGCCACCATTGAAGAAGAATGGAAGCAGCGCCACCTCGCTGTGATCGAAGCCGGTGGTTTGCATATCGTTGGCACAGAGCGCCATGAGTCCCGCCGTATCGATAATCAGCTCAGAGGCCGCTCCGGTCGCCAGGGCGATTCAGGTTCATCCAGATTCTACCTGTCTATGGAAGACACGCTCATGCGTATCTTCGGTGACCCGGAACGTACCAAGAGTTTGCTGTCTCGCGCTGGCATGCGCGAAGGCGAGGCAATTGAGAGCAAACTCCTGACACGCCAGATCGAGCGTGCGCAGCGAAAGGTTGAGGCACATAACTTCGATATCAGAAAAAATCTTCTTGAGTACGACGACGTCGCGAATGACCAGCGCAAGGTCGTTTACCATCAACGTGCCGAGCTTATGGACGCTGAAGAGATCGAAGAGTCAGTTAGCGCAATTCGCGAGGAAGTGGTTGCTATGACTGTGGAACAATACGTACCGTCCGGCAGTCTGGACGAATTGTGGGATACGGAAGGTCTGAGTCAGGCGCTGGATTCGGAGTATGGTGTTCGCGCCGATATAAGTCATTGGGCCCATGATGACAAGACATTAAGCTCAGATGGAATTGTCGAGCGTTGCATAGAAGAGGCAACCAAGGCGTATGAGAAGAAGGTGGCTAGCATTGGTGCGGAACTGATGCGTGGCGTCGAAAAGCAGGTGATGTTGCGGCAACTTGACCACCACTGGAAAGAACATCTGGCCAGCATGGATCATTTGCGCCAGGGTATCGGTTTACGTTCTTACGCACAGAAAAACCCAAAGCAGGAATACAAACGCGAAGCATTCGAGATGTTTGGCGTGATGCTTGAACAGGTCAAACATGACACGATCAGCATATTGTCGCGCATTCGGATTCAGGGTGAAGACGACCTGAACGAGATGTCAGAGCGGAAGCAGCCCGCCGATACGATGAAGTTTCAGCACGCCAAGGCATCCGCTCTCGGCACCCAACCCGCGGGGCAGCAGCCGGCTGCGCCACCACAGGCAGAACCGTTTGTTCGTGATGGTCGCAAGGTTGGTCGTAACGAGGCATGCCCATGTGGTTCTGGCAAGAAGTTCAAGCAGTGCCATGGCAAGTTGAACGCATAAATTACGCGATGAACCACTTCGACGTTGCGGCAGGAATTCTCTGTGACCCAAACGGCCGTGTATTGATCGCGGAGCGATTGGGCGATGGTCCGTTTCATGGCTTGTGGGAGTTCCCGGGCGGCAAGATCGTCGCTGGCGAAACTGCACCACAGGCATTGTCGAGAGAGTTGGCGGAAGAACTCGGTATCGAGGTGACGATGTGTTCGTCATTCATGAACCTGCGCCACGAGTACGATGACAGAGTCGTGACTATCGAATTTTTCATCGTCAGCGAGTGGAACAGTGAGCCCATTGGCCGCGAAGGTCAGGAGTTGCGCTGGGTACCCGCTGAATTACTGGATGCTGATGAGCTATTGCCAGCCGATGTTCCTATTGTGGAAGCGTTAAGGCGGAGGCACTAGCAAATCGAGAGCTGAAACGGTACGTCCTGTCCTGTTTGTACTGCACGACTTTCTACAGTTGACCACTCCAGGAAACGCACCGTAAATCGGTGCTGACTGCCGCTGATTTCAGGAAAGAGTGGCGATCCCTCAGCGATGCTCACGCGAAGTAATCGACAATTGCCGGCCTTTAGCATGTTGTGCTGATACATGCCGTTGATCGCGTGCTTTTCATTGGGTTGCGCACTTTCACGAATCAACCAAAGCACCTCGCTGACACCATCACAAAGCGGCTGAACAGACTGAATCCAGGCGGCGAGATCCTGCTGGCGCCGATTTATGGGTTGTCGCAGCCAATGACTGTATTCGGGCAAGTCGAATTCACACGTTCCCCCGGGAATAGCACTGCGATGTTTGATCGCATTCAGGAAATCACTGTCTTTGAGGGATTGCAGGAATCCGGTCCCGATCTTTGAGATAGCCTCTCGGCTCGTCGACAGATTGTGCATCAGTTCCCCCAGACGGCCGCCATCAACGCCTGTGTGGCTCTGAAAGCGCTCTAACGCGCTAATTTGATGGTCGAGCTCGTTCAGGGCCTCGCTGCGCACGTCCCCGCGGGACAAAATCGCCAATATCTCCAACAATGTGGATATCGTGGCGCGAGTCGCCCAGTCATCATCTCTTTCGCTGTTGCGCAACATTGGATGGTAGAGAAACTCAAGCCGAAGAAACGTCCGCATGCGCTCCGATAGCGGTTGCTCGTAGTGAGCAATGCCTGGTGCGAGTCGGGCACTTAGTTTTCCGGCAGCTTTGACCATTCGGCTATTTTGCGCTACCCGAGTACCGCGTGGCAAATAGGTGAAGCTTTGGGATGAAGTTGGTCTGGCTGTCGAGCTAGAATGATCGCAGCTGATTGCGGCGAATATCGGACGAACATGGCTCTTGTGAAAAAGCGAAACAAGGACGAATTGAGAGATCTTGCGTATGTCGTTGCCTGGGCGATGGCATTTTTGGCCTGTATCCTGGCTTATCTGCCAGGCCTCAATGGGCCGTTCGTATTCGACGATTTCGCCTCTATCGATACCTTGGGTGACCTGGGCGGCGTGAGCGACTGGGATACATTCAAGGCCTTCGTTCTGGGCGGCACCGCTGGTCCCACAGGTCGCCCGTTAGCGTTGCTGAGCTTCCTGATTGATGGCAATACCTGGCCAACCGATCCCTGGCCATTCAAGCGCACTAATTTGCTCATTCATCTGATAAACGGCGCATTGCTGGGCGTCTTGATCAGCAAAATTCTTAATGCACTCGATTTCGAGAAGCACGATACGCGGTGGATTGCTTTGCTCTCAGCCGCGTGCTGGTTGCTGCATCCATTCCTGGTTTCTACAACTCTTTATGTTGTGCAGCGAATGGCGCAGCTATCAACTCTGTTTATCTTTGCTGGCCTGATCGTGCATTTGTACGCTCGTACGTTGATGGCTCGGGATGCAAGGAAAGCCTATCTGATCATGACCTTGTCTGTCGGTTTGCTAACGTTGCTCGCGATGCTCTCAAAAGAGAACGGTATTTTGCTGCCCATCCTTATCGGAGTTCTTGAATTTACTGTATTGGCGAGTGCTGGGAAACGATTTGCCGCACTTGATTGGCGCTGGAGTGCCGTGTTCATTATTGCGCCGGCATCGATTATTGTCGCGTATCTGGGCGCAAAGGTGGCGAACTCCAATTTCTTCGAAATCGTACCGCCACGAGACTTCAGTATTTACGAACGTGTGCTGACACAACCACGAGTTCTCATAGACTATCTACAAAACTGGTTCGTTCCGAAGCTGTATACAACGGGCGTTTTTCAGGACCACTTTATCAAGTCGACAGGCGTTTTATCGCCGATCACGACGTTGCTGAGTGCGATACTTCATATCGCCATTATCGCACTTGCGATCGTTAATCGTCGCAAGTGGCCTTTGTTGGCTTTGGCCGCGTTATTTTTCTACGCCGGTCATCTACTGGAATCTACGGTGCTCAATCTCGAATTATATTTCGAGCATCGTAATTACTTGCCAGCGTGTTTCTTGTTTCTGCCATTGATCGTGTTCTTATGGCAAAGGATGAGTCGTCAGCTGCTTGTGGTGACAGCGCTCAGCATCATCATGGTTTTGAGCGGATTTACACACTACTCAGCGACGGTCTGGCAGAATTTTTCGAGTATGGTTGAAGCGTCGGCCCAGAAAGCACCGACATCTGCGCGTGCCCAGGCAGATTACGCAAAGGCCTTATACAATTCCGGCCGCTATGAAGACTCACTGAGAGTCATGGATCGGGCGATCGAGAATATTCCCGCTGATAGTCCACACCTCCTTGTAAACCGGCTCACGATGCACTGCAATTTGAATAGTCTGGACGCGAACGAGTTCGGTCGCGTCGCGAAAGTTCTGTCGAATACTATCTACGACCCCCGACTCACAAGTATATACTTTGAATTTGTATCAGCGGTCACTGAGCG
This sequence comes from Woeseiaceae bacterium, assembly GCA_021773055.1. Lineage (GTDB taxonomy): Bacteria > Pseudomonadota > Gammaproteobacteria > Steroidobacterales > Woeseiaceae > UBA1847. The sequence goes on from JAJFKV010000043.1 coordinate 36,977, forward strand.
CAAATGTACTGACGTAAGTCTGGATGCGTTGCGAGCGATGTTTGCGGACATGCTAAGCGATCCGTGGAATTCTGATATACAGTCTTCACGTTATGCTCAATTAAAGTATATCGTCGGCTTCATAGATGTGTTCAAAGCCGCGCCAGAGCAAGCAGTCAAAGAGTTTGAAGAGTCTCTTCGGGCTATTCCAGATGCGGCAAAAGCCATGAATATGGCTGCTTTGCTGGCGTCGAAAAGATTCTTTGCGGAGGCCCTGTATCTATCGAATTTCGCATTATCTGAGCAGTATGCGGGCGTGAGCGAGGACGATGTCAGGGCGTTTCAGGCGCTTGTCCATGCGGATATGTCGCAGTTGCCAGAGAACGATAATTCTCGTCCAGTCCCTTAACCCGCTCCAGGGTTTTTTGCAGGTTTTGTTCGTTGTTAATGACGTCATCCGCGATGGCCAGCCTGGCTTTACGACTCGCCTGGGCAGACAGGACCCTTTGAGCCTGCCCGACGGTTTCTCTGTCACGGGCCATAAGCCGCTGTATTTGAGTTTCTTCGTCACAATCAACGACAAGAATTCTATCCACGAATTGCATCAATGGCGAGCCGACCAATAATGGCACGACAATAACTTGATAGGGGCCGCCCCCGGTTGCGGCTTGACGACGTACTGCGTCGCCAATTCGAGGATGAAGAATGGTTTCAAGATCGTGCCGTGCTTCTGCGTCGGAGAAAACGAGTTTTCGCATTTTCTTGCGATCGAGCCCACCTTCGGCACCGAATACCGTGTCCCCGAATCGCCGCCGAATCTCGTCTAGCGCTGGTCGTCCAGGCAGCACGACCTCCCGTGCAATGACATCTGTGTCGATGACAGGAATTCCAAGCGCTGAAAACATGTCGGCGACGGTCGATTTTCCGCTGGCTATACCGCCGGTTAATCCGACTCGAAACACTTGATTATTGTGATCGTCAGACACTCAGAACATCAGGTCAAAATAGGTATTCTTGATCGTCTCACCCCAAAGCATCGTAATCCACCCGGCGGCTGCGAGGTACGGGCCAAACGGGATCGGAATGCTGCGGTCTTTGCCCCTCGCGATGATCATTACGATGTTGATTGTGGCGCCGACTACAGCCGACATCATGATGATCATCGGTAGTTGCTGCCAGCCAAGCCATGCGCCCAGAGCTGCTAGCAGTTTGAAGTCACCGTAACCCATGCCGTCCTTTCCCGTGACGAGCTTGAACAACCAGAAGACGCTCCATAACGCGAGATAACCTGCTATGGCGCCAACGATGGCGTCCGACGGCGCGATGAACAGCGTGCTGGTACCAGGCATGGGGTGAAACAGGCTCATCGCGAGCCCGAGCCAAATCAGTGGCAATACAATGGAATCGGGTATGAGTTGGGTGTCCGCGTCGATCATAGCGATAGCGACGAGCATTATCGTCAGCGCGATCGCCATCAGTGCCTCCCAGCCAGGGCCAAAATACCATGCACAGGTTGCGGCCAATACAGCCGACATCAGCTCCACGAACGGATAGCGAACAGAGATCGATGCCTTACAATTGGCACAACGTCCTCTTAACAACAGGTAGCTGATTACCGGGATATTTTGTAGTGCTGTTATCAATGTGCCGCACGAGGGACAACGAGAGCGCGGCATGACGAGGTCGAAGCGTCCTTCAGGCAGTTTCTGCTCCGAAGGGGTCCCCGTGAGCTCATCAGCTTGTTCACGCCACTCGCGCTCCATCATGATCGGCAGGCGATGAATAACTACGTTCAGGAAGCTGCCGATCACCAGCGCGAAAGCGAACACGACCGCGATAAAAAACGGGGCTGATTCGCTCATCAATTCAAGCATGCGAGGTCTCCGTCAAATTGACAAGAAGCAAACAAAAACGGCGCCCGGAGTGTCCTCCGAACGCCGTGCATTTGCAAATAGGGTCGTGTCTACTAAACAACCGCGCCCAATTTGAAAATCGGCAGATACATGGCGACGACCAGTCCACCGACGAGCACGCCGAGGATCGCCATAATCAAGGGTTCAAGCAAACTCGATAGATTGTCCACGGCATCGTCCACGTCGGCCTCGTAGAAATCCGCGACCTTGCTCGACATCTCGTCGAGCGAACCGGATTCTTCGCCAACAGCGATCATCTGGATCACCATGTTTGGAAAGAGGTTCGTATTTTCCATGGACTGCTGTAAACGCTGGCCCGTCGCAACCTCGTCACGCATCTCCAATACACCGATCTCGTAGACAATATTGCCGGTTGCGCCGGCGACTGATTCCAGCGCCTCAACCAGCGGTACACCTGCCGCAAACATCGTCGACAAGGTGCGAGCATATCGAGCAATGGAGGCTTTTTGCAGGATTGGACCTATGATCGGTGCCTTGAGCATCAATCGATCGAGAAAATGCCGGAAAGGCCTGGAGCGTTTCTTGAAGTACAAGAACGCGGTAACGGCGGCAACAATTATGACGACAATGATCAGGCCCCTTGTTCGGACAAACGCCGACAAGTCGATGACCATGCGTGTAAACGTGGGCAAATCAGCACCGAAACCCTGAAATAGATCTTCGAATGCCGGAATTACGAAAATCAGCAGAATCGTGGTCACCACAAAAGCGACCGCCAGTACCGCGCCTGGATACGTGAGCGCCTTCTTGATTTTTTTCTTGATAGCTTCCGTTTTTTCTTTATACGTCGCTATCTTGTCGAGCAATGACTCGAGTGCACCGGCTTGCTCACCGGATTCGACGAGGTTCACAAACAGATCGTCGAAATAAAGCGGCTGCTTTGAGAGAGCCTCCGCTAGCGAACTACCACCCTCGACGTCGCTCTTGATCGATAAAATGAGTTTCTGCATGGCCGCATTCTCATGGCCGTTACCGACGATCTCGAACGCCTGGACTAACGGAATGCCGGCGGCCAACATAGTGGCCAGCTGACGACTGAAAATCGAGATGTCGCCGGAAGTGATTTTGCCACCACCCGAGAACAGTCCTTTACTCTGTTTCTTGATTCTCGTCGGCACCACACCCTGACGGCGCAGATCAGATCGCACCGTAGCCTCGTCATTCGCGAGGCTTTTGCCTTTGACCTTCTTGCCATTTCTGTCGGTTCCTTCCCACAGAAAAGGTGTGTTACTTGCTACTGCTGTATTAGCCATCTTTATCGTCCGTTAGCTGAGGTCTTCGCAACGAAGACCTACTCAATGGTAACCCGATTGATCTCTTCAAGGCTGGTAACCCCGTCCTTGACTTTGTTCAATCCGGCCTGCCGTAAATCGATGACCCCCTCTTGAACAGCCTGATCTGCGATCTGTATCGCGTTGCCGCCTTCCATTATTATTCGGCCCATGGTCTCTGACACTTCCATCACCTGGAATACGCCGAGTCGGCCTTTATAGCCGCCGTTACAAGACTTGCAGCCTTTCGGCCCAAATATCGTCACGCCGGTATCAAGTTCTTCCGCGGTGAAGCCCTCTTTTTCAAGCGCCTCACGTGGTATTTCTTTGACCTCTTTACAATTGTCACACAAGCGACGCGCCAGTCGCTGGGCAATGATCAAACTGACAGACGTCGCGATGGCATAGGGTTTGACGCCCATGTCAACCATGCGAGTCAAAGTTTTGGGGGCGTCGTTGGTATGCAGAGTTGATAGTACGAGGTGACCCGTTTGTGCTGCCTTGATCGCGATCTCGGCGGTCTCAAGGTCACGAATCTCACCAACCATGATGACGTCAGGATCCTGCCGCAGAAACGCTTTGAGTGCCGATGCGAACGTCAGTCCGACTTTCGGGTTCACATTTACCTGGTTGATACCCGGCAAGTTAATTTCCGCCGGATCTTCAGCCGTTGAAATATTGCGGTCCACGGTATTGAGGAGATTCAAGCCAGTATAGAGAGAAACCGTCTTACCGGAACCTGTGGGTCCTGTGACCAGGATCATTCCGTACGGTTTCGCGAGATGTTTTTCGTACAACAAGCGCTGATGGTCTTCGTAGCCCAGCATCTCAATGCCCAGCTTCGCACTCGACGGGTCCAGAATACGCAGTACTATCTTTTCGCCGAACAGAGTTGGACAGGTATTTACACGAAAGTCGATCGCACGGTTCTTCGACAGGCGCATCTTGATTCGTCCATCCTGGGGCACACGACGCTCTGCGATGTCCATTCGCGACATTACTTTGAGGCGTGCGCAGACTTTATTAGACAGAATTACGGGTGGTTGTGCGACTTCTGACAACACACCATCAAGGCGAGTACGGACACGAAAGGTCTTTTCGTAAGGCTCGAAATGAACGTCCGATGCGCCACGCTTGATCGCGTCGAGCAAGACTTTATTGACAAATCTTACTACTGGCGCGTCTTCAACATCGTCACGGCGGTCATCTTCCTGCTCTTCAGGATCACCCTCTACATCGAGATTTTCGAGATCGAAATCATCATCGTCAAGCCCCGACATACTGGTGTCGACAGCTTCGATTGCCTTGGTTATTCGTTCTTCAAGCTTGTCCTGCTCTACGACGACCGGGTCTATGCGAAGACTGGTCGCGAATTTGATGTCGTCGATGGCTTGTAAATTGGTCGGATCCGAGATGCCGAGAAATATTCGCTGGCCACGCTTAACCAGTGGCAACACTCGGTGTTTGTTGATGAGCTTTTGATCAACGGCTCGAATCACGTCCAGATCTATCTCAACAGCATCGAGATCGAGCAGTGGAACACCAAATTCGTGTGATGCGGCAACAGCTATGGCTCTTGCCTCGGCCAGATCTTCATTGACGAGATAGGCGATCAGCGTCATCTTGGCTTTCTTGGCACCGGCGGTTGCTTCGAGAAGCAACTCCTCGGAAACAATACCATCCTGGACCATGCGCCTGGGCAAGCCTGCAAGATTAGTTTGTGCTGCTGTTGCTGCCATAGAAATCAGTGCTGTTGCGTTTCCTTGAGCATTACAGTCTCACTGATCCAAGTTCCCGATTCAACTGGATTTTGTGCTGCTGTTCACAGTTACGGAATTTGATTAAGTAAAATGTCCGAATTCGGCAGGTATTGACTCTCTTGCTCTAATTTCGACAGGTTGAGGGAAGATACCGTGGTGGGATAGCAGTTGCTGCCCAAGCGGTGCCGGGCATCAAAACGGTACCGCCACCTGGTTGAGGGGCTGCGCCACAGCGCCACACAATACCTCCGGACGATGTCATATAGGGTGTGAATGACATTATGTCTCCGGAAACATCGGCATGCGCCCGGTTGCCCATCATCACGTCGACCCTGCCATCAACAATCTCGACTTGTGACACGTACCTGCCGCGTGTGTCTGTTGGGTCGACTGACATGCCGGCGGCTAATCTGTCTGTCGGAGCTATGCCGTCCTGAGTAAACGCATCGACGACCGGCGATTTCGCCCCGGCAGCCATACTGATCGCCTCCGCTATTTGCGCCCGGATGGTGTAAGTCTGGTATGCAGAAACGGCGAGCGAAGCCAGGATGCCGATTATTGCGACCACGATCATCAGTTCGATGAGTGTAAACCCGTCAATTTGTCTTTTCTTCATCATATCGGCGAAACCCCGGAATCGGTACGGATACTAACTCAATGGGAACGTGGCATCGAGGATTTAAGTGACGACGTATTCAGGTTGTAATGTACTTCACACTTGGTTCGATGGCGGAATAACCTGAAAAAAACCCCGGGCAAGCCGGGGTTTTTCTCGGCAAATTATTGCCAAAACTGCTTAAGTCACTCTGTTACGGACGGCAGGCAGCCGGAACGTGTTTAACAGCGACAGTGCTGTTAGCGCAAGTCCAGGAGACCGAACCGGTATTATCCGCCGGTGTCATTGTAATTGCCTTGCCAGCAAGGTAAGTAGAATTCGCATCACCGCCGTACGAAACCGTAATAACGCCATTCGCGCCGACCGTTACGGCAGACGTGTACTTGCCATTAATTGAGATGGCTGGCGACAGTCCTGCAGCCGCGTTGGTAGCTGGGAAAGCACCAGTATCCATAGCGAACTCGGAGACAGCAGCTTTCGCGCCACCGGCAAGTGTCAAACCTTCAGAAACCTGTGCGCGGATCGTGTAGTCCTGGTAAGCAGGAATAGCGATGGCAGCCAAAATACCAATGATCGCGACAACGATCATCAGTTCGATAAGTGTAAAACCCTGTTGCTTCTTCATCTCGTAATCTCCATGAATTTGAGAGTATTCAAAAATAAACGGCGAAATCGCCTGTACGAGTGATAAAGCAAGCGTCGTGCCAAGTTTGGAAGAATGCGGTTAAGTTATTGAATTAAAAAGAATGACAGCGCAGATGTAACCATAAGTACCGTCGGCATTAGGTGACAATAGCACTCCTGAAATGTCACATTCTTGTCACAATGTGACGCTCTTTGTCAGTCGATGCCCAATTTCTTGATGCGGTACCTGAGTTGCCGGAACGACAAGCCAAGGAGTTTCGCGGCCGCCGTCTTGTTGTAACGGGTTTTCTCCAGGGCCTCCACAATTGCCTGGCGTTGCACGTCCTCAACCTGTTCCCCGAGCTTGCCAGACGGCGCTGTTGTTGTCGGCACTTCGCTTGTGTCACGCATCTGTAAATCGGCAGGCTTGATGACGCCACTGGCACAGAGCGTTACGGCTCTCTCAAGCATATTCTCCAGCTCGCGAACGTTGCCCGGAAATGGGTAGGTAAGCAGTGCATTTCGCGTGTCATCATTTAATAAAGCCGTGCCGTTCAGTCGCTCCAAAATGTGGTCGGCCAGCAGCAATACGTCATCACCGCGTTCGCGCAGCGCCGGGACATTCAATTCGATGACATTGATTCGGTAATACAAATCTTCGCGAAATTCGCCCATCGCCACCATCGATGAGAGATTTCGGTGGGTTGCGGACAATATCCGCACATCGACAGTCTCTTCTGCGGACGCGCCGACAGGCCGTACCTTTTTTTCCTGAATGACACGCAATAACTTGACCTGCATTGCCAGCGGCAGATCTGCGATCTCGTCCAGAAACAGTGTTCCGTCCTCTGCGCACTGTAATAAACCGGCCTTGTCGTTCAGCGCGCCGGTGAAGCTGCCCTTACGGTGACCGAAGAACTCGCTTTCCATCAGATCCGATGGAATGGCACCGCAGTTGACGGGTACAAACGGTCCCTCGGCCCTCGGGCCGCTGTCGTGTATTAGTCTTGCGACCAATTCTTTGCCGGTACCTGATTCGCCCGAAATATGCACTGGTGCCTGTGATCTCGCCACCCGGTCAACCATGTTCCGTAATTCATGCATGCGCGCAGACTCGCCCAAAATCTTCGAGTCTTGCCGTCTGCCAGCGTTGATGCGTAACGCATTCTCAACAATATTGCGCAGGTTGCCGAGATCAAGTGGCTTGGCTATAAAGTCGAATGCACCCAGTTTTAGTGCCTGCACAGCCGTTTCGACATTGCCGTGTGCCGTTATTACGGCGACCGGCGTGCCGGGCGCGTGGCTTTGCATCCATTCCACCAGTTCGAGTCCGTCACCGTCCGGCAATCGCATATCAGTAAGGCAAATGTCGAATTGATGCTTGCCCAGCAGTGCTTTGGCGCTCGCAACATCGGCCGCCGCTTCGCTGCGGATGTCCATGCGTCCGAGCGTGAGTGTCAATAGCTCACAGATGTCAGGTTCGTCATCGATAACCAGGGCAAGCGGTTGGTTCATTTTTCGTCCTGTATGTCCCAGCGCTCGGAGTCGGCAAATACCATACGAAAGATACTGCCTCCACCGGGCCGGTCAAGGTAAACAAGCGTTGCGTGATTCAATTCACAGAGTTCCCTGGATATATAGAGCCCCAATCCGGTGCCACCAGAGCGTGCGGTGAAGAACGGTTCGAATATCTTGTCTGCGGTCGTCGCATCAACGCCCAGTCCGCAATCCAGTACTTCAATATAAGGACGACCCTTGCCCTGCATTCGACCAGCTTGTAGTTCGACCATGATGCCGCCGGTTTCGCTCGCATACTTCACGGCGTTATCGCAAAGATTCCAGAGAACCTGGCGCAAATGGCTCGTGTCCATGCGTACCTCCAGCTCGGGGAGTATCTCTCCTACTGAGAACTGGCCTTCCTGCAGTTCCAGTGTCCTGACGAACTCTTCCGAAAATTCGTCCAGCCAGCTTTTCAGGAACAGCCTTTCAGGCCGGCTCGAATCTCGCCGGGATAATTGCAATACATTGTCAATAATGTGACTGACGCGGCTTGAATGGGTCTGGATGATATCGGTCAGCCGCACGTCCTCCTGCGTCAGCCCTTGAGACTCGCCGAGCAATTGGGCTGCGTGGCTCATAGCCCCAACCGGGTTGCGAATCTCGTGAGCGATACTGGCGCTGAGGCGGCCTAGCGACGCCAGCTTGGATTGCTGTACACGCGCATTCATCAGGCCGACGTCTTCAAGGAATATCAATATAGGGCCACCGCGCTGGCCGTCCTTTCCCAGAGGCGCCAGGTGCGCAGTCACCCTCGCGCTGTCGCCTTCAGTAATAAGGGTGAATTCCGGGTGTGATGACATGGTCGTGTTGCGGCGCCAAGCACTAATATACTCCGCCAAAGGCTCGAACACTGCGACAAGCGGCGTTCCGGCAAGCGCATCGCTTGACCCCAGCAGGCGCAAAGCAGAGCTGTTGATCAGCCGCACATCGTCTTCATCGTCAACGACAACAATACTCTCGCGCAGGTGTTGCACAATGTACTGATTAAGTTCGGAGAGGTTCTTGAGATCAACGCTGAACTGGCGAGCCAATGCTTCGCTGGTCTGAATGCGCCTGGCCAGCGGCTGTGCGGCGAGCGCTATCGCAAATACGATGCCACTCAATATGCCCGCAGCCGGGTAGTTAGTTGGCCCAGCCAGTTCGAGAATTTGCGCAAGAACCTGCTGGCCGAGGATTGCGAAGGTCGCGAGCGCCGCCAGTATCGCCGGATACCGTATCGGCAGCACCAGGCTGCCTGCGCCGACGAAAATGATGAGCAGACCACCGATACCGCTGGCGATGCCACTGCTGGCGTGCATAAGAGCAACGATCGCCGCAATATCCACGACGACCTGCGTGGTTCCCAGAACGGTCATTGGGACCCAGCGCTGGCGCAAAGAGATACCCGATAGTATGGCGAAGACCAGGTAACCAGCCGCTGTCGCGATATAGAGGGTCGGATTCGAATGACCGAAGAACCGCGGATCGGTCTTGGCAAAGAATATCCCGAGGAATGCGACGCAGGCCAGCAGGCGAAACCCGTTCAAAGTGACGAGTACGCGCCAGGTCAAATCAGGCTCGTCAATCGCTTTTTGTATCATGGCATCCCGACTGCCGCGGAAGGTCCGTTTCAGGGGAGCCTCGGTTTGTGCCTGATTCATGCGCGAATTGTAGACTGAATATGGACTTCGGTCCCGCAAACCTACAAAATACGGCGTCTTTTTCGCAATGAACGCGAAGTCCTCCTCGCCAATACAAGAAATCCCAAGAAGTGAACCAATGAATCTTCACGAATACCAATCCAAGAAATTATTCGCGGACTACGAAATCGCGGTACCCCGTGGCATTCCTGCTGACTCGGCAGAAGCAGCCGTGAAGGCGGCCAAAGAACTGGGCGGCGAACTCTGGGTCGTTAAAGCCCAGGTACATGCCGGTGGTCGCGGCAAAGCGGGCGGCGTCAAGCTTGCAAGAACGCTGGACGAGGTCCGGGAGTTTGCCGACGGCATGCTCGGAATCCAGCTCGTTACACATCAGTCCGGGCCGGAGGGATTGCCCGTCAACGTGGTGTATGTCGAGGAGGGCTCAGAGATTGATCGCGAGCTTTACCTGAGCATGTTGGTCGATCGCGAAGTCAGTCGCGTGTCGTTCATCGCCTCCGCAGCTGGCGGAATGGACATAGAAAAAGTAGCTGCCGAGACGCCCGAGCAGATTTTCTCGGTGGCAATCGCGCCGGATGTCGGTCTGCAGGATTACCAGGCGCGGCAGCTTGCGTTTGGTCTTGAGCTCGACAAGAAACAAATGCGGCAATTTGGCGACCTCTTGAAGAAGCTGTATCAATTGTATCTCGATACGGATGCGAGTCTTGTGGAGGTCAACCCGCTGATTACCAACAAAGCAGGTGATGTCATTGCCCTTGACGGCAAGATCAATATTGATGGCAGCGCTTTGTTTCGCCAGGCCGAGATTGCCGCATTGCGCGATTTGTCGCAAGAAGATCCTGCGGAGCGCGAAGCGGCTGAACATGACCTTAACTACGTATCTCTTGATGGCAACATAGCCTGCATGGTGAATGGCGCCGGCCTCGCTATGGCGACGATGGATCTGATCAAGCTGCACGGTGGTGAACCCGCGAACTTCCTTGATGTAGGCGGTGGCGCGACGGCGGAACGCGTTGCAGAAGCGTTCAAGCTGATTCTCTCGAATCAAAAAGTGACAGCTATCCTGGTGAACATTTTCGGGGGTATCGTGCGTTGCGACGATATTGCCCAGGGAATCATCAGCGCTGTGAAAGAGGTTGGCGTGAAAGTGCCGGTGGTTGTACGCCTCGAGGGCACGAACGTAAAAAAAGGGCGCGAGCTGCTGGCAAACAGTGGTCTCGACATTATTGCAGCTGAGGATCTGACCGACGCAGCACGCAAAGTGGTTGCTTTGGCAGCCTGACAAGTAGATCTGAAGAGACGTCGTAATGAGTATTTTGGTTAACAAGAACAGCAAGATTGTCTGCCAGGGCATAACCGGTAATCAGGGTTCCTTTCACACCGAGCAGTGCATCGAATATGGCACCAAGGTTGTCGCCGGCGTTACGCCAGGACGTGGTGGTCAGGAGCATCTCGGGGTGCCTGTCTACAACACCGTACGCGATGCCGTCGATGCCACCGGCGCTGATGTCAGCATGATTTATGTACCGCCGCCATTCGCGGCGGATGCAATCCTCGAAGCGGCTGATTCGGGAGTCGCACTTATCGTATGCATTACCGAGGGCATCCCGGTCAACGATATGGTCAAGGTGAAGTCGGCATTGCGCGGTAACGATTGTCGACTGATCGGGCCGAACTGCCCGGGAATCATTACGCCGGACGAGTGCAAGATTGGCATCATGCCGGGATTCATTCATCAAAAAGGGCGCATCGGTGTTGTATCACGCTCCGGTACGCTGACCTACGAGGCGGTTTATCAGACGACCACTAACAGTCTGGGCCAGAGCACCTGTATCGGCATCGGTGGTGATCCGGTGCGGGGCATGGGCTTCATCGATTGTCTCGAGCTGTTCCAGGAAGATCCGGATACCGACGGCATCATCATGGTTGGCGAGATCGGCGGTACGGATGAGGAAGCCGCGGCGGAGTTTATTCAGAGCAACGTTAGCAAGCCAGTAGTGGCATATATTGCGGGCGTAACAGCACCTCCAGGCAAACGCATGGGTCATGCCGGCGCTATTATCGCCGGTGGCAAGGGTACTGCTGAGGACAAATTCAAGGCGCTGGACGCCGCCGGAGTAGCAACAGTGCGATCGCCAGCAGAACTTGGATCAAAGATGCAGGAAGTCATCGACGCTTAGTGACCGAATGTGCCGGAGCTGACCATGGACCATAACGTCAAAGTCGCACTGGCCCAGGTTGATCTCGCTGTCGGTGATGTGACCGGCAACGCCGAAAAAATAATTGCTTTCTCGAACCGCGCCCGCAGCGAACTGCGTGCCGATCTGGTGGTTTTTCCCGAACTCAGTGTGTGCGGTTATCCGCCGGAAGACCTGCTGTTTCATGTCGGTCTGCGCTATAAGGTCGAGAATGCCATCGCCGACATACGAGCCAGCGTATCCGGCATCGCCGTGTTGATCGGTTTTCCCGAGTACACGGATGGACATATCTACAATGCTTGCTGTGTTTTTCTTGACGGAGAGGTGCTCGCGCATTACCGCAAGCAGCGCCTCCCAAATTACAGTGTTTTCGACGAAGAACGCTACTTCAAGCGTGGTAACGATGCGTCCGTTCTGACCATTAACGGCGTTCGTATCGGGCTCAATATCTGCGAGGATGTCTGGAATACCGGACCCATGGAGAAAAGTCGGTCGGCCGGCGCGGAGTGCGTCATTGCGATCAATGGCTCGCCGTTCGAGACAACCAGCCAGGTTAACCGCGAAGTACAATTGCGGAAGCGGGTTGCCGAAGTGCAGGTCCCGGTAATCTACGTGAACATGGTTGGTGGCCAGGACGAACTGGTGTTTGACGGTGGCTCGTTCGTGATGTCAGCGAGTGGGGAAATCTGTTTTCGTGCACCGCCATTTGAAGAGGGTCTGCACTTGGTCGTGCTGCAGGGCACGGCAGCAGGCGTTATCCCTCAATCCGGAGACTGTGCTCCCTTGCTGGATACAGAAGCCAGTGTTTATGGCGCACTGGTTGCCGGCACACGCGACTACATCACCAAGCATGGTTTTCCGGGTGTCATTCTCGGTTTGTCCGGCGGTATAGATTCGGCTATGGTCGCGACCATAGCGTGCGATGCGATTGGCCCGGATCGTGTGCGGGCGGTGATGATGCCGTTTCGCTATACATCAAACATGAGCCAGGAGGACGCTGCCAAACAGGCTGCGATGCTCGGTATCGGCTACGAGGTTATCCCGATCGAGCCGATGTATGAAGCGGCGATCGGCCAACTGGCCGCTGTGCTCGGTGACCGCGAGCCCGACGCGACTGAGGAAAATATTCAGGCACGCTGCCGCGGACTGCTGCTTATGGCGATCTCGAACAAGACGGGCCGCATGCTGCTTACGACCGGTAACAAGAGCGAGATGGCGGTAGGCTATGCGACCTTGTATGGCGATATGGCAGGTGGTTTCGCGCCGATCAAAGACTGCAGCAAGACATTGGTTTATCGACTGGCCGGGTACCGTAATTCGCTCTCTGCCGCGATCCCCGAACGAGTTATTACCCGCGAGCCGTCGGCAGAACTTAGACCCGACCAGAAAGACAGCGATTCGCTGCCTGATTACGACGTGCTCGATCCAATTCTCGAGGCGTTTATTGAGGAGGACCTCTCGGTCGCCGAGATCACAGCACGCGGTTTCGACCGTGACACGGTCGTACGTATTCTGGAGATGGTCAAGCAGAATGAATACAAGCGTCGTCAGGCGCCGCCAGGGGTCAGGATTAGCGGCCGGGCGTTCGGCCGCGATTGGCGCTATCCGATCACATCAGGGTACAAGTTCCCGCGGTGATCTTGTCAACCAGGCACTAACCTTCGTTCGGAAAATTCTCGTGCAGCACTTTCGTGGCATCGTCCCGAAGATCGCCCATTCCAAGTTTGTCGTAGGCCTCGATCATTATTCTGAGCGACTCCGCATTGCCCGTGGCGCCGTTGTATTGCTCCAGCGCTGACTTCGCACGGTTCACAGCTGCGACGTAGGCACCCCGCCGCAGGTAGTAATCAGCAACATGATTCTCGTAGATAGACATGCGCTCCTTGATTGCCAGCATGCGCTGCTCCGCATCGGGCGCATATTCGCTCTCCGGATAACGTTCGACCAGGCGTCGTAGCGAGCCGTAAGCGAGCTCAACGTCTTTCGGTGGCCGCTTCGATACGTCTCTTTTGAACCAGCGCTCCAACATTCCAGCGTCCGATTCGTAATACGACAGCGCCTTAATGTACAAAGCATAGTCAACGCGCGGATGGATCGGGTTTTCACGCATGAATGTTTCAGTGGTCTCGATCGCTTGCTCAATCTGGCCGCTCTTGTAATACGCATGCATTAATTCAAGCTGTATCTGCCGGGACAGATCGCTGAACGGATAGCGAGCCTGGATTGCCTCAAAAATCTGGATGCCCTTTCGATAATTCCCGCGGGCGACCGACAACTTGGCCAGTTCGTAGGCCTCGGTGATGTTTTGGACCTCGGTCTGAATCTCGTCCTTGCCCGCACAGGCCAGCAAACTGCCGCACAGAACGATAATCAGGAGCAGGCGGGAGCGCCGAAAAAATACCGAGTTGAGTTGTGAGATTAATTGCATACTGTCGTCTTTCTAAGCTGCCGCCACAGCCATCAGGGCGGTTCAAGGTCGGCGAGTATACCGTAAACTAGGGTCCAGTCATGAGCGCCGAAAAACAAATAACTGTGATTCCTGCCGAGTTTGCAGGTCTGAGATTGGACCAAGCTCTGGCGCGGATGTTTCCGGAATATTCGAGGAGTCGCCTCAAGGAGTGGCTTTTAGCCGGTGCGATTACGGTTCAGGGTGGGCCAAAGCGTCCTCGCGACGCGGTTTCCGGCGGCGAGACGGTGACATTGCAGGCCCTGGCGGAAGTTAGCGTGCGGGCGGAGGCCGAGCCAATTGCGCTGGATATCGTTCACGAAGACGATGAGTTACTGGTCGTCAACAAGCCTGCTGGTCTGGTCGTACACCCTGGCGCGGGCAATCCGGACGGCACTTTGATGAACGGGCTTCTGCACCATGTCGCGGCCCTGGCTGAAATTCCGCGGGCTGGCATTATTCATCGCCTTGATAAGGATACGAGTGGCCTGCTGTTGGTTGCCAAGTCCTTGACGGCACATACGGCTTTGGTTCGTTTGCTGGCTGACAGGGACATTTATCGACACTACCTGGCGGTCTGTAATGGCGTCCTGACAGGTGGCGGCACGGTCAACGATCCCATCGCAAGACACCCGGTTGACCGCAAACGTATGAGCGTGCAGCAAAGTGGCAAAGCGTCTGTTACGCACTACACCGTGAAAGAGAGATTCGCCGCATTTACCTACGTCAACGTGAAACTCGAAACCGGCCGCACTCATCAGATCAGGGTGCACTTCGCCCATCGCCGGCACGCGCTTGTCGGTGATCAGGTCTACGGTGGCCGGCTGGCGCTGCCGAAAGGCGCCTCCGAGGAGCAGATTCAGGTCTTGCGTCATTTCAAACGACAAGCCCTGCATGCAACACGGCTGGCGTTCGAGCACCCCGCAAGCGGAGACCCGATAGAGCTTGAAGTAGCACCGCCAAAAGACTTTCAGATTCTAATCGCGGCGCTGCGCCGGGATGTTGCGGATGAGTAACTGGATCGCCGCTGACTGGCCAGCTCCGGCGAAGATTGTCGCGGGCACAAGCTTGCGCAGCAACGATCTGTCCGGATTGCCCTTGTCGGGCGATTATTGCTGGCTGAACCAGGTGCACGGCACGAATATAGTGGTAGCGGGTCATTTCGACGTGCCTCCGGAAGCAGATGGCTCCATAAATGGGGCGCCGGGGCAGGTCTGTGTCGTGCGAACGGCAGACTGTCTGCCCGTACTTATATGTTCAGCAGATGGCGAAGCGTTCGCGGCGGTACATGCAGGGTGGAGGGGGCTGGCTGCGGGCGTTATAGAAAACGCCATTGAGACGCTTCACGCAGACCCTGCCGACCTGCTGGTATGGCTAGGGCCTGCAATATCCCAGCCCGCTTTTGAGGTCGGCGACGAGGTCAGGGAAGCTTTTCTCGTGTCTGATCCGGAAGCTGATGGCTGTTTTGCGGCCAATCCACGGGGCCGCTGGCAAGCAGACTTGTACAAACTTGCCAGGCGCAGGCTCAAGGCTGCAGGCATCGGCAGGATTTTCGGCGGTGGGTTTTGCACTTATCGGGATGAGGAGCGTTTCTTCTCCTATCGGCGCGACCCCGAATGCGGCCGTTTGCTGAGCATTATCGGCACGAGCACCCCTTGAAATAGATGCCTGAAGCCGCAATTTATGGTGCAGTTGAAGGAATAGCCGTTTACCGGCCCGGGTGACATACATGCGTTTGGACAAACTGACAAGCAAGTTCCAATTAGCGCTGGCTGACGCGCAGTCTCTGGCAATTGGCCAGGACCATCAATTTATCGAGCCTGCCCATTTATTGGTCGCTTTACTCGATCAGCAGGGCGGCAGCGTTCGGGGCTTGCTAACCAAGTCCGGCGTCAACGTAAACCTGTTGCGTTCGCAATTGGGCGATGCGATTGATCGCCTGTCGAAGGTAGAGGGTACCGGCGGCGAGGTGCACATTGGCTCAGAGCTTTCGAAGCTCTTTAATCTAACCGACAAATTCGCTCAGCAGCGTGAGGACCAGTACATCTCCAGCGAGTTATTCGTGCTCGCAGCGATCGACGAAAAATCACCGCTAAAGGGAGTGCTCGAACAGGCGGGTGCAGTAAAAGGAGCGATCGAGAAATCCATCGACGACCTGCGTGGCGGGGCACCGGTGGATGACCCGAATGCCGAAGACACCCGGCAGGCGCTTGATAAGTACACTATTGATCTGACCGAGCGCGCCGAGCAGGGCAAGCTGGATCCGATCGTCGGTCGTGACGACGAGATACGGCGCACAATCCAGATTTTGCAGCGCCGCACCAAGAACAATCCCGTGCTCATCGGAGAACCCGGTGTGGGCAAGACGGCAATCCTGGAAGGACTGGCACAGAGAATCGTCAACAATGAAGTGCCTGAAGGCCTGCGCGGCAAGCGCATATTGTCTCTCGACATGGGAGCGTTGATCGCCGGTGCTAAGTTTCGCGGTGAATTTGAGGAAAGACTGAAGGCAGTCCTGAACGACCTGGCAAAGCAGGAAGGCCAGATCATTCTCTTTATCGACGAGATGCACACGATGGTCGGTGCGGGTAAGGCCGAAGGATCGATGGATGCGGGCAACATGCTGAAGCCAGCACTTGCCCGTGGCGAGTTGCACTGTGTCGGCGCGACAACGCTCGATGAGTATCGCCAGTATGTCGAGAAGGATGCTGCGCTCGAGCGCCGCTTCCAAAAAGTTCTGATTCAGGAGCCGACCGTCGAAGACACGATCGCGATCTTGCGGGGTCTGAAGGAAAGATACGAAGTGCACCACGGTGTTGAGATTACTGATCCGGCGATCGTCGCGGCGGCAACTCTTTCGCACCGTTACATCAGTGACCGCCAGCTACCGGACAAAGCGATCGATCTGATCGACGAATCCGCCTCAAAAATTCGCATCGAGATCGATTCGAAACCGGAAGAGATGGATAAGCTGGAGCGTCGCATCATCCAGCTGAAAATCGAACGCGAAGCGCTCAAGAAGGAATCCGATGATGCATCAGTGAAGCGACTTGTCGACATTGAGTCGCAGCTTGAGGGGCTGGAGCGTGAATTCGCGGACCTTGAAGAAGTCTGGAAGGCAGAAAAAGCCGCCATGCAGGGAGCGACACATATTAAGGAAGAGTTGGAACGTGCCCGGCTTGAGCTTGAGACGGCGCACAGGGCGAACGATCTTGCACGCATGTCCGAGCTTCAGTACGGCAGAATTCCCGAGCTGGAGAAGCAACTCGAGGAAGCCACACAGGTAGAGCACAAAGAAAATACTTTATTACGCAATAACGTCACCGAGGAAGAAGTTGCTGAGATCGTCTCAAAGTGGACGGGTATCCCGGTTAACAAGATGCTCGAGGGCGAGAAGGAAAAGTTGCTGCAGATGGAGTCAGTCGTGCAACAGCGGGTAGTCGGTCAGGGTGAGGCGGTCACAGTCGTCGCGAACGCTATTCGGCGTTCTCGCGCCGGATTGTCAGACCCAAGGCGACCGATTGGTTCGTTCCTGTTTCTGGGGCCGACCGGTGTGGGCAAGACGGAGCTGACGAAAGCGCTGGCAGACTTCATGTTTGACACGGATGAGGCGATGGTGCGTCTCGATATGTCTGAGTTCATGGAGAAGCACTCCGTAGCCAGGCTTATTGGTGCGCCGCCGGGATACGTGGGTTACGAAGAAGGCGGCTACCTGACAGAGGCTGTCCGTCGTCGCCCTTACTCAGTGATCCTGCTGGATGAAATTGAGAAAGCACATCCGGATGTATTCAACGTGCTATTACAAGTCCTGGATGATGGTCGTTTGACCGACGGCCAGGGACGTACGGTCGACTTCCGCAATTCTGTCATCGTCATGACGTCGAATCTTGGCTCGCAGCTGATACAGGAAATGGCGGGTGAGGAAAATTACGAGACCATGAAGAATGCGATCATGGATGTCGTTGGCAGCCACTTTCGGCCGGAGTTTGTGAACCGCATTGATGATCTGGTTGTGTTTCACCCTCTCGGCCGAGACCACATCCGAAAGATCGTTGATATCCAGCTGGACTACCTGCATGACAGGCTTGCGGAGCGTGATATTCGAATTCACTTATCCGAGGCGGCGCGGGACAAGCTTGCCGATGCGGGATTTGACCCTGTTTACGGGGCACGGCCTCTGAAGCGCGCAATTCAACAGCAGGTTGAGAACCCGTTGGCGCAGGAGATTCTGCAGGGTAATTTTATAGCGGGTGACACGATTGAAGTTGGGGTCTCGGACGACCGCCTGGAATTTCTTAACGCAGCTTGATGCGGATGGTCTCCCCGGCGGAAGGGCAATTCATTCTTCACGGGACACAGGCGAATGAATTGCCCTTCCGCCGGGGAGACCACCTACCTCCGGTGTGATGATCCAAGTGCCTGCCCGGTCCAGTACGTAGATAGCACCACAACTGAGTTATAATCGCCGACCTTCGGCAACCAGGATAAATACGGAGTTTCGATAAATGCCGATTTACGGATACGCCTGCGAAAGCTGCGAACATACGTTCGACGCCTTGCAGAAAATGAATGACCCAAAGCTGGTCGAGTGCCCGGATTGCGGCGAATCGACGCTGCGCAAACAAATGTCTGCGCCCAAGTTTCGACTGAAAGGCAAGGGCTGGTACGAAACAGATTTCAAGACTGGCGATAAACGTAATTTGGCCGGTGACCCGGACAAGAAGCCGACCAGCAAGCCCAAAGAGGCTGAGAAACCAGCGAAGAAAACCGCGCCGACAAAGACCAAGTCTGATACCAAGGCCAACTCAGCATGAAACGCCTGCGCCGCTATCTCATTGCTGGAATTTTGGTTTGGGTGCCTCTGGGAGTTACTTCTGCACTCGTCTACGTTGCAGTAGGGTTTACCGATAAAACCTTGGTGCTGATCCCGGAGAAATACCGGCCGCTGGAGCTCTTCGGTTTCAATATTCCCGGTCTGGGCGTCATTCTGGCGCTTATCGTTCTGTTGGTGACAGGTGTGCTTGCTGCCAATTTTGTCGGCCGCGCTTTCATGGGTGGCTGGGAATCACTGATGGAACGCATTCCTGTTATCCGAACCATCTATTCTGCGGCCAAGAAGTTTTCCGAAATAATGTTCTCGGAATCTGGCCAGTCGTTCAAGAAAGTCCTGTTAATCGAATACCCGCGCAAAGAGCTGTACAGCCTGGCATTCCAGACATCTACCGATTTGGGCGAGGTTCAGGGCCGCACCGGTGAAGAAGTGGTCTGTTGTTTCGTGCCGACCACACCGAATCCGACGTCCGGCCTCATCATCATCGTGCCAAGGAAAGACGTTATTGAGCTGGACATGGACGTTGATGACGCGCTCAAGATGATTATCTCGCTGGGCGTCGTGGTGCCGTCCTGGCGCAAGGACCAGACGGCAGAACTGCCGTTTGATTTGCCGGATGACAGCGAATAGCGCCGTCTTCACTTGCTTCAAAAGGCCTCTGCCCGTACCATTCCGCCGTCGTTTTTGACGGGTTTTCCCTGGGTTTTATTGATGCGTAGCCATTATTGCGGAGAGATCAACGAATCTCTTAACGGTACTGAGATTGAGGTTTGCGGCTGGGTTCACCGGCGCCGTGACCACGGCGGTGTGATTTTTATCGATCTTCGTGACCGGGAAGGTTTGCTGCAGGTAGTTTTCGACCCCGATCGAGCAGAAATTTTCGCGCAGGCGGAACGCATTCGTTCCGAGTACGTGCTCAAAGTGAAGGGTCTTGTAAGGCCGCGTCCTGACGGTACCGTCAACCCGAATATGCGTACCGGCCAGGTTGAAGTGCTGGCGCATGAGCTTGAGATTCTCAATAAGTCCGAAACGCCGCCGTTCCACCACGACGAACAGGCGAACGAGGACATTCGCCTCAAATACCGTTATATCGATCTGCGCCGCGAAAACATGCTTGGTAATTTGATGCTGCGGCACAAAGTGACCATGGCCATGCGCAACTATCTGGACGGCAGTGGCTTTGTCGATGTCGAAACGCCGATGCTCACGCGTGCGACGCCAGAGGGAGCTCGCGATTACATCGTTCCGAGTCGCACCAACCCGGGCAAATTCTTTGCCTTGCCGCAGTCGCCGCAGATTTTCAAACAGCTCCTGATGATGTCGGGCCTGGATCGCTATTATCAAATCGTTCGCTGCTTCCGTGATGAAGACTTGCGTGCCGATCGCCAGCCAGAATTCACGCAGCTTGATGTCGAGATGAGTTTTGTCGACGAAGAGGCTGTAATGGGCACGATGGAAGGCATGATTCGTCATCTCTTCAACGAGACGATGGACATCGAATTGCCGGCACCGTTTCCACGCATGACCTATGCCGAAGCGATGCGACGCTATGGATCCGACAAGCCGGATCTGCGTATCGACATTGAGCTGATCGAGGTTTCTGATCTCATGAGCTCGGTAGAGTTCAAGGTGTTCGCAGGACCGGCCGCCGACCCTGAAGGACGGGTCGCTGCGCTTTGCGTGCCGGGTGGAGCGGAGATGAGTCGCAAGATCATCGACGGCTATACCGCTTACGTGGGTCGCTACGGTGCTCGTGGCCTCGCGTACATCAAGGTTAATGACATTGATGCGGGCCGGGATGGTCTGCAGTCGCCGATCCTCAAGTTCCTGCCAGACGAAGCCGTCACGGGAATCATCGAACGTACCGGGGCGAAGACGGGCGACCTGATTTTCTTCGGTGCGGACAAAGCGCGCGTGGTTAACGATGCTCTGGGTGCTCTCAGAATTAAGGTCGGTGAGGATCGCGGACTGGTCGCCGATGGCTGGGCGCCGCTTTGGGTTATCGATTTCCCGATGTTTGAGAAAGACGCAGCGAACAAACGCTGGACTGCACTGCATCATCCATTCACTGCGCCATCCGAGAATAGTGTGGCCGCATTGAAAGCGGACCCCGGTAACGCATTGTCACGCGCCTACGACATGGTTCTGAATGGCTCGGAGATTGGTGGCGGCTCTATCCGAATTCACGACCAGGAAATTCAGGCGGCGGTATTTGATGTGCTTGGCATAAGCGAGGAAGAGGCGGAAGAGAAGTTTGGATTCCTTCTTGAGGCGCTGCAATACGGTTGCCCACCGCATGGTGGTGTGGCGTTCGGTCTCGACCGCATCGTGATGTTGATGGCAGGAGCTGAGAGTATTCGAGACGTTATTGCGTTCCCTAAAACACAGACCGCCAGCTGCCCGCTGACCAATGCACCCGGCGAAGTATCGGCAGAACAGCTCAAGGAAACCGGCATTCGCCTGCGAGCTCCACGAACGGAGCAGTAGGAGCGCGCCCTGCGCGCGACCCGCAATGCCAAACGAAACAGTAATCTGCGTCCATGGCTACCTTTCCCATGGCGCCGGCATGTACCTGATCAAACGACGCTTTGAACGCGAGTATGGAATGCGTGCGCTCTTGTTCAACTATCCGTCCGTGCGCGGGTCACTCGATGAGAACGCGGCGGCACTGGCCAATTTTATCGGCGAGCAGGATGTCGATCGTGTACACATTGTCGGGCACAGCCTGGGTGGTGTTCTGGCGTTGCGAATGCACGCTAACTATCCGGACTTTCTGCCAGGCAGGGTAGTTTGCCTGGGCTCACCACTGACCGGGTCCCGTGCGGCCAATTTCCTGAACGAACTCGAGTGGGCGGAAGAAATTATTGGCAAGTCGGTCCCGGCAGCGATGATTCATGGAACCGCTAACGACTGGGCGTCACATGTAGCGGAGCACCGGGACATCGGAGTGATAGCCGGTACGGTGCCGCTGGGATTCGGACGCTTGTTCGCCAATTTTGACGAAGACAATGACGGCACCATTGGCGTTTCCGAGACGCGCCTCGAAGGTGCCAGCGATCACCTGATCATGTCGGTTAGCCACAAAGGCATGTTGGTATCGGCAACTGTTGCAGATCAGGCAGCCGCATTCATCAAACGCGGTGAATTCCTGCGTTAGATGGGGTCATCAGGAATTCCTGACTCAACCATCAGGAGTTCGCAACGTATTTTCGACCTCAGTTTGCTCCTATAGCTTTGAGATGTTCTCACTTGCAAGGAGTATGAGTAATGCGTTACCTGATATTGATATCGACAGTCCTGATTTTACTGTTGATTACTGGCTGTTCATCATTGTGGAATCTTGGCGGGGAGACTCGCAGCGGAGTTTCGAGCAGCCTCGTGGATTACCTTTATCCGGCAGGACAGGTACCGCCTGACCTACAAGATACGATTCCCTACCTGCAGTTACCGCTGCGGGTTGGAATCGCATTTGTGCCAGGTCAATCCGGTCGTGGTGCGATCAGTGAAGCAACCAAAATGCGCTTGCTTGAAACCGTCAAATCAGAATTCAATGATCGCGAGTACATTGAACACATTGAAGTTATTCCCGATACGTACCTGCGCTCCAGCAGAGGCGTCAATGGCATGCAGCAGGTTGCGCGTCTGTACGGGGTCGACGTCATGGCGTTGGTCTCATACGATCAGGTCGCTGCAAGCGACGACAAACCGGCATCGTTTCTCTACTGGACCATTATTGGTTCATATGTCATCAAGGCAACGTCGAATGAGGTGCAAACCTTCGTCGATACAGCAGTATTTGATGTCAGCACCGCACGCTTGCTGTTTCGGGCGCCAGGACTAAACAAGGTATCTGACCGGTCGACGTTGATTGCGAGCGACGAGGTCGTTCGCAAAGCCAAAGAGTCCAGCTTTTCGGCTGCGATGGACCAGATGAGTCAAAATCTGACCCTGGAGCTTGACCTGTTCCAGAAGCGTGTTCAGGAGGATCCGCAGGTTGCCAGGACAGAATGGAAGCCCGGTCATGGCGGTGGCGTTTTCGGACTATGGTTCCTGCTGGTGCTTACAGGTCTTTCAGTTTGTAGATTGCATCCAGCGCTTCGCGCGGTGACATGGAATCGGGGTCCAGTGCATCGACGGCTTTGCGAACCGGATCATCGACCGGTTCACTGACGCTGAGATCGAATTGGGTCTGTGGACTGTCATTGTGAAGCGCTTGTTGCGATTCGAGTGCCTTGAGGTAGATTTTCGCGCGGCGAATTACATCCTTGGGGACGCCGGCCAGCGCGGCGACCTGTAGACCGTAACTCTGGTTTGCAGGACCCGCCTTTACAGCATGCAGAAAAACCAGTTGGCCGTCATGCTCGGTCGCATCCAGGTGGACGTTGTTGCAATCGCTCAGGTCTTCTGCGAGAGCAGTCAGTTCAAAATAATGTGTCGCGAACAGCGTGAAAGCTTTCGTCCTCTCGCCCATGTGGTGGGCCGCGGCCCAGGCTAACGAGAGGCCGTCGAAAGTGCTGGTGCCACGGCCAATCTCGTCCATGAGTACCAGGCTTTGCTCGGTCGCGTTATTGAGGATCGTCGCGGTTTCAGTCATCTCCACCATGAACGTTGAACGCCCGCCGGCCAGATCATCGGACGCACCGATACGTGTGAAGATTCGATCAATCGGCCCAATTTTCAGTTTATCAGCCGGCACGTAACAACCGATGTGGGCGAGTATGACAATCAACGCAGTCTGTCGCATATAGGTCGACTTACCGCCCATGTTGGGGCCGGTGATCACCAGCAGACGCGCATCCTCACCCAGGCTCAGGTCATTCGCGATAAACGGTGTTTCTATCACCTGCTCAACGACCAGGTGTCTGCCGCCCACTATTTCAATGCACGGCATGTCGCAGATCTCGGGCTTGGCGAGGTTCAGCGTCTGCGCTCGCTCGGCGAAACAGACGAGCACGTCGAGTTCCGCCAGTCCGGCTGCGCTTAATTGAAGCTCGCCGAGTACCAGGTGCAGTTTGTCGAGCAACTCTTCGTAGAGATGTTTTTCACGCGACAAGGATCGTTCGCGCGCGCCCAGAACCTTATCCTCAAATTCTTTTAGCTCCGGCGTGATGTAACGCTCCGCAGCTTTGAGTGTTTGCCGGCGCACATATTCGACGGGTGCTTTGTCAGCCTGCAGTCTGCTGATCTCGATGTAATAGCCGTGTACGCGGTTGTAACCGAGTTTTAGAGTCGCGATGCCTGTACGTTCACGTTCGCGCAATTCCAGATCAACAAGATACTGGTCTGCGTTTTCGGCGATCGAGCGCAAGTCGTCGAGGTCGTTGTCGTAACCCGGTGCGATCACGCCACCGTCACGAATCAGCATCGGTGGACTATCGATGATCGCTTTTTCGAGCAAGTGTTGTTGTGGGCGATGCTCGCCAATCTGCTCGGCCAGTTCGTCGAGCAAGGGCGCATCGATGCGCCCAATCTGTTTTTGTAATTCTGGCAGCCGCGACAATGTTTCACCAAGCTGGCGAAGATCGCGCGGGCGGGCAGACCGTAATGCGACGCGGGACAGAATGCGCTCAACATCACCTATGCCGTTCAGTGTTTCCTGCAAGCCCACTACGGTAGCGGATGCAATTAATGCGTCGAGGGCCTGATAGCGTGACTTCAATAGCGTCGGATTGCGCAACGGCCGCTGAATCCAGCGACGTAGCAGCCGACTGCCCATTGCCGTCTGGCAGTGATCCATAACACCGGCCAATGTGTGCTCATGCAGTCCGCTTAATGATTCTTCTAGTTCGAGATTACGGCGGGTGGGGCCGTCCATGATGACGGCTTCATCACGAAGCTCAGCTTTGATCGACTGTAGATGTGGCAGCGACGCTTTCTGGGTGTCGTTAACGTACTGCAGCAACGCGCCGGCGGCCGCAATGCCGCGCGGGAATCCCTCACAGCCGAAGCCACTCAGGTCCCGGGTGCCGAATTGATTGCACAGTAGCCGAGTGGAGCTATCGAGTTCGAAGTGCCACGGAGGGCGGCGTGTAATGCGAATCCTGTCGTTGAATAACTCGGCCATCGAATGGTCTTCGTCCGCAATCAATTCTGCGGGTCGTAGTCGCTCGATCTCAGCGAGCATCGACTCCTGATCCGGCACCTCAGTCAGCCGGAAGCGGCCGGCGGACAGGTCCAGCCATGCGATGCCGTAGCCGCCGTCGCTGGCAAAAACGGCCGCGACGATGTTATCGCGGTTGGCTGAGAGCAATGCATCGTCCGTCAGTGTTCCAGGGGTCACGACCCGTGTGACCTTGCGTTCCACGGGCCCCTTACTGGTCGCCGGATCGCCGATTTGTTCACAAATGGCTACTGACTCACCTTTTTTAACCAGCTTTGCCAGGTAGCCTTCAACAGCGTGGTAGGGCACACCGCACATCGGAATTGCATTGCCGCCCGATTTGCCGCGCGCTGTCAGCGTGATATCGAGCAGTGACGCCGCGCGTTTAGCGTCATCGTAAAAGAGTTCGTAAAAGTCACCCATGCGGTAGAACACGAGCATGTCCGGATAATCGGACTTTATCCCGAGGTATTGGCGCATCATCGGAGTGTGGACGTGTGTGACTTCGGCTTTCATGCTGTTCTTTTTGTATGATAGGCAGGTGAAAATACTGCATGTCGAAACCGGACGCCATTTTTTGGGCGGCCCGCAGCAGGTTGTCTACCTGATCAACGCGTTACGCGAGCGAGGTCATGACAACACGCTGGTTTGTCCGCCAGAATCAGGCATCGACAGCGCTGCACGAATGGCCGGTATTCGCGTGCAAAATCTGTTTTGCGCCGGCGACCTGGACTTACCGTTCGCCTACAGGCTTGCCCAATTTCTTAGAGAGCAGGCGCCAGACATAGTCCATTGCCACAGTCGTCGAGGTGCCGATTTACTTGGCGGACTAGCGGCGTCGTATGCCGATATTCCGGCGGTTGTTTCTCGGCGCGTGGATAACACCGAGATGCGACTGATGGCGACGTTACGGTACAGGCCATTCCGGAAGATCATCGCGATATCGGAGGCGATTGCCCAAGTCCTGCGTGAACATGACGTTGAGGACGAGCGCATTGCTGTCATTCGCAGCTCGGTCGATGCGGATGTGTTTGCTTGCGAACCGGACAGCGCTGGATTCAGGAAGACTTTTGGTCTGGATGCGGGAGTGTTCGCAATCGCGGCGGCTGGCCAGCTAATTCCGCGTAAAGGGCATCGCTACCTGTTGCAGGCTATCGCGGGCCTCAAGCACAAGTATCCACAGATCAGGCTGGTGATCTTCGGTGATGGATATCTCAATAACCAACTTCGCGCCCAGGCCGCGTCACTGGGGCTGGGATGTGTAGTGCAGTTCACCGGTTTCCGCGACGACCTTGATGACGTTGTGGCGTGCTTCGATCTGTTCGCACACCCGGCGCTTGCCGAGGGCCTTGGCGTGGTTGCTCTGAAAGCGGCTGCTGCAGGTGTTGCTGTCGTCGGTTTTGATGCGGGAGGCCTGGGTGAGGCTGTCGCCCACACAGAGACTGGCTTGCTGGTTCCGGCAGAAGACGTTGACGCATTGCAGGAAGCGATCGCCAGCTTGATCGAAGACGACCAGATGAGGGCGCGAATGGGCATGGCTGGCAAGGAACGGATGCAAAAAGAGTTTTCCATCGCTACGATGGCGGATCAGCACATCGCACTATATGAATCGGTATTGCATGAATAATCGAATTACACGACGCAGCGTTTTGCGGTCCAGCATGGCGGCGACACTTATATCGACAGTGCCGGTGTTCGCTCTTGCCGAGGATGCCGTCTACAAACCGGCGGTTCCAGGCCGACCGGTTCCCGGGGCCTCTCCTTTTGATGAGTTCAGTACCGCCGAGCAAGTTACGGCGGGTATGGATTTGACAGGCAAAACTGCTCTCGTAACCGGCTGCAACTCAGGCCTTGGCTATGAAACGATGCGCGTCCTCGCAATGCGGGGCGCCCATGTTATCGGTGCGGCGCGCACGATGGAGAAAGCCGCGACTGCATGCGCCGAGGTCGACGGCCAGACGACGCCACTGGTCGTCGAGCTAACTGATTTCGAAGGGATCGTTGCTGCGGCAAATCGGGTAGCGGAAATCGATGCGCCCATCGATATGCTGATCCTGAATGCCGGCATCATGGCTGTACCCGAGCTGAGACAATCCAATGGCATAGAGTTGCAGTTCGCCGTCAATCATCTTGGACATTTCTTGTTAGCCAATCGGCTGCAGGATCAGGTTGTTGCCTCACAGCAGGGGCGCGTGGTTGTCGTTAGCAGTGCGGCGCACAAATGGGGTCCGGAGGAAGGTATTCAATTCGACAACTTATCGGGCGCCGAAGACTACGACCCGTTCAGGGCCTACGGGCAATCCAAGGTCGCCAATGGCTTGTTCTCGAGAGAGTTTGCCCGACGGCTGGCCGATACCAACGCAACATCCAATTCCCTTCATCCCGGTGTCATCAAGACAAATCTCAGCCGCTTCCTGCCTCCCGAAGATGAGTCAGACGATGAGCCGCGACGATTTCGATACAAGAGTATTCCTGAGGGCACCGCCACCACCTGCTACGTCGCGACGAGCCCCGATCTCGCGGCAGTAACGGGTTATTATTTCTCTGATTGCAATCCGGCCGTACCGAACGAGCACATGCAAAATGACGCAATGGCCGCAAGACTCTGGGAAGTCTCGGCAGATCTCACGGCAGATTATCTTTCCTGATGGCTGATCACGAAGCAATCAGGACGTTGGCTACGGCGCTGGTCTCAGAACTTACTGAGACCGGCAAAGCCGTTGCCACGGCGGAGTCGTGCACGGGTGGCTGGGTCGCGAAAGCGATTACGGATATAGCAGGCAGCTCAGCGGTGTTTGGTTACGGCATCGTGAGCTATGCCAATGGTGCGAAAGAATCGATCTTGGGTGTGCAAAACATGACGCTTGAAGAGCACGGCTCAGTCAGTGCTGAAGTTGTCGAAGAAATGTCAAAAGGGGCACTGCACCTTAGCGGTGCCGACATTGCCGTGGCAGTGAGCGGAGTCGCCGGTCCTGATGGCGGTACAAAAGAAAAGCCCGTAGGCATGGTGTGGTTTGCCTGGGCAGTTCGAGACGGTGCGAACGCATTGGTCGATACCAGTTGTGAGCAATTTACGGGCGATCGCGAACTGGTGCGCGAGGCGTCAGTCGCGTACGCGTTGCAGGGCGTAAGGGAGCGCATCGAATCGTGAGCACAAAAACGCTGTTTTTTGCACTGTGGCCGGATAATCGGCAACGGGACAGGTTGCGCGATGTCATTAATTCAGTGGCGAGGAGTGTTGAGGGCAGAGCGGTCGATCGCCGCGGTTGGCATATCACCCTGTCTTACATTGGTGAGTTTGAGGAGAGCCGGATTGCTGCCTTGCAGGAGCTCGCGTGCCGAATCGAAGTCGAACCATTCCGCCTCGGCTTTGATCGCCTCGAGTTTTGGGCGCGGCCAAAAGTGGCCAGCCTGGTCGCCGCAACAGTGCCTACGGAGCTGGCAAGTCTCGTAGCGTCGTTAAACCTGGTTCTGCAGGAAGTCGGCGTTATGCCGGAAGACCGTACATATCGGCCGCACATTACCGTGGTTAGCAACGCCCGCGCGTTTCCAACGGAGAGATTGACCCAACGAGCCACTACTGAGTGGTCAGGTTTCGAATTAATGGAGTCGGTTTCGGGCCCGGGCGGAGTTAGCTACGTCCCCCTGAAACAATAGCTTTCAGCTAATATTTCGAGTTTCTTGGTAGATTGCCCGGAATTTAGTTGCTCTGAAGACTCCCATTGACGCGGCTTTCGTGCAATACTACTGTGTATATCAACAGTATCTCCAATAATTATCAAATGGCGGCAAAATAATGGACGACAACAGGAAAAAAGCACTCGCGCAGGCCCTTGGCCAAATCGAAAAGCAGTTCGGCAAAGGCTCAGTCATGCGCATGGGGGATGGCACATCAATACGGGATATTGAGGCAATATCGACCGGTTCCATTGGCCTTGATGTCGCCTTGGGCATCGGTGGGCTACCTAAAGGACGTGTCGTCGAAATCTACGGCCCGGAATCATCCGGTAAGACGACCCTGACGCTGCAAGTCGTTGCTGAAGCACAGAAAGTTGGTGGTACGGCCGCATTTATCGATGCCGAGCATGCTCTCGACCCCAACTACGCCGAGAAACTGGGCGTCAATGTAGACGAGTTACTGGTATCGCAGCCCGACACCGGTGAGCAAGCGCTCGAAATCACAGACATGCTGGTTCGTTCCGGCGCAGTAGACATCATTGTCATCGACTCGGTTGCGGCGTTGACGCCAAAAGCTGAAATTGAAGGTGAGATGGGTGATTCACACATGGGTTTGCAGGCACGCCTGATGTCGCAGGCCCTTCGAAAACTCACCGCTAACATTAAACGTTCGAACGTCATGGTGATTTTCATCAACCAGATTCGAATGAAGATCGGCGTCATGTTCGGTAGTCCTGAGACGACAACCGGCGGTAATGCCCTCAAGTTTTACTCGTCAGTTCGCCTGGATATCCGCCGCATTGGCGCTATCAAGAAGGGTGATGAAATCGTCGGTAACCAGACGCGCGTCAAGGTTGTTAAAAACAAGGTATCGCCACCTTTCAAACAGGCAGAGTTCGAGATCCTGTACGGCTATGGCATTTCTCGACTTGGTGAGCTGATTGATCTGGGCGTCCAGCACGACATTGTCAATAAAGCAGGGTCTTGGTATAGCTACGGCGATGACCGCATCGGTCAGGGCAAGGAAAATGTTCGTGAGTTCCTGAAAGAGCATCCAGAGATGGCGGACGAGATCGAACGCAAGATCCGCGCTATTCTGATGCCACCGCCCATAGCCGCAGTTCCAGACGCAGCACCTAAGGATGCAGCGGACGACGAGGCTGCAGCGAAAGAAGCGTAGTTGCAGGAGCTTCACGAAGAAATCAGCGATCTTCTTTCCGACGAGAGAGAAGATCGCTTTTCGTTTCCCCCGGAGGCCCGTAAGAAAGCGATGGACTTTCTGGCACGGCGGGAATACGGCCAGACTGAGCTCATCAAAAAGCTCGCCGACAAGGGCTATGATCGCGACGTCGCCGAGCAGGCTGTCAGACAACTCACCGAAGAAGGTTTGCAAAGCGATCAACGCTTCGCCGAGAGTTTCGTGCAATCGCGGATCAATCAGGGGAAGGGCCCCGTAAAAATTCGTCTGGATCTGGGCCAGCGTGGCATCGGGGATGCTGTTATCGAGCTCGCCATCGAGGCAGCCGGGGCCAACTGGTTTGAGCTTGCCCGGGATGTCCGACTAAGAAAATTTGGTGGTGACAGTCCGCCAGACTTCAAAGCCAAGGCGAAGCAGATGCGGTTCCTGCAATATCGTGGTTTTGAGCAGGACCATGTGCAGGCCGCATTCAATAGCGATTAGATGTGATAGTCGTCAGCTGACCTCACAGACCGTGTCAGAGGAAGTAACTCGTTGCTCGGCGCAAGGATACGGCCGACACGCCAATGGCTTCTCCACGACCCACAGTCGAATCCATTGGCGTGTCGGCCGCATCTCGTCAGTCGGTCACGTATTTCACGTCAACGTCGCCGCGCTGAACAGGTGTCCATCCGGGATAGCCAGCGCTGTTGACTGTGGGTCGTGGAGACAGCGCTGGCTATCCCGGATGGGCGCCGGATAAAAAACGCCATTCGTAGTCGATTCGAACTGGCATCGGCTGCCAGGTCAGATAACGACTATCGCAGATTAGAGCTTAATCCCGGCGACCAAACCCCGTACACTTATGCGGATTGAAATCCACCGCGTGACCCCGATAAGAACACAATGAAATCAATGACAAGCAATGAGCTGCGCCAGGCTTTCCTGGAATTTTTTCACGCTAACGACCATGAGGTCGTTGCGAGCTCTCCGCTGGTGCCCGGGAATGACCCGACGCTGTTGTTTACCAATGCTGGCATGGTGCAATTCAAGGATGTGTTCCTGGGCGACGACAAGCGCAGCTATGACAGGGCAACCTCATCGCAGCGATGTGTTCGTGCTGGTGGCAAGCACAATGACCTGGAGAATGTCGGCTATACCGCCCGTCATCACACATTCTTCGAGATGCTCGGCAACTTCAGCTTTGGCGACTATTTTAAACGGGAAGCAATACAGTACGGATGGGACTTTCTGACGGGGACGCTTGGGCTGGCGCCGGAAAAACTGTGGATCACGGTATTCGAGGATGATGACGAAGCGGCCGATATCTGGCTCAACGATATGAAGGTAGACCCCGAGCGTTTCTCACGTTTGGGCGCGAAAGATAACTTCTGGGCGATGGGCGATACAGGCCCTTGCGGTCCTTGTTCCGAGATTTTCTACGACCACGGCGCCGAGGTGGCGGGCGGCCCGCCAGGGTCACCGGATGAAGACGGTGATCGCTACGTCGAGATCTGGAATCTTGTTTTCATGCAGTTTGACCGTTCAGCCGACGGTAAAATGATCCCGTTGCCAAAACCATCAGTCGATACCGGTATGGGTCTGGAGCGTATCGCCGCAGTTATGCAGGGCGTGCATACGAACTACGACATAGATTTGTTCGCGCATCTGATTCAGGCCACGACCGATGTGCTCGGCGTAAAGAAAGATGGTTCGAGTTCGCTCAACGTAATTGTCGATCACATTCGCGCTTGTTCGTTCCTGATTGTAGATGGCGTATTGCCGGGCAATGAGGGCAGAGGATATGTATTGCGCCGGATCATTCGTCGTGCCGTTCGACATGGCAAGAAGCTCGGCACCGATGACCCGTTCTTCTACAAACTGGTAGCACCGCTTGTCGAAGAGATGGGCGAGGCCTATCCGGAGCTGGCTAAGGCGCAAGCCCATGTCGAGAAGGCACTTAAGAAAGAAGAAAAACGCTTCGCAGAGACACTCGATCAGGGCATGGAGATACTTGAAACCGCGATCGGAAATCTGAAAGGTAAAGAGATTCCAGGAGACGTTGTTTTCAAGCTCTATGACACCTATGGATTTCCAGTAGATCTGACAGCGGACATCGCGCGTGAACGTGAACTCACAGTAGATGAGGATGGATTTGAGGCCGCGATGGGCAAGCAGCGAGATCGCGCCCGAGCAGCGAGCAAGTTTGCCGCGGCAGGTGGCGACTCGTTCAAGACCGACGTGCAATCTGAGTTTCTTGGTTACGACGGTACTGAAGCTGCGAGCGAGATCATTGCTTTATTTAAAGATGGTAAATCCGCAGATTCACTGGCTATTGGCGAAGAGGGGGCGGTTATTCTTTCGTCGACGCCGTTCTACGCTGAAAGCGGTGGTCAGATCGGTGACGAGGGTATTCTGGTCGCTGACGGCAAGCTATTTGGTGTCGCGGATACGCAGAAAAACGCTAAAGCGATTGTGCACTTCGGTGTCGTCGAGCGGGGCGAGCTTAACGTCGGTGATCCTGTCGAAGCGGTGGTCGACGCCGATCGTCGACAGTCTATTCGACTAAATCATACTGCAACGCACTTGATGCACGCAGCGCTGAGGCAGGTGCTCGGCGATCATGTGACACAAAAAGGCTCGCTCGTCGCGCCTGACCGACTGCGATTCGATTTCTCGCATTACGAAGGCGTGACGGTGGAACAGGTTCAAGTAATCGAAGACCTCGTGAACGAGGAGATCCGTAAGAACACGGCAACCGACACGACTCTAATGAGTTACGACGAGGCGATCGAGTCGGGGGCGATGGCGTTATTCGGTGAAAAGTACGGAGACAAGGTTCGTGTATTGCGACTCGGTGATTTTTCAGTCGAGCTTTGCGGTGGCACCCACGTTGAGCGTACCGGCGATATTGGCGCCTTCAAAATCACATCGGAGGGTGGTGTTGCTTCTGGTGTCCGTCGCATCGAAGCAGTTACAGGCAAAGGCGCGATGGGCTGGATCGACGCGAACCAGCAGACCTTGAGCAAGCTTGCAGGCTTGTTGCGCAGCCAGCCGAATCAGGCTGCTGCCAAAGTCGAACAGCTGCTGAAGCGAAGCAAAGATCTGGAGAAAGAGCTGTCGGCAGCGAAGCAAGCGTTGATTACGGGGAAGGGCGCTGACCACTCCGAAAGCGTCCAGGAGATCGAAGGCATCAAGGTGCTGGTAACTCGCATGGATGGTGCGGATGCCAAAACATTGCGCGATGCAGTCGATAAATTCAAAGACAAGCTGCAGAGCGCGGTAGTTGTGCTGGGTTCGGTTGATCGCGGCAAGGTCCATTTGGCAGCCGGCGTAACCAAAGATAATATCGGCAAGATCAAGGCGGGTGAGCTCATCAAACCAGTCGCTGAGCAGGTCGGCGGCAAAGGCGGCGGCCGACCAGATTTCGCCCAGGCGGGGGGTACTGACATCGAAGCTCTTGACCAGGCGCTCAATTCTGTTGCCGACTGGGTCGCGGAACAACTGAGCTGATCCCGCGATCCAAAATCTCCATACGTGCGATTTTCCAAGAATTTCTTCGCAACAAAAGACAAGAGCCCCGAAAATCAGCTAGTATTACAACAGTTTATGGATTAACACGCGCATAAGAACGGGGCTGGAGCCCTGTCAGGCAGGAGAGGAAGTCATGCTGATTCTGACGCGAAGAGCGGGCGAGACGGTAATGATCGGGAGCGATGTCACGATCACCGTACTCGGAGTCAAGGGAAACCAGGTCCGAATAGGGATCAATGCACCTAAAGACGTAGCCGTTCACCGGGAAGAGATATACGAGCGAATTCAGAGCGAGAAGGCCGGCAAAAGCGGGGACGCTCCGGCGGATGACAATAAGTCCGAATAAGCGCGAATTCCGCTTTACCTAGCCCAATACTGACAGTACTATGTGCGGCCTTTCGGGGTTGCCGACTAGTTCAGTCCCGGAAATCGGAGAGATGGCTGAGTGGTCGAAAGCGCTCCCCTGCTAAGGGAGTAAGGGCTAATACCCCTTCGAGGGTTCGAATCCCTCTCTCTCCGCCATTTTTTTAGAAAGACCGCAACAACAAACAAAGCGCCCGTAGCTCAGCTGGATAGAGTACTCGGCTACGAACCGAGCGGTCGGGAGTTCGAATCTCTCCGGGCGCGCCAAAAAATCAAAGGGTTAGCCGATTATTCCGGTTAGCCCTTTTTTTATTTCCGACACTTTTCCGACACCTCTTTTCGTCCTTTGGCGAATTAGCATCAGATTCGGCGTTTCGGTCCTTCCTCTACTCACGATGGCTTCGGCGGCATTGATCAGTTCCTCAAGCTCCGCCGCCGAGTAATGCGTCGTGATGTCGCCGTTGGCATGACCAAGCAACGCTTTACGGGTTTCCAAAGGAATGCCCGCACTTCGCAGTCGTCTGCCAAAGGTGTGACGAAGGTTATGCACGCCTTTCAGAATGCCAGGTTCGTCCGGCAGGCCGACCGCTTTCCATGCTCGCCTCCATGCGCTGCTGCGAAGCTTGCCGACCGGTCTGCCCCGATAAGTGAAAACTCGCTCGGCATGTAGGCCACGTCGGGACTCAATCACCCGGCGCGCGACCGCGTTTAGTACCACAACGCGTTCCGTGCTCGTTTTCGTGATTGAGGCTCCCAGTATGAACACTGAGGTCTCCATTTCGGGCAGTTGTACTTCCCAGTCCCATCGCAGTTGGCAGATTTCCTGTTCACGGCAGCCGGTGTTCAGGCCAAACAGCGCCGCATCTGCTAAGTGTCGGGGCAGTTCCTTGATCAAACGGTCCTGCTCTGGCCACGATAGCGGATAGGCCTTAGCTTGCTTTCCCTTCACGGAAAGCCGGCTGATCAGCGCTGGCGCCTGAGTGAGCCACGGATTTCCATCCTGGTCACGCCAGACTCGTGCTGCCCGATTTAGCACCGTCGATACAATACCCAAAACATTATTGATCGTTTTGGGCGCTATCCCGCGTGCTTGCTCGTGCTCAATATACGGTCTGATAGTCCCGTCATGAACGTGAGCGATCGGTAAGTTGCCGATATATGGAAATAGCTTGTCCAGAATCACTGCGATAGTTTCGGCCGATGACTTGTGGGCGATCTCCTCGAGATACCGCAACGCGGCCTCCTCGAACGTAAATACCGCTGCCTCGTGTCGTCGTGCTTCCTCCTCGATTTCCGCCAGACGGCGAATTAAGATCTGCTCTGCCTCAATGCGAGAAGATACTCCCGTGCTTTCACGGAGCCATCCCCCTTGTGCATATCGACAGCGCTTTTCAATGTGCCAGAGTCCGCCTTTTTGGCGGAGCCCCGGCATTCGGTTACGTTTAGACATGTGTCGTCCTCCAGTTTTGGAGCCTTCGGACGCCGCCCGTTGCGTGAGACATAGTCCTCCACCCAGGCGTCGAGTTCAAGCCGGTCGAAGGCGATGCCTTGCTGGCCGATAGGAATATTGGTGAGATGCGGCCGGACGTCGCGATTGAAGCGATTGCGGTCCATGGCGAGGTAGAAGGGCGCGTCACGAAAGCGGACGAACCGCGGCAGAAGAGCCCGCGTTGCCGACATTCCCCGGTCTGTGGGTTTGCTGATCATTGACCCGCACCTCGATTCGCCGGCGGGGTCGGCTCAAGCGCCGGCCGCCCGGCTTTGAGCGCACCACGCTCACCACTCGGCCGGACCCACGGCCCGTCCAGCCGCTCGATCCATCCATCGTGATCAAGAGCAAGGATCAATAACCGCACGGTCAGCCAGTGCCGGTAACGCGTACCGCTGGCATGCTCGCCAGTGCGTTCCACTAGATACCAGCGCAAGTGCTTCAATTGCCATTGGTAGGGACCGACCTGCCAACGGCGCCAGATGATCTGGGCGATGTATCCGCTTCGGGCAAGATGCTGGCGCACCGTGCCGCGCCTTGACCCAGGCAGCCGGTTTGCCAGCAGCGACCTGGCGATGCGTGCTGCAGCCCGTTGATTTGCTGGCCGGCTCATCGGGCACCACCAATGTAGGAGGCGATCACCTCAATGCGGGCGTGGCCGAGTTCCTGAGCAATGGTCTGTCGTGCCGCACGATCTGTATTGCGATCGGCTAACTGCCTGCCAGCCATTACCGGCGCGGCTGACCCAGTCAAATGCTTGTAGCGATCGCAGGCGTAGGCTGCACGCAGGTCATGAATCTTCTTCAGACCGTAGTCGTCTCTGACCGAGGCCCAGACATGATGGATGTGCGAGTACCACTGTTTCCAGGTGAGGTGGGACGGAATAAGATTACGATCCGTTCCCTGAGCCCTGGCCGCTCGCACCAGGCAACCGATTGCTCTTCCTGAGACCGGGACCCAGCGATCCACACGATGACCCCGGCCGCCTTTGGTGCCGGCCGTGATATTGACGGCGCCGTGTTTCTTCATCTGACCCAGTGCGACCCGTGCATTGAGCAGGGAGGCTTCTTTGAGACGCAGCCCCAGCGCTCTGGCCACTTCCACGGTCGCCGCGACCCGTTCGTGCCCGTTCTGGCGCAGTTGATCGGCGCACTGGCGCACAACGTTTTGATCGAGACCTGCCGGTGGGTCGGTTCGTGTTCGTGAGCGTTGGCCGACAAACTCGACTGGCGCAACGCGAATTTGCCGATCGCTCCGCATCGCCTGCATCACGACGTTAACCGATGACAGCAGGTTCTGTGCGTAGGCCGGGGACATCCCCGCGTCGACCTTGTCTCTGAGTGATTTTCCGTAGTCCTGCACGACCTCCCTATTGATCAACCGCGCATCGCGTATATCGCGCTCGTCACGACACCAGGTAACGAACCGTCGCCAGCGCTCGGCATGGCCGGTCACTGTCCCATAGTGTCCGTTGCCGTACCGGTCTCGCAGTGCCTGCTTGCCTGCCCACTCCATTTGTTTGCCGTAACCAAAGTTACGATGACCACCTGCTTTCTTCATGACGTTCTCCTAAATCCAAATCCGGGTTCTCATTTCGGTTTTTCCGTTCGGTTTCTCACAGCGATTCCTGAACTCTGGTGAGTGATAAACCGCGGAGTAGCTGGCGGTCACAGCGTGAGAGCCCCATTGCGGGGCCTAATCAGCGCGAGGCGCTGTTGGTTCAATTCCCCCTGGTCGTCGCACCCCGGAAAGACCCCAAAGGGTCGCGGAATCGGGTGCGGGCTGCGCCAGTCAATCCGTCGACTGGCCGCCGGGCAGGGAGTTTCGACGGCTATGACACCGCGCCTTGGCACGGTCAAAGCCTGTAGCGACGCAGACTTGCGCCAGTTTCAAGAGGCCCGTCTCTGTGCGGCGACGGGGCGCTCACAAAGACGGGCTGAGTTGCAACAGGGGTTCGACGCAGGACATTACTGGGTCATGCATCCGGCATGACGGCAGCAAAGACAGCGTCGCGTTGTTGCGTCGTACTGAAGAGTTGCACCAGGGGTTGGCGCAATGGAGGAGGCTGGCGCAGATGCGCTGCCTACTGGGTCAACGAACCTAATGCAAAAAGTGCAATCGAGTTCTATTGACTAAAGATGAGATCAACGGTTTTCACCGCGGCGCTAGACCTGTGACCTCTGTTAGCGTTGGGTGCTCCAAAAGATCAGAGCGGGGTGTCGTTGATAGTCCGCAACGACGACGGTGTTAATGCAAAGACTTTACCGCGCGTCCGGAGGACAGGCTAGCGGAAAGTGGGGCAGAGTTTCTGCCCCCGTTTCTGCGGCGTCCGCTAAGAACAGAGCCGATCACGCAAATACCTCGCAATATCAACATCCCCGCCTACGCTGTGATTTTTGAATATTTGGATAGTTGCCATGTGATCGTCCACACGCAGTCAGTGTGTCCAGATTCGTTTGTCATCGCCTCGTGGGCTCCGTCCGGAGCGGACAGCGGTTCTGAGGTAGAATTGTACCTATGGCGGACAGTCAAGAAAATACTGACTATGAAATTAAGGACGAAGACTTTGGTTCGGTCATAGATTTGCTTGAGGCATTGGACCTTCACCGTGACGACTGGGCACCAAACTCGGTTTGGGATTCACCGTGGGTATTTCGTGGCCAACGTAAGGCGAGTTGGGACTTAACACCAACAGCATGGAGGAATGACGATAATCCCGAATTACAACGATTAGAGACATTAAAGCGTCGTGCATGGCAAGACAATAAACCCCAAGTAATAGAGAGTTTCGAACGTGCTGGTGTTGACTTCAAAGTAGAAAATGAAGATGACTACCTAGAATTGTATGGGCAGGCAAGAGCCGAGTTTCAGATGCTGTTGGAGTTCATTTTACTCGCGGACCGTCTCGGGCATCCTGTTCCTGGTGCGGATTTGTACAAACGTACTGCAGGATATGATTGGCTGGCGAATATTCAAAGCGGCATAACAATGAGTCTGGTTCATGAACCGAATGCGGCAACCGCCCTAGCGCAACACCATGGTATTCCCACGAGAACATTGGATTGGACCAAAAACCCCTTGGTAGCGGCTTTCTTTGCCGCGGAGAAGGTCCGGCCAGATTCGAATTGCGGCCAGGTTGCGGTCTGGGCGGTGAGAACAGACGTACTCAGTCTATTTGTAGGAGATGACCGTCACCCAAGGCCATGTTCTCAATTCCAAATGTTGGAGCCACCGCGCAGTGAAAACGAGTTTCTCAAAGCCCAGGAAGGACTGCTTATTTATCCACGACGTGGATGTGCGTACTTTGCGGCAAACAAGAAGTGGCCGCGAATCGAACACTTTGCGATGGATGTGCAGAACAT
The DNA here is from genome assembly GCA_021773055.1 of Woeseiaceae bacterium. Lineage (GTDB taxonomy): Bacteria > Pseudomonadota > Gammaproteobacteria > Steroidobacterales > Woeseiaceae > UBA1847. Next base: position 75,536 of record JAJFKV010000043.1, read on the forward strand.
TGTCGGAGAACCGGTAATACGAAAACTGACGTTACCGTCGGGCCAGGCGGGAAAACTACTGCGCGCGCTGTGGCTTAGAGGCGTGTCTCGCGGACACCTGATGCCTTCATACGACAATGTAGTGAAGTCACTAGCCGTGCAATGGGACTGGACCGACTACTGAAACCCAGTCGATCAGGTGCGCCGCTGGCCGCCCTTGTCTGACATCATGTCCAGATGGTTAGTCGCCCCTCGTGAGTGAATTCCTGGTCGGGTTTGCTCACAGTTCCCATGCGCCGCTAGACAGCATAAAATCTGTTAGTCGACCAGCTACCGGAAAGTGACCAACCATGGTTAGCCCTGATCCCCTGACACTGTCAGCCGAAGCCCTAATGCAGCAGCGCAGTCAAGCGATGACCGAATCCGTAAAGGGGTTATTCATCATGAACGGAGGCGGTGCGGCTGCGTTATTGGCATTCCTGAAAGCCGTTGGTACCGATCAACGGGTATTCGCCACTTTCATTGTCACTGGGCTATTCTGCCTTGTTATCGGGCTGGTGTGTGCCGGTATTGTCCAGTGGTTTCGATTTAGGGCCTCAGAGTCGCATCAGCGTGTGGATACTATGGCGCACGAAAGGTACTACCGCCTTTACACTCGCTGCACCATTGGCTCGATCTTCGCTTTTGCCGTTGGCGCCATGATCGTCGTAATCGGTGCAATTATCGACATTTGGTGCTGTTGCTCTCAATAAAGTGGAAGGAACCTTCGAATGACCGAGGTGCTACTGCCTGGCATGGACTCACGTAGTATCGTCGAACTGATTCGCGACCTGATCGAATACCCGCAAACTTCCCGTAGCGCTGTAGTCGACGCTTTTTTATCCTGACGAGACGATCTAGTGACGAGCTAAACCGCTGCCTATGTATATATTGCCGTTCAGGAAAGACAGTTGACGCATTGCTGGCAGCTGCCGAAGCTCGTCGCTTCAGTGCGTTTCCCCAATAGCCGAAACCTTGGCCTCAATATCTTTGATTGCATCTTGGCCTTTTCCGAACCTTGTATGAATCAATTTTGATGACTCGATTAGGTAGCCCAGCAAAGCACTCATGATCGGGAGCTGCGCATCGACAGGCTCGTCTTTGAGGATATGTATCTCATAAGTTTGGTCATCGATATACTCAATATGACGTAACGACATTCCCCTAAGGCTGTTGTGCGTATCCGAACAAAGCCAATGATAGATTCCCCGGTATTCGTCACTCATTCTTGCTCGTTCGAATCGCTCCGCCACGCGTAGAATCCTATAGCCGTCGATTCGCAAAGACGCCAAACGCTCTGCTTCACCCGCTACTTCGTCATGAAAACCAGGCACGTCACAAAGACCCCTAAAATAGATGTTGCCAGACTCTGCCAATCTAAATGTCTTCTGCCATTCCTCAAGGCACCCAACGTCTAGGAAATTCACGTAGTCGTTATCTGTCATGAGATTCGATAGGTCGACGTAGGCTTCTAGTGCCATGCGAGCCAGAGTTCGACACCCAGTTGGCTCGGTAGAGGAAACTAGGCGGCAAGCGCCATTCGCCAATTCGAGAATTGTTGCGTATAGGAGCACCAGCCAGAGATCGATCCGATTTTCCTTAGCAAACTTTAGCTCTTCAGCCTTTTTGATCAATTCTGGTATTGTCGACTGCAGCAACTGCAAGTGCTCTTCTCCGGTTGTCGGTTTACTTGATGCGTCCATCGTTTTCTTGCTTATTCCACGAATTCACAGACAATCTTACACCGTCGGAGTTACAAGGCGCAGGTTGTCGGTTGGCGCTGTTCGGAATTAGGACGGAATGAGGTACCGCTGTGTGAAAAAACAGACAGCCACTGACTAGTCGGTAATTGTGCGTAGGCCGCCATCAAACACGCAAGCCAGCCGCAACGCCGTACTTGACGACTCAGATTTACGAGCGGAACGCCTAATTAGACATTATGAAGTGACCTGTCCTCCTCAGTTATGGCTCTGAGCCGAAGTCTTACGTCCGCAGCTTAGTCCACGCCTCTTGAGGACGGACAGGTCACAACATATCAGTAACAAGGCCCTCCGAGATTTTGCTACTGCACAACTGTTCCCCGGTCGTAGCTCCTTAACTACTGGTCCAAAGAAGAATGGCAAAACAGGTTAGGGCGAGGGGCAAGTTTTGACCCTTTCTTCGCATTCGCGTTGAGCGGCGGCTTTTTCCAAGACCGGCCGCTCAAACGACAACTTTTTCAATTGGGCGACCGCTCGCTCTCGGCCAGAAGCGGTCATAGCTTCCTTACTTCAGGGTGTCGGCTCGTCGCCCATTCGTGACAAAGATCGGCTAAGTATTGGCAAATTTCGGATTCTGCTACGCCATTGGGAATTACGATATCTGCAGCGGGCCGACGTTTACCCTCCGAGCCAAAGTAGTAAGCCTTCCAACCCCGGTCAACTTTCGTGACAAGAACGTCTCGTCCAAAAACATCGAACTTAAGTGGCATCAGCAACGGACCTTCATCATAAATTCTCGACCGTCTGCTTTGGGTCATCTGCAGAAAGTTTACATGATTTTTGGCGACCGGCTGCGATGCGAAGTAAAGCGGCCCGACGATCAGTAAATATTCCAACTTCTCGGTTCGGCCAGGAGCAGACAGTCGCTTGAAGAAACAATCAACGCTGCCGTTCTATGAAAGCGACGATGGCCGGCACTATCTTGTCCGAGATCGGCAAGGACGGATCGCTGTAGGACCGAACCTGCTCACTCATGTCGTCGCCGACCATTTTTAGAACATGATTCATTCCGTCTATCACGACGAGATCTGCTGACTCGTTCGACGATCTGAGCAATTCACCATCACCTACGCTGACCTGAATATCCGTTGATCCGTACAACAATAGAATAGGCTTATTCAGCTCTGCCACGACGGTTTGGGGGTCATATTGGAACCATGAGATCAGGTACGGCTGTACGCTCTCTCGAAATAACGCATTAAGACTTGGTGGTGGAGAATCTACTGTGCGGCCTTCTTCAAGCTCATGAATTATTTCTTCCGTTTGTGCCAACAGATTGGGAGGAAGCTGTTTACTGACTTGTTCAAGGATGAGAGTTGACGCTCGTGTTCCCGGTCCTGCGATCGAAATAACGCCTGCTGTTTCAGTTGAGCCCGCGGCCAGCAACCCGATGAGTGATCCTTCGCTGTGGCCCACGACATAAATTGGCAGGTCGAACTTGTCGTCAACAAACGCAATCCACGCACGAGCGTCCGCGACATACGTGTCGAATCGTAAGGCTGCTTCGGTCAGCCTTGTAGAGGCGCTGTCACCTATTAAACGCTTGTCAAATCGAAGACTGGCGATGTTCGCATTCGATAGCGCTTCTGCGAGCAATTTCAGACTGTTGTTGTTGCCAGGCAGTCCTCGCGTATTTCCATTTCGATCGGTCGGGCCGGACCCAGCAATTATCAACGCAATCGCCGCGGGTTCGCCTGTGTCCGGTACAAGAAGAGTGCCGGCAAGAGGCCCCAGGTCTGTGTCCATTCTGACGTCGCTTGACTCGGCCACAGCGACCAACGGCATGACTGCAATAAAGGCGATCAAGAGTTTCATTCGACTATCCTCCATTTCAGGCTACCTCGAAAACTCTATATTTTTAGGCGTCTGGCATTCTTGCCGCGACTTTCGCATTTGGTCACGAGCAGCCGGCGGCCCTCGCTAGCCTATATGAACTGGTTTTGATCTAGCCAGTTGATAGCGGCTGGTGCAAAAACAGCCGCCAGCATGACGACTAGAATCATTATGAAAACTATTCTGACTGTTCTTTCCATACGTCTAACCAGACTGCTTTGTTCGGTGCCGAGGAATCGCGACTGGCCGCAAAGGGTTGCGATCTCAATCGATCGACGCAACACATTCAGCAAACTTCTCTGCTGGCGAATAGAATTGTAACGTTTCTCACGGCCGTTCGTTAAACAATAGATTCTAGCACTTGAGTGACTGGTGTTGTGCGCCTAGCGGCCGCTCAGATTCCATGACTCAGCACCTGAGTGACTGAACGCAGAATCTCGGGTGGATATGACGAATCAACGTCGTCATAGAAGACACTCAGATCATCTTCGATCTTGCTGTACGTCAAAGGTGTCGTAGGCTTTTCTCTAGTGGTACGTATTGAAATCGAATCCGGGTCAACCACAGTTGGGCCGAACAGAGCTTCTGCCGTGGCAAGCGCTATTGCCATCGACAAGGCTGGACCGGGGTGTACGCCGTCCGCGGCCTTCCACGCCAATAAAGGGTGTTCCGCTTGGCCATTCAAGAGTAGTGGCGCGACCTCCACATATCGGTCGAATCGAAGAGCATCGAAAAACCATCTTTCACCCACGACTAGCGCCCGAGCGACCTGCTCATTTTGCTGGTACGTTCCAAGAAGTACAGTGGTAGCGCCTTCTGCGCTGGCCGCCTCGGCCAGTTTGCGGTGAGCGTTAATTGAGTCAATGCAGGGCAACGAGGAGCGGGTTTCCTCTTCTACAGCACACAGTAGTTGACCGCCTTGTTCCTGCAAAACTACAACATCGTAGTCGGCGTCTGTCAGCTGATTCATGATCGGTTCGATCTTCAGCACATCATTGAGATGGCCACCCCCTTGCATAAGGAAATCGACACTCACTCGCGTTTTGTGTAGCTCGGTTGTCGCTGCGCTGAAGAGGTAGGGAACACCGTTGTAGTAGGTAAGACTATTCCCTATAAATAACACACGGACAGCCGGTTTCGCCCCAGAATTGGACGCGCATCCAACGATTAGAACCAAGAATAGTAGAGTGCTGGTAACGACTTTTTGAAGCATTTATCGACATCCCGATGTCAGCGCGAATGACTGCTTTGTATGTGGGCTCCTCCAACCTAATTTCTTAGGTTGGAAGTCGACCAAAACCCAAAGGGAGTCCATACATAGGGTCATTAGCAGTCGCTGGGACTATATCATTCGAACGGCTTCTTTTGAGTGCTTACCAGCCCACCTGATCTCAGCACATCGATCGAAACACAACATCTCGCAGCACGCTGTCGCGATATGTCGGCCGCAATTGTCCTTTTCTCCTCTGCACATTCAGTGCGCCTCTATTGCATCCGCCATATCGGTGATTCTGCAGGAGCCGTTTTCGTATCTTTTTACTCGTCCTTCGGGTCCGTACCATTCTCCAATTCATACGCGATCCGGGTGCGGACATTCAGAATAGCTCGGGTTACCGGCTCGTACTTGAACTTCGCCATCGCCTGCTTAGCTGACTCCTCGAAGAGCGGAGATGTCGAGCTAATTACTTTGATGTCCTTGGTAGTGCCTTGCGGTGTAATCGTAAACTCAAGGTCGACGTGCCCGTTCAGTCCTTGCTCCAGCGCCTCTGGCGGATAGGTCGGCGCCTTTCTCTCGATCGGCAGGATATCCTTGTTGCGCTCTTCGGCTGGTTGATCGGCGTAGCCGACCAGTACCGGGACAATGGCAATACATACTGCTGCAGCAGTCAGCAGCATCTTCTTGGTCACTCCGAGGTTTGGCATCGCTTCACTCCTTATTATGTGTGTAACTCGCTTACTCAGATCGCCACCGCTCACTCCGGCGGAACTGGTCAGTGGTGATTTCACGAAATGCTCGCAAACATTGAGAATTCCTTCGGCATAGGACTCGCGGCAGTGCCCCTGCGCGACGACGGCTTCATCGCAAGCACGCTCGCGTTCGGTGACGAGACGAGCGCCAACAAGCCAGACAGGCGGGTAGAACCAGAATACGGCCTCCGCGATCATGTGACTTACCGCGGTAAGATTGTCGCGACGCTTTACGTGACAAAGTTCGTGCGCCGCGACGGCGGCGAGTTGCGTGTCGCTAAGAACGTCGTCGATGCAATGAGGCATCAACAGGACCGGTTTGAACAACCCGACGATACCTGGTTCCTGCATGTCGTCGCTGTGGTACACCGCGACTGCCTGGTTCCCAGCTTCGACAGTCCGGTTGTACTTCGCTCGGCATACCGCCGATTTGATTCGAGCCGCGCTGGCAGTCCAGCGAACGATGTAGGCTGCGAACCCGATTGCCCAGACAACCAGGAGCGTCAATCCAAGCCAAAGCGATAATCCGGGTTGGTCTACAGGCATTGCGATTGCTCCCGTCGCAATTGCCCAGTATTCCGAAACGACGAAAGGGGCGGTTTCGGGCGCCAACAAGGAACCAATCTGCACCAGCTGGGCGAATGGGACGAGGAATTTGGCGGACGCCACCCACCAGAGCCAGTATCGAACCTGCGCGCCCTCGTTGCGTAGCAACAGGCACAGCAGACCAATGACACCGGCGAACAACGTCGATTGCCAAAGGTGATTCGCAACATACGAGAACATCGCAGTTAGTCCTCTTTGCTCAGGTCACGCAAGGTCTTGCGCGCTGCTTCAATATCTTCGAGCGTCAGGTCGCCCGATTCGATCAGGTGGGACACGAGCGGTTGGGCGCGTCCACCAAACAGCCCGAGTAGCTCGCCGACGACGTTCTTGCGGACGTCTGCCTGTGACGCGACAGGTTCGAAGATATGGGCGTTGCCGATCTTCTTGGTGCGGCGCACCGCACCCTTTGCCTCGAGTCGGTACAGAATGGTCTGTACGGTGGTATACGCAGGCCGGCCTTTCCCGCCGAACGCGTCCAGTAATTGCCGAACCGACGCTTCGCCGGCGGCCCAGAGTAGGTCCATGACCTTCGATTCAAGCTTGGTGAGTGTTGGTGCTGACATGACCCTTCCCTACTACAGTTGTAGTAGAACCTACTACAAGGTCGGTGGAAATGCAATCGACCGCAAAACTTAGAAATCCTGCTGTTCACGAACGGCAAGTTTCGGGCGAGTTGCAAGAACTATCAGTGGAAAGTTCTGGCCGGTTCTTACCGCCCAGGTGGGGTAGGGGCCAATATCTATTCAAATGCTTAAATTGAAGCTGGTGCGTGTCCCTGTCGTTTGATCGTCTGCGTTGATTTTGCTGGAGTTTCTCTTGAAGGTCGTCTAGCGTCGACGGGTGACTAAATGGCTTTCGATTTTCCTGCATACCAATGTGACCGAGTCGCCGACTGCGGAACGGGCAGCAAGACAGTTTGTCGAGGCCGTCGGTTTGGATGATGTACCACCATATCTGCTCCGAGATCGTGACCGAAAATTCAGCCCGAGCTTCAGTCGGCAAGTCGCATCCGCCGGTCTGACGGAAGTGCTGACGGCGCCAGCCTCGCCTTGGCAGAACGCATACGTCGAGCGCCTGATTGGCACGATCCGAAGGGAATGTCGTGATCACATGATCATTCTGGGAGAGCGCCACTTATGCAGGACCGGGCAAAGGTTCGTTGATTACTACAACAGGGCTCGAATTCACACGTCGCTGGAAAAGGACGCGCCGAGGGGGCGTCCGGTTCAGGATCGAGACTGCGGCGCTATCCGATCACGCCGGCATTGTGGTGGTCTGCATCACGAGTATTATCGGACAGCGGCATAGCGCAGTTGCAGGAGAGTTACTCGACATGACGAGAGAGCGTGACAGGCAACTCCAGGCGTTCCTGATGGAGTTGCTTGACGATAGTGTTTCGCAAATCCTGGCCCACGAGGACGCCGAGAGGTTTCTGCAATGGGTGACACACGAGGTTATTCACAGGGGCAGGATGGAGCCGGGGCTTTTCGACTCAGACGATGAGGCCATCTCGCTGGCGACGAATTTCGGCCGCGGCATCTGGAACGCTTTTCCCTTGCCTGGTAATGGTTTTCGCCCGCAGCCATTGGCTACGCCCGGCAGGAACGAAGCTTGCCCGTGCGGATCCGGCAGAAAATTCAAGGTCTGCTGTGGTCATGGCCCCGCGCCACCGGGGCTGGACTCTGGGTCTATTTGGCCGTTCTTGATTCGAAAGCTACAGGGTGAAGTACTGGACGCTGTGATCGCCGCCAATCTCATCCCTGCAGCGGCATTGATCGGGGTGGCGATGGACTACAAAGACGCGAGCCGGCCAAAGCTGGCGGTCAAATTGCTTGAGCCTTTGTTCGATGATCCGCTTCGTCACCGGGATGAGGATGGTGAATTCGCGTTCGACTTGCTCTTGGGTCTTTACGATGATTTGGGGTGGTCAAAGAAGAAGGCGGACCGCCTCGAGCGAATCATTGCGAAAGCTGGCCGCTCGCCCTTGCGTGCCGGCGCACGTCAGCGCCTCGCCGCAATACGTATGGACGAAGGCGACATCGCCGGTTCCTGGGAGTTCTTCAAATTGGCCCAGCGCGATGATCCGAACGCACCGTCACTGGGTCTCCTGGAAGTGCAGTTACTCCTGGCCCAGGGAAAGCCTGATGTTGCATCTGATCGAGCACGGTTCTGGGTGCGGCGTTTGCGTTCTCTGGGGTACCCGGAAACCGAAGGAGCGCTGCCTCTCCTCGAGCAGGTAGTACACGACCCCGGACGAGCACTGGGGGAACTCGGCATCGAGATCGCGGGCGGTGCCGGAGCGCGGCTGCTCGACTGGCTGGACCGCGTGTCCGACCGTGCCCTTCCCAACTATCGCGTGACCGACGAGCCGTCGAATATTATCGGCGATGACGATCGCGACTTCGAGACGACATTGGCCGATCGATTGCGAGAACTCGGCGTGCCGGACGCGAATGTTTCCGACGTCATCGCGGACATGGACATACCGGACGAACCCGCCGAATTGCCACTACCGGAGAGTGAGTCGAATTACCTGCTTGCGCCGGCTTCTGTTCAGTCAATGGAACTGGACTGGCATGAGGTGTTTCCACTCGGCAAACCGTTCTCGGTCAACCTGCTGGGGCCCGACGATGACGTCTGGTCGCCCGCTGCTGAGGACGAGTGGATGGCCTATCTGGAAACAAATGAAGAGGCGTTCGATAGCCTCGATATCCTCGATGATCTTGCTAATGCGGTTCAAGCGCATGAACAGTCGTTGATGACCGGATTTGAAGAGCTGCTGCTGCAGCCCCTTTTGCGGCGCGCGCTGGCGATCGTTCAGAGTGCCGTGAGCGATAGTGCTCGCCTCGCCTGGGTGTGTATGGAAAACCGACCGGCACTGCGTTGTCTCGTTAACTTGATGTTTCTCGAAGAACGGATGGGGAACGAGTGCGCGATGTTCGATATCGCCGAGCAGGTGCTCGCGCTCAATCCGGATGACAATCACGGGCTTCGTAACATGATTATCAATGATCGTTTGCGCCGCCACGACGACCTCGGCGCTGCGCGCCTCGCTGAGGAGTACCCGGCAGACCTCAACCCGGACATTGCATACGGACACGCGCTGGCCTTGTTTCGCCTGGCAAGAATGGAGGAGGCAGATGCGGCCATCCAGGGCGCAGTCAGTGACCTGCCAAAGATCCCCCGGTATCTGCTGGCCAAACGGCTCAGGAAACCGAAACTGGATCCTGTTGGAGTCCGCATGGGTGGGGACGATCAGGCGTGGCTTTACCGGCAGGAAATGCGGGACGTCTGGGAGGCGACGCCCGGTGCGTTTGACTGGCTCAAAGTTCATCGACCGGCCTGAGGCCCTCAGGACAGACGTTTACAAGACTGGTAACGGTGTCATCGATCGGACCGGGTCTCGGATTTGAATGTATGTATTGACAATGTCATTACAATACTCCATGCTTGGCGCATGGCAGACAGAGCCGAGCTAGAGAGACAGGAGACACGTTGTGGCTACCGCAGAAAAAGTCATGCAGTTTCGCCTCCAGCAGGAGGAAAAGGAACGCATAAACCGAGGCGCAGACCTGCGAGGGGTCAATGCGTCACAATTCGTGCTGCACGCTGCTCTCAAAGAGGCTGAAATGGCGGAAGCGGATCAAACGAAGTTTGACCTGAACCACGATCAATTTGTCGCATTCTTGTCTGCGCTGGATGCGGACCCGGAACCGAATGCCGCCCTCAACAAACTTCTGCATACCGCTGCTCCCTGGGACTGAATGTCATCGACTGACTCCAGGACGGATAGCCTCACCAAGCCTGAGGAACTGAATCGGGACCATGATGTGTCCGGATTCTGCTGCGGGCGAGAGTCACTGGATGACTGGCTGAAAAACCGGGCTCTCAAGAGCAATATGGCTGGAGATTCACGGGTATTCGTAATTTGCAATCGTTCCGGTGAAGTGGTCGGCTACTACGCAGTTAGTGCCGGATCGGTTCGTCGTCACGACGCGGTCGGCAAGATAAAGCGGAACGCGCCCGATCCGATTCCGATGGCACTGATCGGCCGACTGGCCGTGCGAGTCGATCTTCAGGGACACGGTGTTGGGCCGGCACTATTGCGAGACGCTGTCCTGAGAATCTCGCAAGCAAGCGAGCACATCGGGGTAAAAGGTGTTCTGGTACACGCACTGGATAAGGAGGCGGCCAGGTTCTATGCGCGAATGGGTTTTCGGCCCTCAACGGCGAGCGACCACCATCTCATGATCTCGTTGAAGGATATAGCGGCGGAACTCGGGCGAGGGCCAATGGCATAATCTCGAGAGTCTGCTGATCTGACAGCCGCTTCAGGACAAAACTGGATCGCGCGAATAAATGAAGAGGTATTGTCATGGGCACACCACTACAAAGGAAATTTGAGCAGCTGCCACCGAAGCACAAGGCCGAGGTAGAGGCTCGCGCCGACGAGTTGCTCATCGAGGAGATATCGCTGCGTGCCCTCAGGGAGGATCCCGAGACTGAACGGTAGGCGGAAACGCGAAACCGCATTTCCGACATATTTCCGACATCAGTTGTGCATTGTTGTGCAACGTACTGAAAATTGAGCAACGAACGCCGTCTTTTAGGCCTTATTTTTCAGTAAGTTACAGCGCGCTGTCTGGCTACGAACCGAGCGGTCGGGAGTTCGAATCTCTCCGGGCGCGCCAACTTTTCGAAGTTAGATCAAGCAGTTAGTGCCTCAGGCGCTAGCTGCTTTTTTCTTTAAAATGAACAGTGCGGGAGTTTTGCGTGTCGGGTGCGAATTCCTATTCAAGCGGCAACGGGCAGCTCGTATAATCCCCGGCATTGCTTTTCCCAGCGGTAATCATCCAGGCGAGCGATCTTTCGGTCCGCGATACCGCCTTTCGGGTCGGGGGGGTACCGGCGAGGCCGCGATGGGCACGTTCATGGTTGTAATAATCCTTGAACAGACCCAATTTCCGCTCCAGATCGAGAGCACCCCAAAAGGGCACCTGATCGAGGTACTCTCGCCGCACCGTGCCGATCAATCTTTCGACAAATGGATGTGACAATGGAACGAAAGGCACGGTCTTCACTTCCATCACCTCGAGAATCCGCAGGTTGGCATTCCATTGGTGGAATCGAAATAGCGGATCGTTGTCCAAACTCAGATACTGCGGTCCCAACGAACTGCCGATGATGCTGTTGAACATGCGGCACACTATGGGTCCGTCGACTGCGCCTGCATGGACAGCAAAGCCAGTGACTCGCCGTGTATATTGATCCATGACAACCATCACCCAGTGCGACTTGAGGATAAGCGATTCACATCGAAACAGATCCACACTCCACAAACTGTCTTTACTGTGGCCGAGGAATGAGAGCCAGGACGGGCCATTCGAGCCAGGCTCCGGCCGGTAATGCTTGGCCAGTGCGCGACGAACTACGTCTTTATCAATCTCTATGTTGAAGGCCAGGGCAATCTGATCGGCGATCCGTTGGTAACCGAAATTTGGATTTCTGCGCTTCGTCTCGACAATAGCTGAAACGAGTTCTGGGGAAGGTCCCGTGGGGCCGGGCTTGCCGCGATTTTTCGGTGTAAACAGAAGACGGTACTTTCGTTTCACCAAAGCTCGGTGGAAGCTGAGGATTGTGGAGGGTCTCAAGACAATGGCTGATCGTAATACGCGGGTAGGGCGCATCAAGATTGCACACAGCCCAGCAATAATCCGGTCTGCCGGCTGTAGGACCGGCGCTCGTGCATGGCAGCGATTGAGGATCAGAAGCTGATGTTTCACGAGCAGTGATTCGGCGACGACGGATCGAGCACCGCCCGGCCCGAACAAGCGGGCAACCGTTACGACAAGGTGTATGAAAAGGATGGCGAGATCACGTATCACTGATTCATCGTAACTAAAATGCCGCAATTGACAAGACTTGGAAATCTGTTGAATTTGTGCCAAGAATTAGGAATTCGCACTCCACAGGCCGAAGGCCCATCTCTCCGGGTGCGCCATTAAAATCCAAGGGTTACATCATTATTGGTGTAACCCTTTGTGTTTTCGGTAGCAGCATGGGTAGCAATACGAGTCATTAGTTGCGCAAGTAGAAATGTCCGAATAGCCTTGCCTATTCAGTCGGCGGCTCAACAATCACAATACCGCTCGGTCCAAACTTCCTTTCGAACCAATCTATAAACTCGTCAATACTGGGTCGGTCAACACCTCTAAGATTCTTGATCGCGGCCCTCGCCTGATCCGAGTAACCATTTTTTTGCAATGAATAAACATATAGTTCTGACGCTGATTCTGACAAGCTTTGAAAAGGTCTCACATAGTCATTTGCATACATTAACGCTGTCTCAAAATTTCGTTCTGATGCATGTTTCCGTGCCAATTCCAGTGCGAATTCTTCGCGATAGCCGTTTTGATCCAGTTGTCCAGCAATAATATTTTGAGTGTCGTGATCGCTCTCGAGGAGCCATAGCGGGAGCGTTGTCAGCGACGTATTCATTAGCAAATTGTCAATTGACTCCCACAGATAGGGGTCCGCTTCGTGTTGGTAGATGTCATTGGTGAATCGGTTTTTGATTAATCGATCATATTCGAAAAACCGGTCACTCTTTTTCACGAGCTCGGCTGGCCAATATTGATTTATCAGCGCGCTATGCCTAAATCGCTCGCGTCGTGCGCCTTCGTCCATTAGCAGGTCGTACGTTTCATCAAAGCCCGGGGACATCACCAGTTGTGATGATATGCGCGACGGATAGTTGTCAGTCACTGGCACGACGTCTGCAGTCAATTCAGTCAAAAAAACGGAATCTGCCATGAACAGGGACCCCAATTGTTCAGGTGATTCCAAACCAAGTGCAATCAGTTCTTTCTCTACGGTCGGATCGCGCCATTGCGCCGTAAACTGTTCGACATCGAGTCGAGAGTTTGCTCCTTTGGAGCCTAGCAGCATCCAGTCTAATCCGGCTCCGGACCAAAGCGAGCAGTCTACGAAGGCGTTGCAAAATGCCTTGATGATAGACAACGTGTCGGAAGTCCTTAACTGATGGACGGGCAGCCAATAGCTGGTGTAGCCGCCCGGATTGAGTCGTGTGTGGATTAACTCGAAATACTCCTGAGAGTAGAGGTTTACGACACCAGCATTTTTCGGGGGCGGCGGTTCTGATGTAATCAGATCGTAGTACCGAGAGGTTGTATTGAGAAAGAACCGACCGTCCTCTACATGTACTTGCACGCGTTCATCGCGTAGTGGATTTTCATCTCCAGGATGAACTACTTCACTCAGCTCGAGAATATCCTCGGAGATGTCAACGACATCAATGTTTTGTATCGCTCTTGAGTCCGTGAGTGCTTTTGCAGTCGAGCCTACTCCAAAGCTGATGAGCAGGGCATTCTGCGTGTCTGGTCTAAGTGCCAGCGGCAGGTACACGTAGAGTTTCATGTAACGCTTTGCCGCTGTAGTAGTGGCAGACATCGAATGGCCGTTGGTGACTAAGCGATAGTAATTCGGTTCGCCGAAAGCGTCGTGGCTGTAGTAACGAATTGTCTCAGTAAGACCCTCGCGGGTCGTGATCAAGGTGTGGTTTGGCAACGCAGAAACTTTGACGTTCAAATATGACGATTGCATCAAGCCAAATGGAAATACGAGCAGCGATATCGCAGCCGCTGCAATTGTGCCATGACCCGATAGAATTGTTGCCCGCGACTTCAGTGCCTTGCGCGGAACGACAAAAGCCACCAAACAATACGTAGCTGCAATGAGGAAGAATGACGACTCCATTCCGAGCACTGGCAGCAGTATGAATCCGGCAATAAGCGAACCGAGCATCGCACCAATCGTATTGTAGAACGTAGCGATTCCTGCTGTCCGTGCCGACGAGCCGAGATTCTCCTTAACCGCACGGTTCACCATCGTAAACGCGGCGCCCGATAAGAAAGCAGTCGGAAACATGAGGAATGAAGCAAACGTAATAAACGCGACAGTCGTCGTATCGTATTGGTCGCGATAGGAAGAGAAGAGGTCGTAGCCCCAATACGTCAAAACGACAAGCGTTGCAGATACTGCGGTTACATGTTGCAGCCATCGATACGCTCGATCGTCGCGTTGAAACAGATACGCGGCGGCAAGACCACCGGCTGCTATTCCAGCAAGAACGACCGCGAGCATTGCGGCAAAAATCAGACTAGTGCCGTCATGAGTCAGGAGTAGGAATCGAAACCAGATAATTTCCAAGGCCAACATCAATGCCCCAGACATGAATGCAACCGCGATATAGCGGCGGGTAATTGCGTCGATCGTCTGCGAGTCTGCAGCTGTCGGAGGCGAGGGGCGTGATGTCGTTTCGTTGGTCGTCGAGTATCGTAGCGCAATGAATACGGCCACCAAATTCAGCACCAATGCGAACAAACCGCTGTCTGTTATGCCCAGGGCCGGGACCAAGAAAAGTTCGGCGCTAAGTGCGCCGGTCATCGCTCCAAGCGTGTTCCAGCCGTAGAGCCAACCGATATTGGCGCCAAAGTTTTCGTATTGACGTGAAAGGGCCTGGGCAAGGACCGGCAAGGTTGCTCCCATCGCAATGGCCGGAACCATGAGTACCGAGAAGGCTATCGTCAGTCGCATTGCATTTAGCAACAATGGCGTGTCCGTAAGGCCGCCGAGGACTGGTCCGATAACGCTTGAAAATAGCGGCAGCAACAGGACTACCATCAACCCACCAATGCCTATGGCTAATTCGAGCGCAGCATAGACGCGCACCGGGCGAGAAATGCGCCCGTGCATCCGGGCGACAAGACCGTTGCCCAACGCCAGGCCGCCCATAAATGCAGCCAATACAAGGCTTGCACTCCATACACTGTTGCCAAGGGAAAGTCCGGCCAGTCGAAACCACAGTGATTCGAACACCAGAGCGGAAACGCCGGAGAGAAAGAAAATTACGGCAAGGAGTGCGCGCATAATCGTAGCATATGGTCCAAATGGCACACTCTAACCGCCGTTGTTCACAAACAGAAGTAATCAATTCCGTTTGTGTGACCGGTGTATCTCATTTGATGAAGGTCCGCAGTTTGCAAGCGCCATTCCGGCAGACGGAAATGGCGGCTGTGCCTATCGTTTAATCGTCCGCGTTGATTCTTCTGGATTTTTTCGAGTCTCCCGGTTAGCGTCGGCAGATGACTAAATGGCTCTTGATTCTCCTACATTCGCTTGTCTCGCTGTTCCGCATTCGTCGCGACATGGTTTTCGAGAATCTGCTGCTGCGTCAGCAGTTGGCAGTCACGAAGGAGAAGGGTGTTCGACCTCAGCTCTCACAGACTGATCGGTCGTTCTGGGTACTCGTTTCGAAACTGTGGCCCACGTGGCGAGACGCTCTGTACATCGTCAAACCGGAAACCGTCATTCGGTGGCACCGAGAAGGGTTTCGGCGGTATTGGGCCCGAAAGTGCCGGCACAAAGGGCGACCAGGACTCAATCCGGAGATCAAGCTGTTGATTAAACGAATGAGCCAGGCAAATCCCCTTTGGGGTGCACCGAGGATCCACGGGGAACTGCTGAAGCTTGGAATCGAGGTATCTCAGACGACTGTAGCCAAGTACCTGGTTCGAGTGAGGAAGCCACCGTCACAGACCTGGCGCACATTTCTGGAAAATCACGCCGAGGACATCATTGCCACGGACTTTTTCACCGTGCCAACAGCGACATTCCGGGTGTTATTTGTGCTGGTCGTACTCAGTCACGATCGGCGAGATATTTTGCACTTCAATGTGACCGAATCGCCGACAGCAGAGTGGACGGCACGGCAGATCATTGAGGCAGTCGGTCTGGATGAGGTGCCGAAATACCTCATTCGAGATCGAGACAGAAAATTCAGTGCGTGTTTTAGCCAGAAAGTCAGCACTGCTGGTCTGACGGAAGTTTTGACTGCGCCGGCCTCGCCTTGGCAGAACGCGTACGCCGAACGTGTTATTGGCACAATTCGTCGGGAGTGCCTGGATCACCCGATTGTCCTCGGGAAGCGGCATCTACGGCGCACTGTTCGAAGGTATGTCGATTATTACAACAGCGTCCGCACACACCTGTCGCTGAAAAAAGATGCGCCGAAAGGGCGGCTCGTTCAGTTCCCAAACCGCGGCGCAATCCGTTCCCGCCGACATTGTGGCGGCCTACATCACGAGTACTACCGTCGGGCGGCTTAGGATGAATAAACGATAGGCACAGTCTCTGGTTGCGAAAATCTTAGATTTATATGCCAAGCCGTTCCCACTTGTCAGTACCCCGCCGGCGTCTGACAACGACAGTGGTGGTGGCGCATTCGTTTGGTTGACTTTCGTGCTGCTTTTGTTTTCATGCCTGGTTTA
>JAJFKV010000044.1 GCA_021773055.1 Woeseiaceae bacterium
CGACGCCGGTTACGGCCAACGAATCCGCAGGCAATGTGGTCGATAACGACAATGTCCGGGTTATCCACTCGAGCCTTAATGAGGCGGCTAATCTTTCTATATCGGAAGACAGTGATCAGGGCGGCGACCCGTATAACAGTACTGGTCAGCACGTCATCATCAAGGCCAAAATCGAGCTGCAGGACTAACTCTTCAGCAGCCGGGGGAACGTATTATTCGGCTTTGCGTTCGTAGTGGCCGTCCCAGATCGACTTCCAGGTTTCGCCGCCATCTGAAGAGGTGGCCCAATATTGTCGAACGCCGTCTTCGCCGAGTCTGGTGAACTCAAACTTATGATGCGTAACGCTGCCATCTGCCGGGTTGGCAGTTTCTGCAGTGAAGAAAATGCCACCGTCACGAGCCTCGCCCGTGAACTCTATAAACGAGCCACTATCGCCGATCCAGATCTGGCGCCAGTGATCATGGCCAGGGTCGTAATAATTAAAGCTCTTGCCGAAGGTGCCGTTGGCACTCTCCCATTGCTCGAAAATCGTGCAATGGCCGAGGATTGGCTGGACACTGCTGGTGCCCGCAAACTGACCGTTTTGCGTGACGGTCCACTCTCCGATCCAGAAGTCGAAAGCCAAATGACGTTCGTCGGCAGCACACGGGAACCGTGCTGCCCGAATGGTCGTAAGAGCCACGTCAAAGCGGGGGCTATTGCTGACACTATCGTAATCACTCTGTCCTTCGACAAGATTAAGCAGGCCGAAACCGCCTTGCGCCATGATTTCCAACTGTTCCAGTGCGTCATCGGAGCGGCCACTGCGCGCATAAAGGCGAGACAGCCGATAGGCCACACCCAGGGGCTGGAACTCCAGACCGCCAGCGCGTTCAAAGTGCCGGACCGCGTCGAACATATCGCCGTCGTTATCCATCAGGAGAACGGCAATCTGGTAATGAACTGCACCATCATCGGGCGTTAGCTCAAGTATCTGCCGCAGCTTGCTGGTTGCCACATCGACTTCGCCAGCGGCTGCTGCGATATTCGCTTCGCTCTGCAGGCTTTCGAGATCGGCCCAGGCGGTGGTGGTCAGGACAATAAGAATCAGCGTTGAAATCGGCGCTCGCATAGGTCAGCCTTTCATGTAGGGTGACCCGGTATCATGATTTACGATGCAACCGAGCCGCTTGCACAAAATTGCTCAATTTAGGGGTTGTGTAGATATGCCATGGAGTCACGATCATCTGGCGCCCGTCGAGACGCTGCTATTTCGCAGTGATCTTGTAAAAGTAGGCTACTTTGTCTGCGCTGTGGAGCATCCCTGTTTTTCCGTTTCCGCGCCGTTGGATAACGACGTTTTCGTGCTGCCGAAAGTCCCGGTCTGGATTCGGCGTAATGCCGGCGAGTACCACTTCGCGGAGCCGGGGGCAATATTGATGCACCGCGCTGGATCCACCCTTGAACGTCGTCAGGTTTGCGGCTTGGGAGATCGTACCTACTGGTTCGGCGTACACCCCGAAGTCTTTGTAGACGCACTGCAACGACATAAACTGTCGACTGAGCAAATGGGTGGCGCGTTGATCACAGATCCACAACTTCGTTACCGGCTGGTTCTGTTTCTGCAACATCTCAAGCGCGATACGCTGGATAAGCTTGCTATTGAGGAGGCAGTGCTCACATTGTTTTTCGAGATATGTGAACGGCGTGCCGACCAGGCAAAAAAACCCTCAAGCGCCCGGCTCGGTACCATTACACGACAACGGCGGCTCGTAAATCGTGCGCGTGCTTTTTTGGACGCACACTTGTCGGAGAACATCGGGCTGGAAACGGTCGCAGAGGATTCCGGTGCGTCGCTTTACCATCTGTGCCGCGTGTTTCGTGAGCAGACAGGCCTCACGATGCATGCGTACCGTACACGCCAGCGTCTGGGGTGTGTGCTGGAGCGCCTGGTCGACGGCCGCGCTACCAGCCTGACGGAACTCGCACTCGATACGGGCTTTGCGAGTCACAGCCATTTAAGCCGCGTGTTTCAAAAACAAATGGGTGTATCGCCTTCATCGGTACGCCCGACGTACTGACTTGAGCAGCGCCATACCGGCATGGGAAATGACTATGAGCTTTATTGAAACAACACCGCTGGAAGATGCCGAAGGCGCAGTACTTGAGATGTACGAGCGGCAGCAGGGTGCGTGGGGTTACGTGCCCAATTACGCCAAGTCATTCAGCCATCGACCGGAGGTTATGGCTCGTTGGGGCCAGTTATTGGCCGAATTGCGAAGACCCCTGGATACGAGGACGTTCGAGTTGATCACTTTTGCTGCGGCGCACGAAATGCGACATACGAGCTGCTCGCTGGCGCACGGCAAACAACTGACAGAGTTCTTCAGCAACGAAGAGATACGCGCGATCGCGTCTCAGCAACATATGGACTTCCTGACGACTGCAGAGCAGGAGATGTTGAAGTTTGCTCGAAAGGTCGCAAAGGACGCAGTCACCGTTGATGCGGCCGACGTGCAGCGACTCAAGGAGCACGGCTTTGGCGATGCCGAAGTATTCGACATTGCCGCGACGGCTGCCGGACGGGCCTTTTTTACCAAGGTGCTGGACGCGGTTGGATCGCTTCCGGACGCAGGCTTTTTGTCTATTGATGAGGATTTGCGACAGCCTTTGACGGTGGGCAGGCCCATAGACACACACGAAGTCGAGGTCATGAGTCCTATAAGTGATTGATTATAAATGATTAATAAAAGGTCACAATTTAGTCACCGTAAGGTCAAGTGATAATCCACGCCAGGACTCAGTATTCGCTCCGAACAGCGGCAATCGTGCTGCTGAGCAAAGGAGAGAAACATGAGTGCAGTACAAGAGGCAGTAAACAACGGGGTTAATGTAGAAGCATTGTTGGGTGCACGTGAGGCCCTGACCGAAGCGCCACAAGCCGCCAAGTTCGTCTGGCGCGCAGAGAGTGAGTGGGTCAGTGGCACGCACACGAAATCGAGTGTCCAGGGCTTCTTTGGTCTCGGTGAAGAACAGAACCACGTCTGCGAATACAACTACGATACCGATCATCCGGAAATTTTCGCCTCCGAAGACAAGGGCTCGACGCCGGTCGAGTTCATGCTGGTCGGTCTGGCAGGTTGCCTGACTGCGGGCATAGCTTCTGTCGCTCAGAATCGTCGCATTCAGTTACATTCAGTCAAGGCGACGCTCGAAGCGGGTATGGACATCCAGGGTATTCTGGGTATCGACTCTGACGTTCGCAATGGTTTCGACGGCATCAAAGTCAGCTATCAAATTGATGCAGATGCCACGGAAGACGACATCGCTGCCGTGGTTGCACAGTCGCAAAAACGTTCCGCCGTCTTTGACATCATCACCAATCCAACGAACGTAACGGTTGAGGTCAACAAGTGATCGACTCCCGTCGCAATCACGTCCGCTCTGCCGGTGCCACTGACGTAGTCGTCATTGGTGCCGGCCATGCCGGTCTGGCCACGAGCTACTGTCTGAATGAGCGCTCGATCGATCATGTCGTACTTGAGCGAGGTGAGGTGGCGAACTCCTGGCGAAATGAGCGCTGGGACTCGTTGAAGCTTCTGACGCCAAACTGGCAGAGTCGACTTCCAGGGTTTGGCTACAGCGGCAATGATCCGGACGGCTTCATGAGCATGCCCGAGGTTATAGCCTTCATGCAGGCGTATGCGAAGTTCTCGTGTGCGCCCGTCCGAACTGAGACCACGGTGACGTCGGTCTGCCAGAAGGACAACGGTTATAGAGTCACTTCAGATGCCGGCGAATGGCAAGCAAAATCAGTCGTCGTCGCGAGTGGTGCCTGTAATGTTGCGGTCAGACCGAAGGTCGCCGAATCGATCCCGATGGATATTACTTCTCTTACGCCGCATCAATACCGGGGACCGGCTCAGCTCGATCCTGGTGGCGTACTGGTCGTCGGTGCGTCCGCAACCGGCCTGCAACTGGCGGATGAAATTCAGCGTGCTGGTCACGACGTGACCATCGCTGTCGGCGAGCATGTACGCATGCCGCGTACTTACCGCGGCCGTGATATTCAGTTTTGGCTGGATCGTGTCGGTATTCTCAACGAACGGTACGATGAGGTAGACGATATTGTGCGGGCGCGTGGCCTGCCTTCACCACAGTTAGTTGGATCCACCGAGCGCAAAATGCTGGACCTGAACAGCCTGTCGGACAACGGGGCTCGCACCACTGGTCGGCTAATGGGAGTTAACAATGGTGTGGCGCAATTTTCCGGATCGGTGAGCAATGTTTGTGCCTTGGCCGACCTGAAAATGAACCGCATGCTGGACGCTATTGACGCGTGGGTGTCTTGCAGTGACGCCGATACGCGAGTTGGGGCCGTAGAACGGTTCGGCAAGACTCGAGTTGATGAGTCACCAAAACTGACGATGAATCTGAATGACGGGTCGATCAAGACAATTATCTGGGCGACGGGTTTTCGGCCCGATTACAGCTGGCTGGACGTGCCGGTGCTGGATCACAAAGGACGAATTCGCCATGACGGTGGGGTCGCGGATGCTGCCGGTCTGTATGTGGTTGGTTTGCCGGTGCTACGGCGCCGCAAGTCGAGCTTTATTCATGGCATTGAAGATGACGTTCGTGACATTACGGCGCATCTTAATAGTTATCTTGACGCAGCATAATTACGGGACAGGCTTTAGCCGTATGCCACCGATGTCGACGTCCTTAAAGCGTGGCTCAAGCAACTTGATTTCACCGTTGCGAAGTTGCTCCAGTACGTCTTCGCTGCGACTGGTCGAGGCCGATTGCAGGTAGCTACTGCGCCACCTTTCGCCATCGAGATAATAGAACTGCGAGATGCTTATGCCGTATTGGCCGGTTGCCAGAAGCAGATACTCATTCTGCCCGTCATCATCCAGATCCAGCTGAAACAGGATTGCATCCACGCCGGCCTGATGTGGCTGACGGCCGAGCTGTCCGATTATTGTTCGCAGATTCTCAGGAACGTCAAATGCTGCTGGCCGGTACTCGAGGTCTTTCCAGAATTTCGACGAATCACCCATTGGAACGCCTCGCGCGTGCCGTGCTGGCGACGTCACCAGTTGCAGCAGTTCAGGATCGTTGTCACCAACGTCGTCCTTGATTTTTTCCATCGCGAGATAGCCGGGACGGGCGAGATGATTGCGTGCATACCAAAAGTCAAATTCACGCAATTCGATTTCGCCGGACTCCACCCTGTCTAGCTGGCTTGCGAGGGAGATCTTGCGAAAATCCAGTAGCGGACTATTAACCAGGAGCATCAGGACGAGTACAACGATACCCATTGCCGTGTTGACCTGCGCGAGCCCACGAGTCCACTCATCGCGGCGGCGAAAAATTCCGACTACATAGCCAACCGCAAATAGTGTGAAAATCAGCCAGACTACAAATGCCCAGCATCGCTCTATGGTCCAGCCGTATTGAATAAGTCGGAGGGCCAGCCCGTAGAAACTCAAGGCAGAGATGACCGGCAAGACGCAGAGCCCACCATAGATCAGCCTATGGACAAGCAATGGGTAGGGGCCTTCCTCGCGACCATCCTGGTAAACGGCGTTGGTGAAAAACAAGGCGATAGCCAGTAACCCCAATAGCAAAGCGGTGCCACGACCGGTGGACCACAGCACATCCAGCCCTACGACCGGCAGAGCAGCGATGAAAATGACGGCAATACCGAGAACGAGTGGCAGCAATAGCTTGAAGAGCCAGTGGAACAATCGAGTGATATTGTCGATGACATTGGTCAGGTCGCGAAAAATTATGACGCCGGTGCCAAACGCGACGCTCAGTACTGGATACAAAAACCAATCATCCCGAAACAGCGTCCAGAAAAAATCAATATCGATGACTTTAAAGAGCTGACCCCACAGAGTGAGAATCAGCCAAAAAACAAGAACGAATAACCCGGAGAGGGCACCAACCAGAAAATTTCGCCATGAGTTCGTAAACAGGACCTGGTAGGTGAGAGCTACGCCACTGGCGCGTTGTTGCAAGTACATGAGCGCTTTGAAACAGGCCAGTATCATCGCAAGTGCAAAGACCAGAGACAGGTTCGAAATTGGAAACTTGCCAATGGGCTGCGCCTGATATCCGGTGTAGATCGCCAGCAGTACGAGCACGGCAGCAAACAAGCCAACATGCTGCAGCACGCTTTTGTAATTGTCCCGGTCTATCGACAACAGCAGTAACAGCGGCACCGCCAGAGCGATAGTCCACAAGGGGTAGGACCAAAGCGGTGACTCGCTGGGCCATGTGTGAGTATCAAAAGCATGATAGAGGCCGTACAGGAAGAGTCCCTGCACGAGCGAGATCAGCAACATGGGAAGCTTGGGTAGTTTTTGCATCGACGACTCCGCGTGGAGTCGAAAATATAGCAAAAGAATGTGGCGAGGGAGTGGCATGAAGATCAAATGCGACGAATTGCACATTTCGAGCATCATTAGGGCTGAGACAACTAAATTTGGGGCATAGATTCATGAATTTTAAACAGCTTGCAGTAGTGGTGGTGATTGGGTTGTTCGCGACGACCGTCTGGTCCAGCGAAGCAGCGAATCACAAGATGACAGTCGAAATTATTGAGATGAATGATGGCGAAGGAGAGACGCGCATCGAAATCGACGGCGATGACCTCGACTTCGACCTGCATGAAATGCAGGTAGGCGAAAATCGCTCAATCGTTGACAAAGACGGCCGCTCGATCCTGGTCACGCGCGGTGAGGATAACTTCACCTTCGACGTTGATGGCAAGACGATCGAAATGCCCGCATTTGGCGGTCATCCTGGTCATGATGGTGCGAATGTCTGGGTCAGCAAAGGTGATTTCGCACCGCACGCCGATTTCGACGTTCGCGTTATGCATGGTGGCATGGCACCCCGGGCAATGGGTATGGAAGGCGTCATGATCATTAGCGAAAAAGAGATTGATGATGCGACGCAACAACTTATCCGCACGACACTCGAATCAGCAGGACACGAAAGTGTGCACTTTGCTGGTGGTCATGAGGGTGGGCCGCATCAGGTACACGTAATTGAAAAGGTTGTTGAAGTTTCAGAGTAAGCGAAGCTTTTCCTGTCAACGGCCCTGACCTGACGGTCAGGGCCGTTTTCTATTCATATCCATGCGCTATTAGTTGATACTAGGCGATTGCATTCTCGCAACGTCTGGAGCTGGTAATGGATTTTGAGTATTCCCCTAAAGTGCAGGAATTGCGTGAGCGCCTGATAGCGTTCATGGATGCACATATCTATCCAAATGAGTTGTTGTGGACGCAGCAAGTCGACGCCGGCGATCGTTGGGAACCTGCAGAAATTCTCGGTGAATTAAAGGGCCGTGCCAGGGAGGCGGGGCTTTGGAACCTGTTCCTGCCAAAAGAATACGGAGACTTCAGCCCGGGCCTCACGACGCTGGAATATGCACCCCTGGCCGAGATTATGGGCCGGGTAATGTGGGCGCCGGAAGTATTCAACTGTAATGCACCCGACACAGGCAACATGGAAGTATTGGCTCGTTACGGCAACCCGGCGCAGCAAGAGCAATGGTTGCGACCGCTGCTAAACGGTGAAATTCGCTCCGCGTTTTCCATGACCGAGCCCGGCGTGGCGTCATCAGATGCGACGAATGTGGAAACCTCGATCGTGCGCGATGGTGACGACTATGTGATCAATGGTCGAAAGTGGTATATCAGCGGCGCGTGCAACAAGCATACGAAAATCATGATTGTGATGGGTAAAACCGATCCGGATGGCGACAACCGCTATTTGCAACAGTCAATGGTCCTGGTGCCAATGGACACAGCGGGTGTGGAAGTGGTCCGCCCGATGAAATTGTACGGTTTTGATGACGCGCCGGAAGGGCATGCCGAAATTACCTACGAGAATGTCAGGGTCCCTGTCAGCAACCTGTTGAAAGGCGAAGGCAGCGGTTTCGAGATCGCGCAAGGTCGGTTGGGTCCAGGACGCATCCATCATTGCATGCGACTGGTCGGCTTGGCGCAACGGGCGCTCGAGGCAATGTGCGAGCGCGCCGAAACTCGAATAGCCTTTGGCAGACCGCTCAGTAAGCAGCAATCCGTGCGCGAGGACATCGCACGTTCGGCATGTGAGATCGAGCAGGCTCGGCTGTTGACACTCAAAGCGGCGGCCAGGATCGATGAAGGTGGTCCCAAGGCGGCGAAAGACCTAATCGCAATGATCAAAATCGTAGCACCAAGCATGGCCTGTACGGTTCTCGATCGAGCCATACAAATACATGGTGCCGGTGGAGTTAGTCAGGACTTCTTTCTTGCGCATGCCTACGCCGGGGCGCGATCCCTGCGGCTGGCAGATGGTCCGGACCAGGTCCATATGATGCAATTGGGCCGCAATCTTGCCGCGGCTACATTGAAACTCTAAGACGGATCGCAGCATTGCCACGCTCGGTTGAAACACTCGACTCCGATGTGCTCGGGCCTTACCTGGAAGCGCATGTCTCAGGGTTCAGTGGTCTGCGTGCCGTAGAGAAGTTTGCCAACGGTCAGTCAAATCCAACCTTCAAAGTAAGTGCGGCATCGGGCGAGTATGTGTTGCGTCGCCAGCCGCCCGGAAAATTATTGAAGTCAGCACATGCTGTAGACCGCGAGTATCGGGTATTGGCGGCGTTGGCGGACACCGATGTTCCGGTCGCAAAGGTGTACCACCTGTGTGAGGACCGAGACCTTATTGGTTCGATGTTCTACATCATGGAATATTGCGACGGACGAATATTTTGGAACTCCGCCATTCCCGAGGTGGGTAAGAAAGAACGCACCGCTATTTATGATGAGATGAACGGGGTGATGGCGGCACTGCACCAGGTTGATATCGAGAAAGCGGGGCTGGATGACTTCGGCAAGCCCGGCAGTTACTTCGAACGGCAATACGAGCGCTGGAGCGGCCAGTACCGCGCATCTGAATTACAGCCCATCGCCGCTATGGAGACATTGATTAACTGGCTGGGCGAACACCTGCCCGAGGATGATGGCCGAGTTTCGCTTGTCCATGGTGATTATCGTCTCGATAACATGATTTTTGATACATCCGGCCCGACCGTGATCGCGCTGCTTGACTGGGAATTGTCGACGCTGGGGCACCCTTTCGCCGATGTCGGCTACCAGTGCATGCAATTGCGAATGCCTGCGCAGGTTGGACACATTTCCGGGCTGCGCGGCAGAGATCTTGGTGAGTTAGGGGTTCCGACGGAAGAAGAATACGTCGCCCGGTATTGCGAGCGAATGGGCATCGAGCGAATCGACAATTTTGGTTTCTATGTTGCGTTTAGTTTTTTTCGCCTGGCCGCAATCATACAAGGTGTCGCCAAGCGCGCCGTGGATGGCAATGCGTCCAACAAGAATGCGGCGCAGCTGGGCGAGTTCGTAGAGCCTATGGCGCAGTTAGCAATTGAGGCGATAAGCTAAACTCGGGTTAGCGGCCAAAGCTCAGTCGAACACCCAAATAGCCGGCGCGCCCCTGTGTGCTGTACCCGAACACTTGCTCGTAATCCTCATCCAGCAAATTGCTGCCCCTGGCGAACAAGGAAACTGTGGATGTTGCCTGGTACTGCGCAGCGATGTCGACTAACCAGTAATTGCTCAATGTCACGATCTCAGATGGGTTCGGCCACGGCGGGAAGAAAATATCGCCGCGGGTGCCACCGTAGTCTGCGTTGAGCGAAGTCGTGAATTTTTCATTATCGGCCTGAAAATCAAGAGACAGACCGCCTGAATGCTTCGGTCGGCGCAATTCTCGAACCTCGTTGCCAAGGACATCCTGCTCTGTCGAGTCGGCGTAGGTGTAGTGTGCGCTCACCCCGATCGAATCGTTCAGGTTCCAGCGCGTGGCCAGCTCGATGCCGCTGCGCTTGCTCTTGCCAGACATGTTTTCGGCCGTTGACATGAACGTTGCCGGGTCAAATACAAAGCCGTTGATCTCGTCTGCAAGGTCTTGCTGAAATAATGAAATCTGAAGCTGCACTCTATCGTCAGAAAAACTCTGATCGATACCAATATCGTACGACGTTGATTGCTCGGGTTTCAGAAGCGGGTTGCCAATGAACTGTCCCGGAAAAAACCCGAAGCGTTCGGTAAAGGTCGGATTTTTTTGACCGGTTCCGACATTGGCGCGCAAAGTAGTGGACTCCGACAGCTCGTACGCAAGTGATAGCCGGCCATTGAATGCGTCGTCGAAGTCGCTGTTATCATCGGCGCGCGCGCTGACGATCCAGGTCAGACGCTCATGTGACAGTCCCTGATACTCGATAACAGCACTACTCACGGCCATCTCTTGTGCCTGATTGGGATCACCAAAGACAATCACGCCACTTTGCTCGAACTGAGTTTCTTCGTGTTCAAGCGCCAGCGACATGACGTTCTCACCAAAACTGATATCTGCCTGATAGGTGAACGTCACACGATCTGAAGCTGTTGAAGAGTCTTCGATACCAGCGACGAGATTGCGGTTGTCCGAATCGAAATAACGAACACCGAAGTGCTGTGAAACGCGGCTATTGTCTCTCCGCAATGCGGCTCCGGCGTTTGCGTAAAGACTGCGGGCGTCAGTCGCCACATCGCCGTCCGTCGGCAGTCCTGTGACAAAGAAGTCAACGGGGTCGAATTGTGAGTAGGCATCCACCGAGCGCAGCCCAAAGTCGAATGACAATGAACGGGTTGCGGAAACGCTTGCTGACAAACTGGCCGTGGTCAGATCTGAATCATCCTCTTCGCTGCCGGCGCGAGAGATGTTGCTGCCGTCGGTGGCGAGACTTTCGATGCCACCCTGAAGATTCCAGCGATTGCCACTGAGCGTGCCATTGAGCCCTGCGTTGGTTGTACCAAAGGACCCGCTTTCTACGTAAGTATTGATACTCGGACCGAATCTCTCGGAGCGCGTGATAATGTGCACAACGGCCGCAACAGCGTCGCTGCCCCACAGCGAGCTTTGCGGCCCGCGAATGATCTCGATGCGTTCAATATTGCCGGTGCTGAGGTATTCCCAGCGAAACTCATCGCCGGTTGCCGGATCGTTCGCGCGTACGCCGTCGATCAATACCAGGATATGATTGGCTTCCGCGCCACGCACTCGAACTTGCGCCTGGGAGCCAGCTACACCCGTATGACTTACAGTGAATCCCGGGACAGAGCGCAACAAATCAGATACATGGCGGGCTTCACGCCGTTCGATTTCATCGCGACTAATAACGGTTGCCGCGCTACCAATCTGACTGATACTTAGAGCGGTGCGGGCACCGGTGACAATAATTTGATCGATATCATCCTGCTTCGATACCGCGGCGAAAGTGAGCGGGCTCAGCAGCAGCGCGCAGCCCAGGATGATTCTGACAATTGGGTGGGTACAGGTTTTCATGACTCTCTCCTGCCGATATCCCCGTACCGACGAATGCGTCGATCAGTGGTCGGGGAAGAGAGAATCGAGTTCCCATGAATCGCCCGCCGCGATCGAACAGTGGATTGTCGACGGGCCGGTCTCCGGACTCATGAGTAACGTATTTCAGCGAGCTGATACGTTGATGTTAGTCGCCTTCCCACGCAATTTGCGCAGTGGCTAAGTGACCAAAAACTCATTTACCGTTGCGGGGGCAGTGACGGGATTACCAAGCTTGTCGCTCGGCGCACCGTCTTCCCGTTTAATGCCTGTTGCCAGACATTCACCAGTCGAGGTTGAGGCGAACTTTATCCCAGCCAAGCTCTCCAAGTAAATACGGCGGCCAGGATAAATTACATTAATGCTGGTCTGCGCTTCTCTAACGTATGACAATTGTAGGTAAATCGGCAGTTTGCACATGGGAACCGAAAAATGATCTCAATCTCACGACTTTTTGCGCTGGTCATTCTGGCGCTTGGCGTTACTTTTTCCGCAAACGCCGCGGACGATCTGGCAACGCAGATAAAATTGCCCTATGAACGCTTTCAGGTCGATAACGGCCTGACAGTGCTGGTGCATTCCGACCACTCGACGCCAACCGTATTTGTCGGTATGTGGTACGGCGTTGGTTCGAAGAACGAGCCAGAGGGGAAGACAGGTTTTGCGCATTTGTTTGAGCACCTTATGTTTCAGGGCAGCGAGAACCGTGACGGCGAGTACTTCACGCCGTTCACAGATGCGGGTGCCACCGGCATGAACGGTACGACAAATGAGGATCGCACCAACTATTACGCGACAGTCCCAACGGGCGCGCTCGACATGGCGCTGTGGATGGAAAGTGATCGGATGTCACACTTGCTTGGCGCTATCACACAGGAAGCGCTGGATGAGCAGCGCAGCGTGGTACAGAACGAAAAACGTCAGGGTGAGACACGACCCTACGCGCAGATGGCCGACAAGATCCGTGCGGGTATCTACCCGCTTGATCATCCGTATCGTCATTCGGTTATTGGCTCGATGGATGACCTGAACGCTGCTTCACTTGATGACGTGCATGAATGGTTCAGCCAGTATTACGGCGCATCCAATGTGATCCTGGTGTTGGCTGGTGACGTTTCTCTCGAAGATGCCAGGGCAAAAGTTGAGCATTACTTCAGCGAAGCACCGACCGGCGTACCGTTGTCGCATCCGAAGAAATGGGTCCCGAATCTCGCCGAAAACCGTGAAGAAAAAATGTACGACGATGTCGGTGTGACGCGAATATCGCGGGTTTGGGCACTGCCGGGACTGAATGACAAAGATACGTCGCTCATGTATCTCGTCAATGACTCACTGGTCGCCAACAAGAATTCTCCGCTGCGCAAAAAACTGGTTGATGAGCTGCAACTTGCGACCAGCATTCGCGGCAATGCCCACGGACGCGTTATGAGCGGCGAGTACAACCTGACAATCGATCTACGTCCCGAGGTGACACCCGAACAGGTCATGCCAATCGTCGATGAGGTCATCGCAGAATACCTGGCGAACGGACCTGACGAACAGATTGTCGAAAATGCGAAGCTCGGGGTGAAGATGTACATTCTCGGCGCACTTGAGACTGGCTCGCAGATCGGTCGCATGCTGGTCGAAGGGGAACTGTTCTCGGCCGACCCACTGTTCATCAATACCGAGCTCGAGTGGCTAAACGCCGCATCGGGGGAAGACCTTCGACAGATCGCGAATCGCTGGCTTACTCGCGGTTACTACCAGCTAACGGTTGAGCCCTTTCCCGAATATGAAAGCGCAGAAGATAGCGTGGACCGGTCTTCTATCCCTGCGGTAACCGCAAAGTCAGATATTCACTTTCCGGACATTGAAACTGCAACGCTCAAGAACGGCATCAAACTGGTCATAGCCAATCGCGGCAGCATACCGCTGATTGACGTGTCGTTCCGTATCGACACCGGGGCAACAGCAGCGCCGGCCGATGCACCGGGACTGCCGGCGTTTGTGTTCGGGCTGTTGGACAAAGGCACAAAGAAATACGATGCGAACGAGTTGGCCGCGGCGAAAGACAAGATAGCGATGGGCGGAAGGTTTGGAGCAGGAGATGAGCAAAGTTCGTTCGGCTACAGAATTCTCGCCGGCAACCTCACGCCTTCGCTGGATCTCGCCGCAGAGATGTTGCGCTATCCAACGTTCCCGGAGGATGAGCTGGACAAGGTAAAAGCCCAGGTGCGCGCCTATCTTGCGAACTTGCGACATGCGCCGTCGAGAGCGGCGGGCAGCCTGTTTGATCGTGCGATCTATGGTCCGGATAGTGCGAAAGGGTCGGTATGGACCCCGGAGCTCGTCGAGCAGGTTGATCGGGCCAGGCTGGTGAGCTGGCATGCAGCTGAGATAGCACCCGACAATATGACTGTTTACATGATCGGCGATATCAGTCTCGACGTTGCCAGTAAGGCTGTTAACAAAGCCTTCGGTAAATGGACGGCGAAAAACTCATCAGCTCGGCGCGATATTGGCGACGCTGCAGGTGCCGGCGGCCGCCTCATTCTAGTCGACCATCCCGGGGCGGCCTCCAGTACGATTGTTGCGGGCCGCCCAATCCAGCGTTTCGATGTTGATACATGGAGTGCCCTGTCGATGATGAACCGGACCCTCGGTGGTGCATTCGAAGCGAGACTGAACATGAATTTGCGTGAGGACAAAGGCTGGTCTTACGGTTACTACTCAGGAATTAGTCGCAACACGAGCGGCGACATGAGCTTTCGAACCAGTGGTCAGGTGCAGACGGATAAAACGGCTGAAAGCATGCAGGAGATTCAACGTGAGCTTGAGGAGTTCGTATCCACAAGACCGGCGACAGAGGGCGAAATATCTCGCATTAAATTGAATCGGGTTCGCTCTTTGCCGGGCTCGTTCGCGACGAATGGTGGTTTTCTCAGTAGCATTATCAGCTCAGGCAGTTACGATTTGCCATTCGATCATGCGGAGACGGCGGCCGAACGAATTGAAGCGGTGACGCTTGACGCTGTGCAGGCAGCAGCCAAAGAGCTTATCGAGGGCAGTCAGATGACCTGGCTGATCGTTGGCGATCTTGAAAAGATGGAGGAGCAAGTGCGTGCACTGGACTACGGCGATGTTGAGGTTTGGGATGCGTTTGGCAATAAAGTACGGTAAGCGATCAGGCTGAGAATATGTCGATCCTGCAACTGGGTTTTCGTACGTTTTACTCACTGGCAGCGCTCTTCGCGATCGCCGCCATGCTCCTCTGGCTGCGCGCACTCACAGGTTTGTCAGGCACGGGCGACTATCTTTATGGTGTCGTCTGGCACAGCCACGAAATGCTGTTCGGATTCTCAGTAGCTGTGATCACGGGTTTCCTGCTCACCGCAGTTCGCAACTGGACAGGATTGCCGACGCCAGTCGGTGTGTCGCTGGCGATGTTGGCAATGCTTTGGCTTGCAGCTCGCGTGTTGATCCTCAAGTCTTCACCCGTACTGGCCGCGATTGTTGATGTCGCATTTCTACCGGTGCTGGCACTTGCCATCGCGGGACCAATACTGCGCAGCAAGAATAAACGTAACTACAAAGTGATCGGAATCGTTCTGGCTCTGGCTTTGTCACATGGCGTATTCCACCTTGCGAGCCTCGGATACCTGGATGCAGGGATGTCACGCACTGCATTGTTCGTGGGAATTGATATTGTTGTTGTCTTGCTGGCAATTGTCGCTGGCAGAGTGGTCCCGGCATTTACACGGAACGCGATTCCGCATGCGACATCGCGTCATGAGCCGTGGGTCGAGGTCCTGAGTTTTGCTTCCATGGGCCTCATAATCGTGGTGTCGGCGCTGCAGGGTTATTGGGCACCGCCGTCTCCACTGATGGCGGCACTGATTTTGTTTGCGGCCGCAGCACATGCGATTCGACTGGCACTGTGGGAGCCAGTAAAGACGCTACACAATCCACTGCTGTGGATGATGCCCGTAGCGTATTCATGGGTCCCATTCGCATTTTTTCTGCGCGCACTCACAAGTTTGGCGGTGGTGCCGGCCAGTGCCTGGATACACGCTATAACCGCCGGCGCTGTCAGTAGCTTCATGCTCGCAATGATGATGCGCAGCTCATTAGGACATACAGGCCGACAGCTCGTCGCCAGCAAGGCCGACATGGCGGCATTTCTGCTGCTGCAACTCGCCGCCATCGTCAGGGTGGCCGCGAGCATCGTGGCCGGGGAGACGTACCAGCAGTGGGTTGTCGCCTCCGGCCTGATCTGGGCATTGGCCTTTTTGATCTTCGTATTGCGTTACTTGCCGATGCTAAGCCGGCCGGGAGTGTCGGAGCAGTCCGGCGATAGCTAGATCGGATTGCGGTCGTTAACCTGATCGCGTCGCGATTGCCGGCGAGATATTGCTGGCTTTCCTGGCGGGCCCCGCGACAGCCGCCTGGCCGACAGACCACAGGACGACCATCGCGACTGGGATCACATACCAGGCAAGGGGCTCGAGTGCAAAAGCCTCGACCATCGCTATGTTTAATGCCACCGAGAGAATTGCACCGACTACCAGCCCAATGCTGGAGACGATGAAATTTTCAACCATGAAGTATCGAACGATGACGGGCTTGGTCGCTCCCAGTGCGCGCCGGATACCGATTTGCCGCGTTCGACGGCTTACGTTGAAGCTGGCCAGGCCCACGATGCCAAGACCGGTAATAATCGTCAGCATGCCTACGACAAATGACAGAATCTTGATCATTGCGGTGTCGCCGAGGTAAGCCAGTTTTCGCACCTGATCCATTGTCGTCACGTCACGAATCAGTCGGTCTTTATTGCTGTTTGCCAACAACTCCTCCACTTGCGGCATCAGCTCATCGCGGTAACCGGGTTCTGTTCGTATCAAGTATCGCTGAAACTCAGAAGTTCGTCGCTGCGGTACGAGCACGGCTTTTTCAACGCCGCTCCACCCTTTCCAGGGTGCCTGCAGGCGCTCGACGACGCCGACGATATTCACCGGGTCAACGTCGTTAACATAGTAAGTCTTGCCCACATAAGATCCTTGCTCGTCCGGAAACAGCTCTTTGGCAAGGGCCTCGGTGACAATGCCGTAAGCTGGCCAGGAGTTGTCATCAACTACTTGCCACGTCACCTGCTCGGGCGTGAAATTCTTGCCATCAATCATGTTCACGCCAAATGTATCGGCGCCGTGGTCATCGACGAAGTAAATAGCGGCACCAATGGAGTCGGCGGTCTGGCTGCCGGGCTCCGTTTGCAGCCCCATGGACCAGCCTCCCTGACGCAGAGGAAACGAGTTCGTGGCGACAGCGTCCTTGACGCCTGGAAGCCCCCTGATAAGTGCGAGATCTTCATCGATCAGCACTTTTGCGGCTTCTATGTCTTGCTCGCCAAAAGAAGCGCTTGCAAGTGCAAACGTGTTGGCCTCGTCCATGCCGCTTTCACGGCCTACGTCGTTCGCACGTTCCTGCATGATTGCGAACGCATTAACCATGATCGTCATCGTCACCGCAATTTGCAGGGCCACTAATACAAAGCCGGCCTTGTTTTTCCGCATCGCCCGCCAGATTGGTCCAATATCCATGTTTCTATCCTTTCCAGTTGGGGCGTTATTGAATGCGTAATGTCGTTGCCGGCGAAACACTGCAGGCTCGCCATGTTGGATACAGGGCGGCGCCAAGTGCTGAGACAATCGCCAGCGCTACCGCCACCATGATCATCGTCCAGTCCATGCTGACGAGATAGGCGATGAAGTCATACTCCGAAAACACGTTTTCAATGCCGCGCAGTCCTAACCAGGTCATCCCAATTCCCGCGAGCCCACCAGCGACGCCGATCATGCCGGCTTCGATAATGTACTGAGAAAATAGCGCAGACTTACTGGCGCCGAGCGCGCGTCGCAGACTGATATCGTTGGTTCGCCGCATCACCTTGGCGAGCAGCAGGCCGATTGTGTTCAGAAGACAGACCACCAGGAATAGCACCGCGAGACTCAACAATACGTTGACCGTATCGTCGACGACCTCACGGTCAACCATCCATTGCGCCGGCGTGTTGAGTCGGTTGTTCATATCTCGAGGAAATCGTCCCAGTATTTTCTGCTCTTCGACATAGTCGTCGAGAAACTGCATATACATACCCTTCTCGGAGGCACTGCGTAACTCGACCCACATCTGTATCCAGATGCATTCGGATGCAAGGTAGGCCTCGTAGGAGCCGCCTTCGGGCGATTTCCAGCAACTGTTGTTTCCGGAGCTGCCCCACTCACCGCTTATCGCTAAAGAAAACGGCACAAAGAAGTCTTCGGCACCTTCATAGGGGTTGTTGTTCAGGTCGTAGAACTTCGGCATCGGCAGCCACTCAGCCAACACGCCGGCGACACGGTACAGTTCTTTGTTCAGTGTCAGATTACGGCCGACGGAATCCTCACCACCAAACAGACGCTGGTTCATCTCTGACGACAATACGACAACGCGTTCTTCGGATTGATCGGCCGACGCATCCCAGCCACTACCGAATTGAAACGGTACGTCGAACATGCTGAAGAAGTCAGCGGTTGTCGCTCTTACCTCTTCCTGAAACGGGCGTACGTCCTCTCCGTCTGGCTGGACAACTCGAGAAGTCTTGAAACTGATCGTTTGTCGATGCGCCCGTCCTGCCTGGTGCAAGGTCGTCGCGTCAAGATACGTCACCTGCTCCGGCGGCTCGTTTGGGTCACCGTATGGGTCATCCGGATTCCAGTTGTCGAGCTGCACGTGATAGAGAACATCATTCTTGTGAGCGATCGGATTGTCGCCCATCACGTGACGTACGGTAACAATCGACATGCAGGCGCCAATGCCGATAGCGATTGCCGCAACCATAAGGGCGCTGAGTGCAGGATTTGCACGAATACTGAGTACGCCGAGCTTCACATAGTAACGAAACATATCGACTCTCCGTTATCCGTTCGCTGCCGTCGCGAATTGCACGTCGGACGGACCGTCACTAACCTGCCCGTCACGTACGAAGATGTTTCTTTTCGCGCGGTCAGCAAGACTCAGTTCATGAGTCACCATGATTATGGTCGTACCTGATTCATTAATCTCGGTCAGAAGATCGAGTACGCTTTCCGCCATATGTGTGTCGAGATTACCGGTCGGCTCATCAGCGAGCAGGAAACGTGGTTCGCCGGCGAGTGCGCGGGCAATTGCAACACGTTGCTGCTGACCGCCGGATAATTGTGCGGGGTAGTGTTTCATGCGTGAGGTAAGGCCCACCATGTCCAGGCACTTTTCAATACGACGTTTGCGTTCATCGCCGTTGAAACCGCGATAGCGCAGCGGTACGTCAACATTGTCGAAAATATCGAGTTCCGGAATCAGGTTGAAGCTCTGGAAGATGAAGCCGATTTTCTCGTTGCGAACCTGCGAGCGCTGTTTGTCGTTCAGCTTCGAAATGTCTCGTCCATCCAGTTCATAACTGCCACTGGTCAGCTCTTCAAGCATTCCGGCGATGTTGAGGAACGTCGTCTTTCCGGATCCCGACGGGCCGGTTACTGAAACGAATTCTCCCTCATCAACGGTTAGCGAGAACTCACGCAGCGCGTGTGTCTCGACCGTATCCGTGCGGAATGTCTTTGATACATTATTCATTTTTAACATTGAGCTGCTCTCCTTAATCCGTTAGCAGGACCGAGTCCGCACCGCGGAACGGGTCAAGATTTGAAATTACGACGGTGTCGCCGGGCTCGAGGCCGGCGACGATCTGTACAGATCCGAGGCTGCGCGCACCGGTTTGAATCTGACGGCGCTCCGCCATGCGATCTGCATTGATAACGTAGGCGATGCGGCCAGCACCGCTGTCAAGAAACTGTCCGCGCTGCACCATGAGTACATCTTTGAATTCGGCGAGTAGCACGCGTGTTGTCAGGCGCTGGTTTTGTCGCAGGTTTGTAGGGCTGTCACCCACAAAGCGGATGCGGCTTGCAACCTGGTTGTTCACTATTTCCGGCGAAACGGCTGTCAGTTGACCTGCATAACGCTCGCCGCCTAGCAAAATTTCGGCCTGCATGCCGATAGCGAGATCATCGGCATAGCTTTCCGGAATGAGAGCATCAATTTCAAAGCGTGACAGATCAACAACGGCCAATACTGGCGTGTCGCGAGATACGGCTGATTTTTGATCGACCAGCAAGTCACCGACAATGCCATCAACCGGGGACTTGATCGCGAGGTCATCAACCTGGCGACGCAGGTCATCCACAAACAATAATTGCCGACTAACCTCGAATTCACTGGCGCGTAGTTCGAATGCCAGCCGCTCGTCGAACAGGCCCGCATCAGCAATCGCATGTTGATAAGCGAGTTCCGCGTTGCGCAGGTCATCCTGAGCCTTCTCGAAGTCAATCACCGGTATGACGCCCAGTTCATTTGCTTCCTGGGCGCGGCGTTGTTCTCGTTTCGCGGCGACTAGTGCGATATCGGCGAGATCCGCTGCCTTGCGTTTCTCGAGAGCTTGCTGGCGGGATTCTATGCGCTGGCGTTCGAGTTCGACCTTGCGCTGCTCAAGGGATGATTCCGACTGCTGCAGTGCACTGGTCAGGTCGGGACTATCGACAATTGCCAGTACCTGGCCAGCAACCACCTGTTCGCCAGCAACGACTTGCAGCGTAATGCTGCCGGACGCGGTGGCATACAAAGTTGGACTGATCGCCGCAACAATCTTCCCCTGTACGGATACGTCGCGAACGAGGTCGCCTCTGGCAACAACAGCGGTCCGAATACGATCGAAAGGCACGCTGACAGTTGCGTTGGCCCAGCGTTTTACCCACGGAGCGGCAAACAGAATAGACGTAATGACGGCTACACCTATGCCCGCAAATATCAGTTGATTACGGCGCGGATCTCGCGGTGCCAATCGCACATCCTGCGCCGAAGTGTCGGCAATTTTCAGTTTTCTGGCCCCCGGCCTCAAGTCACTTCAACAAATAACGCTTTCCTGACTACTTAGATGCGCCAAAGACGGTTTTGGTTTAATCGGGGGCCATATTGAGACGAAACGTGCGGGGGCGGTGATGAGCCGTGTGTATTTGGCCCATTTGATCCCTATAATCTCAGTCTTGAAACTTGATTCCCTGGTCCGGAACAGGAGCCGCCTGTTCTGGATTCTTAATATTGGCGGCTGGTCGGGGTACACGCTTACAGCGTGGCTGGGCGCGTTCGCCCATGAAAAGCCGGAATCGTATTTCGCCGTTATCGCCGCAACAGCGGTCGCCGGTTTTCTCATTACGGTCCCAATGCGCTATTTGTTCAGGCACTTCTGGACGCGCTCCCCGGTAGTTCTTGCCAGCGTGATGATGTTTTCATGCTATGTCTTCGGCCTTGGCTGGCGCTGGCTGCACAATGTCCTTTATTACGATTGGGTAAAGAACGATTGGCAGCCCGAGGAACTGATGGATTACGTCGGTGGTGTCATGGGTTCTTTCTACATTCTGTTGTGCTGGAGCGGTCTGTATTTTGGTATCAAGTACTATCAGCAGTTGCAGGAACAAACCGAGCAGACACTGAAAGCCACCGCGGCCGCACATCAGGCTCAGCTGAAAATGCTGCGCTATCAATTGAACCCGCATTTTTTGTTCAATACGCTGAATGCAATATCAACGCTGATACTTGACGGGTCCAACGACACGGCTAACAAGGCGGTTAGCCGGCTGAGTGACTTCCTGCGCTATACACTCGACAACGATCCATTGAGCCAAGTCACATTGGGGTCCGAGTTGGCGGCGCTGGACTTGTATCTTGAGATCGAGAAGGTGCGCTTCGGTGACAGGCTGATTATCGAAAAAATCATCGAGAGCCCGGCCGAGAAGGCGTTGGTCCCAAGCCTGATACTGCAACCGTTAATCGAAAATGCCATCAAATACGCCATCTCACCCAGTGAGGCGGGAGGTACATTGCGCATATCAGCGCGGGTGCAACTTGGCGTGCTGGTCATGCAGTTGGCGGACACCGGGCCAGGCCTCGGCAATGGCAAGAGCGAACATAAATCGAGCGGTGTCGGGCTAAAAAACACCCGTGACAGATTGCTGCAGTTATACGGAGATGGTCAGGCATTCACGCTAGCCCCCAATCATCCGTCGGGCCTGACTATCACGATCAACCTGCCATTTGAGGATGGTGATGCTTAAGGCGCTCATAGTCGATGATGAGCAACTCGCAAGGCGCGGTCTTGAGATTCGCCTGCAGAAGTTCGCAGACATTGAGATCTGCGCGCAAAGCCGCAATGGACGTGAGGCGCTGGCGGCAGTACGGGAGCATGCACCCGATATCATGTTTCTCGATGTGCAGATGCCCGGTATGGACGGCTTCGATGTGCTTCGCAATCTATCGACCAGCAATATGCCGGCCGTCATTTTCGTGACCGCCTATGACGAATTCGCTCTCAAGGCCTTTGATGCCAATGCTCTCGACTATCTCCTCAAACCGATCAACGATGACCGCCTGGCGGAGGCCATAGAGCGGGCACGTCACGATAGTGATGAGAAACAGGCTGATGAGCACCGCACAAAACTCCTGAAGTTTGTCTGCGAGCTGACCGGTCAGGAATTGTCACTTGATGCAGCACTGCAGGCCGCGTCGGGCGATGGGCAGACCTACCCCAGGCGACTGGCCATACGTGATGGCAGGGAGACGACCTGCGTCGATGTCGAAGCGATAGACTGGATCGATGCGGCTGGTGATTACATGTGCGTGCATGCGGAAGGCAATACGCACGTGTTACGGGGTACGATGAAACATCTCGAAGAGTTGCTGAATCCGGAAATCTTCATTCGTGTGCATCGTTCGGCGATAGTGAATCGCCACCGCGTCAAGTCGATGCGCCCGCATCGTAATGGCGAGTACTTCCTGAGCCTTGAGGGCAACACCGAACTCAAGCTCAGTCGCAAGTACAAATCCAATATTGAGCGTATCGCGCACCGTTCGTCCTGATTTTTGCACGTTTCGTCGAACGCATTGCAACCAAAGGCATGTATCTCTCATCAAAGGAACATTACGTCAATGTTTTTGGGGAGACGACATGTCCCGCATTACACGAATTTCAATCGCGGCATTCTTGCTACTGTTGGCTACACCGTCCGTCGCCGCTTACACGGTTAACGGTGAGCGCAAGTCTTTTGAGATTCATCGCACGCAGTCAGCACCGGTCATTGACGGTCGTCTTGATGACAACGCGTGGAAAAATGCATCAGTCGTAGACGACTTCCAACAGACGTCACCGCTTGATGGCGCAGCCCCAACGGAATCGACTATCGTCAGGGTGACTTACGATGATGAGTTTCTGTACATCGCCGCGGACTTACGAGACAGCAGCCCGGACCAGATCAGCGCCAAGCAGATGATCCAGGGAAAGCTGTTCTTTTCCGATGATCGCTTTTACGTGATGCTCGACAGCTTCAACAGCAAACGAAACGACTATTTCTTCCAGGTAAACGCAAACGGTGTTCGTCGTGAGGCGTTAAGGGAAAACAATGCTCGTTTCATCGAAGAATGGGCAACGATTTGGGAGGCCGAATCAGCAATTCATGAAAATGGCTGGGCGACCGAGATAGCAATTCCGTTCAAGTCCATCTCATTTTCGCCCGACTCCGATACCTGGGGCATTAACTTCGGGCGTGGCATTGTTCGCAAGCAGGAACACGTTCTGTGGTCTTCGCATGACCGGCAGGACTGGCCGGCATATAGCGGAGAAGTTAACGGCATCGAGAATATTGAACAGGGCCTGGGCCTTGACGTCGTACCGTCCATCAATCTCAGTCAGCAACGTGACCTGGTGTTAGGTGGGGACAGCTCGGGTTTTGAACCCTCTCTTGACGTGCGCTACCGCATTACGCCCTCTCTTAGCGCGACGTTTACGTTGAACACTGATTTTTCGACGGCGGAAGTCGATGAACAGCAGGTCGCACTCGATCGCTTTTCTCTGTTCTTTCCGGAAAAGCGAGACTTCTTTCTGCAAGACGCCGGCATATTCGAATTCGGCAATATCGACACCAACGGTCGTCCTTTCTTTTCGCGCCGTATCGGCCTGTCGGGGGACGGGGAAGCCGTTGGCGTTGATGGTGGCATCAAACTGACTGGCCGCGTTGGCGATTTCAGCGTCGGCGCGTTGGCGATACGCCAGGAAGCTATCGGGAATGTTGAGGCATCGGACCTGCTCGTCGCACGCGGGTCCTATAACGTGCTGGATGAGTCCGCGATTGGCTTCATCATGACTCACGGCGATCCGACGTCAAATGACTCGAATTCGGTTATTGGACTGGATTTTCTCTATCGTGATAGCGATGGACCATTTGGCGAAATTTTGACCGGTAAATTTTGGGCGCAGCAGAGCCGTTCGTCGAACCTGGTTGGCGATGATCAGGCATTTGGCGCGCAGCTCGAGATTCCGAGTGACAAGCTGCAGGTTTACGCCGGTGCACAGTTTATTGAAGAGAACTTTCACCCGGCGCTCGGATTCGTCAATCGTCCCGGTATTCGCCGTTTCGATACAGGTGCTCGATATCGCATCCGTCCGGAAGAAGGCATGTGGCGTGCTTTGAATAGTCGCATCGACTTTACGCACATTACTGATATGAACGGCGACGTTTTGTCGCAAAAGACGAAAATTCGACCAATCAGCTTTTACTCTCACCGCGACGACTTCATTTTCATCGATTGGGAACGCAATACTGAGGTCGTACTGGATGAGTTCGATTTATTCGGACGCCTCAATGTGCCGGTTGGTGAATATAACTTCGACCGAGTGCGGGCCGAGATTGCCACCGGCATGCAACGGCCCTTGCGGGTAGTACTGTCGGTGCAGGACGGTGGTTTCTTCGGTGGTGACCGGCTTGAAAAATTCGTTGAACTTCAGTGGAATCAGTCCGCGCATTTCTCCATGGGGCTGGCGTTTACCGAGAACGTCGTTGACCTTCCCAGCGGTAGTTTCACATCGCATCTGGCAAGTTTGCGTACGGACGTAGCATTCGATTCCAAGTGGTCGTGGAGCAATTTCCTGCAATACGACAATACGGGTGACGCCTTTGGTATCAACAGCCGATTACGGTATGAGCCCGAGGCTGGCCAGGAAATGATGCTCGTACTAAACCATGGAGGTGTTGTTGATGCGGCAAATCATCCTTCGAGTACGCAAAGCGATCTCAATCTGAAGGTGTCATACACCTTTCGCTATTAGCTCCCCCAAAACCGCTCAGTCGGCAGGGTAACAATGCCATGGTCATAGACGAGGCCGCCGTCGCGATCTTTCTTGATCAACAACGGGCCATCGATATCGACAAAGTCGCAGAGTTGCGCGATGACATGTGACGGGGCCATGGACAACGAGGTGCCGCCCATGCAGCCGATCATTACACCAAGATCTTTTTCTCTGGCTGCGCGGGCCAGCTCGAGGCCATGTGTCAGTCCGCCACACTTGTCGAGTTTGATGTTAATCATCTGGTAACGGTCAGCTGCAGCGTCAAGTTCGCCAATATGCTGACAGGATTCGTCAGCGCAAAGTGGTGCCGTCGATTCATAACCCGCAAGCTCCTGGTCTTTACCGCGTGGCAAAGGCTGCTCGATCATGAGTACACCGAGTTCATGAAGCGCGGGAGCGAATTCCTGGAGCTCAGCGAA
Organism: Woeseiaceae bacterium; assembly: GCA_021773055.1. Lineage (GTDB taxonomy): Bacteria > Pseudomonadota > Gammaproteobacteria > Steroidobacterales > Woeseiaceae > UBA1847. Next base: position 25,058 of record JAJFKV010000044.1, read on the forward strand.
GCTCCAGCCCTGATTGGCGTCGACAACCATTCGCGAGTCCGGACGTGCCGTGCGAATGGCAGCGATGCGTTCCACCGGACGATCGTTACCGAGTTTGACTTTGAATAAGGACAGGTCGGACGCAGCAGTCGCTTTCGCCGCCATTTGCTCTGGCGTATCTTCGAGGCCGATCGTAAAAACAGTCTCGATCGGGCCCGCTTCAACACCGGCTGTTTGCCAGGCGCTGATACCCGATAATTGTGCCTCGAGATCCCAAAGCGCCGAGTCGGCAGCACAACGTGCTCCACCAGGCGGCAACAATTCGAGCAAAGCTTGGCGATCGGCACCGTCCGACATTGCGGCCGATATGCTCCGTAGTTGCTCTGCCATCGACTCAAGCGTCTCATTCAAGTAGTTCACGCCGAGGGCCTCGCCGCGGCCGACGACTCCGTCCTGCTCGATTTCATATACGAGGCATGGGAAGTCGTACCAAACATTAGTCGAAATGCGAAACGGGATAATGCTGGGCCACGACTCGACCTGTATTGATAATTTTCGATTCATGAGGCGTACTTCAAAAGAAAATTCGCAATAGGTGACATCCCGATTGCAAGTGGATCGACGCAGGGAAGCCCAAGCTCGCTTTGTAATTTTGACAAGTAATTGTCGCGGTCAAAGTCACTCAAAGAGGAGGTGTTCACACTTACTCCGGCACAAAAACACTTCGGGTTGGTTCGGCGAGCCATGCGCAAGGCATCGTCAATGACTTCGTCGAGCTCGGGAGTCGGATAGTGACCCACGACGCCCTCGGTTTCAACGCGTTCGACGTCATGGCAAAGAATAATGGCGTCTGGCTGTGAGCCGTGAAGTAATCCGAGGCTGACACCAGCGTAACTCGGATTAAGCAACGAGCCCTGACCTTCGATTACATCCCAGTGATCATCGTCATTGTCGGGTGACAATATCTCTGCGGCCCCTGAAATGAAGTCGGCGACAACGGAATCGATCGGCAGGCCCTCGCCGGCGATCATGATGCCGGTTTGCCCGGAGGCTCTGAAGCTTGCTTTTACTCCTCGGCGCTGGAGTTCGCGATGTAAGGCGAGCGCACTGTACTTCTTGCCGACGGCACAATCGGTGCCTACCGTCAAAATCCGCTTTCCGGTTCGCGGGCGACCGTCTGCAATGGGAAGATCGGCAGGCGGCATCCGCACGTCGATCAGCCTGGCGCCGCTTTCGTTGGCAGCGGTAACCAATTCTGCTGTGTCGGAAAGCTTGGTGTGCAGGCCTGCGGCAATGTCGAAACCGGCGGCCGCAAGTTTGGCAAGCTGTGGGATCCAGTTTTTCGGGATCTGTCCACCCTTCGGTGCGACGCCGACTATGATTGTATTCACGCCGGCATCCTTTGCGCCTTGTACCGTCATTTCGGGTAGATCAAGATCGACCGGACAGTCAGGCAAACGCATCTGTCCGATACAGTTTTCCGGCCGCCAGTAGGCGACTCCCGCACCCGTCTTGGCGTGGTGCATATCCGGGACATCGCCCAGGTAAATCAGGTAAGGCGGTTCAAGGCTGATCTTGGTAATTTTCATCCAGACTGATCATAAATCACTCGTCGATGAATAGTCGATCAATCGGTCAGGAATATTGTTGCAGGATGCTCCAGCATTTCCCTGATGCGCTGAATCATTGCCGCCGCGTCGTAGCCATCAACAAAACGGTGGTCAAACGACGAAGACAGATTCATCATCAGACGCACGGCGATTTGACCATTAAAAACCATGGGTCGTTCAACAGCCCGGTTAACGCCGATAATACCGACCTCTGGCAGGTTGATGACGGGTGTTGATGCGATACCGCCGAGTTTGCCGAGGCTGGTGATCGTGATTGTGCCGCCAGTGAGCTCACTCTTCGTTGCGCTGTTATCTCGCGCCGCCTGCGTTACGCGTCGGATCTCGGCAGCGAGGCCGTCGATGTCTCTCATCTCGGCATGCCTGACTACAGGAACCTTGAGGCCATCCGGCGTTTGCGTTGCTACACCCATATGTACCGCGGCATGTTGCAGCAACACGTTCCGGTCCTTGTCGTAGGTCGAATTACACTGCGGGAATTCCTTTATCGCGCGTATCAAAGCGAGTCCCAGGAAAGGTAGCAGCGTTAATCGTTCTGTCGCATCGTTGCGTCGGCTGTTGAGGTGCTTGCGCAGCGCCTCAAGTTCGGTGATGTCGATTTCCTCAACGTAAGCGAAGTGCGGAATTTCCTGTTTCGCTTTCGTCATGCGCTCGGCAATGATGCGGCGCAGACCGATAACTTTGATTTCCTTCACGTCAGTCGATGGTGTTGCCGCTTGCGCGACTGCAATGCCCATCGCCTGCGATTTCAGGAAATTATCGAAGTCCTTGCGTTGGATGCGGCCACCCGGACCACTACCCGGTACGAGGCCAAGGTCGATACCCGCTTCTTTGGCGCGCCGGCGAACTGCTGGCGACGTAATAACGCGGCCGCGCGATTCGTCGTCAGCTGTTGCGGTGGCAACGGGTTCAGCCGCCCGGACTGGCTTTGGCTTTGATTTCTGTTCTTCTACTTTCTTCTCGGCAACCGCCGCCGCTGCACCGTCGGTTTCAAAAACAACCAGTGCGGCGCCAACTGCAACGATGTCACCTGGCTCACCAGCAAGTTTGACGACGGTACCGCTGATCGGTGAGGCCAGCTCAACCGCCGCTTTGTCTGTCATCATCGTGCTGACAATCGTTTCTTCCTCGACGAATTCGCCGACCTTTATGAACCATTCACCGATTTCGGATTCAACCGTGCCCTCACCGAGGTCCGGTAGTTTGAAAATATGTTCGCTCATTCTGTCTCCATTAATCTTTGGATACCTGCTGACATACGTTTCAGTCCGGGGAAATACTGCCACTCGAACGCGTGCGGGTAAGGGGTGTCCCAGCCGGCAACACGAGAGATGGGTGCTTCAAGATGGTAAAAACATTCCTTCTGTAGCGTTGCAGCAAGCTCGGCCCCGTAGCCGCCGAAGCGAGTGGCTTCATGTGCAATCAGACAGCGACCGGTTTTTTTCACCGAATCAGCGAGCGTCGCGACATCCAATGGTGCCAGCGTACGAACATCAATGACTTCGCAGTCAACGCCAGTCTCTTTTGCGGCCGCAATCGCCACATGCACGAGTGTGCCATAGGTGACTATGGTCAATTCGTCACCGCTGCGCGCGATGTCTGCCTGACCAAGCGGTACTGTGTAATAGCCCTCCGGAACCTCACCTTTCGGATGTGAATTCCAGGAGACCGCCGGTTTTTCGGGGTCGCCGTCAAACGGACCGTTATAAATGCGCTTGGGTTCGAAGAATATTATCGGATCATCAGATTCGATCGCACTGATGAGCAGCCCCTTGGCGTCGTACGGGTTGGAAGGCATTACAACCTTGATGCCACTGACGTGGGTGAAAATACCTTCTGGCGATTGCGAGTGCGTCTGGCCACCACGAATACCGCCACCGCAAGGCGTGCGAATCGTAACGGGCGAGAAAAACTCACCGCCGGTTCGATACCGTATTTTCGCGAGTTCGCTGACGATCTGGTCGAATCCCGGGTAAATGTAATCAGCAAACTGGATCTCGGCAACGGGTCGCAGACCGTTCACGCCCATGCCAATCGCCGTGCCGATAATGCCGCCCTCGGAGATGGGTGCGTCAATAACGCGATGTTCACCGTACTTGCGCTGCAGTCCATCCGTACAACGGAAAACACCACCGAAGTAGCCAACGTCTTCACCCAGTACAACCACGGTCGGATCTTTGTCCATGACAACGTCATGGGCGGAGCGAATCGCCTCGATCATATTCATGCGCGCCATTACTCGCCCGCCTCGACTTCAAGCATGCGGCGGCGTTGCGACACGAGGTTCCTCGGCATTTCAGCATAGACGTCGTCGAACATTGTTGCCGGATCGAGCCAGGGACCTTCAGTCATCGTGCCGTGTTTCTGCGCTTCCTTCCACGCGGCAGTCACCTCAGTTCGCAGTTCATCGACGAGGCTCTCATGCTTTGCATCAGACCAATGGCCTTCGGCAATCATGTACTGTTTCAGCCGCTCAACAGGGTCGCCCAGTGGGAAGGAGTCCCATTCGTCTTTCGGACGGTACTTCGATGGGTCGTCGCTCGTCGAGTGCGCACCGCCGCGATAGGTCACCAGTTCGATGAGCGTCGGGCCGGCACCACGGCGTGCGCGATCGGCGGCCCAGAGAGTCGCAGAATACACTGCCAGGAAATCATTACCGTCAACGCGCAGACCAGGAATGCCGAGGCCAAGTCCGCGGGCGGCAAAGGCTCGCCGTTGTCCTGCTGCTGTGCCCTGAAATGTCGAGATAGCCCATTGATTGTTGACGATGTTTAGAATTACGGGCGCCTGATAAATGGCTGCAAACGTCAGCGCGTGATGGAAGTCTGCCTCAGAGGTTGTGCCGTCACCCACCCAGGACGCCGCAATATGATCTTCGCCTTTGATCGCCGATGCCATCGCCCAGCCCACAGCGTGCGGATACTGCGTGCCAAGGTTGCCGGAGATCGAAAACATGTTGCCGCTCTTGCTGTGATACATGATCGGCAGCTGCCGGCCCTGGCACATATCGCGAGTATTCGACAGGCACTGGCACATCATTTCGACCAGGTTCATGCCGCGATACATATACAGACCCTGATTTCGATAAGAGGGGAAACACATGTCGCCCGAACGCAATGCCATGCCTTGTGCGATTGAAATAGCTTCCTCACCCAACGCCTGCATGTAAAATGAGATTCGACCCTGGCGCTGGATTTGCCACATGCGCTCATCGAAAACGCGGTTCAACAGCATCCAGCGCAAACCAACCTGCAATTGAGCTTTGTCGAACCCCGGGTCCCATGAACCCTTAGCCGTGTGGTCGTCATCCAGTACACGAATAAGGCCGCTACTCAGGTGGTGGATATCCCGGTTGCGGGCGTCGAGCGGTGGTTTTTCGACACTACCGGCCGGCGAGAGATCGAGGTAACTGAAGTCTGGTTCCTCGCCCGGTCTCGCGGTGGGTCTCGGGATTTGCAGTCGTGATTTAGTAATCATGCGTGCTTCCTGTTATTTCCTGCCGGCGGCAATTAAACGACGCGCGTATTCGTCCGCAAGTTCGTTGGTCGGCCGGCCGGTTTCGATTGCCTCGGCGAATAGCGTCTGTAGTCGCGCAGGAATTCTCTCTACATCAGCGCGCACCTTGTCTTCCGAGCTACCGCCATAATACTCGTGCGACACGCTGATAATACCGCCAGCGTTGATGACATAATCGGGCGCATACAGAATATCGCGTGCCGAAAGCCTTGCGCCATCTTCCAGAGTGGACAGCTGGTTGTTGGCAGCGCCGGCGATGATTTTCGCTTTGATTTTAGGAATCGTCGCCGAAGTCAGGATGTTGCCGAGTGCGCAAGGCGCAAGTATCTCAGCATTGGCATACAGAATTTCGGCGGGTGCGACGACCTCAACCGGAATACTTTCGCCCAATGCCTTTAAGTTGTAGCCATTCACGTCCGCGACAATGAGTTTGGCACCCGCTTCGTGCAGCAACTTGCAAAGGTAAACGCCGACATGGCCAACTCCCTGAACGGCGACCGTTAATCCGGCCAGCGAGTCCTTATCAAGTCGTGCTTTGACGGCGGCTTCGATTCCCAGGAATACACCAAGCGCCGTCCATGGCGACGGGTCACCGCCAGCATTTTGTCCGCTTTGCGGCAGACCGGACACATACTCTGTCTGTTGCTGTACGTGTCGCATATCTTCAACTGACATGCCCACATCTTCGGCTGTTATGTAACGGCCACTCAAAGAATTAACGGCGCGCCCGAACGCTGCCAGCAACTCCGGGGTTTTCGGCACAGCGTCATCACCAATAATGACAGCCTTGCCACCGCCGAATGGAAGTTCCGCCACGGCATTCTTGTAGGTCATGCCGCGGGATAAGCGCAGTGCATCGGTTAACGCGTCTGCGTCGCTCACGTAGGACCAGCGTCGACAACCGCCGGCTGCCGGACCAAGAGCCGTTGAATGCACTGCAACGATGGTGCGTAGCCCGGTTGGCTCATCGTTTATGAAGTGCAGCGATTCATGGTTGTCGAATTCGGTGTGATCAAAGACGGCCATGCGTCTCCCCTGTGAGTGTGAGCTAGGCATAGATTGACTAATATATCGCGGAATAAGGCTATAAAGCTTGCAAAACCTTTTACGTAAGTTCAAAACAGCGCATAATCAATGTGATTATCTATTACTGGCGACTAAATCATGCAAAACGTTTCGCTCGACCATACCGACCGCAAGATTCTTGATTTGCTGCAGACCAATCCCGGCATCAATGCGACCGCGATTGGTGAGCGGATCGGGCTGTCGCAGTCTGCATGCTGGCGCCGCATTCAGCGTATGCGAGAGGAAGGCGTAATTCGCGATCAAGCCGTCATCCTGGATCGTGAGAAGGTCGGGTTGACGACGATGGTATTTGCACACGTCAAGCTGACGTCACACGGCCGCAGTAATTTGTCTACATTTGCCGAAGACGTGAAACGCTATCCGGAAGTGATGGATTGCTACGTTGTGCTCGGCAATGTTGACTTCTTGCTGCGCATCGTCACTGAGGACATCAAGGCCTACGAACAGTTTTTCTTCGAAAAACTATCGCAGCTGCCGGGTATTCAAGAGGTTAATTCGAGCATTGTGCTTTCTGATATCAAGCACACAACGGCGCTCCCAATCTAGCTGCGGTGACAGTGACCATAACTCCATCATGCCGGGCGAAATCATATTGATTACTCGATTGGCTCATCTTCAATTTCCAGCTCCGTATCAGGCTCGGGCTCAGGCTCCGAGAGGGTTGCGAGCATTGCGGCAAACTGGGCGGGGCGATAGCGCTCATCGTTATTTAGTGTGTCCGCAATCCGGTCCAGCTGATCTTCGAGCCGGGGGTCATCAATTTCGATAACCAGCATTTGCACCGCCATGAATGCCTGCTCGGCGCTGATGTAATCAATGTAGTTACCTTCCGCTCCGGTGCCGAGAATTTCGCGCAACAACCGCATTTCATGACCGCTTGGATTTCGAGGAGACAGCTGACCTTGCAAGCGGGCCAGGACGACGTCGAGTATTGCTGCGGCCTCCCGGATGGCGTCGATATTGTCGCTGCCTGCACGATGCAACGCGACGAGGCCGGACTCCATCGCCTCCCCATCGGACGGGGACAGGGCGCGCGCCAATGCCATCGACATTACGAGCGTACCGTCGTGTACAAACGGCACACCGGGTCCGGCACCGCCGTGCCGCGGTAGTGGTCGCCACTGCACAGTCTTCATTGAGCGGTGACAAGCGTGGCAGTCATAAAGCCCGAGCTCCGGAAACATTCCTTCGCCGTCGAAAAGTGGTCCATCAATCAAGCTCAGGCGATGCCGGCTTTCGGCGAGTAGTCCGGCAGCCCAGCTGTAGCTGTGGCTTACCGAGCCTTTGCGCTCGCGATAATCTGCATCGATCCGATAGTGAGGTTGGCGACCAAAAGTACGCCATAACTCCGTAAATGTATCGAGTTCAAACGCGAGGCGGGGGTGTCCTGCCGCCATGATGCGATGCGTTGCAAACTTGTCCTTTGTACCGAGATGACAAGAGAGACAAAGGTCGCCACGCTTCGATACGGATTCGGTTGGATACAGGCCGGCCTCGAGATTCGCCGCATGCGTGACGGTCGGTTGGTTGTAATGTGTCGCCAACCAGTTTTCCGCACCACCGTGGCAGGATTCGCAGCCAACACCATCGGAAAGGTGAAATCGCTCACCGCGCTGCTGGAGCGGGACATTATCCGCGTGGCAGTCTAGGCATATTTTCGCCGTAATTGCCGATCCCAACCCGAGTCGTGCGGCGATACCCTTCGATCGGCTATTGCTGAGAACTTCGTAGGCCAGAGAGTGTGGGTCGTCCTGCGTCCAAGTGACGTACTCATTCTGCAAGACGTTGGAACCCTCGCGCGGTACCGCTGAGCCATGGCATTGAGAAGCAGCGCAAGTAGCAACGCCCATGTGAACATAGCCATCGTTCTCGGGTAACTCGGCAGAGGTCACGCCAGCCAGCAAGATGCCAAGCGCAGCAAGCGACGTTCTATTCATCTTCGACATACCAGGGATTCCCCTCTGCATCGAGATACAGTTTCTGCATCTCTTCATGAGTAAGTGGACGCGAGCCCTTGCGGCCGAATACCGCGATCTGACCGCCTGTTTCGTCGACACCGCGATCGCGATCAAGCCCTTTCGAAAGCGACAACACCGGACTTTGCGTTGGATAACTTGCGATCAGTTCGGGTTTCGGCAACGGGCTGAAGCCGTAAAAGTTTGGTTGTGAGCTCGGCGACGTCAGTTGCACAATCTTCAGGCCGTCGAAGCCATCAGCGACATAGGCGTAAAGAGATGCGTTGGTTGAGCCAACAACGACATCCCGCGAATCGCGGATCCGCCCGTTCGCATTGAAAAACTCAATGAGCTTCGGTTCTTCAGGGTTCCAGACATCGATGACAGCCAGCCCTTGTGAGCGTGCAGCTACGTAGGCATAGGTTCGAGCAACATATATGCGTTCGGCATCGTCAATCGGAACATGTGCGCCACTCATCCGTGGAGCGTCCGGGTTCGTTACATCAACAACGCGCAGCCCCGAATCGTCTGTGACAAACAGATAGCGAAATTGCAGCGCTGACGCACGACCGTTATCGAGCGGTACAATGGCCGTGATATACGGAATCATCGGCCGGTTCACATTGACGATGATGAGTCCCCGATCCGCGACGATGTACAAATAGTGGCCGCCGATCGTGATGTGACGCGCACCGGCCAGTACGCCACCGGGGTTCCACGTCAAAGCTCGCTCGATGAAATTGTTATTCAGATCACCGTCAGAGAAGGTCGTTACATCAACCAGGATCAGCCCTTCCGTGCTGTCGGTTACAAATGCGTAGTCATAGATCGGATGAAACGCCTGTTCCTGATTATCGATCCGCATCAGATCACCAGTATTTCGTGGCGGATGAATAGGTTGATTGGTGGGCAGTGCTACGCAGGTGGCGTACTTTGAGTTAACGTCTGAGTCGTGCCCCATTTTGCTAAAGGGCAACTCGACGATGCGCTGACTGAAGCCCTTGTTCGCAATGTTCGCAATGTCATAGACCTGCAAACCCTTTTCGCCTTCCGCCGAATACAGATACTCTCCGCGCACTTGCACGCAACGTGCCGGTCCACCGCTATGTGTTGCGGCGGTCTGCAGAACGCTGCCATCGTCCAGATGCTGCTGGAAATTATCCGGGTAGGCGTAACGGTGCAAATAGCTGCCGATTACCGCTTGTGGTTCGTCCCATTCGGTAACTTGCGTGCCGAGAATGCCGTCTTCCAGACCGGCCCAGGCATTGAAGCCGACAAAATTGACGAAGTTGGTACCGAACAGCAACAGTTGAGCCATCCACGCATTGTTATCACCCGCGGCGCTCAGGTGGCAATTGCTGCAGGTCTTGGTTTCAGTTTTTCGCGTCGTGTGCGGAAAGTGCGGATTCATTGCCTGTGAGCTGAAGCCACTGGCCGCAACCGGTGCCTGTTGAACGTAGATGTGTTCGCGGTTCGCATTGGTCGACGACAAGACCAGAGCTGAAGAAGAACGTACTGGTGCAATCTTGCTATCGTTCAGTGGTCCGCGCCGACCGAGCATGAACATTTGATCGCGTGCTACCTGCGGGTTGTAGGTGGCGAAGTTACGAGATTCACCGCCGTCATAATGATGACTCTCGGTTTTCCAGTTAGCCTCGATAGGCAAATGGCAGCCGGCACAACTTGTTATCCACGATGTGTGGCAGGTGTAGCACTCAATCTCTTCGTTTTGATGAGCGAGGTCTTCCGTCGCTACGCCCAATCCCCAGTCCTGGCTTTGTACGTCATCGCTCATCAACTTGGCGCGTGCTGCTTTTTCGTTGTACTCGGCGTGCTCGGGATTGACGCTGTCCTTGACCAGGCTCAACGCCCACTCGACGTCGGGGTCCAGTATTGATCGCTGGATGAGTTTGTCGCCTTGCCACTCGAAGCGGCGCTTGCCATTCTCATTGCGATACAGACGCATGTCTGTGCCACCCGGTGGTGCAGCGGGGCCTGATGTTCTCAAGTCCGGATACGACTGCGCTGTACCGTGGCAATCCTTGCATTCGACTTCGACAGCACTCGCCACTTCGCCGTAAATATGCCCGTTGCCGTGATTGTCTTGCGTGAAGTGACAATCCACGCAGTGCATGCCTTTATCAACATGGATAGATGACATGTGTACAGCTTTGTCAAACTTGTCCGGATCATCGTTGGCGACGATGTTGCCATCGGCATCCAGAAGGTTGCCTCGCAAGTCGCGTTTTTGAATGGCGCGAAAATTCCAGCCGTGGCCGTGGTAATCCGCGAACTGCGTATCGTTTAGTTCGGGATTGAGATCGGTCACGTTGCGCAGGAAATCGATGTCCGCCCACTTGCCACGAATGACCGCTCCTTCAGGGTTTCGGTCCTGGACCTCTCGCTGCTCGGCAATGCTCAGATTTTGTTGTTCCTCTGGCCACATGAAGGGCGCGTCGGACTCGTAATCCCACATCGTGTAGCCAAGATAGGAATTCATAAACATGTTGGGCTGGTGCATGTGACAAACCATGCACTGGCTCGTCGGTATGGCGCGCGAAAACTCGTGTCGCAATGGGTGGCCTGATTCGCCTTTGGGAATAGTTGGATCAAGTGATGTTGATTCACCGTCACGGCCGAACGCAGCATAAGGGCCCGAGTGCCTCTCGTCACGGTCATTCGCGTAGACGACGTGGCAACTCGCACAGCCCGAAGATCGATAGTCGCCCGGCTGATCATTGGTGCCCATGAACCAGGTGAACGGATCGTTCAGACGAGTCTTGTGAATATTGATCAATGGCACGGCTATACGGCCGCCGGTACCAGGACCACGATTGGACTGTCGCGTATCGGGCTTGCCCGGCTCTTCGAGTCGCTGTATTTGCCCCAGCGTATTCGGCAAACCGGTTTCCGGAAACAGGTTGGTCAGGTTTCTGCCGCCGTCCTCAAACACACGGAACACATCGGCTGGCTTGACACTTTCCCAGGTAGGCAATGGAAACAAGCCGGCGATGACGCCGTGTTGTTTCGCCACTTCGGGGTCGAGGTCGGACCCCGTAATTTTGGCGGGTTCGCCGTCTGCCGTATAGCCTTCACCGAGTATGTAGTTCTTGAACGGCAGTATGCCGTTATTGTATGCGGCACCACCCCAGAGCATGACGCCAGTTGCCATCATGCTGCGAATATTCGCATCGATAATTTTCTGATGGCATGCGCCGCAGGCCGTTTCAGCCACCCGATAGTCGGATGGATTGACGAAGCGGATGAACTCGGAGCTTTCGTGGTTGAGGAGCGTGTACGAGCGTTCCGGGTTGGCGCTTGACGGGAAATGCCAGGTCTCCGGATAAAGCGGACTAACGTGCGCGCGATCAAGCGCAGATTCGTCATCCTTCTCGATCGTCGAGTCGCCGCCGTGACAATCGGTGCAACCGAGCACCACAGACGGACTGTCATGCATGCTGCTGGCGTCGGTGGACGTGTGACAGCTTACGCAGCCGAAGCTTTTGAGCGCGGCCATTTGCTGTGACTGTCCTTCAGGCGCGGGCGGGTAGACAGGATATTCAACGTGCTGCGGTGCCTCGCCCTCCGAGGCCATCAGCATGAGCGGCAGTAGCAACAATAACGATGTCAGTTTCTTCATCAGTACGCCAGAATCAGGTTTGCGAGTACGGAGTAGGCCGTGTCCGAGCCGAAAAGTTGTTTATAGCCATCGGCCGGGACGAGCGCGGAACCCGCTACACGCAGAATAACGTTCTGCGATATCAGCGGCCGATAGGTAATCGCGAGCGACAGGTCCTGACCAATACTCTTGTCAATGTTGCCCTGATTGCGGGCGACTTCGAGTACTGCCGTATCGTCGAACCACAGCTGGTTTGCATTTATGGACGCGCGAATCTTCGGTGTGATTTCCATATCGACACCCACACCCGCCAGCAACAGCCCCGGGTTTGTGAAATTCGATTGCCCGTGCGCCTTGCTTGAACGCAACGAATTGAGCAGGCCGTTCTGTGACGAGAGCGTGACCCGGCCGCCACCGAGCAACGGCACCGCCTGACGAATCCAGAAACTAGTGTCGGCACCGGCGATCAGCGGATTCTCAAAAATCGCGTCGAAGCCCGTGGACTTGTCATCATAGGGATCGTCATCTCCACTGCCATAGATGAGCGTTGCCCGGAGACGTAACCAGTCGAAATCTCGCGAGACCTCGACGGCTGCAAATGCGGCGCTGATATCGCTCTCAAGGCCGGTAAATGTTGCGGGCTTTTCTGTGCCAAACGCGTAGTAAGCCGAAGCTGTCAGGTTCCAGCGACCGATGTGACCGTCGCCGTTATAACCGACATATGTGACCTCATACTCGCGATTTCTCTGCACGCCGATAGCGGCAGGTCGAGCGAGAAATCCATTTGCGTCTACGAAAGGATCATCAATTTCGGAATTACGGTTGTGAACCAGCGCGATCTGTGAGGTGAAACCCAGTATCGGAAAGTCCTGTCGATAGAGATTAAAAAGTAATACGTCGTCCTCACGGAGGTCGGCGGAAATGTCGTTCAGTCCGCTGTTCGAGTCTTTCTCAAGACGGCGGAATACACCGATGTTGTATTGCCAGCGATTGTTGTTCCGCGTGCCGAACAAGCGGATGCCCACCGGGCTGTCTTGAAACAGGAAACCCCGAAAGTCGGCCGTTATCGGCTGTATTCCGATCCTCAGACTATCGAAGTCAAAGCGATCGGAGACGTTGCGCAAATGCTTGTCGAGAAACAAGCCCTGGATGCCGACAAAGTTGTCACTTCGAGTTGTGCCCGCGGTTGGGTCGGCTCGCAAGATACCGGCTTCGCCGACTTCGACGCGTGTGAAATTAAGAACTGGCAGAATACGCAGCTCATAGTCAGGCGGCCTGAATATGGTCTCGCCTTTATAGAGCACCGCCTCAAGGAGGACGTTTTGAGTAAATGCTGTCTGATCGACGTCGCCAGGAACGTCGAGCTCACCCGGATCGGGTGATGTTGCGATCCCGACGGGTGTCGGCAGACGGCGACCCTCAAAAGTCGAGTCCGAAATCAGATTGAAGGCGACAAACCAGTCGTTACCGAATGCGGGGCGATCACCTTTTAGAACGTTGTTGCCATGATACGGATCCCAAAGGCGCTCGGGATAACCGACAGCATTAACGATGCGCCAGCGATCCGGTATGGCTGCGAAATAGGGCAGGTCGCCCCAAACAGCTGGTGAAAGTCCGGGCTCATCACAGCGATGTGCTTCACGTGGCGGGTCACCAGGCCGGCGACGTAAGCGATCGAAATACTCGACGCAATCAGCACGTATGCCGGGAGCCTCCGCTTGCACAGCGTTTGACACGGACATCGCATAACACGCGACCAGTGTGGCAAGGCAAAGATGTCTATTTATTTTCACAGACATTCTGCTCGTCACTGTTGATATAGGGAGTGGCAGGGCAATTCACATAGCGCAGGCGTGTTCCTTGCGGTACCAGCGTGTCCGCTCGCACTGCTGTCGCCGCATTGCTGAAAGTGCCGCCTTGTGCAGACTCATGTACGCCAAGGAACGCAATCATGTCGTCCTGATCGACGCCATCTCCGGAAACTCCGATGCCGCCAATGAGTTGTGAGCCACGGTAGATCGGTACGCTGCCCGGAAAAATCTGGGTGCCGTTGGCAAGCGCCGGAATGACGCCTGCGGATACAAAGTTGTTGTCGAAGCCATCCACACCCGTGCAATTTGCAGGCACATCGGGGACCAGGCCCGCGACGAAGCCGACGTGTTGCACCAGCGCGTTATAAACGAGGTCCAGCTGCAGGCCGGTTGAAAAAGGACTCCATTGTCCGGCGGGTTTACTGAATGGACCCGGTGGATTGCCCGTCACGCCATCCGGGAAAAAAGGACGAGAGAGATTGCCACCCGCGCGGTCAGAAAACGCGATTGCGCCGTCGGTCAGTGCGTTGGGCAAGCCAAGGAAAGATTGTGCTGCGATGACGTACTGTGACAGTGGCTCTTTGCGTAGAAGAACAAGACCGCCGTTTAAATAGGTCGCCGCCGGAACGCCATTTAGCGAGGCGGCCGCCGCGGCAGAAGAAAAGAAAGCCGCTGTTCGTGCTTTCTGCAGCGATACATCCGTACCAAAAACCGGTGCATCTCGTGTTCTTACTATGCCGAGAATTACTCCGTTGGAGTCAACAACGGAAATCGTTACTCGGGCCTGGGTGCCACCGGGCTGGCGAATTTGTGCGCGTGAACGATTGGCCACCACCAAAGCCTGACTGAGGATGGCCTGAACTTCCGCTGCCGTTAAGGCCGAAGCGCCATCGGTGCCGGCGATCGGGCGATAGCGTTCAAGGTTGGCATTGTCGACAAGGACGAATGCGTCGAGACCGGCGTAATCGAGGGTGTCGGGACGAATGCCCGATGCGGGTTGTCCGAACGCTACGCCAGCGTTGGTTGTCGCCGCGACGTACCCGGGTACAGCGAGCAGCATTCCAGCGACGTTGTTGATGCTGGCAAATGTCGCTGCGCTGTTGGGGTCGGTAAGTAGCCCCGCTTGTGTTGCGTCTGAGAAGCGCAGGCTGCGACCGTCTACGGCGATGCGGTGAGCGCGTCGGTCATCAGGAGCCGCGAACCCGGATGCGGCAGCCAGTGCGATGAATTCATCGTTATCCTGGTCGAGGTCGGAAATATCGGGATCAAAGGAGTACAGCGCATCACTGATGACGCCAACACCGCCGACGGGAGTGCCACCTTTATATAAAGGAAAGCCGCCAGAATCTGCGGCCAGGCCCAGTGGTGACCGGTGCGGGCCGGCGTCCGGCACGCCGCCCGCGTAGCGAGTTATGAGGTCGGAGCAGGCCAGCTGACTGAATTGCACACCGAATAACGGGCCAGCCGGCTGCAAATTATCTTGCGGATTGAAATGGTCCTGCACGATCTGGCTGGCAGTTCGTGTGCTGAACGCATTGCCTTCGGTCGAGAGGTAGGCCGCGGTTACGGCTTTGGAAATAGCGGCCATGCTGCCGGGAATTATATTCACGCCTTCGAGGCCACCGTCTATGTTTCCGCCCGGTGATGTGATCGTTATGGCCACCGCAGCTGCGTTCATCTGAAAAACGGCGAGCACATTACCCACACGATCAACAACAGCAATGGTACCGTCGACGTTGCGCGCTTGCGCTTCGCTGACCGCACGAGCTATGACGCTTTCGACATCTACAACACTCAGTTGCGTCGGTGTGTTCGCACAGAATCCATCGCAGCCGACTGCCGGCGTACTAACGTCAACATCTGTAGATTGCGGCCGGGAGCCACCACCGCATGCAGTGATGAGCAGCAGAGCTGCGATCAAAAGTGGTGTGCGATGAATCACGGATATGAGTCCTTCGCCTCAAAGTGGAAACCGTGGCACATGACGCAAGTGCTCGAAATTTGAGTTGCTGAATTACGTCCGGACTCACCGCTGCCATGGCAATCACGACACACGCTGATGCCCGGTATCAATAGATCAGTGGCAACTTCCGACTGCGTCGCAAAGTGGCAGCTATCGCAGCCGCTCACATCAGTATCGTGGGAGGCGTGCGAGAAAACCGCGTGCGGGAAAAATATTTCCGTCAGTTGTACCGGATCAATGTGCCAGGGAACGTCACCCTCGGTGTTCGTCACCGTGTGGCAATTGATACAAGCTCGCCTCTCAAACAGGTCCTCTGCGACATTTAAAGCTTCGGTGCGTGCCTCTGCCGCCACGCGGTCCCGGTCCGCCCGCGAGAGCCTTCTTCCCGGCCGTCGTACGCGTTGATCGACTACATCGGGATCTGCGCCTAACAGGCGTGCGCTGTAATACTCGATCAATGCCTGCACGACGGCATCAGCATCACCGTGTGGGACTGTGCGTGTCGGTTCATCCGGGTCAAATGCCAGGGTATGGCAGTCGCTGCAGTGTTTATCCATCGAGATCGCCTGCATGCGCGCGCCGCCGGGATCCGGCGTATGACATTCAGCGCACTCAATGACGCGCATGCCGTCGGGCGTGATGATGCCATTTGGGTCCAGGTGAATCAGGTGATTGAAATTTAGGTTCGATACATCGGCATGTGTGGCTGATGTCAGTTCAAGCTGATCGATCAACCATTCCGTTTCGCCGTCAGGAGACTCTGTCGGTCGCTTGAGACTGACTTCGAAATTCGGATGGTCATCGAGAAAATCTGCCGCGTTTTGCAGTTCCACACCGCTTGGCAGGTTTGCGTGACAATCAGCACACAGATCCTGATGCTGGTTAACCAGTTGCGGTGGTTCGTTGTGCTCGAGGTGGCACAACGCGCAGCGCGTCTCCCCAAGTACTGCATGTTGACGTTCCGTTGCGTGGCGTTGCACGGCGTGGCATTCGACACAGGCATCATCCGGCACGCGCTTGAACAATGTGGTGTGGCAGCTGCCGCAGTCGCTTGCGATCGACGCATGCGCGCTATTCACCGGCCCGGCCAGTAAGAAATCGTGCATGACTAATGCTGGCATGGCGAAGCCGAGAAGCAGCACGACCGCGACGAGTGTCCATGCAATCTTGCGTTTGCTCCAGCCACCAATTCCGCTTGTTGGTGTACTCCACCGGGATATCAGGTGCTCGTCGTCGGCGTCTTCGCGGAGCTCAAAGCTAATTGCGAAGTTGAAGCCGTCGGGAGGGTCGATGACGCGAATGACGTTCGCACCAACCTCAATTACATCACCTGCACTTAGCCTGGTGCTACGTTGTGATTTTCCGTTGACAGTAACGCCTGCCATCGCGTTCGTAGTGATGTGGATCGCCCCGTCTTTCGGTTCAATCACGGCGTGTTGTAATCGCGCCCGGCGATCTTTCAGGTGCAATACCTGGTCTGTGGAGCGGCCAATCGTGATCGCCGGTGCATCGACGGGGTGGTCATGCTGTTCAACGCCACCGGCTGCATTTCTTGTGATGAATCGAATCAGATAGGCCATATCGTCACCAGTACAGGAACACGGTTAGGATATGCGCAATCAGGGCCATAAGCAGAGCGGCCGTCAACGGGACATGGGCATAAAGCCAGATCTCAATGCCAGCCTGTAATTTCAGGTCTGCGCCGACCTGTCGCAAGAGTTTGCGCTTGTTGCGAAGCAGGGCGGACAACTCCGCGATCGTCGCGGCAGAATTCGCATCAGCACGCGATTGTTGCTCGGCGAGCCAGTCCATCGCAGCTTCCTGACCCGGGTTTAGAATGGTTTCCGCCTGATTCGGTATCTGAATACGGGACCGGTCTTCGTTACGCAATCGCTGCCACAAGGTACTGCCCAGCTCAGTACGCTGAATGCCACTGGTAACGAAGTCCTGATACTCATTTGGCAGATTTTCAGCAACCCGGCGGCTGCGCCGGTCAATGTCATCCAGCTGGTCGAGCAGCTCTGAACGACTCGAGCCATCACGATTTTCACTAAGCCGTTCCGGATACTTCAAATAGATGAAAACACCGTACATGCCGCTGACGATGACCAGTGTCATGAGCGCGAAAGCCAGCGTGTGAATATTCCATCCGACCTGGAACCCGGCATGCAGAAGAACGATGACAAACAACGCGATGCCGAAATAGACGTGCGCCGACAGCCAGCCCTGCAAGGTTCCCGCGGTCGAGCTGTAGCGTCGCTTTCGCACGCCAAACCACGTTAACCAGACAATCATTAACGCTCCGAATGTTCCCAGCGTGTAGCCAAGTACTGTGCCACCGTTGGGAGGCTCCTGTGGGTCATGAATCCAGTAGGCAAGCAGACAAACAATAGTCAGTGCCGTCGCCGCCCAAAGATAGCGGTACCTCCTGAAGACGAGTATCGATTCGTGCATCTCAGCTCGCCTTCTTGGTTAGATTGACGAACTCGGCAGGGCTCATTCGCAATGCCGCGCCGGTAGGGCACGCTCGTACGCAGGCCGGCCCGCCAGAAAGGTCTTTGCACATGTCGCATTTGACGGCTTTCTTGATGGCCGTCTTGCTGGCATCGGGACTACCTATGGCCTGACGTTCACCGGGCGCGGCGCCTTTGCCCGTCAGCAGCCAGTTCAACAGGCTCGGTGCCGCTTCTTTTTCGCTCGCCATTTGGATAACGCCATACGGGCAGTTGCGCTCGCAATTACCACAACCGATGCAACTGTCTTCAATATAAACTTCGCCATTGGGGGCGCGACGGATGGCGTCGGGCGGGCAGTCCTTCATGCAATGCGGATCTTCGCAGTGACGACACGAGGTCGGTACGTGAACCTGTGCATAGGACGGCCCGGCAGCGCGGTCGAGTCGTGATGTGCCGCCGTGGGTCTCCGCACAGGCTTTCTCGCAATTGTCGCAACCGACACACAAGGACTCGTCAATCAGCAGCACATCAGTTGCTTCACCCAGACCTTGTTGCATCAGGAATGAAATCAGGTCACCCGCATCCGGAGCGGCCTCCATGCGCAGGTTCTCACTGATGCGCTCTTTCACTTTTGTCTGGATGCGTTCACGCAGCCCGGTGTTGCGCAGCAGCATGGTCTGAAAAACGTCGGCGCGCAGGAAGACCGACTCTGTTGCCACAGTCGCCGTGACGGTCGCCGATCGACGCGTTTCTCCAACCAGGCCCATCTCGCCGACGTAGTTGCCCGCTGCCACGTAAGTCGTGACGATGTCGCGGCCACCGATATGGCGCGACACTGAAACCGAACCATTGCGTATCAGGTGCAATCCGTCTGCCTCATCACCTTCTTTGAAGAGAACGTCATTAGCTCGAAATGAAATAAGCTCTGCCGTTGCAGCGACGGCTTCGAGCTCGCCCAGGGGTGAGTCCGGTACGAGATCAGCCTGCAAAGTGCGCACGATAAAGTGCTGATCGATGACCTGCCGCACCGGTTCGTAGCTGTTCATCAGCTTGATCATTTCGCGGCGCGGTGTTTCCAGTAACACGCAGTCCGCTGATGCACGCACAGTCGCTGAACGCCTGCGACCCGACAGTAAACTCATTTCGCCGAAGAACTGACCCTGACCCAGGCCGATAAACTGGCCATCATCCGTTTCGACCTCCACTTCGCCTTCGACGATGGATATGAACGAGTTGGTGTAATCATTCTTGTGGAAAATAACGTCGGCGCGCTTCGGCGTGAGCAATTCACTCGCGAGAACAAGTTCACGCAACACGAGACCATTAACGTTTTCAAACAGCGATACGTTGCCGCGAATCAACGCCAGTGTGTCATCGACACCCTTGCCATACGGCAAGTGCCGGAACTTATCTTCGAGTATGCCGTGATCGGCCGGCAAAATATCGTTGCCCTTAATGAACTCAACGACTTCGTAGCCCTGGTTCATCGCCTGTTTGATAAGGGGGTAGCCCCCCAGTGCACCGATGACATACAGACCGGGCACATTGGATTCATAATGACCTGAAAGCTCGGGCAAGGTTGTTGGCTCATCACTCGGAAAAGTAATGCCAGTGGATTCCACGAAGCGACGCGGTGGGATGGCACCAACACGAGCGATCACGCGGTCGCACTCAACACGAGTCTCACCGGTCTCAGTGTTCAGGTTGATGGCTTTCGAGACTTCGATCGATGCGACACCTGTGTTGAAAAAACAGCTGATCGAACCATCTTCAATGGCGCGGGTAATCAGCGTCAGGTTGCCTTCTTTCGCGCGCGCAAACTCATCCCGGCGATTAACGATGACAACGGCGTTATTGCGCGCCAGCGCCACAGCATTTTCGATAGCCGCATCGCCAGCACCAACGATGGCGATAGTTTCATTCTTGTATTCATCGGGGTCGTCCAGCGTGTATTGCACACTTGAGTCACTCTCCCCGTCGACGCCCATCTTGCGTGGATTACCCTGCAACCCTATGGAAAGAACGATTGTTTCCGCCTGTAAGGTTTCACCGTCGGCAAGTTGCAGTTCGAATTCAGGTCTGGAGCCCGTAATGGCGGTTACTTCCGCGTTGTAACGAATATTGACCTCAAGATCGTCGAGTCCGGATTGCCAGCTGCTGAGAATCGCCTCGCGCGTGCCTGCCGCAAATCCAAGATCACTTCGCAGTGGCACGACAGACGGTTCGGCCATGACGTGCTTGCCTTTCTGGTAGCGCTGGATCGTATTGGCGGGCGCGGCGCTGCTTTCCAGCAGCAGGTATTTCAGCCCGAGCACTTGCGCGCGTGCAGCCGCACTTAATCCCGCCGGCCCCGCACCGACGATGACGAGCTCAAGACTCACGGATTGCCGAATGCGGCTGCGCCGGAAACTGTTGTTCCGCTTTGCGGGTCCTGCAGGCTGTAGGTCATACCAACGCCCGCAGGAATCGCAGGATCCGAAGTGTCGCCGGGCTCACTGAAGAAACCGGAGAAAGTACCACTGCCACCCGTGGCCCCACCCACCACGACCGCGTTGTAGAAGCCTTCGAACAAGTGGGCCGGCAAGCCGATCTCCATTCCCATATCGCCGTTGCCTGAAGCGCTCCACGTTACACCGCCGATATCGATGACCAGTGTGCTGCTCACAGCAAGGTTGGTGAAGTCGGCCAGGAACGTTGCGCTGCCGAGTACGCCAGTATTACCCCGGTTGTCTGTCGGTGATGTTGCACCGATTAGTGAGTAGGAGGCTGTGCCTGTGATCGGCATGACCGGTGGCGCCTCTGCCGCACTGCTAATCCAGTGCAGGCTTTGACTGCCGAGGTCTTGGCTGACGTCGCTGCCATCACTAAGCAGCGTGCCGCTGGCAACCCCACCCGACCAACGCCCCCAACGCAACACGGTCATGGTATCGAAGCCCGTATCGGTATTGGTTGAGGTGCCGATGTTCCATGCCGCTGGCTCGCTGGCTACTCTGCCGGGGTATGGGCCGATAAAGCCTTCGAGATTGTTGCCGCCATCAAGTTGCAGCGACGCAGGATCATTAACTTGCATACCGCTGAAGGCTGTTCCAATAGCACCGAGCGGACCGGTTGAGTAACTAATCGTACGACCGGCCGTTGCTCGCGGTGATTCACCCGGCGTGATGTCGATCGGCGTGCCGTCCGGATCGATACCGATCACGGGTTGTCGCGGCGTTTCCGGATTAGCGCTGTCCTTCGGATCGGTTTCCTGAGAGTCCGGAGCACCCGAAGCCGGGTTGCGACGAAGACCAAGTTTGTCGTCAAAGCCAGCCCTTACCGGTGTGCCATTGGCATCGAAGCGCAAGTCGTTGTCATCGATCAATACGGAAGGCGGTGCGTCGAGCCTTTCGGGAACGCGCGACGCCATCGGAATGAAGGCGTATTCGCCAGCGCGAACCACTATCTCACCACCCGGGGCGCGAAATACTATTACTCCTGCTGTTACTCCGATGTATAAACCGTCTTCAATGGGCTCGCCCGGATTCACATTAGGCGCCCAGTCGCAGTCACCACTACAAAGTAATATCGCGAAATTGGTGCCGCGAATACCGAGCGTCCCAACTGGTGTGCGGACCTCGTAGTTCGCACGGTTTTCCTCTCCAATGGCACCCGTGATGGTGCGTAAGCCGCCCTTCACCAGCGAGATGACGCTCTTGTCCTGTGATGTTTCAACAATCGTTGGCGACGCAGCCGCGTAAACATATTCGTCGATGCGTATTTCACTGTTTGGCCGAACAGCGATTTTCGCACCATCGATCATCAGCAGTTGCGCACGAGATGCATCACCGGTGCTAATCGTATCGGTAGCCAGGACACCGTCGCCTTTCGCCAGTGCGACCACGGCGTCACGCTGTGCGGTGACAGAACCTTTGCTGAATAACACCGAGCCGGCATCGTCAGCGCTCGCCTCAGCAACGAAAAAAAGTGCAACTACAAGCGATGCCTGTGTGCATACTTTGAAAGAATTAATCATTGCGGCACCCACTGTAGCTGGAGACCGACTTCCGTGCGGTCATAGTCATAAAGTGCAATATTTGAATCGTTGTCTATGTAGCGAATTCTCGGCGTTAATGACAAACCGTCAGACCAGACATCGCTGAAGGTTACCTGCAATAGTGTTGAGACTTGTGTGTCCTCTCGTGATGTTCCGAAAAAGACACCGTCGTAGTCACTGGTCAGGCTACCTGCTGAGGCGAATAACTGTCCTTTGTTGCCAACCGCCATGTGCAGCGTGAGACGCCCGCCAATTTTCGAATTACCGTACGGAGAGCCGCTGTTACGTTCAGAGTCGTTGCCACCGATCACCTCAAAGCCGAGCTTGCCGGGAGATTCGAATTGATAGGTCAGGCCGCCGCTGTAAAGAATACGATCAACATCGAGCGTATCGATCAGGTCATCGTGTCGAATGGCACCACCGCGAAGGCTGAGCGTGATATCCCAGTTAGAAGCGATTCGACTTCCAAGTAATGCATCCAGTCCGAGATAGCTCTGATTCGGGTCTCCATCGCGTGTGGCCCAGTAACCATCGGCACCGGCCCGCCCAAAAAATGGGCCGCGCTGCCAGGTCACCCCGGTATTGCCGCTCAGGACACCAGAATCGACGAAACTGGCGTCCGGGTTGTGCCGGTAGCTGGCGCGGCCACCGGTATACCAGCCAAATTGCGTGCTTTTCGGGTTATTCCAGTTAAAGCTGGCGCCGGCCTCGACGAACGATGT
Organism: Woeseiaceae bacterium; assembly: GCA_021773055.1. Taxonomy (GTDB): domain Bacteria; phylum Pseudomonadota; class Gammaproteobacteria; order Steroidobacterales; family Woeseiaceae; genus UBA1847. Next base: position 47,826 of record JAJFKV010000044.1, read on the forward strand.
TTCAGTCTGCAGATTGTCCGGGCTGAGGATGAAGCCCATGAACTGCTGGTCGTCGGTCGAGCCGTTGGCGTTGTCATCGTAACCACCGGCCACATCGAACGAAAAGCGGAGACTACTCTTGGGAGGTGATGGTGTTGCGTCGATGGATGCAATGTAATCACTAATAATCGTGCGTACAGGCGCTGATGGCCCCTCATCCAGCAAACGTATGAACAACGGACGTGCCAGTGCTGCATTGCCGCTGTCGAAGTATGCGCGGGCGAGTTCCATTCGGGCCCCTGAAAATTCAGGGGAAACGGCCAGCGACCGGCGCAGGCTGAATATCGCATCACTGTGGTGTCCGGAATCCAGCGCGGCAACACCGAGGAGGTAGTCGAAATACGGATTACCGGCCAGTTCTACTTCACGCGTACTCAACAGGGTAAATGCCGCGCCACTTTGGCCTGTGGCCAGCAACGACTCCGCATCTTGAAGAAACTGCCGTTGTTCAGCGCTGGCAGCGATTCGAAATGTGTCCTGAGCGATGACCTCGGTTGTGAATACACAAAACCACACGGTGAGCGCCAGGATAGATACTTTCTTGATATTCGGTACGGGTAGCATTTTTTTTATTTTCCCGCGATCCAAATCTTGAGCAGTGCTGTGCGGTATTACTTGCTCAGGTGGTCGAAAACCCCATCCCAATCCGCCGGCGGTGGCTCTTGTTTGAACCGCTCTATCCGATCAAGGTACGCATTATATAGAAGCTCGCCCTTCTGTTCTGTCAATTTTTCGAACAACTGGCGTGAGATTTCCCAATCACAGCGCCGATACCCTGCCAGCGCTTTTTCATAATCTGCCAGCGTCGAAAGTTCTTTTTCGTCGAGCGTCCTTGTCTCACCTATTGGTTCGAATATTGCGACCGGTTTCGTCTTTCCTTTAACGCGAACGAGATCTAGCTCTCTAAACGTAAATTCAGGGATATCTGCCACGGTGCCTTCATTGACGATGATGTCGACACCGTATTGTTTGGTGAGCCCCTCAAGCCGCGAACCAAGGTTCACCGTATCGCCCATAACCGTATAGGCAATACGAAACTCTGAACCCATGTTGCCGACATTCATGTCGCCACTTGCGATGCCAACGCCAACACGAATGGGTGGCCAGCCTTTTGCTGCGAATGCCTCATCCAGTGATTCGACAGCTTGCAACATGCCGAACGCGGCGAGCAGGGCGTGCCTTGCGTGGTTTTCGTCCTGCAGCGGGGCGCCCCAAAACGCCATTACACAATCACCCATATACTTATCGATGGTGCCGCGGTGTTCTTGTATGACGCGAGTAAACGGCGTTAGAAACTCGTTCATCATTTGCGTCAGCTCACGTGCATCCAGCCCTTCCGAGATCGTAGTAAACCCTCGAACGTCCGAGAACAGTACCGACATTACCCGTGTTTCGCCTTCCAGAGACACTTCGGCGCCGCTGGCGTCGATTTCTTCTACAACGCCGGGTGGAATGTACTGACCAAAGATTTGTGACAAGTGCCGTTTGTTTCTTTGCTCGACAAAAAAACCATACGTGATTTGCAGTAACCCGGCGACCAGCGTGAATCCAATGATCGATGCGATTGGAATGACGAGATTGAATGATGTCCAAAGCCAAAGGTTAGTTGTCATCGTCAGCGCAAGTATCGCCGCGACCATCAATAGTGATGACTGCGGTGAAAGTTTTGGCAACAATAGCGCAACGAGTGCGCCGATCAGGAATAACAAAGTGAACTCAAGGCCATTCGACCAGGCAGGTTGCCGGCGGATAGTTCCGTCGAGCAAACCCGCGACGAGATTCGCGTGCACCTCGACACCTATGTACCGCTGACCAACAGGGGTCGAGCGCAAGTCGAGCAGACCGGCTGCGCTTGCCCCGACCAGTACGATCTTGTCAGCCAGCCATTCACGGGGTGCCGTCTTGTTGACGATGTCGCGAGCTGGAATGAAGCGGAAGCTTTCCTGCGGGCCGCGGAAGGGAATGAAAACAGCGGCTTGTTCGTTGACGGGTATTTCTTTATCACCGATGCGGAACGACTCAAGATCGATTCCGCGTCGTTCGCTGCCGGCAAATTTGAAGCCAACAGGTGGCGCACCCATAGCCGAATGCGTTAGCGCCAGCGCCAGCGCCGGATAAAGGTCACCCCGGTAGCGTTGCACTAGTGGCGTGCGCCGGAATACCCCGTCGGAGTCAATTAATGGCGAGTCGAAAAAACCGCCACCAGATGCATTTTCCTGCAGCGCTTGCAGGCTGCCGGCATAGCCGGCCGCTGTGACAAAGGGCACGGAGATATCGGTGAGATCTGCGGCAGGAATGAATGCTGTGGGTAGTACGCCTGTGAATTCAGGTTCGTTTTGGCTGAGTGAGTCTTTGAATACGAAGCCTGTGACAATATTGCGGGCGATAAACGACTCCGCAAAGGTTTCATTGCCACCGCCACGACCTGCTTCGGCGAACAATACATCAAAGCCCAACACATTGACGCCATAGTCATCAAACAGAATATCGAGAATGCCGGCGAGCGTTTCCCGTTCCCAGGGCCATTGCCCCAATTGCACCTGGCTGGCCTCGTCGATATCGACGATGACAATGCGATCATCGATACCGCCCGGCATCGTAGTACGAACGCGTACGTCGTAAAGGTAGTTCTCCATGCGGTCGATCGCCTCGAACCGCGGCTTGCCGGCAACGTGCATAGAAAAAATGATGAGCACGACCGTACTTATCAGGAGGCGTATCAGCAGTCGGGCCGTGCGAGTGGCGAGAGGCATGGCGCCAATTTACACGAATTCGCGCACGATACGGAATCAGCTTTCAACATGAAGCTGCTGCAGCGTCATTTCGACGCAGCGGCTCTCTTCGAAAAACTTTCGCAACTACCTGGCATCCAGGAGGTCACTTCTAGCATAGTGCTGTCCGACATCAAACACACGACGGCATTGCCTATTTAACTAACGCCGAAAGTCGCGACTTGCGGTTTATCGCAGAGGGAGAAATTAGATGTCAAAGTTGATGACCAGAGAAACGAGCGCGTGCTTTGGGATACTTTTCGGCATAGGTCTTTTGTTCGTCGCGACATCGCTCCGTGCTGACGATGGAAATTGTGATGAGTTGCGTCGTTGTAGTCTGATCGAAGATTCAGCGGCGCGCCTGGCCTGCTACGACACCCAAAGTGGCCGGCAGCAATCAGGACCGATAGCGCCTGATAACGATCTTGAGTCGGCGACAAATGGCTCGCTCGATGACCTGGGGTCGGAGTCGGTAGAACGGGAAAAGGGTGAGGCGCCAACGCGACGGGCGACAGTAACGCGCTGCCGCAAGGACGGAAACGACAAGTATCACTTCTATTTTAAAAATGGACAGGTCTGGAAGCAAACCGACCGAAAGCGACTGAAGTACAAAGTCTGTGAGTTCGAAACTACAATCAGCAAGGATTTCTTCGGATACAAAATGAAACCCGATGGCGGTACAAGCCGTATTCGAATCACGCGCGTGAAATAGCGGCTGATAAGCCCTTGGTTTTGAACATAATATAAATACTAATATTCTATTTGTTGTATTTTTAATACAAATAATTCGATATCTGCACACGGTCTCAACGCGCACAGAATGGCTAAACTTAGCCGTTATAACCAGATGTTCCTAAACTTTTCTGTTTTCGCCAGTCGAAGCCCCCACGCGTTGTGAGAAAAATACAACGTGTCATTTTTCAATCAAGGGGATATTGCCATGAACAGATACCAAGCAACACGCGGCATTCTGCGTTCAGCAATTATAGCGGGGACAATTTCAGCACTTTGTATGCCCGCTTTTGCGCAGGATACCGACGAGGACGAAGAGAGCCTCGAAGAGATCATCACTACTGGTACACGAATCCGTAATCAAAACGTGATTGCGGCGAGTCCGGTGACTTCAATAGGTATTGAAGAGATCGAAGCTAAGCAGACACCGAACATCGAGCGTATCTTCCGCGATTTGCCGATCACCATCCCAGGCGATGGTGAGAACGTAAATAACGGTACGTCTGGTCAGGCAACACTTGACCTTCGAGGTCTTGGACCCGAGCGTTCACTCATCATGATCGACGGCAAGCGTCTGGCTCCATACGATATCAACGGTATCGTGACAACTGACGTTATTCCTATCAACATGCTTCAGCGCGTCGACGTTGTTACTGGTGGAGCTTCAGCGGTATATGGATCCGATGCTATGTCCGGCGCGGTCAACTTTATACTCAAGCAAGGCTTTGAAGGCGTTGAACTTGACTTCGGTTATTCTGATACCGATTCAGGCAAAGCAATCTTAGGCGGCGGTGGTCACACCGAGTACATCGGTGCATTGTTCGGCGTTAACACAGGCGACGACCGAGGCAACATCACCCTCGGTGTGAGCAAAACCAGTCGCGGTAGCATCTTGCTTGCCGAGCGCCAATTCGGAGAGTTCGGTGTTTCGTCGGCTACTGGTTCAGGCCTGGGCTCAGCACCCGATACGCCTGCTGCAGGTTGTACCGGTGGCGAAGGCGCGTTCACCACGTCCTTTGCATCGGGTGTCGGTTCGACAACATCGATTCCGGGAACACTGGATCTTCGCAGCGGCAACTCCTATCAGTTCCAGGATGACGGATCGCTGGGAACCACGCGATGTGCACGATTTAACTTCAACCCGTTCAACTATTATCAGACGCCTCAGGAGCGCTTTCAGGCAACTACGGTCGCATCCTACGAAGCCAACGATAATATGGAGTTTTACGGTCGTGCAACATGGTCGTCCAACGAGTCAAACTTCCAGATCGCTCCGTCAGGAACCTTCGGAACCGCATTCACGATTCCTGTTATGAATCCGTTCTTCGACACGGCTGCACGCACGACGATCATTGATGATCTGAATTTGGGTGCTGTTGCGTTTGTCGATGCGCAGAATCAGACGATCGCTGACTTGATGGCTCTGCCGAACCCAACTCAGGATGATCTGGATGCACTGACTGCAACTCAGGCAGCACTGGCGGCGGATCCGACTGGATTTAACTCAGTGGGTATTCAGGACTTCAATAGCGACGGAGTATTTGATGAGAATGACGCATTCACATCAACCGCTCGCCGTCGTACGCTTGAGCTTGGACCGCGATCAGGTAGTTTCAAGACTGACTTTGCGCAGTATCTGGTTGGCCTTCGTGGCGAGCTTCCCGGTGCAATGGAAGGCTGGAACTACGATGTCTCCTACCAGTTCGCGAAGTCTGACTTCATCGAAACCCGTGATGGCTTCACTAACGTCACCAATCTGGCTCTCGGTATTAACACCGTAAGCGCAACAGAATGTCGTGATTTGAATGGCAACGTCACTGCATCGCCGTGTTCGCCGATCAACGTCTTCGGACCGTTGGGATCGATCACCGAGCAGCAACGTGCAGATGGCTTCTTCATCGCCATTGCCAGCGACCTTCGCAGAACAACGCAGACGATTTGGGCCGCTTCTATCGACGGCACATTTGACGACGTTTCGCTGCCTTGGGCTGACGATGGTCTGTCTGTCGCGTTCGGTGCAGAGTTCGGTGAATTGACGGCAAGTTCGTCGCCGGATGAGTGCTTGAAACTGGCTCCGACCAGCTGTCAGGGTGGCGCTGGTGGTAACCGTCTGCCCGTCAATGGTAGCTACACGTCGGATGAGTATTTTGTAGAAGCAGTTCTGCCGTTGATTCAGGGCAAAAGCGGTGCTGAAAACGTCAGCCTCGAGTTAGGCTTCCGCGGATCAGACTTCGATCCGCAGGGCACAACCGAATCGTGGAAGTATGGACTCAGTTGGGAAGTGCTTGATGGCTTCCGACTTCGCGCTATGCAGCAACAGGCTGTTCGTGTCGCGAACATCGGCGAACTGTTCCGCCCGGTCACGACCGGACTGGACAATGCAACTTCGGATCCATGCTCAATCGGCAATCCGAATCCGCCGGCCGCAGGTAGCACACTGTTCAATCTGTGTGTTCAGACCGGTCAGCTTCCGAGTCAGGTAGGTACGACCCAGGACATCATTTCGGGTCAGATCAATGTCTTTACGGGAACCAATCCGCTTGCCGCACCTACACCGGAAGAAGCGACAACACTGACGCTGGGCTTCGTTTGGGAACCAACATTCCTGGACAACTACCCAACGACGATCTCTGTTGACTACTACGATATCGATATCGAGAACTACATCGATACTCCGACGGGTCAGGAAGCACTTGATTTGTGTTACGTGCTTGAAGATCCAGTGGCTTGTGGCGGAATCGTTCGAATCGGTGGCGCGTTCACTGAAACAGGAACTGGCGTTCCGGCGTTCTTCACGAACTTCACGTCATTCCATGCTGAAGGTATTGACCTCGCAGTGAGCACGGCCGTTGATATTGGTGCCGCTGGCGATCTGTCTTTCGGACTGGTCGCTCACAAGTACCTGACGAACGAGTTCCAGACGACAGCAGCATCCGCAGTTGTTGACTGTAACGGTTTCTACGGTACGTCTTGTGATCCGGTTCCTGAGTTCCGTTCAACATTGCGTGTTAACTGGGCTCGTAACGACTATGACGCATCATTGTTGTGGCGTCATATCGGCGAAATGGATGCACAGACCAACGAAGCAAGTCAGCTGTTCTCGGCGTTCCAAAGTGTTGATTCGTTCGACTACTTTGATTTGTCGTTCGGTTACACCTACAACGATTGGGCTCGCTTCTCACTTCTGTTGAGCAACGTCGCGGATGAAGATCCTCCGATTCTTGGTAACGAGACGGGTTCAACATCGTTCAACTCGGGTAATACATTCCCAAGCTTGTTCGATACCGTCGGCAGAATGTATGCTCTTAACGTGAAAATTAGCTTCTAAGCTTTTCGCTTGGTATGCAACGAGAACGGCGACCTTCGGGTCGCCGTTTTTTTTGCCACCTTCACTGCGTCTCGGTAAAAGTGGCGACTTGCAGAGATTGACGGCTCGAGACCGATGCTCGCTTCATGCCGTCGGAGTTATACAGCGTCGCGATTTCCGAATCCCGGGTAACCGCGATAACGCCTGCATCGCCGCCGAGGCGTTTTACTTCGTCGAGCATATCGTTGATGGCGGCATCGAGCGTCGTCCCGGACTTGTAAGCGCACGCGATGGTGATGGCGCCACCGGCGCGAATGATGTGTTCTCCGGTACCTGTACATGAGATCGCGATATCGTCGTCAGCCCAGGTCCCGGGCCCGATGAGCGGTGTGTCACCGACACGGCCCTCGAGTTTGCCGAAAGTACCACCCGTTGAAGTTGCTGCGGCGAGCGCACCGGACTGATCGCGTGCAACCGCACCGACTGTTCCGTGAGCGTTGCTGTCCATGAGTTCCTCTTTCGTAACGCCAACGGGCAACACGTAGTAATTTTCCGGTTCGTCGACTTCGGCAAAACCGTTACCGCGCGCGAAGGCTCGCGCGCCAGCACCAGCGAGCAGGACATGGTGTGTTTTTTCCATGACCCCACGAGCGACTTGTATCGGGCTTTCAAAACCGGGCAAGGCCGCGACGGCACCAGCTTCACGAGACGGTCCGTGCATTATCGATGCGTCCAGCTCAACATAGCCTGCCGTATTGGGGGCTGATCCGCGGCCGGCAACATACATTCCAGATCTTTCCAGCTCTAGCACCGCGAATTCGACGGTGTCGAGAGCATGAGCACCCTTTGCGAGCAATGTTGCGCATTCCGCCGCCAGTTGCTGGAGGTGCTCTTCGACGGCGCTGTAATTGCGGCCTGCAACCGCACCGGCGCCACCGTGCAATGCAAACGCATAGTGAGTGTTCGTAGCTGTCATCGTCAAATTCCGGGTCAGGATTGGTCGTCTCGATCAATTGCGACAATCTACACCAATCAGAGACAAATTCTTGTCTGCGAGAATAACTAGCCCCGGGCGCAAATTTTTCCAGTCGCGCAATTGGCGCCCTTGTACCGGGTTGATTCCCAAAAGTTATAAGGCTGTTTGTTTTCTGCCTGTTTCGCTGCGTTTTGCCGACTTCAGTGGCTGGATAAGCAAGACTGATTGAAAAACGCTCATTTCGAGCGCGTGAAACTAAGTGATTTCACATGTTTTTAACATAATGCATGTATCATTTTCGCATCCGTTGTATTTATGACACAAGTCATCGGGCGATAAGGAAAACCAGGTATTAACGCTGTAGCCCTTATTCTGCGAGCATTTACGGTCCACCCATTTTACTGTTCTGGGCATTGGTGGTATAAACCCCGGCATGCGTTGTGCGATAAATGCAACGTTTCTTTAAAAACAGCATAAGGGGAACATCAATGTTTTCGAACCATAAACTGCAGACGGCAATTCGTCTTAGCCTAGGTATAGGCGCGGGCGCTTTTGCAGTCGGCTTTGCACCGGGTGCTTTGGCACAGGATGCAGGCGCAGACGAGCCATTAGAAGAGATTATCACTACGGGTTCACGCATTAAGCGTGCTGACCTTGATAGTGCGAGCCCGGTAACAGTAATCGATCGAGAAGTACTTCTCGCTCAGGGTATTACTGATGTCGGTAGCCTTTTGCAGCGCATGCCTTCAATGTCTGGTTCGCCTATCGGCACCACGACAAATAACGGCGGTAACGGCTCTGTACAGATCGATCTGCGTGGCATGGGTGTTGACCGCACGTTAACGCTCGTAAACGGCAAACGTACCGTTGACGGTGGTGACTACCAGACGATTCCAGCCAACATGATCGAACGTGTTGAAATCCTGAAAGATGGCGCATCTGCTGTCTACGGTGCTGATGCAGTTGCTGGTGTTGTAAACATCATCACACGTCGCGACTTTGAAGGCCTGGAATTCACGCTTCAAAACGCTGACTACTTCGACATGGACGACGGCGCGCAAAACGCTATTGGTGTGATCGCGGGTAAGACGTTTGAAGGCGGCAACGTTATGTTCGGCGCTGAGTTTGTAGATCAGAAACAAGCTTTCCAAAGCGATGCTCCATGGGACTTCTTCCAGAATGGTTTTTACATCTATCCTGAAGGTTGTGAGGCACAGACTGCTGCTGCGTATGATGGCACTGCGTCAGGTGGCTGCTATCCACTGGGTTCTTCACGTATTCCAGAAAGTCGTTTGCAGTTCTTCAGCGTCCGCGATATCAATGACAACGGCACACCGGCTGACACGACGGATGATTTCTCAAATCCTGGTGATCATCCCGGAAACGGCCGCTTCCTGATTGGCACGCCAGCAGGTCAGGCGTACGAAGTTGGTACGATGATCCCGCATGACAACCGTACTTATAACTACTCGCCTGTTAACTACATCCAGACGCCGTATGAGCGTACCAATTTGTTCATGGAAGCCAATTTCGAAATCACGGAAACGGTTCAGTTCAATGTTGGCCTGCGCGGTAACTTCCGCCAGTCGAAGCAGGAACTGGCGCCAATGCCATTCACTGGCGGCGACCCGATGCATGATGGTTTCTTCGTCAATCCGACCACAGGCGTAAATACGCCTTACACTGGATTGTCAGAGAACAACTACTATCTGCGTCGAGCAATCGATTCGTACAATGTGGCTAACGGCACCACACTTGGTTATGAGCCACTTGTTGGGCCGCGTCGTCGTATGATTGAGACGAAACGCGATTTCACGCAGGACATCACCCAGATCCAGGCGGTAGTTGGTTTTGAAGGAACCTTCAACGATCTGGATTGGGAAGTTAGCTACAACCGTGGCTATCGTTCTCGCGAAGACGTTGACGGCGGCCAGTTCTCTGGCGCGCGCCTGCACAATGCCATGGGCCCATCTGCGGACCTCGACGGCAACGGACAGCCTGAGTGCTACGCTAGTCCGGGAACCGACGCTGGCGGTGTAGATGCGTCAACCCTGATCACGGGCTGTGTACCGCTGAACTTCTTCGGTGGTGGTGTAGTTGATCCGGTTACGAGTCAGCCAGTCACGGGCACTCTTACGCAGGACATGATCGACTACGTTGCTGTTGACCTGATCGACACTTTCCTGACGACCATGGATACGGCAAGCGCCAGTATCGCCGGGTCGGCGATGGAATTGCCGGGCGGTGATATGCAGTGGGCAGCAGGCCTCGGTTACTGGGGACAGTCGTACACCTACAACCCTGATTCGGGTAAGCAGACCGGAGCGGTTACAGGTAACGTCGGCGCTGGAACGGACGGTTCGCTGTACAACACCAGTGTCTTTGGTGAATTGTTGCTGCCGGTCATGGACAACGGTACTCAGGCTTTGGACCTCAAAGCTGGCGTTCGTTACGATGACTGGAATGCGTTTGACGGTGATACGACCTGGCAGGTTGGTGTAGAATTTCAGGCGTTAGATTCTCTGAAATTCCGTGCCACTTCCGGAACTATCTTCCGCGCGCCGACAGTTAGTGACCTCTTCGGCGGTCAGGTTGATAGCTTCCCGACCTTTGTGGATCCTTGCGCTGCAGGGCAGATCGCTAACTCACCAGGATGTGCACAGATTGCTCCGCAATTTGATACTCAGGTGAACTCAAAAGTTGGTGGCAACTCGAACCTGATTCCTGAGACCGGTGATACCTTCACTGCTGGTCTGGTCTGGAGTCCTGAGTTTGGTGATTCGACAACAACGGTTACGTTGGACTACTGGCAGGTTGATATCGAAGACGGTATTAGCTCGCTGGGCGTCGACTTCACGTTGAACGATTGCTACGTAAACCAGGTTGCTTCATCCTGTGCTTTGATTACACGTAACGCTGACTACACCATCAATAATATTATTGATGGCAGCATCAACGTTGCGGATCAAGGCGCGCAGGGTATCGATACGGAAGTCCGCTGGGCTGCTGATACTGACATGGGTCAGTTCGAAGCGGCATTGCTGTGGTCTCACCTGCTGGAACGCACGAAGACAGCACAGCCAGGCGCAGGCGAGATTGACCTATCCGGTCGTCATACGGACCCGACAGCTGAAGACGGTGGCGCTTATGCAACCGACAAATTCAACTACTCTATTCAGTGGTCGAATAACAGCGGTCTATCCGTCGGTTACCTGGGTGAGTTCATCAGTGAGCTGGATTCCGATACTTTCTGCAACTGTGGTGCCGGTAACCAACCTGATGGCTCGTACCTTCAGGCCATCGATTCTGTCCTGTACCACGATATCGTCGTGAACTACTCGTTCGAAAATACGGGTACGAACATCGCGGCTGGCATTACCAATGTCACGGACGAAGAACCGCCGTTCATCGAAACTGGCTTCAACGCCGGTACCGATCCGTCGACCTATCGTCTGTTCGGCGTGGGCTACTACGTGCGATTCACGCAAACGTTCGAATAAGTCAGACCTGGTCTGATAGCAGTAAATCGAAGGGCCGCGAAAGCGGCCCTTCTTTTTTGTCCGGATTTCAATCCGACCAGAAGCGGTCGTCTTCGCTCAGGTCATACAACAGCTCCGCTTTCTGAACTAAGCTCGCGGATTCGTCTGCCCCGGCCTGATCGGCGTCCAACTGCCACTTCATGGCGAAGTGTCGCAGGGCTTCACGCGGTGTTGCGGCAGCCGCAGACTGGATGTGGTCGAACGGCAGGTCGCCACAAATAAACCACCGATACGAAATTGGATCGCTTTGAGCTCTGGCCTTACCAAGCAGGATTTGCATCGGTAGTACCCAGGCGGGTTTGGATTCGATAAAGGCGTCTTCGAAGACCTGCAAATGATCTAACGTCTGCACTGCAAGGTCCAGCTGTTCACGAATCCACGGCTTAAGGTCAACATTGATCGTGTTGTTGTCATTACTTGACATGCTTAGCCTCGTTGCTTGTTTGCGATGAGTACCCAGGCTAACGGCAGGTCCTGGTCATTTGGCGTTAGCGGACCAGCCCGCTGCACAGCGAAGCCATTTTTCTCCAGCCTGCGACAGACCTTCTCAAATGTATGTTGATCTATAGCCGCATTGGTCATTGACGACATGCGTTCGGCATAGGCATCGAGCTCACCATTCATGGTGTCGAGCCAGCTCAGTACATCGGCTGGCTCGTATCGCGGCATTGCGCTGTGGATACGACCGACATCATTGTACAGCCTCGCAATTGTATCGCCGGCAACGTGTTCCCCGTATTCCGTCATTATCGCTTCGGCTTCCTGTACAGCAGATGCAAGCTTCCGCCCTGCAGCGTCGTACGGGGCACGGTCGGCACCGCGAACAGCCGCGAAACCAGACTTGAATAACTCAATCGCGTGAGAAACGAAGCGAGCGTCTCGCAACCGGCGAATAGCGTTGAGGCTGTCATCACACTCTTTGAAGATGACGCCTCCTTCCACGTGCAACAACATCGCCAGTTGTCCGTCCGGAGCCAGCAGCCGGGCCGCCTCGTAAATCGCGTCGATACCGGCGTACTCGACGCCGAACTGACTGGTGGCGAGGTCGAATCCACTGTCTTTCAAGGGAACGGCGAGCGCGTCGGCGACGACGCCGCTGACGCCAGGGAATCGTAGCTCAACGTTCTCGATCGCCGCCGCGGAGATATCGACACAGGTGATGGCGGTGCTCTCGATGCCCGGCACAGCAATCGCGGCTTCTACTACGGCGCCATTACCCGTGGCGAGATCGATCATCCCGGGCGCACCGGAACTTGTCGGGATAGATGCAAAAAAATCTGTCCAGAACCCGGTTATTGTCGGATGGTTCACCCCGCCGCTGGAAAACGCCGCGACATCACCTGTGCCGCGCCAGTAGGCATCCCAACTTTCGCCGCTCGATGGCAGATCGATTTTCGTCATGCAAATTCCGTAGAATGAGTGATGTTGCGCGGCAGTATAACGCCAATTGATTCGTGGGCCGAACAGTGTCAGATTAGCTGGATGAATACAGAAATAACGAACCTGAGTACGGCGGGTAGAAAAGCTGCTGCAATGCAGGATTGGGCGACCGTACATCTTTGCGCCAACGGAATACTCAGCCGTGCGGCGGAAGAACCCGAAGGACTCTTTCTCCTCGGCCTCGTAGAAAAGGCCTCTGAGCATCCGAAGAAAGCGGTCGAGGCGTTCGAGTCTGTGCTGCGTCTGGATCCGGATCGCTACGATGCTGCTGTTGAGCTGGCCAGCCAGTATTCAATGGCACGCCGTAATGGCGAGGTCGACGCTTTGCTAATGCGTTACGAAGAAGCGCTGGCCAACAGCCCGAAATATCTGGACATGGCCGGGACTGTCTATACCGAGATTGGCAGACCTGAGAAGGCCTGGCCGCTGTACAAGAAAGCCTGTGAGCTACAGCCGGAAATCAGTCTGTTTCAGGCCAACCTGGCGTCGTGTGCGGTTTATGTCGGCGAGATCGAAGTTGCCAGGAAAACCTATTCCAGCTTGCTTGAGCAAAATCCAGCGCATCAAAGAAACCATTATCAATTGGCGCGTCTTGAGCGGGCGAAAGATTCGCAGCATATCGAACAAATGGAAGCAGTTCTGCGCGAAGCGAAGCTGCCTGCGGACCGCAACATATTCTTGCATTATGGTTTAGGGAAAGAGTACGAAGACCTGCAACAGTGGGACAAGGCCTTCGAGCATTTCCGCCAGGCTGGCGACGCGGCGTACAGCATCGCGAATTATGATGTTGCCGACGACGTAGCGATCATCGATTCCATAATCGAGACGTGTAGTAGCGACTGGTTGCAGTCAAGCCCTGTATCTCCTGCAGACGACAAGAAACCCCTCTTCATCGTCGGTTTGCCAAGAACAGGTACGACTCTGACAGAGCGAATTATTGCCAGCCACTCCAAAGTACACAGCGTTGGTGAGACAGAGTTTATCCAGATGGTGATGCGCCGCGAAAGTCAGGTGCCGGCCGTTGACAAGATGACACCGGCGATGATCCGCTCAATCGCCGGGAAAGATATTTCCCTGATAAGAAACGGTTACCTCGACACCATTCGTTATCGGCTACAGCAAGAACCTATATTCATCGACAAACTGCCATTCAATATTCTTTATCTTGGCTTCATCGCCAAGGCGTGGCCGGATGACCCGATCGTCTTGATGAAACGCAATCCGATGGATGCCTGTTTTTCAATGTATAAGCAGGTATTTACCTGGGCTTACAAGTATTCCTACGACCTGGGAACACTGGCGAAATACTACATTGCGTACGATCGCTTATGTCAGCACTGGCGTGAGGTCCTGGGTGAGCGCCTGGTTGAGGTTCAATACGAAGAACTGGTGTCCGACCAGGAGGCGCAAACGCGTAAACTTCTCGACGGGCTGGGACTTGAGTTTGAGGATGCCTGTCTTACGTTTGAGAAGAACGCGGCGCCGAGTGCGACCGCGAGTTCTGTTCAGGTCAGAGAAAAAGTTCATACAGGATCTGTTCACCGTTGGAAAAAATACGAAGAACAACTGGAGCCGTTGCGAGCGCAGCTTGAAGCTGCCGGTATAGCAACTGACTGATACGCACTTGGCCGCGGATACCCGACAACTCAGCAATTCCGCACGGCAGGCGGCGGCGGCCCAGGACTGGGCGCGTGTTGGTGCTTGTGCGATGGAAATTGGTCGTCAAGCACCCGCTGATGCGGAAGGTCCCTTTTTAATGGGCCTGGTACACAAGGCAGCGCGCAGAGCAGATGCCGCGATAGAGTCTTTTGAGCACGCACTAACTTTGGATGATCGGCGCTACGATGCAGCAATCGAGTTGGCCAGCCAGTGCATGTTGTTGAATCGTTATGACGAAGCACGCAGCCTGTTGCTGCAATACCGGGGTCGCCTGGTCGACAACTCCCTGTATCTGGACATGGCCGGCCAGACATACTTCGACATGGGGCACTACGAAGAGGCATGGTCCCTGCTTGAGCAAGCCTGTCATCTGCAACCTGAAGTCGAGACCTACCAGGCACATTTGGCGTCCTGTGCCGTTTATCTCGGCAACGTAGATGCGGCAAAATCGATTTACGTGAAGCTCCTGAAAAGACATCCGCGGCACCAAAAGACCCATTATGAGCTGGCGCAACTTGGTCGCGCTCGCAATGACGGTCATATCAAGCAGATGCTGAAGGTTTTGAGAAAAGGTGACCTCAAGCCGGAGAGCAATGTTTATCTCTACTACGCGCTGGGTAAAGAGTACGAGGATCTCGGTAAGTGGAGCGAGTCATTCCGTTACTACGAGATGGCGGGTAGTGCTGTCAAAACCGTCGCCAATTACGACGTCGTTAGCGACGTTGGTCTGATGGACAGGATCGTCGCGACATGTTCTGCATCATGGTTGCAGGATTCGCCAGCGAAGATCATCACCGCCAGGACACCGATTTTTATCGTAGGCCTGCCGCGTACGGGAACCACGTTGACTGACCGCATAATATCGAGCCACTCGCAGGTGCAGAGTGTGGGCGAGTCGCAATTGCTCCAGATGGTATTGCGTGACGGTTCACACGCCGGAAATCAGATTGGCATAACCCCCTCGCAGATTGAGGCAGCGTCGAGGCGAGATCCAAAATCTATCGCTGAAGCCTATAGCAACGCAGTCGCGCACCGACTTGGCGACGAGCCGTACTTCATCGAGAAATTTCCGGAGAATGTGCTGTACCTGGGCTTGATCGCCAAAGCGTGGCCGGATGCGAGGATAGTTCATTTGCGCAGACACCCGATGGACGCCTGTTTCGCCGTATTCAAGCAGTCGTTCTTTCGTTTCGCATACTCTCTCGATGATCTCGCCGAGTACTATCTGGCTTACGACCGCTTGAGCAGGCATTGGCGCGAAACGCTTGGCCCACGCATGTTGGAGCTCAATTACGAAGATCTGGTCGCCAATCAGGAAACGCAAACACGGCAGCTTCTTCAAAATCTGGGACTGGAATTTGAGGAAGACTGCTTGCATTTCGAACAGAATGCCGCACCCGTCGCGACCGCCAGCTCAGTTCAGGTTCGGGAAAAAGTGCACACGCGTTCTGTTGGAAAGTGGAAAAAATTTGAAAAACAATTGCGACCTCTGAGGGAACGCCTTGAGCAAGGTGGGGTCACAATTTAAGGGGGATAGAAATATGAATCAGTCAATCGAATCAGCAGCGCGACTACTCCGCGCCGTTCTGCTCGTTATGCTTGTGATCGGCGTGCCATCTTTATCATTTGCTGAGGACGATATTCACGACGAGATACGACGATGTGCCGCTATCACTGAGGCATCCGAACGCCTTTCTTGCTACGACAAAATCAGCGTGCGCCAAAGCAAGGCGTCTGAACCCGCCAGCGAGCAGGCAGTCGCAATCAGTACGCCTCCGGTAGTCCCACCCGAAGACCTTGGCGCTAACAAGAAGGTCGAAGTGCCGTCAGTGAACGCGAGAGTCAATCGGTGCAGCAAGGACTCGCGCAAGAAATACATTTTCTATCTCGACGGTGGCCAGGTATGGAAGCAAATAAGTGATAAGAAATTGAATTTTAAAGACTGCAACTTCAATGTTTCAATTCGGAAAGATTTCTTCGGCTACAAAATGCAGGCAGAGGGTAGCAAGTCGAAATTCAGGGTTTCACGCGTTCGATAGGCGTCGTCAAACGTGCGATCGCCCTAGCCATCCTTCGCTGCTACATCCGTCGTTGTCGAATCTGAAACCATAATTTTCACTGCGGTGCCCTCACTCAGATTCTCCGCGCCACGAACCGCAACACGATCGCCCTCGTGCAATGGCCCTGTTACGGCGATGAGTTCGCCGGACGAATCCCCTAACTCAACTGCCACGCGCTCGGCGACATTATCGTCGTTAACTCGAAAGACGAAGGTGCCCTCGTTGCGGAGGACTAGCGCATCGCGTGGCACGGCCAAGGAAATCCTTCGCGCGCGGATCGGTACTGCTACGCTAACGAGTTGCCCTACAGTCCAATTCGCCGAGGCACTTTGCGGCAAGTCGATACGAGCCTCAAAGGTTTGCGAACGAATATCACCGGTCGGTATTAACGCTCTTATGCGACCTTCAAACCGAGTGCCGGTCGCGAAAACCTCGATGGCGTCGCCCGCAGTGGTGCGTGACAAGTGTTTCAAAGGTACGAATGCACGAACCTCCATGTTTTGAATGTCGGTCATCTGCGCCAGGATTTCGCCACGCGCAACGTCTTCGCCGGCACGATGGACTCGGTTGATAACTACCCCGGAAAATGGAGCACGAATATTGGCACGTCGAATCTGGTCGTCGATTTGGCGAATACGGACTTTCGTAATAGTCGTATCGCTGATGGCCAGATCACGGTTTGCTTCAGTTTGCTCGAGCTCAAACTCCGAAACAAGATTGGAGCCCTCCAATTCACGTTGACGACTTAGCTGGCTTTCAAGTTGCCGCACGTTAATTTCCGCACGTTTTAAAAGCGCTTCCTGCTCGGCCCGCTGCAATTGCAATGGGCCGCTGTCGATTCGAGCAATGGAGTCACCTTTTTCAATAAAGGTACCGGGTTCTGCGACCCCGATTAACTGGCCAGTAACGCCCGCGGTTACCTGAACATCATTGCGACTGTAAATCGTTCCGGGGACTGCCACTGTCGGCGCCAGTTCTGTCCTTGAGACGCTGGCGACCTGCACAACACTCGCGGGAGCTTGCTGCTGTGCGAGAACGGGCGTTGCCAATAACAGTGGCAATAATAGTAGCCGTAAACGGAGTGCCAGATAATCGGAATTATGCATCAACAGTTGCTCCCTGAACTTTGTTTGATGGCGATCGCCTGCCGAGCAATTGCGCTAGAGATAGCGGCGCCAATCGCAAGATGGCAGGCATCAGAATAAGTGTGAACACGGCGCTGACAAACATGCCACCAATAATGACGGTCGCGAGGCCCCGATAAATTTGTGAGCCGACGCCTGGTACCAGCATCAGCGGCAACATGCCGAAAATACTGGTCAGCGTACTCATATAGATGGGCCGTGCTCGTACACGTACCGCTGCGGCGACCGCCTGACTGCGTTCGAGTCCATTTCTTTGCCCAACGCGTGTTTGCATGACCAGCAAGATCGCATTATTGACGACCAGGCCCAGCAAGATGAGAAAGCCAATTGTGGTCAGGAGGTCCATGGCCTGTGCTGTAAACAGGTTGAGTACGCGCAGAGCAATTACGCCACCCGCGATTGCCAGTGGCATAGAAAGCATGACAAGGAACGCGTCCCAGATCGAGCGGAACATCGCTGCCAGAATTAGTAGCAAGACAATGGCGGCAATGCCGAGATTGGTTTGCATGGTACTAAATGCACCTTCGAGTCGATCTGCCGTACCACTATAAGCGACGCTAACCTCGTCCGGCATGATGTCATTTAATTTCGGTCCAGCGACATCGCGCAATTGCTCAAGCGCTTCCTGAACCGTCATATCGGGCGGTGGGGTCACCGACAGCGTTAGTGTTCGCTGACCGTTGACGCGGCGTAGCTGTGATGGTCCGACGGTGCGCCGTATATCGGTCAGTTCGCCAATACTCTGAATTCCTGCCAACGGTGTTGCGACAGGAATCGCCGCGAGCGCTTCAGGTGAGTCCCACGTCGGGCCACGCAGAATCATATCCATACGGTCATTACCGTCAAAATACTCACCGACAAATGTGCCACTGGTCATTGCTCGAACGATGTTTGCGACGGTAGCGCGATCCAGTCCAGCAGCCGTGATACGCCGGTCATTCGGAACCAGTTGTAGCTCTGGCTCGGCGATCGCGAGTCCGGGAATCGGACGAACCTGCGCGCCGGGTACAGCCTCGTCAATAATTCCCATCGCAGAGGTGGCGACCTCTGACAGGACATAAATATCCGGACCCTGGAGATCAACATTGATGCTGCGCCCGCCATCGAATCCGAAATTCAGTAGTGATGACCGCTGTACAAATGCGCGTGTGTCCGGCAGGTCCACAAGCACCTCATCTCGAACGATACCCATCATTTCGTCAATGCGAGCAGGGTTTTGTGGGTACAGGAATAACATGTTAAATGCGCCAAAAGCAGAGAGGTTGTAGCCACGAATGAACGGTTCTTTCTCGTGATCCATATAGGGTTTCAGACGCTCAACGATTGTCCCGGCGATTTCCGTTTCCATCAGTTCGACGGTGCCGCCCGGCGGCATGCTGAAAAAGGCATTTAGCGAGTCGGATGGTGCCTGCGGTAACAAATTAGCTTTGGGTACGAGCAGCATAACGGTGAGTATTGAAGCGCCCAGAATGCCGACGATCCAGGCAACGCAAAGTGCGGGCGTTCGGGTAGCCTTCATGATGAAACTGGAGATATTCGTCCACCAGTGTTCACAAGGGTCGCTTTCTTCTTTCTTCAGCAAGAAGGAGGCCGCGACAGGTAATACCGTTATGGCGATGAAGAAAGATGCAGAGACGGCAACAGCGATAGTTAACGCCAGGTCCTGAAACAACTGACCCTCCATACCATCCATAAACAGAACAGGTACGAAAATAGCGACGCTGGTTACCGTGGACGCGAACAAAGCTCCGGTAATCTGACGAGTGCCAGTTGCCACCGATTCGCTTAATCCCGCCCCGTTCTGGCGGCACCTGACAATATTCTCCAGAGTGACAATCGCCGCGTCCATGACAAGGCCGACCGAAAATGCGAGCCCCGCAAGCGAGATAACATTGAGTGACTTGTCGAACATACGCAATGCGACAAAGGCAACGAGTACTGACAGAGGCACTGTAGCGGTGACCAGGAATGTCGCCATACGGCTGCGCATCAGGAAATAGAGAACGGCTACCGCGAGCAGCAAGCCGATACCCAGGTTACCCTGAACGAGCGATATCGCGCGTCGAATATGAATCGATGCGTCGAAACTCAGGTCGATCGCCAGACCGGCGTCCGCCAGTGGGCCCTCATTTAACTCAACGACCACTTTATTGATTTCGTCAAGAATGGTTACCGTGTTGGCATCGAACTCGCGTTGAACCGTAATGTAGTAGGACGGAAAACCGTTACGCAGAGTGAAGCCATCTTGCTTGCGCGGTACGATTTCGACGTCAGCGACTTCGCTCAAATAGATGGGCCGATCGTTGCTCCAGCCCACAATGAGTTCGTTGAGTTGCTCGGGTTCGAATTGCCCGACGAAGCGCACAGTGTACTGGCGCCGGCCTACGTCAGCAAAACCACCCGACGAATCTGTGGCGCGGGAAACGGTGGAGATGATGTCGTTGATCTGTATGCCCAGTGCTGCAGCGCGGTAGGAGTCGAATGTAATATGGAGTTCTCGTGGCTGTTCGCCGGCGAGAAAAACCTGTGAAACGCCCGGAATTCGAGCGAGACGCGGCTGTACTTCGTCTTCAATGAGCTTCTGATAGCTCGCGAGCTCTCTGACCGGGTTATCGGGCAAGACCCGCACCAGCAATGATGCCGCGCCGGGCGTTTGCGGTCCGCCACCGGCACGCACTTGTGGCTCGATCGCATCATTGGGGCGCGGCGGCGCCTGCGTCAGGTTATTGATAACATCGAGCTTCGCGGTCTGCATGTCAGTACCGACAGCAAATGTCAGATTAACAAAGCCTTGCCCGCGCCCAATAAAGGAGTTGATATCGGTAAGTCCAGGCGTGTTTCGTAACACGTTTTCCTGTGGCTCGACGATATTGGCTTCCATTTCCTCGGGGGCCGCAGCGCGCCAGAAGTTGGCGACCGAGATCTGTGGCTGCTCGATGTTCGGCAGCAACTGTATCGGTAACGAGGAGATAGAAGTCAGGCCAAATAACGCAACCAACGCCACCGCGACAGCAACCGAAGGCCACTGTCGGGTACTGAGTTCTGTGAGATTCATGCATCGTTAGATGCAGTAGCGCCGGATTTAGTTGCGCTGCTTGCGTCCGTTGTGGTCCTTTACTTATGCCACATTAGAATATGGGTGACCGTCAGTCAGGGTCGGACGCAGCGCTAGTCTCCTTGCCGTGGAATGGCCTCGTTAAGCATCAGCGCACGCACGTACCGGACAGGCGGTGAACCGTAGGACAGTGCCTGATCGTGGTAACGACGAAGCGTGAATTCATCACCCCATGCCTTCTCTACGGCAGCACGCAGTTCAATGTGTTCCTGGTAGCCAACGAAGTAGGTCGAGAGCTGCGCGGAGCTGAGCTGCGCGCGCACCCACTTGAGTGCAGCCTCTCTTTCTTCCTGAAATCCGCCTTCGATCATCAGGTTCATCGCGGAATCTCGTGTCATCCCGTCAACATGAATGGCCGAATCGATAATTGCGTTCGTAATGCCGCGCAAATACCACTTCAGGTTGATGAGTTTCATGAGCGGATCGTGATCGAGGTACCCTGCGGCGATCATCATTTGCTCAGCATAAACACCCCAGCCCTCGACGAACGGTCCCGACCACAGCACCGAGCGCAAAGCGGAGGGGTATCGATTGCTCAAAGCGAGTTGCAGATAATGTCCGGGAACACCTTCGTGGATGGTCAGGTCCTGAATCGAATACAGATTGTATTCGCGAAGAAATGACTGAACTTGCTCCTCTGACCAGTCTTCTGGCAACGGGGCGACCGCATAGAACGCAGGCTGATCACGGTCAAGAGGTCCCGGCGGGTCGAGATAGGCAATGCTTACGCCACGCTGGAACTCGGGCATGATGATAATCTCAACCGGCACATCCGGCATCGTGACGATATTATTCTCAATGACGAAGTCTGTCGCTTGCTGTAGCTGTTGTTTCGCGACCGCTACGATACCGTCACGGGGCGGCAATACCGCGTATGCCTCCTCAAGCGCCGAGCGGATAATTGACTGTTTGTACGCCTCGTCCGGGTTGTCCGGGAATGCTGTGAACGGATGTTTGCCGAGGTATACCGTTTTTGCGACGGTGTACATCTCATTGCGTACGACCGCATATTCCTGCTCGGCCCGGGCGGTGATTTCCTTGCGACTCAGAGGCGAGTTGAGGGCAAACGCGAGCTTCGTGTCATAGAGTTCTGCGCCTACTCGAAAGTTGCCGGTGGCACGAGGTAGCAGGTCTTCTTCGAGCCAGGTTTGGTGATCGGCGACAGCATCTTTGGCTAATTCAATCGCAGCGGTCAGCTGCACCTGCTCCTTAGCCGACAAAACACCCATCTGAGGAACGATCAAGGTATCGATGATCGACGCCAGGCCCGGGTTCTGTTTGATCGCAGTCTCGCCGTGAATTTTCGGCACACGTTCGGGTTGCAGCGCTGCCCGTGACTGTTCGAGAAAGCGTGGTATCTGCCGGAGTCGTGCGGCGGCACTTGCAAGGCGAGTTTCAATGGGCGCGAAATCTCGCGCAAGCAGTGAGTAAATCGAGCTACCCGATATCTCGATGTAGTACAGCGGATTCCAGGCCCACTCTTGTAGCTCATCCAGGGACCATAGATCGGACTTGAGCTTATTCATTAGAATCTCAGCATCAATCTGATTGGCACGAGCGAGATCATCAAAATCCAGCGCGTCCAGCGCCGCAATGTAGTCGAGGAGTAACTCGCGACGATCTGCACGCGCCGCAGCGCCAACATCATCAAGCTTGTGATCGGCGCTGTGGTCGCCAATGTAGGTCGCAAAAACGGGCGAAAAACTACTCAGATCACTGACGTATTCGTCGGCGAGATTCTGAAATGCCTCGTCGGTATTACTGGCGGCGAATGCGGTCACGCCCGGAAATAGAAGTACGACTAGAAGGAAAGCTCGTTTCACAGTGGCGCCCTGAGCGTTATTGATATGCGCAAGACCTTAGCATGGCTGCGGCATCGCTGTAATATCCTCCTATGCCCCGAGTCCTGCGAATGTTACTAATGGCAACCGCACTTGCTGCGCCGCCGATGTCGCTGGCGGACATGGCTCTCCCGTTGTCGCTTGTTCGAGTTCCGGAGTCGGTCAAAACGGTGTTCGTAGCGGAAACTTCGACTTCCAGGTTCCATCGCTTCCTGCGGTCGGACACTGGCATGGTTCACAGTGGCAGTTTTTACATGTCGATCGGTGAGGACGGACCGGGAAAGGAGAGCTCGGGCGACAAACGCACGCCTCTAGGGGTGTATTTCATTACCGAGCAACTCGATACCACCAAGCTGCATGAAAAGTACGGCGCCACCGCATTTCCTCTCGATTACCCCAATGCCTGGGATCAGCGAGCCGAGCGTGATGGTGACGGTATCTGGGTACACGGCGTTCACCCGGAGGGTGGGCAGCGTCCTGCAAGGGATACAGACGGCTGCATAGCGCTTGGCAATGAAGACCTGATCATGTTGACGCCCGAGTTCGTGGACAATGTGACGCCGGTGCTGGTTACGAGAGAGGTCGACTGGGATGAAACCGCGACCAATGACGAATTGCGGATCGAACTGGAAAGCCGCGTCGCCGAGTGGGCAAGCAGCAAAGCAAGCGGCGACCTCTTTGGGTTCCTGTCGCTCTACGCCGATGACTTCGGGCGCTGGGGAATGGATAAGACACAATGGTCGTCTGTTTATCTGAGTGCCGCCCGCGAGCAACCGATAAGCGCGGTAGCACTTGATGATCTGCTATTGCTGGCTTACCCGGGCGAAGATAATCTGTACCTCAGTCGGTTTCGACAAACAGTCAAAAACGATGAGCGCGAAATTGTTTCTACAACCAGACTGTACTGGCGCCGAAATAGTCACGGCGCCTTGAAAATCATTGCCGAAGATGAGGGCTAAGCCTCTTTAGCAGTGAGGCAACTAGCGCAGCCCTTCACGAACAGTGAGCTCGTCAATCAATTCGATTAACTTCGGATAACTGCCGGCTGAGCCCGCGTCGGTGCGGTACTTGCCGTTGACGACGATCATCGGAACACTGGCAACGCCGTAACGACGGGCAAGATCCTGAGCGACGCGCAGCGCCTGATTGACCTCGAAAGAGCTCCAGGTTCGCTGGAAATCGTCTTCGCTTACACCCGCACGAACAAATAGCCGCTGGATAGCTGCTTCTGACGTTAATCGGTTGCCGCGGCGATGAAATTCCTCAAACACCATGTTGCGAAATGCGATTTGATCCTTGAGCTTGCCCGACTCGGTCAGGTAATACTCGGTGTAATAGAGCTGGCCGTGCAGCACCGCCAGCTGATTGAACATTGCAGGGATTCGAACCAGGCGGACATTAGGATCTTTGCTTTCCGCCCATCGATTTATGAAGCCCTCGAGATCGTAACAATGCGGGCAGCTGTACATGAATATTTCAGCGACCTCGATCTTGTCGGCGCCGCCAACAGTCCCCTGCGTCGGAATCAGGCGGGTGAAGTTCTGACCCTCCTTGTACTGCCAGGTCCTCGGGGGTGTGGCAGTATCAGCTTGCGCCAGGACGATAGCCCGGTCTTCGGGCTCGGCTTCGGCCGCCGATTCCTCGACAACTTCAAGAGGAACCGAGGCGGGGGCCGGGCTTTCAGCGGTTTCGGCCTCCGGTGCAGTGGTTTCAGCCGCCACGACTGCAGTGTCTGCTGTCGGCGGCTCGCTTACTTCTTCTTTGCTGCAACCTGCGAAAAAGAGGCCCAGTATGGCCAGTGCGGCTAATGCCGCAACGCGATTTAGTTTTTTCATGCTTACTTGAGACCCTGCATATAGGAAGAAAGTGCCGCAATATCGTCTTTATCGAGATTTGCCGCAATGTCTCTCATGATACGGGTCTTGCCGTCGGTAGTACGTGCAGCGTTCGCATAATCATTTAATTGCTTGGAAGTATAAGCAGCGTGTTGCCCGTTCAGGGCCGGATACTTCGCCGCAGGATTGCCGCGCCCAGTGGGACCATGGCAAGCAAGGCAAGCGGCAGCCTCTTCTTCCAAGTTGCCGCCGCGGTACAGTGCTTCACCGCGATCAAGCAGGCTTTCATCAGCAACAGCCTGCGCCGCGGCCGGAAGGCTCTCGAAGTAGACCGCGAGGTTCGCCATATCGGTGTCAGACAGCATCATCGCTTGTCCGGTCATCAAAGGGTCCGAACGCTCGCCATTCTTAAAGGCCTGTAACTGGGCCAAAATATACGGCGCGTTTTGCCCTGCGAGATTCGGCCACATCGGGCTTGCACTGTTGCCGTCAGCACCGTGGCAGGCGCTACACGTCAGTGCTCGTGCCTTGCCGGCGTCAGCCGACCCGTCGACGAGACTTTCTGCATGAATTTGGGTATTTGCCAGCGCGAGGCCGACCAGTGCGAATAGCGATGAGAGCTTCATTTTCATATCGTGTAACCGTTACTTCCCTGCGTTGGGTATTATCCTAAAATTATACACGTTATCCGCAGGGCATACCCCATGTCGCAATACCCAGAAGCCCATTTCATAAAGAGCGCTAATGCGCTGCGCCAGTTCGTCCCGGATACGGGTGCGGAGGTGGCCGTTGCCGGGCGATCGAATGCCGGCAAGTCGAGCGCAATCAATATTATTGTCAATCGCCGCCAGTTTGCTCGTACCAGCAAAACGCCGGGCCGCACGCAGCTCGTGAACTTTTTTGGTCTTCGGGATGAGCAGCGGCTGGTTGATCTGCCGGGCTACGGCTTCGCAAAGGTCTCTACAAAATTGCGTGCGCACTGGCGTGATTTGATGGCCGACTATTTCGAGGCGCGGAAGAGCCTGCAAGGACTGTTCCTGATTGTCGACATAAGGCGCCAGATCACGGAATTTGACAAGCAAATGCTGGCATTTGCGGAACAGGTTTCACTGCCAACTCACGTGTTGCTGACGAAAACGGACAAACTGAAGCGCGGTCAGGCTGCGACGGCATTGCTCGAAGTGCGTCGTGACCTCGGCGAAATTGCCAGCGTGCAACACTTCTCAGCCCTGACACGCCTGGGAGAAGACGAGGCCCGCGCAAAGCTCGATGAGTTTCTGTCGCTGGAGGGTCGGGAATAAAATGACCCCGAAGCATCAGTTGTAGCCGATACCCCGGGGCCAGAAGAAGCAAGCGACTTGGGGTTGTCGCGTTGCACGCCTGTTTAGGGAGGTAAACAGGCGAGTGACTATTGCACTCAAAAGATTAGAGTAAACAATTTGTATTCGGTTCAAAAAAAATACAAGCTATTGAATAATAAGATTTAATTTCTTCAATTAATGTGCTTCGTCCCAATTTTCTCCAACACCCGCATCGACGCGAAGGGGCACAGAGAGGGTTGCGGCGGCGTTCATCAATTCGATAACGCGCTCGCGAACAGCGTCGATGTTGTCCTGCTCGACCTCGAAGACCAGTTCATCGTGGACCTGCATGATCATGCGGGCGCCGGGGCGTTCTTCGTTCAACCAGTGGTGCACCGAAATCATCGCTCTCTTGATAATGTCAGCGGCCGTTCCCTGCATCGGCGCGTTGATGGCGGTGCGTTCCGCGTATTGGCGTCGATTGGCGTTGCGAGCATTTATCTCTGGCAAATACAGGCGCCGACCAAACACTGTTTCAACAAAGCCATTTGCACTGGCTTGCTCGCGAATATCATCCATATACGCTTTGACGCCAGGATAGCGGTCGAAGTAGAGATTGACGTATTCCTGCGCTTCACCACGAGCGATACCGAGCTGCTTGGCAAGCCCGAAGGCGGACATGCCATACATCAAGCCGAAGTTGATCGCCTTGGCTGAGCGTCGTTGGTCGTCAGTCACTTCGTCCAGCGCCATGCCGAACACTTCAGCCGCGGTGGCGCGATGCACGTCCTGCTCCTCGGCAAACGCTTTCATGAGTCCCGGGTCGGCAGACAGGTGAGCCATGATGCGCAATTCAATCTGGGAATAGTCGGCCGCGAGCAGTACCTGGCCTGCTGGTGCCACGAACGCCTGCCGAATGCGGCGGCCTTCCGGCGTGCGGATCGGAATGTTCTGCAAGTTGGGGTCTGTAGACGACAGTCGCCCGGTTGCCGCTACCGCCTGATGATAGGAGGTATGAATGCGTCCGGTGCTGGACGCGATCTGTAGCGGCAACTTGTCGGTGTAGGTGCTCTTGAGCTTGCTAACACTGCGGTAGTCAATGATTACGGCCGGCAACTCGTAATCGCCCGCAAGCTCCGCCAGCACGTCCTCGGCGGTTGACGGCTGGCCCTTTGGGGTCTTGCGGATAATGGGCAGGCCGAGTTGCTCGAACAAGATTTGTTGAAGCTGCTTGGGCGAACCAAGGTTGAACGGGCCGCCAGCCAGCTCGTGCGCCCTGGCTTCCAGCTCGATCATCTTCCTGGCGAGTTCGCCACTTTGCGTCAAGAGCATGTTGCGATCGACAAGGACGCCGGTCTCTTCCATTTCGAGCAAGATGGGAACCAGCGGTTGCTCGATATCTTCGTAGATACTTTTCAGTGTCGCTATCTCGCCTAACTGTTGCCACAGCGTCTGATGTAACTGCAGCGTAACGTCGGCATCTTCGGCGGCGTAGGGTGCCGCGACTTCGAGATCTATCTGATTGAACGTCAGCTGCTTGGCACCCTTGCCCGCGACATCAGTGTAGTGAATGGTCTCTCTACCAAGGTACTGGCGCGCAACCGAATCCATGTCATGCCGGGTAGCCACGCTGTTTAAGACATAAGACTCGAGCATCGAATCGAACTGTATGCCGGCCAGTGAAATGTCGTAACGGGCCAGTATGTGGGCGTCGTATTTGAGGTGGTGGCCGACTTTCTTTTTGTCGTCGTCTTCCAGCCAGCCACGCAGCTTCTGTAATACCTCGTCACGCGGTAGCTGCTCTGGTGCGCCCATGTAGTCATGCGTGAGCGGTATGTAGGCAGCCTCATTTGCGCTAACACAAAGCGACAGGCCGACGATTTCAGCTTGCATGTAGTTGATGCTGGTTGTCTCGGTATCGAATGCTGTGAGCTCAGCGGTATCGATTTTTTCAAACCAGCGATCGAAGGCGTCCCAGGTCAGGACGGTTTCATAATCTGATTCTTCAGTAGCCGTTGCCGGCGCGGCAGGCTGCTCATTTTCCTCGTCGAGCTGGCCGAGCAAAGAGCGCAGTTCGAAATGGCCATAGAGCTCTCGCAATCGATCAGTATCGGCCGCTGTCGGGGACAGCTCGGCGATACCGGCGTCGAGCTTGAGATTCCTGCGGATGGTCGCCAGCTCCTGCGACAGTCGTAACTGTTCTATATTTTCACGCAGACTGTCGCCTACCTTGCCCGCGATCTCGTCTACGTTCTCGACAATACCCTCGGCGCTGTCGTAGAGGTTTAACCACTTGGCCGCTGTCTTGGCACCGACTTTGGGCACACCAGGAATGTTGTCCGAGGT
Source organism: Woeseiaceae bacterium (assembly GCA_021773055.1). Lineage (GTDB taxonomy): Bacteria > Pseudomonadota > Gammaproteobacteria > Steroidobacterales > Woeseiaceae > UBA1847. The sequence continues at coordinate 75,932 of JAJFKV010000044.1, forward strand.
GTCACCGACAAGAGCAAGGTAGTCAACGATCTGCTCGGGATATACATCGAACTTGGCCTTCACACCATCACGATCCATTCTTGAGTCGTTCATGGTATTGATCAACGTGACCCTGTCATTAACCAGTTGCGCCAGATCCTTGTCGCCGGTCGATACAAGCACGTTAAGACCCGCATCCGCAGCTACGTCGCACAAGGTGCCAATTACGTCGTCGGCCTCAACTCCCGCCACTCGCAGGAGCGGCAATCCCATCGCTTCTACAGCGTCCAGAATGGGCTGCACCTGCGAGCGCAGTTCGTCAGGCATAGGCGGACGGTTAGCTTTGTATTCCGAATAAAGGTCGTCACGAAAGGTCTTGCCCGGCGCATCGAACACGACCGCAACATGTTGCGGTTGTTCTTCACGAAGCAATTTCTGGATCATCGACAGAACACCGTGCAGCGCTCCGGTTGGCTCACCGTTTGAATTGGTGAGCGGCGGCAACGCGTGAAAGGCGCGGTAAAGATACGATGACCCGTCGATCAGGACGAGGTCGGTCATTATTATTCAGTCTCGGATGAATCGCTGCTGCCGTCTTGTTCTTCCTGGTCTTCCTCGCTGGCGGTGTCACGGGATGGTGGAACAGCCATCTGGCTTGGATTGCCGGGAACGTACAGTGGGCCGCTTTGGCCGCAACCGGAAAAAGGAACTGTGAATGCGATTACGGAGATTAAGAACGTCAGGCGTTTCATGTGATTGACCTTTGAATTGCGTCTTTGGCGAGCGATTGATTATAGAGACACGGCGCCGGAAAAGGGCATCATTTTGCGTATCGTTTCGCGACCTGTCGGTACGCATCACGAAACGGAATGCCATCTTCGCGGACCAATCGATAAGCTTCGGAGGTAGCGAAAATACCGTCGTCGAGAGTGATGTTGGCGGGTTGAAACTGAAGGCCCTCGAGGACGTAGGCCATGATGTCGACGCTGTCGATGGCGAGATCGATGGAGCGAAACAGTGGCGACTTCAAGCGCTGCAGATCGCGGTGGTAGCCGGACGGCAATTTGGCGGTGATCATCAAGGACTCATCAAGACAGGCTTGTGACGTTGCAGAGGACGCACGCAATAATTCCAGCACATCCGGATTACGCTTTTGCGGCATGATCGATGAACCGGTAGTGACGTCTGCAGCCAGTGAAATGTAGGCGAACTCCTGCGTGTAGAACATCAAGAGATCGCTGGCCATGCGACTCAGGTCCTGCAACAACAGCGTTATCTCAAATAGCAGGGCGCTCTCAGCCTTGCCACGCGACAATTGCGCTGCAGTCACCGGGTTTTGCGTCGAGTCGAAATCGAGTTTTGCCGTAGTCGAGTCGCGGTCCAGTGGCAGACCGGGCGTGCCATAGCCGGCCGCACTGCCCAGCGGGTTCTTGTTAATGCGTTTTTGCACGAGGTGCAAGCCGTCGCAAGCATCGGCGAAGCCCTCATCGAATCCGCCGCACCATAGCGCAACCGACGAGGGCATCGCATGTTGCATGTGGGTGTAACCCGGGAGCTCAACCTCGCCCTGGCGATCGCTTAAGGAGCTGATCGAGCCGCGCAATTCGGTGACTCGCGACGCCAGGTCGCTGGCCGCGTCGCGAAGATACATTCTGAGCGCGGTAAGAACCTGATCGTTTCTGGAGCGACCAAGATGCAGACGCCCACCGGCCGGGCCGATAGCGTCCGTCAACCGGGTTTCGAGCGCCGTGTGAGCGTCTTCGTCCTCAAGGCTGATGTGCCAGTCGCCGGCGGCGAAGCTGTCATTGAGCGTGCTCAGGCCGTCGCAGATCGCGTCGCAGTCTTCATTGCTGATCAAATCTTGCTCGGCGAGCATTTGTGCGTGTGCGATTGAGCCGCGCACATCATAAGAGACGAGCCTGGCATCGAGCAGGTGGTCCTCACCAGCCGTGTAGCGCAATACTCGTTCATCGAGTGGCAGGCCTTTTTCCCAAAGCCGGTTCATGACGCGGTACTTTGCTCGGCCGGCGTCAGGCCGCCGATATCGTCAACGACGAGTGTGCCGGTACCTTCATTGGTGAAGACCTCGAGCAGAATGCTGTCGGGAAGTTTGCTGGATATGACGTGTACGCGTTGCACCCCATTCGCAATGGCTGCGTCGATAGCAGCAGCCTTTGGCAACATGCCGTCCGCCAGGCTCCCGGACTCACGCAACTTCCTGAGCGCGGCTCGGTCGATGTAACTGATCAATGAGCCAGGATCATTGACGTCCTCGAGGATGCCTGGCGCGCCAGTTGCGAGCAGCAGCTTTTCCGCATTGAGTTCGGCTGCAATTGCGGCGGCGACCGTGTCGGCATTGATATTCAATATCGTGCCGGACTCATCGCAGGACAGGGGGCTGACGACAGGCATGAGTCCATTGTCGAGCTGTTTCTTCAGGATGTCCGTGTCGACAGAATCGATATCACCAACAAATCCATAATCCACTGCTGACTCGCCGGCCCGCTCAACTGGCGGTCTTTTGTGCGCTCGAATCAGGCCTGCATCAACGCCGCTGATACCAACGGCCGGAATTTGCAGGTCGCGACAGGTTGCAAGAATGCGGGTATTGACTTGACCGTTCAAAACCATCGTTGCGACGTCCAGCGATTCACTATTTGTGACGCGGCGGCCATCGACAAAAGTTGTATTCAGCCCGAGAGCGGAGGCCAGTTCCGTCGACTGTGGTCCACCACCGTGGACCAGAACCACGCGAATTCCGACCTGGTACAAAATGCCGACCTGCTCCATCAAAGCGGTGGTCTTCTCACGGTCTGCGAAGACCTCACCGCCCGCTTTAATTACAAAAACCTTGCCCTTGAAAAGCCGAATGTACGGTGCGGCGTGTTTTAGTGCCGACACCACAATCGCACGATCTTTTTTTACGCTCATGTCTGGCCACCGAGCATCTGGTGCAGTACAGCCATCTGCGCCAGCATGCGATTGCGCGCCTCTGGAATCACCACGCTCCGTGGTCCGTCGAGGATGTCATCTGCAACAACAACGCCGCGGCGTACCGGCAAACAATGCATGAAACGACAGTCGTTTTTCGCATTAGCAAACCAGGGCTCGTCCACACACCAGTCCAGATGTTGCTCGCGCAGCTTCTGGTCATTGATCTTGTCGCCATAGTGCCGGGTAGATGACCACGACTTCGCATAAATAATATGGGCGTCTTCCATCGCTTCACTGCGCTGGTCGGTTTGGGTAACCGACCCACCAGCCGTTTCTGCTGCGGTCGCAGCCTTCTGCATTATCGCTTCCGGCAACTCAAACCCTTCGGGTCGCAATACCGTCACATCCATGCCGCGCTTAGCTGCCATGTGCAGCGTCGACGCCGGCACCGCCAACGGCAATGCGCGTGGATGATAGGCCCAGCTCAGGACAAATTTGCCACCATTGGCTGGCACACCAAGATCATCCATGGTCTTCCAGTCCGCGAGGTTCTGGCAGGGATGGTTCATCGCAGACTCCATATTGATGTACGGCGTGTCGATGAGATCAATGAGTGACGAAAATTCTTTTTCCCGCATATCGGAAGCAATGTCTTTTCGCTCCGCGAAGGCGCGTATGCCGATAGCGTCGCCGTAAGAGGCGATCACGGGAACGGCTTCGCGTATGTGTTCCGCTGCTACACCGTCCATTACGATACCGGGCCGGGTTTCAAGTCCGTGGATGGACATGTCCGGAGAGATGACGAACGAGCCACCGCCAAGACGTACCATCGCCGCCTGAAATGAGGCGAGCGTTCTGAGGGACGGGCTCAGGAATAAAAGTGATAGCACTTTTCCCTTAAGGGCTTCAGGCTCGGGATTTGAGTCGAGGCGGCTGGCCAGCTCAACAAGTGACCGGATTTCTTCGTTCGAAAAGTCTGCGAGATCGTTAAACGCTTTCATTCATTTGTCCTTCAGTTTGTTGAGGGCGCAATATCTCTTAGCGCCTCAGCAAGGTGATCAATGTGACCGGGTTCGAGTACCAGCGGCGCAAGTATGCGGAGTATCTCCGGGTCGCTACTGGTTCCCGTCAAGATATCGTGATCGAGTAGCGCGTCGCGTACTTCAACAGCGGGGCGATCGCATATGAGTCCAAGCAAAAGGCCCATGCCCTGAATTTTTTTGATCGGCCCGACCACGCACTGCTCACGGATCGCTGCCTCGGCACGACGAACATTCATAAGCAGGCCTTCGGTTTCGATGGCATCGATTGTGGCGGTGATAGCGGCTGCCGCGATGGGGCCACCGCCGAATGTTGAGCCGAGGTCACCCGAACCGAATTTCGCTGCGGTCGCATGGCTGCACAATACTGCTCCACAGGGAATACCGCCGCCGAGCGCTTTTGCGCTGGTCAGGATATCAGGCCGGGTCTCATGCGCCTGAATTGCGAAAAACTGTCCACAGCGTCCAACGCCGGATTGCACCTCGTCGGCAATCAACACGACACCGTGTTTTTCAGTTGCGGTGCGCAATGCGTGAATAAATTCAGTCGACAGATCGTAGGCGCCTGCGATGCCCTGCACCGGCTCGAAAATAATCGCGGCGATATCGTCACCGATCATCCTATGGGCTGCTGCGATGTCATCGCGTGGAATGAAGTCAACCTCGAAAGGCCTGCTCGGGAAGCCGTACCAGCGACCGGAGTTCCAGGTCACGGCGGCGGCAGCGGCGGTGCGCCCATGAAAGCCCCCGGTGAGGGCTAGAATTTTCTTACGGCCAGTCGTTATGCAGGCCATCCGCAAGGCATTCTCGTTCGCTTCAGCGCCCGAATTAACGAAAAACACCCGATCCAGACCGTCTGGCGCAACATTGACTAGCTTCTCGGCGGCTTCGGCACGAATATCCAGAGCAACGGCATTGCTTTGGAACAGCAATTTGTTGCTTTGCTCTGTTATGGCTTTGACCAGCCGGGGATGTCCGTAACCGAGTGCGGCAACCGCGTGACCGCCGTAGAGATCGAGTATACGCCGGCCATCCTTAGTGAAAATGTCGCAGCCGCTGGCTCGCTCCGGCACGAACGGCAACTGGCCATATACTGGAATAGTGACGCTGGCTTCGCGAATTCGCGGGTCGGACATGACCATCTGATCATTAATCGTCGGCATCAGGTCCACCCCGGCGTGGCGGCGGTAAGGCCAGTAGTTTCCGGGAGGTCCCAGAGCCGGTTCATCCACTGTATAGCGCCACCGGCAGCGCCTTTGACTAGATTGTCGATGGCGCTCATTACCACGACCGACTCGCCATCCGTCGCAACGCCCAGATGACACATGTTGCTGGCGACTACATTCTTGATTTTGGGCGTACCGCCGACGACTTCGACAAATGGCGAGTCCGCATAGGCTTTGGCGAAAACATCGCGTAGTTGATCATCGCTAACCGGGGCATTCACTTTCGCCTGCAATGTAACGTGTATACCTCTCGAGAAGGGACCCGAATGAGGTACGAAATGAACTCTTGTATCGCGGCCACTTGCCACGCTTGCAAGCCCGGCGATCTCCGGTGAATGACGGTGTGCGAGAGGCTTGTACGCATACATATTACTATTGCGTTCCGGGTGATGCGTGCCGACCTGCGGATTTCTCCCGGAGCCAGTGCTGCCCGTAACTCCAGAAATATATATTTCGCTTTCCGTTAATCCTGATTGCATCAGAGGTACGGCGGCCAGCAACGACGCCGTCGCAAAGCAACCGGGATGTCCTACATGTGGCGTTGTGATCGTATCTGCATGCTCCGGGACAGCGCAGGTGAAATCCTGCAACAGCTCCGGTGCTCCGTGCTCGCCTCCGTAGACAGCCTCCCAGGAAGATTGCTCGGCGTAGCGAAAGTCAGCGGATGAATCGACGACGTGAATGTTGAGGTCCTTATCGTCAGCGACGCTCAATGCCGCTTTGATGATTTCAGCCGAAGCACCGTGCGGTGCGGCCGAGAACAACGCGACGTTGCTGCCATTGCCGACGACATTCAGCCATTCATCATGCGCAATGAAGGACTTGCCGGCCAGCATTTGTGACAGATGAGGAAACGTATCGCCAATCATAAGATGCGCGCGGCTAGCGGACACAGCAGCCGCCATATCGAAGTTCGGATGAGCTGCGAGCAGTCGCAACAACTCTCCGCCGACGTAACCGCCGGCACCAAGGACGACGGCCTGTATTTGTGAGCTCATGCAGCCCCCTTGTCGAGCAGGTCAGCGATCTTGTCGCCGAGCGCGACACCGCTGGACAGCGCATTGATTGCGGGCAATGCAGTGCGCTCTCCTATCTGTTGTACGCCGACATCGTTATCCGTTGCAGGCCCCGTGACTACGGCCGGTTCGATGCCGTACTCGTCGCGCAATATTTTCGCACCGCCCCAGGCGGAGACCGGATCATTCGCACACAACACAACCGCAGTGAAGGCGTCGCGAATCTGTTCATCGCCGAGTATGGCGGCAACGCCGTAAGCACCAAGCAATCCATCGCCGAGCTCGAGTACGATGACATCCGGTTTATTGGCACCGAGACCGGTCAGCAACGACCGGGTTAATGCCGGACCGTTTTCAGCGGTCGTTGTAACAATGCCGAGGTCGGAAAAAATCATGGTATCGATTGCGCCGGCGTCCTCCATCGCCAATACGTCACGTCGCAAGGAAACGCCGGTCGCCTTGCACGCTGCTACATTCAATCCCAGGTGCCGTAATCGCCCGACGATCGCGCAGGCCGCTGCGGTTTTGCCGGAATCCATGCAGGTTCCAGCCATCGCGACTACAGGTACGCCGTTCATTTTCAGTGGGGCATCCGGGTCCAAAGTTGCGGAGCCAACGCGGGCGGGCACCCCGATACGCTCGCCCAGGTAGGGGAACTCGAGAACCGTACCCAGTACCTCACAGTCGAACGGCGCCCCAACGTCCGGGTTCGCAGAGTCACATATTCCAATGACGCCACCGATATTCAGAATCTGCACTTTGTCTCCCTGGCCTAACTCGGTCGGCAGGTGTCCGGAATAACCGCGCAGGGCGTTGCGATGTCCAAGCGCGCCGACGACGATGTCGCCCATTGTGACCGTCGCCATGCGACCCGATGTCAGCTCGAGCTGGTTATAACGAGATTTGTTATTTAGAACCCGTACCGCAATGAGTACACCTTCCTCACAGGGAATGTCCGGAGACAGTCGCAGTTCGGAAGCAAGGTCATTGTGTTGTGCAACCGAGGCGACTTTATCGACAACGACATTCTTCATCTCAATCTCCCGCCGCCCGGGTTTGCAGTGAACCCGGCAATGAAAGGATTCGCGCGTAACCGAGGGCGTCGCCCGCTGTCCACTCTCCTGCGGCTTCACCGTAGATACCTTTGGTGGCGGCCAGTAGAGAGTGTGGTGAGCTTGTGCCTTCGATGAATAGCTGTCCGGGACGCAGACGGAATTTAACCGAACCGGTGACGCGTTTTTGCGATGAGGCGAGCAACGCTTCCATATCGTCGCAGGCCAGGTCCAGCTGCTTGCCTTCGTGTACGAGATCGCCATACACCGCAGACACACTATCCTTAATTCGAATTTGCTGTCCGCTGAGGACCAGCTTCTCAAGTTCACGGTGCGCTGTAATCAAGGTTATCGCTGCAGGTGCTTCAAAGGCAACGCGGCCCTTGGTGCCAAGTACCGTATCGCCGAGGTGGATGCCGCGACCGATTCCGTAGCTGCCCGCGAGTTGCTCGAGCTCTTCGATCAGTTTGACCGGCGCAAGCGCTTTTCCATCCAGCGCAACCGGCACACCTGCCTCGAACTGCAGCGTATGGGTGGAGGAAGGTAGCGGTTTTGAGAATGCATCGGCCGACAATACCCAGGCCTCGTCAGGGATCGAGCTATCAGATGTCAGTGTTTCCTGTCCACCAATCGTGATTCCCCACAGGCCACGATTAATTGAGTAGGTCGAACCTTGCGATGGCAGCGGCAATCCGTGCTTCTCAAGGTAGGCAAGCTGTTCGTCGCGCACCCAGTTGTTATCGCGTACTGGCGCCAACACTTCGAGTCCGGGGTTCAACGTCCGCAGAGCAACCTCGAAACGAACCTGGTCGTTTCCTGCTGCGGTGCAACCATGAGCGACCGTCGTAGCGCCGCGTTGTGTTGCGATCTCAGCCAGTCGCTCAGCCTGAAGCCCGCGCTCAGCACCAACGCAGAGCGGATACGCCTGGCCTCGAAGTACATTGCCGGCGATCAGGTGTTTGATGACGGAGTCGAAAAAATCCTGCTTTGCGTCAATCAATACGTGTTCAATTGCGCCGAGTGCCATGGCGCGTTCTTCGAGCGCAATCGCGGCCGCGGCATCGATACCACCGGTATCGACGCATGCAGTGATCACTTCACGGCCATAGTTTTCCTTTAGCCACGGCACGCAAAATGACGTATCGAGGCCGCCGGAAAACGCGAGAATAATGGGTGATGTATCCGTACTCAATTTCGTCTCCGTATTCTTAAAGGTCACTGGGACCGAGCAGAGTGCTCGATCCGGGCGATCAGGTTTTTCTGCGCAATTTGAGATTCGGTTGCGACGAACACCGTGTCGTCGCCGCCGATATTGCCAACTACTTCGGGCCACTCGCAGCGGTCAAAAGCGAGCGCCACACGTTGCGCAGCACCAATAGCCGTCTTCACGACCAGCAGATTTGGCCCCGCTGGCTGGATTGTTCGCAGTAGTTCGGTGACGGCAGCGAACTGGTCATCATCGTCCCGGCTGGAAGAAGGCAGTTCGTAACCCGCCGTGGTCTTGATGGCGCCGAGTTCCTTGAGGTCACGACTGACGCTGGACTGGGTGGCGATAAAGCCCGCCGCTTGCAGTGCGGCTACGAGCGAGCCTTGCGTTTCCACAGGTCGCTGCAACAGCATTTGCTTTATCGCATTACGTCTGGGTTCGTGATTTCCGTTGGGCACAGTTCTTCTCGCATAAATATGTGCATAAGTGGAACATCATGCGCATATTTAGTCAAGCCCCTATGGCGCGTTTTTTTGGCCGTTTCTACGCTACACTGCGCCGCTTTGCTTAGTTCGGAGCGTAATAGTGCAGACACCCGAGACCGTTGAGGTCACCACTGGTGAAAATCCGCAGGGCAGCGTCATCTGGTTGCATGGTTTGGGTGCTGACGGCCACGATTTCGAGCCTATCGTTCCGGAACTTCGTTTGCCGGCCGATATGTCATTGCGATTCATATTCCCGCATGCGCCGGTGCAGCCCGTCACTATTAATGGCGGAATGGCGATGCGATCCTGGTACGACATTGTGAGCTTTGATTCTGAAGGTCGAGCGGACCGGGACGGCGTGCTCAGGAGTAGCGCTGTACTTGAGGGCTTGATCGACAGGGAAATTGAACGCGGCATAGCGCCGGATCACATCGTGATCGCCGGGTTCTCGCAGGGTGGTGCGGTCGCTATTCATACAGCGCTGCAAACCGGGCGCTCGATTGCCGGGCTCATGGCACTTTCGACCTACATGGCGCTTCCCGACGGTGTAGATAACGCCGTCAGTCGCAAAGATCTTCCGATATTTATGGCACACGGTAGCTTTGATCCGGTGCTGCAAATGGCGTGGGGGCGCGCATCTGCGGACAGGCTCATCGCCGCGGGATACTCAGTCGACTGGCATGAATACCCGATGGCACATGCCGTTTGCCCACAAGAGATTTCGGACATTGGTCGTTGGTTAAGCGGTATCTATTCCTGACTTAGCCAGCCGCTCCTGAAGAATAAACTCCGGCACTATTTTTCGCTTCGTCTTAGTCGTGTGCGATGGATCTGATAGGGGTGGCTAAAACAGCTAATTCTTGCCCCCCGGTAATTCCGCTTTGCTCCTCAAACCGGCCGCTCAAACGGGTGCTTTAGGGTTATTATGGATTTCTGCTGGTGACCCAAAGCAGACATTCGCCAATCCTCAAGTTAATCGAGTGATCGCTTGAATAGACCAGCAACAAATAAATGTGTTCTCGTGATTGCGTGTTTATTTTCTTCGGTAGCAATTGGTGCCGAGTTGGATGAACACCTCCACTTCTTGAAGCCGTTGATCGGTCCCACCTGGGAAGGAGGATTTGTGGGCGAGAATACATCTGACTTGGTTCTTTCGCTCCATTTTGAACCTATTCTCGAGGGCAAAGCGGTGAAGTATTCCAAGGCCGCCCCCGCCGCCAACTTCTATGGTGAAACACATTTCTATTGGAGCCCAAATCGAAGTGAAGTCCTTTTTATCAATCTGACCAGCCGCGGAATTGTGGGCGAGGGAGTTGCTTCCTACCGGAACGGAGAAATCGTCCTTCTTGGGGAGCTCCATTGGCCGGATAAATCGATGAAGTTCAAGACGGTGTTGCGAATCGAATCAAACGGCGTACTGAGTGATACCTACACGCGCAAAGAAGACGGGGTTTGGGTACCCGGTCATTTCCAGGAGTTTGCAGCAAAGAATTAGCGTTGCCAGCAAGCTCGTACCGGCCAGGTGATTGAGTGACGAACGGCTGCTTTTGGCCGGAAGCGGTAGTTCTGCACGAACCTGAACTTACGACCGGTGTTGGCGAGAGCAGCCGTTGACGGCTGGATAATACGGGGATAATTCATACGGTAAACGCAAGACATAAATAGCACTTAACTCACTGTTTTGTAAGCGTATTTGGCCTCATTTCCGGTTATAATAGGAGGCTCTTTCCCCCACAAGGAAGCGCCATGAAACCCGCCGCTGACCTCGCTCCGATCGAGGATCTCGATCGCAATATCCTCACCCTCTGTAACCATATCAATGCCGCAACCTATGAGTTGCTGTGCCTGATCCGTGAGTTCGATGAGCGTGCCGGATGGCTGAAGTGGGGCCTGAAAAACTGTGCCGAGTGGCTGGCTTGGCGCTGTGATTTCAGCATGACCACAGCACTCGAGAAGGTGCGTGTTGCACATGCCTTGAAGACACTGCCGGGTATTTCCGGTGCGTTCGCTTCGGGTGAGTTGTCGTATTCGAAAGTACGGGCGCTAACGCGAGTGGTCAGTAGCCGTAACGAAGACGAGTTGCTGCTGTTTGCCTTGCGAGCAACGGCAAGCCACGTTGCTGAGCGCTGCCGTGAACTGCGTTGTGGTAGCGAGGACTCAATCGATAGCGCTACACGTGCCTATGCCAACCGATCTTTGCGTGTTCGACGGGATCCGCATCGACACACGATGACGATCACAGTGGAGCTGCCGCTGGATACCGGAGAACTGGTTGAGAAAGCACTGGACAAGGCGCGTGATGACGAGCAGCCAGCAATACCGGACCTTGCTGATCCTTCCTGGTCAATGCG
>JAJFKV010000045.1 GCA_021773055.1 Woeseiaceae bacterium
AATGGCAATTACCTGTGGCATCGTCGGCTTGCCGAACGTTGGCAAATCGACCCTGTTTAATGCACTGACCGCGAACGAGATCGCGGCCGAGAACTATCCGTTCTGCACCATCGAGCCGAACGTGGGTATTGTTCCGGTCCCCGATCCACGTCTGGATGTGCTTGCCGGCATTGTAAAGCCGCAAAAGATTCTGCCGACGACGATGGAGTTCGTTGATATCGCCGGATTAGTTGCGGGCGCGTCGAAAGGCGAGGGCCTTGGCAACCAGTTCCTCGCCAACATTCGTGAGACCAATGCGATCGCACACGTTGTGCGCTGTTTCGAAAACGACGATGTCACGCACGTTTCCGGAACGATCGATCCGCTTGACGACATTGAGACCATCAACACCGAGTTAGCGCTGGCTGACCTTGAGTCTGTGGAGAAGCAGTATGACAAAGCTTCTCGTACCGCCAAGACCGGTCAGAAAGATGCCATCGCAATACGCGATGCTCTTGGCGGTATCAAAGCGCATCTGGACGAGGGCCTGCCGATTCGCTCGTTGGAAAAATCCGAACTGCAGCAGGATATTCTCAAGAGCGTACATCTGATTACCGCGAAGCCGGTCATGTATGTAGCGAACGTTGATGAAGATGGATTCGACGGCAATCCTCATCTCGATGCAGTGCGAAAACTGGCGGGCGAAGAAGGCGCTGAAGTCGTTGCAATCTGTGCCTCCATCGAAGCCGAAATCGCGTTATTGGACGATGACGACAAAACCGATTTCCTGGCCGACCTCGGCTTTGCGGAGCCGGGCTTGAATCGTGTGGTCCGCCACGGCTACTCACTGCTCGGCCTGCAGACCTATTTCACGGCGGGTGTCAAAGAAGTGCGTGCCTGGACGACCAAAGTCGGCGCTACCGCGCCACAATCTGCCGGCGAAATTCACACGGACTTCGAGAAAGGTTTCATACGCGCCGAAGTTATGGCTTACGACGATTTCGTCGCCGGAAACGGCGAGCAGGGCGCAAAGGAAGCCGGGCGGCTGCGTCTGGAAGGTAAGGAATACATCGTCCAGGAAGGCGATATCATGCATTTCCGCTTCAACGTGTAGGACCTACGCCACATACCTTGACACCCACCGGCCGCATCCGGACAATCTGCGACCCAAATCAGGTGATGTAGCTCAGTTGGTTAGAGCGACGGACTCATAACCCGTAGGTCGGTGGTTCAAATCCACCCTTCACCACCAAACAGAGAAAAAGCCCTGTTAATCAATTGGTTAACGGGGTTTTCGGTTCCGGGTTTTGGAATTCAATGACAATTGTAGATCGGCCTGAAACCGTTGGCCAGCTTGGGTTTGAATGCCTCAGGCAATTGATCCGCATCGTGATCTCGTCCTCGCTGTTGCCTTGCTACACGAGACCGGAGTTCCGTCTTACACCGCTGAAAGAAGGGGTAGCAGCGAGTTTTGGGGGCCACTTTGGGGGCAACTCGGAGCGTGATTCTTGCGGTTGCCCCCAACCAGACTTGCTTGCCCTGTGCCTACCGATTAATCATCCTAATCCGCCTGACGGAAGGCGCAGTCGGCCGAGCACTATCGCTTTTTCAGAGCGCGAAGCCTGCCCTTGGGGTACAACGGAACTTTGCGTCTTGGAAATGTGCGGCGGCCGTTTTCGGTCTTGTGGACTTCCTGGCAACCAAGATTATCGGTGGTTATTAGTCGTAATCAAAGTGTTTTCCAAATTCCGTTACAATCTGCATCGCGAGAATCTGACCAACGTCACCAGAGGAGCATGACTTGATTCAAACATATTATGGCGTCGTTCACCCTTGGCTCTGCGACAACATGGGTCACCTGACAACCCGGCACTATGTTGGGATGTTCGATGATTCCCATGCACATTTTTTTGCAGAACTCGGCGCCGACATGGGAGAAATGCTCAAGAGGGACGAAGGGTTTGCCGATGTGAAGTCCACACTGGAGTACATGCAGGAGCTGCGCGTCGGCGACTTGCTCATCGTCAAGGGAAAGATCCTTAGTCTGGGCAGAAAGTCATTTGTCCATAAGCACGAAATGTACAATCGAAATACCGGGGTTCTGGCGGCAACAATGGAAAATATTACGGTGGCGTTTGATCTTCGCGCTCGGAAAGCCGTTCCGTTGTTTGATTATTTCAGGGCATCCGCGGAGCGCTACATTGAGGAGTTCGCCTGCGCCGACGCGTAAGAGCGCTGATGGCGTTTGTGCGAGGGTCGTTAGGCCCGTTCCATTCTACACGGTGCGAGTGAACACGAATTTGCAGCCGTTGTTCTATGTGCCAAGTTGCTTAAGGTACTGGTTTTGCTTTCTGGCGGTTGCAACAAACCCCAAGTCATAGTCCGCGATATCAACTACCTCGTCGTTACCGCTCTTATGAACCAGATTCCCTATTGGATCAACCAGGATTGATTGGCCGGAATACGCCACTTCGCCTTCTTCGCCTACTCGATTACACATCGCGATATACACACTGTTCTGATATGCCGCTACGCGCATTTCCCACTCGAATAGCTCTTCGTGTTCTCCAACCATATTTGCAGTGGGCACAAGAACAATGTCGGCACCTTGCAACGCACAACTTCGAATGCTTTCTGGGAAGTGACGGTCAAAACAAATAACGATTCCAATTTGGCCGGAGTCAGTATCAAACACGCGGTATCCAGTATCCGAAGGATCATAGTAGTCCTGCTCCCAAAACCCGGGCGCTTGAGTCACATGGATCATCTTGGAAATACCGGCGATTGATCCGTCCTGATCGATCACAACGCTAGCGTCATAACGCTGGTTGGCTTCTCGCAGGTAAACGTTGGGCACCGCAATGAGTTCGTGCTCCTTGCATGCAGTTTGCATGCTTCGGATTATCGAGTTGCCAATATCAATCAAATACTCACTAACATCTAGATCTCTGTGTTTGGGGAAAAACGGGTTCAGGAAGATCTCGGGAAACAAGACTAAATTGGCGCCAGATTCCGCAGCCTGTTTGATCGACGCCAGAGCTTTTGTCATGTTCCTCTGCACGGAAGTTGATGCGGCCAATTGAGCCATCGCAAGCCGCGGCACTCAGTCGCTCCTCGGAATTACCGGCAAGACAATTCTGGACTGCGTTTGTTTTCCCCAATGGACTTCTATTGTTGGTTCAATTGTGTCCTGCGCGTTGGGGTCATTCGATGGACTGAGTTCGGGGTGCAGCGAGAAGTTTGGGAAGTTCGAGCCCGCGATCGCCACTCGAATGCGATGTCCTGTCCGAAAACGCCATGACGTCGGTGCGAGGTCGATAGTCAAGCGAACGATCTTGCCGTCGGCGAGCGCGCCATCCACCCATTGGTCCCTTTCGTAGCCGCCCCACGGTAACTCGGGTTTCACATCTACAGGTGCGCCGTCGATCATCTCGTCGTTGTCATAGACCTTGTGCCAACCGGCTCGCAGTTGGCCTTCGGTCACCATGAGCGACTTGCCTTCCCCATCGACATCGGACAGGTAGATGAAGAAGTCGCCGTATGCTTCCGTGGAAGACACGTGGAGTTCGACGATCGGGTGGCCGGTAACTTCTGTGTCCTCGGTAAGTACCTCGCTCGTAAAGGTCAGGCTCTTCTTTTCCTGCGCATTCACGATCGGGGCGCCCAGGGGTGCGAAAGAGCCCAGACCCATCCAGCGCCCGGATTGGTTTTCGCCATATCGTCGGTCGTGGCCGAAGTCGACCGCGTGGGTTTCCGCGTCTGTACGTGTTGGCGCATCCGCCGACAATGACTGTCCCGGTCCCAGGTACAAAGGTGTCAGTTCCTGCCGCGCCAGTGGCCACTCTTCTTCCGCGCGCCAGCCGTCGCCGAACATGTTGTACAGGTAGATAGGTGATTCGGTGTCGATACCGTTATCGATGCCTTTGAGGTAATGATCGAAGTACCTCAAGTATTCGGCACGCACGTCCGGAACTTCCACACCGTACTCGTCGTACATAAACCCCTTTACCAGATTGTGATAGCCCGGAAAGACGACGATCTTCGATGGGTTGGTATCCTTGAGTGTCGAGTACCACTCAAATGAACCACGTACGAAACCATCAAACCAACCTGCGATGTTGTAGATGGCTACGCCGGACTCGGCCACCTTTGGGACCATGTTTACTTCGATATCGCGGCCGGATTCTCCACCGGGCGCTTTCGCGTCGATAAATGGTTCCACAGGCCAATTCGGGCCCTCTACATCGACTCGGCCTCGAAATACCTGGAAGTACACGTGCTCGCGCGACAAGCCATCGGAATATTGTGGCGGCCACGGCCCTTCATTCTCATCGTAGTCGTCCAGGAAAGTACCGCTGTCATCAAGGTCCAGAGGAATTTCATCCAGTAATTCGCCATCGCCGTCTTCATCGACAGCCGGCGCAGGGACCAGATTACGATTGCGGTCGGCGAATTGTTGCGCATAGCGTTCAGAGCGACCGGTGCCCTCAAGAAATCCCTGTAGCCAGATGCCGCCCGGAAAAAACTGTCCCGTGAAACCGTCCATCGGAATTACGGCGGGAGCAATCGCCTTGAGTGCAGCAGGCATGTTGCTGGCGGCGGCGATCTGCGTCCAACCCGGGTGTGAACCACCAACCATTCCGACATTCTGGTCCGACCATGATTGCTGGGCTATCCAGTCAACGAGCTCGCCGGCGTCTTTCTGATAGCGCCACCCAAAACCGAGTGCGCTGCCTTCCGACGCACCGTAGTTACGGGCATCAGCGACGACAACTGCGTAGCCGTGTGATGTGAAATTCTCAACCGTTTCGTCGGGTCGGGACGATTTCCTTGGCACGATCTCGCCAGTCTCCGAATTGACCTTGAGTCGCATGTATGGCGTTAACACGAATATTGTCGGAAATTTCTCGGGTTCGACGCCGCTACCAGTGAATCCCTCGGGCAGGTAGACCTCGGCGGCGATGCGTGCGCCGTCGGACATCGTGACGTAGGTGGAATTTCGCGCGACCTCACCGAAGACAGCCTGGCTATAGCCCTCGTAGGTAAATGGCTGGCTGATACGTTCCGTTTCAGGTGCTTTGGCGCAGGCGGCGGGCAGGGCCGCAATCGCCATGATTAGAAATATCCTAACGTTCGCATTCATCGGCATGTTCTCCGTCGAGCTTGACTTCTGATAATCACTCAAGTATTTACTTAATGATCGTTAATTAGATAATAATGAGACAGATCGCGGAGAAGTTCAAGGTGCAATCAACATGAATGAGGTTAATAGAGGGTACGCGTTCGGGGCATTGTGCGTTTCCTTGCCCTGTGTCGCGGTACCTGTGGTTCATCCGAGACCATGACAAATACCTGTGACATCGTGATCCGCGGGGGAACGCTCTACGACGGCTCGGGACAACCCGGCGTGGCGGGCGACCTGGCTATCGACGGCGATCGCATAATCGCAATCGGCGACGTTGGCGGTATTGCCGGTCACCGTGAGATCGACGCGACCGGTTTAGCTATCGCACCCGGCTTTATCAACATGATGAGCTGGTCCCCGACGACGATCCTGATGGATGGTCGTGTCCTCAGTGACATCAAGCAGGGCATTACCCTCGAAGTATTTGGTGAGGGTATGTCCTGGGGGCCCCTGAATGACAGCATGAAGGTGACATTCTCCAGAGAACTGGCGAAAGACGGTGTGGAACTCGCCTGGACTACGCTTGGCGAATACCTCCAGCATCTCGAAGCCCGCGGCGTCTCGCCAAACGTCGCGTCATTCATAGGCCACGAGACCGTCAGAATTCACGAACTCGGTTATGAGAACCGGCAGGCCACTGTGGATGAGCTTGAACGCATGCAAACGCTGGTTCGTGAAGCCATGCAAGACGGCGCGCTGGGTGTTGCCTCGGCCCTGATTTATAAACCGGGCGCCTACGCCGACACCAGTGAACTGATCGCGCTTGCCAGAGTGGCCGGAGAATACGGCGGCATCTACGCTTCGCATATGCGCAACGAAGGAGACCAGATTTTCGAAGCGCTTGATGAACTGATTACAATTGCGCGCGAAGCGAACGTGCCCGCGGAAATCTACCACATCAAACTGGCGAGCCCGGCCGTACAGGACCGATTCGAGGAATTGATCGGCACGGTCGAGGCGGCTCGGGCGGAGGGATTGTCGATCACCGCGGACATGTATATGTATCCAGCCGGCTCAACCGGGCTGGATGCGTTGATGCCACCCTGGACCGCCGAGGGTGGGGATGAGGCCTGGATCGAACGGCTCAAAGATCCGGCGACGCGCGAGCGAATTCGGGAAGAGATGCTTACGCCGAGCACCGAATGGGAGAACATGTATCTGACGACAACGCCCGAAGGTGTCCTGCTGGTCGAATTTCGCAACGAGAACTTGCGCAAGTACATTGGAAGGACGCTTGCCGAAGTCGCTTCAGAGCGAGGTACTCATCCCGCCGACACAGCTATGGACCTTGTCGTCGAGGAAGGTGCCCGTGCCATGGCCGTGTACTTTGCACAGTCGGAAGACGTCGTGCGTAAGATGACTGCAGTGCCCTGGGTCAGTTTCTGCACGGACTCTGAGGCCATCGCAGCCGAAGGCTCATTTCTCGAAACAAGCGTGCACCCGCGAGCTTATGGTTCCTTCGCCAGGCTGATAGCCAAGTACGTTCGCGAAGAGGAGATGCTGTCACTGGAAGAAGCGGTGCGGAAACTGTCCGCATTGCCTGCCGATAATCTGTCGCTCGAAGGACGTGGCCGGCTCGAGACGGACTACTACGCGGACATAGCAATCTTCGATCCCGCTACGTTTCAGGATCACGCCGACTACGATGACCCACATCAATACGCAACAGGTATGGAACACGTTTTGGTCAACGGGGAACTCGTACTCGAGCATGGCGAACCTACAGACGCACGGCCGGGCCGGTTCGTGAAAGGTCCTGGTGCTGACAAGGCGTACCTCGTTGACGAGCACTATCGCCGATTAGCTGCAGGCCGATCAGCTGCAGGCGAAGCGTAATTAATATATATTAATTAATTGGCGCGATGTACTGCGTACTCTCAGCCACCTCACTCAAGGACAAGAAATGGCCGCCAGAACCGCAAACAAAATGAGAGCCCATGGCTGGGAGCGTAAACGGGCCAACCGGGATACTTACGAGGAGATTCTCGAGGCGGCAGCGCATTCATTCTCCAGGAACGGATATGACGGGACGAGCCTGGCGGAGATTGCCAAAGCGGTTGGCATTAAGACCCCGGCGCTCTACTACCACTTCAAATCCAAGAACGAAATCCTCTACGCTTACTTGCAGCGCTGTGCCGAGCACACGAACGCTCCGGTCCAGAAAGCTATCGCTGAAGCCGGTGCGGACCATGTCGATCGTCTGCGCGCCTATGTAGAGGCCTATATTCGCACTCAGCTCGACCTGATCGACACTATGCCGATGGTCAACACGATGTTATTCAATTCATCGGTCGCAAGAGCGCTAACCAGATCTCAGTACAAATGGGTGCGGGATTGGGAACGCAAGATGATCGATACTCTTCGTACTATTCTCGAGGATGGCGCGAACGAGGGTGTATTCAAGTTCCGGAATGTCACGCCAACTGCGTTCTTTATCATGGGAACGATCGACTACGTCGTGAACTGGTATAAGCCCGGCGGTGACCTCAATATCGAAGAATTAGCAGATGAGTATGCGGACCTTGTCCTGGCATCAGTCACGTCCTAAGGCTTGGCGAAATCTCCCGGACGGACAGGCCGTTGCCGGATATCCAATCGGTATTCTTTGCATTCCGGGAGTAGCCGCGCTGATACCGGGGAACGTACAGAATGCGGAGACATTCGGCTTTCCAGTTACATACCACGTACTCCGTGATGTTCGATTCGAACAGATTGCTAAAGGCGACCCCGCAATAATTCCCGAAATCGTCGATGCCGCAGAGTGCCTGGTTCAGAATGGAGTCAAAGCGATCGTCGGCGCCTGTGGTTCTCTAGGACATTATCAAAGTGCTGTCGCGAACGCTGTGAGTGTCCCTGTCTTCATGTCGATACTCACCCAGGTTCCGTTGCTGTTGAACAGCATTGGCGCCGATCGATCCCTGGCGATCGTATTCGCGACGAAGACGGCATTTTCACCGCTGATCCAGAGCGAATGCGGGATTGGAGATCTCGATCGTATCGTACAGGTCGACCTCATGGACTGTCCGGCGTTCCTTAGCCTCACTCATGGCGGCGAGGAATGCGATGGGGACGAGTTACTCACGCAGATAATCGGAAAAATCGAGGCGGGGGTCAATCCGTCCGTCGGTGCGATCATGCTGCAGTGCAGCGACCTTCCACCTTTCGCCGCTGAGATTCAGCAACATTTCGGCCTACCGGTGTTCGACATGACAGGTCTCATCGACTGGGTGCACAACAGCGTGGTCCGTCGCCCTTTTAATGGATTCGTGTAAATGAATTACTCTTACCGGCTCAGATTGGTATTTCCCTTGATGGCCCTTGTTTCGGCCTGTGATTCTGGTCCCGAGATGCAGGCCGATCAGACGACAAGGGTTGACGAGATCTTTGCCGACTGGGACAAGCCGGTAACGCCCGGCTGCTCTGTGGCCGTAATTCGGGACGGCGGCGTCATTTACTCCAATGGTTATGGCATGGCCAGTCTGGACTACGATATTCCGAACTCTGCCGATACAGTGTTTCATGTCGCCTCAGTCTCAAAACAGTTCACGGCGGCAGCGATTGCCTTATTGGTTCTGGATGACAAGCTATCACTTGATGATGACGTTCACGAGTATGTGCCTGAGCTTCCGAATTTTGGACACCCGATCACTATTCGAAACCTGGTCCATCATACCAGCGGCTTGCGCGACCAATGGGAATTGCTTGAACTGAATGGATGGCGCTACTCGCAAGACCTGATCACTGACGAAGACGTGATGAGTGTGGTGATGAAGCAGCGTAATCTGAACTTCACACCGGGCGAGCAATATCTTTACTCAAACACCGGCTATACGCTGCTGTCGCTGATCGTGAAAAGAGTGTCAGGAAAGAGCTTGCGAGAATTCACGACGGAACGGATCTTCGAGCCACTCAAGATGGACAGTACGTTCTTTCGCGATGATTTCCGGGAAGTTGTCAAGAACCAGGCTTACGGCTACGTGCCGACCGAAGACGGCTTTGAGTTAAGCGTCACGAATTTCGATACGGTCGGAGCAACCAGCCTGCTAACGACTGTCGAGGATCTCGCACATTGGGAAGCCAACTTCGATTCGGGCCAGGTCGGCGGCCGAGACTTCGTTGAACTCATGTATCAGCGTGGCCGTCTGACGGATGGCAAAGAGATCGACTACGCATTTGGCCTCCAGCATGGCGACTTTCGGGGACTGAAAGTCATCGAGCACTCCGGCGGCGACGCCGGTTACCGGGCACACTTCATGCGTTTTCCTGAGCAGCGATTCGCTGTGGCGTGCGTGTGTAACGTGCCCGCCAATCCTGGCGTACTGGCACGTGAGGTCGCCGGCATCTATCTTGAAGATCAACTGCTGCCGGTCGCTAAGACTGAGCCAGGCGGCCCCGACGAGACCTCAGCTCCGATAGAGCTAGAGGAGCGGTTGCTGGCAGCGCGGGCGGGACTGTACTGGCACTCCGAGGGAGACCAGTTTATCGATATCCTGAATAGTAACGGCCAGCTAAGAATTCGAGCTTCCGGAGGGGAGTTTCCTCTGACGCCTCTTACCGCTGACTATTTTCGCGTCGACCCGTTCCCGGTACAGGTAGTTTTTGCCACCAATGAAGGTGAAGGCACGGATGTTGAGCTGGTTGTTGGCAGCGCCGACCCTCGAAAGTACACACGAGTTATCGCTACATCGCCGTCGACAGAGAAGCTGACCGAATATGTCGGCACCTATGCAAGCGATGAGTTGGACGTACCGTATCGCGTTGCAATTGACGAGGCCGGGTTGCTTTCAATCAGTTGGCTCAAAAACCCGGACCAACAGTTTCGACCGGCGATGGCGGACGTATTCAGGTCGGACGACGTTGGATCCGCGCGATTCATGCGTGACGAGAACGGGAAGGTAAGTGGATTCGGCCTCAGTACAGGTAGAGTTCGCGACCTGAAATTCCTCCGGCAATAGCCCCGCTCGCGGGAACGCCTCCAGTACGCCGAGATATCGACATATGGTCATCAGTCAATTATACTTAATTAACGTTAAGTATGGTGATAAGCATGAAAAAAGACATCTTGGTTACATGTGCCGTGACAGGCGGCGCAGACACAACCGGCCGAAATCCGAATATTCCGGTGACAGCCGAGGAAATTGCCAGAAATGTGGCGGACGTAGCCGCAGCCGGGGCTACGATGGCGCATATCCACGTTCGCGATCCAGACACCAGACTGGAATCGTGGAAGAAAGAGCACTTCGTCGAGGTTGTCGAACGAATTCGTGATCAGGGAACCGATATCATCATCAACCTGACTTCCGCGATTGGCATCCGCATCACCTTCGACCCGAACAACCCGAGTGAGCTCGACCCGAAAAACACCGATTTCTGGCATCCCGAAAGGCGTCTTGAGCACATCGAAGCCGCGATGCCGGATGTGTGCTCGCTCGACGTTCCAATAATGAACTACAACGATACGCCATACTGCAATTTACCGGAGCATGTGCGAATACTGGCGAGCAAAGTCAAAGAGCTTGGCGTAAAACCGGAAATCGAGGCTTTCGATCTGGGGGATATGTGGCGGACGCGTGACTACATAGCGGATGGCCTGTTTGACGACCCGCCGTTGATCCAGCTTTGCATGGGTGTCAAATACGGCGTTCCGGCGACAACTCGTGGCATTGTCGCGATGTGCGACATGTTGCCTGAGAATTGTGTTTGGGGAGCGTTCGGCATTGGGGCCCGTCAGTTCCCCATGGTGGCACAATCGGTCCTTATGGGTGGCAATGTCCGGGTTGGTCTGGAGGACAATCTCTATCTTGACAAGGGTATTCCCGCGACCAACGTTCAGCTCGTGGAACGCGCAGTGGAGATCATCGAGCGCCTCGGCAGCAATGTCTCGAGTGTCAGCGATGCCCGGAAGACACTCAAGCTGAGAATTCAGTGAGTCGCCTCGTCGTTCTGGCCTGTCTCTTGGCAGGCGCCTGGTCAGTCGGGAGCGCCGCATCCATAGAGTTCGACGACGAACTGATACAGGAACTTGAAGAGCTTGTGTCAGCGACAGTGCCCTGGACCGATGCTACTCCCGCGTACTCGATTGTTATCGATCAGGGTGGCGAAATCGTCTACGACCGCCACATCGGCTTTGCAGACGTTGGCAACCGCGTCCCTGCGACTCGTGAGACAGTCTTCAAGATCGGGTCGATCAGCAAGTCGTACACGGCACTAGCAATCCTTCAACTTGTAGAGCAAGAAGAGCTCGATCTCGACACAGAAGTCTCGCACTACCTGCCGAATCTTGCGAAACCGGCAGCCGATGCAACGATCAGGCAGTTACTTACACATACATCCGGGATCCTGAATTTCACGAATCTGTCGGAGACCAGGCCGTTGCTCGAATGGTCGGAGCCGGAGCGCGAAGACATCGTCGATCTTTTTCAGGACAAAGCGCTCGAGTTCGATCCAGGCGCGAGATACAACTACAGCAATTCAGGTTATTACCTGCTCGGACTAATCATAGAAGCCGTCTCCGGAATGGATTATTTTGAGTATCTGGCGTCAAACGTCCTGGCGCCGCTCGGACTCGATGACACCTATTCCGGTGACTATCACGATATCGTTCCAAATCAGGCCCGTGGCTACGCGGCGACGCCAGATGGATTCAAGGTCGCGCCGCCAACCTCGCACCTGGCGCCTTTCTCGGCCGGGATGTTGGAGGCTACTGCGGCGGACGTCGCGAAATACCGGCGCGGTGTCTTCATGTCGCCCAGTATATCGAACGAACTCCGAAAGCTTGTCACTACTACCGATCGATTCGATGACGGCACAGATCATTACTACAGCCTCGGCGCGTTGATCATCGCAGACTTTCACGGGCATCGACGCGTTGGGCACAATGGCGGGCTATCTGGTTACGTCAGTGAACACGCCTATTTTCCCGATCACGACCTGACCATCGTTGTCCTGGTGAACGCCAACGGCGCACCCGTATCGCCGGATGCCTTGGCAGCGGCCCTGTCCCGCACAATTCTTCGCATTGACGAGCCAGATCAGGGTGAGGCGGATGTTCCACAGCACCTGCTCGAGTCTTATGCCGGACTCTACGAAATGAGCCCATTCTGGCTTGCCGGGCAATTCAAGCGCGTGGTACTTGTGGATGGATCACTGCAGTTGCAGTTGTACCCGACAAAAGAGGATGTTGTACAAATTCCCCTGCTGCCGCGAACCGAAAAGGAGTTTGCATTGGCAATTGACGAGAATATTCGGATTCGATTTGTCGGTGATGGGGAGCAGATCGGCGGGCTGACGGTTTTGATGAATGGACTGGAATCTCCGGCAATCCGGATTGTCGAGTGATCGAGCAACCACAGCGACGACGACGTGAAACACTTGAGCGGAGTATCCCGTTTCGCAATTACATCGCACTGGGCCTCGGTGTAATCGTCGGCGTAGGCTGGGTCGTGTACTCGGGTCAATGGCTCCAGGACGGCGGTCCACTTGGCGCGATGTTGGCTTTCCTGATAGGCGGGTTACTGTTGCTGCCTATCGGCATGTGCTACGCAGAAATGACGGCGGCATTGCCGCTGGCCGGCGGCGAATTGTCGTTCTCCTACAAGGCTTTCAGTCCGCTGGTTTCGTTCCTGACAGCCTGGTTGCTTTCGCTGGAATATGTGGCCGTAACACCTTTTGAGACCATTGCTATCGGGTCGTTGCTTGAGACACTGGTTCCGCAGATCGTCTCCGAACCACTCTATTACGTCGGCATCGGTGCTGATCAGGAGAGAGTCTCTCTGTCGACGATTCTGCCCGGACTCATCGTGGGCAGTTTTCTCATCTGGGTCAATTGGCACGGGGCCAAAGAATCGGCAAGGTTCCAGACGATTGTTGTTGCCGCACTTCTTGTCTGTACGGTGGTCTTCTGCGGAGTTGCTCTATTACGCGGCGATCTGGCAAACCTTCAGCCGTTGTTCGCGAACCAGCAGCCCGGAGATGTATCAACGGCGGCCGTTGCTTCGGCAATTATCTCGGTCTTGGTCGTCGTGCCATTCTTTATGGCCGGATTTGACGCAATTCCACAGGCAGCAGAAGAGTCCGGTACGAAGATGCCGCCCCGGCAGCTGGGCCTGGCGATTCTGATCAGTATCGTATGTGGATCAATCTTCTACGTTGTGATCATTTTGGCTGTGTCGATCAGCATGCCCTGGACGGAATCATCTCAACTGCCGATGGCGACCTCGGCGGTATTTGAGGCGGCGTTTGGATTTGTCTGGGCCGCGAAGCTCGTCATTTTTGCAGCGTTGCTCGGCCTCGTATCCACGCTAAACGGCATGTACGTGGCGTCATCCCGATTGCTGTTCTCGCTGGGGCGAGGTGGCATGCTGCCGCGCTGGTTTGCGGGCGTTCATCCCGTGCACCACACACCGCAAAACGCACTGCTTTTCGTAGGCGTGATATCGCTCGTGGGGCCATTTGTCGGCAAGTTTGCACTGAGCCCAATCGTAAATACCAGCTCGTTCGTGTTCACCGTTGCATTGGCAGTGACGTGTGCTGCATCAATCCGACTGCGTAAGACAGCGAAGGACCTGAAACGGCCATATCGAGCGCCGACCAGCGCTCTTTACGCAGGCGCGGTCATCTCCGTTCTGTTGCTGCTACTGATGATCTTGCCGCAAAGTCCGGGTCAGCTTGGCAATCTTGAGTTCTTCATCGTGGCCGTCTGGGTCGTCGCTGGAGTCGCGGCATTCTATTGGAGCCAGTACAGGCATCCGTTGAGTAAAGAAGATCGTGACTACTTGATCCTCGGCGACTACTCCTGAGTCGTTACTCGTTCCGAGCGGTAGGCGCTGATGATTCTTGCCAGACCGACTGTCAAAACCGGTATGACAAAAACGATAACGAACACCCAGGTCAAGATTCCGTAGCCCTTGGCGATCAGCGCAACGATTCCGAGTTCACTGCTGGCAAAAACGGCGAAAACAAGCACGGAAACAGCAAGTATTGGCCTGACGTATTCCGGCAGCTCCCGGCCACGTTCCTTTGCTGTGTGAAACACGCGTTCGTTTAGAGAGTGTAGTAGTCCGGAGCCCGTTTCGATAAACGTTCCGAAAATCACGATCTGGAAAAGAATCTCAAATCCTCGTGAGCCGTAGGCCGTGAGTATCTCGCTTGCCGGCACCGACGCGTCAATGATCGCCGGGTACATGCCCACCATGACGATGTAAAACAGAAGCCCTGGAACAATACCGATGACACCGGCGATCGCGCCTGAAGCCAGCGCCTGTTTTCGTTTGTTGATATGCACAATGCAGAACAGTATCGCCGGGATGACCGAGAGGTTGTAGCCAGCATAGGCAACACCACCTTTGAACCAACCGGGTTCCAAAGACGATTGGCTGAACTGCGCGGCTATCTCTCCTCCAAAAAGAGAAACACCCCAGGCCATGAAAACGATATAGACGCCGTAGAGCAGGAACGACCAGTATGAAAGAAACTTCTCGATCAGGTGTGTCCCATAGAACGTCAAGAGGCCGGTCGCGCCCATGATAATTGTCGTACTCATCGCCCGCGGTACGCCGAAAGAACTTTCCATCATACTTTCGCCAGCGGCAGCGATTACGGACAGTGCCAGCAATATCAAAGCGAAGTACGCGATCTCGTACAGAAACCACGCCCTGCCCAGGAGCACTTTGAAGAATGCACGATAGTCGTAACTTAACGTTATGCGTGCCAGCTCGAAGCTAACGGCCGCGACCGCGCTCCAGATGAGCGTTGTCACGAGCATGGCGACGAGCCCTGTGAGAGGACCGAGTTTCAGGAAGAACTCGACGAGCTCACGACCTGTCGCGTATCCACCGGCGATGATCAGGGACTGAAAGACAAAGCCGGGTAAGAGGTAGGTGTAGAACCAGTGCTCGTTATTGTTCGATCGCACCCTTTTTCCCGCGCCAGGTAAGGTCTTTACCCATCAGTGCTATAAGAATGATGCAGATAATCCCGTAGCCGACATTCACGAAGGGGAACACATCCTCCAGGGTGACGCCTTCATACATATTCAGTACGGCGAGCGTCAGTTTGTTGACGAACCAGTGGAAAATAATTGCCACGAACACGCTTCGTTTTGTGTGATTGA
The DNA here is from genome assembly GCA_021773055.1 of Woeseiaceae bacterium. Classification (GTDB taxonomy): domain Bacteria; phylum Pseudomonadota; class Gammaproteobacteria; order Steroidobacterales; family Woeseiaceae; genus UBA1847. The sequence continues at coordinate 15,276 of JAJFKV010000045.1, forward strand.
AAATCGCTGTCATCACAATCGAAATGAACACCGTGCTGAGCACGAAACTGCTTGCGGCCGCGAACGAGCTGAATATTTCACTGAGATAAATCGGTAGGTGCCAGATACCCCACAAGAAGCCCACGATGATGCTGGCGCTCAGTGCCGAGTATTTCTCGAGTAACTTCGGCAGCAGGTAGCCACGCCAACCGGCCTCTTCGCCCATCGGGCCGGTCGTCAAATTTCGTAACAACGGCAAGGTGAAGAGAATCCAAAGCCCGTTTGGACTGGCAGGCCCAATCTCGTTTCCGGCGAATGCCCAGATATGGGCACCAAATAGTGCGGCCGAGAACGGAATCAGAAATACGAGGAGCCACCACAGAGGTGATACACGAATTCGAATGCAACGTTGCCAGAGCGCTTTGGCGCCGGATTTCCCACCTTCGACGTAAGCGGCGACGAAACCGCCAATCGAGCAGAAGTCGCCGGTATAAAAGAGCAACATCCGCTGCATCGATGTGAGGTTCTCACCGAAAACCTGCAAAAATGTCCATCCTAGCCACGGTACGCCAAATGCAATCAGGAAGAAGACGACAACAGGATTCATTGGTTCGATCCGTTAACGATGGGCAGTACGATGTGTGACGGATAGCCGTTTGAATGATGGATAGTATTGTCTGCTACAACCCACTCGGTTTCATCAAAATTGTTACCGCCCGTGTTTAGATTGCGAGTGAACCGCGGGAAGTTACTGCTCGACACCTGCAGCCTTATGCGGTGACCCTTACGGAAGACATTACCCGTTGCGTGAAGCCGAAGGTCTATCTCGTATACGCGACCGGGCTCCATGAGAACTTTCTTGTCGAATCCCTCGCGGTAGCGCGCACGCAGAACGCTGTCCTGGATGTTGTAGGCCGTGTTATCCGGGTAGACGTCAACGAGTTTGACGGTGAAGTCTGTGTCTTTTGCTGAAGATGACACATATAGCGTCACGGTTATCGGTCCGACGACGTCAAGGTCTTCGATCAATGGCTCCGTCGTGTATACGAGAACGTCCGGGCGTTGCTCCACGGCGGCTTGGTCGTAAGCCCCTGCCGGTGCGGCATCTTCGGAAATACAGCAGATCGCACCACCAAGGGTTGCGACCGGATCAGCAGGGTCATATCGATAGTTGTCGGCGGGTTCCACGCCGGCAGGCACCTCGGTTGTCAGCGCGCCGTCGCCATGGCGCGTATTGGCTTTGCCATTGCTTCTAAGGTAGTAACTGCGAAACTCTGTGCTCTCCAGCGGCCACGACCTGGCTGTCCGCCATTCGTTCGCTCCCATCGCGTAATACTGGATTTTCGGAATATCGGTAACGCCGTTGTCGATTCCTTTGAGCCAAAAATCAAACCAGTCGAGGTAGGTACGGTAATAGTCCTTGCTGATGTCACCAACGTGAAGTGCTCCGATTATCGCGTCCTGCCAGTTTTCCTGCCTCTCGGAAGCACAATGTGCGGTCGGCGAAATGATTGCGAATTGATTATCTCGGCCACGCTCGCTTGTTGCGTTATCGCTGAACAGGTTGAAGAGAATCATCGTCTCGTTGATACCGCCGTCATACCACGAATTGACATGCAGGGCGGGGACGTCGAATTGATCGTTGTCGTCGACATAGTTCATTTCGTCCCAGTACGAGTCCGCCGGGCTGTGAGTAACGTAGTCCTCGTAGTGGGATGCGGGGCCACCAAAGTCTTTGACGATGTCAACGATCGGCAGATGCCAGAATGCTTTTGAAAAGTCGAGCGGTGTGACGTGCGGCCAGGGCTCGAACAATTGTGCGGCGACCCGATACTCCTCATCGGTCATCGACGCCGGCCGGGTCATGTGGTGCTTCGGACCGGCCCGCCAAAACCAACCCAATCCCGTCGCGTGTTCGGGAATGCCACCGTCCATGGTCATGAACGGCCGACTGGTACCGCGATAACCACCTCCGGCTGCCAGTGGAATGGCCGCCGTATGGTTGGGGTGTCGCGTGGCCGATAGCAGGATCTGGTTTTCCCCGAGGTACGAACAGCCGTAGGTACCGACTTTGCCTGTGGACCACGGCTGTTTTGAAATCCAGTCGACTGCGTCATAGCCGTCTTCGCGATCGTTCTTGAGAATGACGTAGTCGCCCTCTGACTCGAATCGGCCACGCATGTCCTGTACCACAACATGGTAGCCGTGCCCGGCGAAGTAGTGTGCATCGGAACCTGGATTGCGCAATCCTAGATAGCGGTTCTTGTTATAAGGCAGCCGGATCAGGACTACGGGTAACGGACCGTCGACTCCAACGGGGGAATAGATGTCAGTTGCTAGTCGGACGCCATCGCGCATCGGTACGAGAACTGTCTTTTCCAGCCGGATTTTTTTATGAACAGGATCGGGGCGACGCGGAAAATCACCGACAGCCTGAATTTCGACGTAGGGCTTGTCGACAGAAGCATTCAGCAGGTGAGTAGGTGGGTTGTAACGCGTGGTTTCATCGACGCTCTCCGCTGTTGGCTGACAGCCGCAGAGAAGCGTCAGACTGACAATGCACGCAGTGAATCTCAAAGTAACCTCCCTTAGCTATTGGAACGCCGGATCGTAGCCACGGAACCAGTCGAGCATGTACTCGATCATGCGAATCTTGTTCACAGGACGATAGAACCAGTGCGCCTCATCCCTGAATATGACCAGCTTCGTTGGCACGCCGGCGATCTTCAGCGCGGTGTAGAACTCTTCGGACTGGCCAACCGGTGTCATCGAATCGTGCTCGCCGACGAAGACCGCGGTTGGAGTTTTTACATTGCCGACGTACATGATGGGCGAGTGTTCGAGCCAGCTGCCAGGGTCCTCCCAAAATGGGACCTCCTTGTGCCGGTGCGACCAGATCGGGTAATCACTGGTGCCCGCCGAGCTGATATTGTTCACGCTTGGACACATTGTGACGGCAGCGTTGAATCGATCGGTGTGGCCGACGACCCAGGCCGTCTCAATGCCGCCAGCACTGCAGCCAGCGACAAACAGCCGACCTTCATCAATGTAACCTTCGGCCAAGGCTGCGTCGACGCCACCCATGATGTCATCGAAATCTTCCTGACCTGGAAAGCCGCCCTCGACGCCATTGGCGAAGTCGGTGCCGTAACCGACCGTGCTGCGGTAGTTGATCAGCGCAACGACGTAGTCTTTGGCGGCCAGATAGTCGACCGTCTCCTGGTAGTACTGTCCGTAGGCGCTGTAGGGGCCGCCGTGGATCCAGACGATCAACGGGTACTTCTTCTTCTTGTCGAAGTCCGGTGGCAGCTGAAGCCATTGCTGTATCGCGGTCCCGTCCCGAGATTCAAAGTCGATGAGTTTGAATTCGCCGCGCTTGCGTTCTTGATACAGCCATTCGTTGAGCTTAGTTAGAATTTGGTAGTCATCCGCCGAATCTGCACGAGTGACAAATACCTCGGCCGGCTCTCTGCCGCTGAGGCGCATGCCCGCGATGAGTCCGTCGTTGGACATCGAATTGGGTTTTAGCATGTGCGCGCCATCGGTTAGCCGACCCGGCTCACCATCGACAGTGGTTCGATAGAGTTGACGCTCGCCGTGCTTGGCAACGTTGAAATACAATGTCTCGCTGTCAGCGGCCCAGTGGTAGGCGTACACGGTCTCATCAAGATCACCCGATACACGTTGCCGGTCACTACCATCGACCTTACTGACCCAAAGTTCCTGCATCTGGTAAATGGGACGTGGCGCACTGTCGAAGCCGATATAAGCAAGGTACCTGCCGTCAGGCGATACTTTCGGCGCCTGCCAGTTGCCTTCTTCCTGAGAGATGCGTTTGATCTTGCCCGTCTCGACGTCAACCTCGTGGATATAACCGCCGTAGATCATGTCAGCGTTCTCGGCCATGTTGGCGGGGAAGAAGAGGCGTTTCCCGTCCGGATGCCAGGAGAGGGCATTCCACCCGCCGCCGTAGGCAAGTACGCCAACGGTCCAGTCGCCTTTGGTTACCTGCCGGGCTTCGCCGTCTTCGACGGAAATAATGAAGACATGATCATTGCCGTAGGGAAGATATCCGACACCGTTGCCTTTGATAGTGAGCTTGTTGAACACCAACGGCTCTTCGGACCAGTTCGCGGCCGGCGGTTTACTTTCGCCGACGGGTATTTCTACGCTCCATGGCGAGTCTGTCGGTACGAAACTCAGGAAGGCGATGGACTTGCCGTCCGGTGACCAGGTCAGCGCCGACGGCGACTGCTGCAGGCTGGAAATGGCAATCGGCGCGGCGGACCTTGCCATGTCCAGAATATGGATCTGTGCTGTGCCGCTATCATCGGGTGCGACATAAGTGATGCGGCTGCTGTCCGGTGACCACACGGCTCCGCCGCCCTTAGCGAATAGCAGTCGTTTTTCGCTGCCATCCGATTTCATGACCCAGGTCTCCATAGACGGCACGTCATTGGCGAAGTCTACTCCACGGATCCCGTAAACAATCTGCTTGCCGTCAGGCGAGATCTGTGGGTTCGATGCACTCTTCAACCTGAAGATGTCGTCGGGCTGGAACGGAATTTTTTCTGCACCCAGCGACGGAATCGAAAAACTGAGTAGCACTACGATCGCCAGTTTGGAGATGTTATTCATCGTCTTTCTCATCGGATTAGTCCTGCTGTTCGTACCTGATATAAAACGGGACGCCAAAATGGCGTCCCGTGATGGCTCTCGTTTTTCAGATCATGCTACACCGAGCGGTCAGTTGGAGTTAATCCTGAATTCCACTCCAATTGTGCGAGGCCGTACATAGCGGTACGAAAGCAGCGGCGATCCACCCACGATATTCTGAATCTGCGTCGTATCCTCCTCGTTCGTCAGGTTGTGGCCGAACAGATAAACGCCGTACCGCTCGTTCTCGACGCCGACGCGCAGATTGAGCTGGCCGTACGAGTCGTTCTCAGTTTCTGCCGAGTTGTCCGGGGTTGAGAAGTTGCTGGATCGAAACGCGTAGCCCGCGTTGACCGAACCTTCGTAGTTTTGACCAACCGGGAACCGATAGTCGGCCCAAAGATTGCCAGACAACTCAGGAATCAGCGGTATCTCGTCGCCGTTACTGGCAATGACGCCACCCAGGGCGTCAAATACGTCTTCGTCGATCTGCGAATCGGTGTATGCGATGGCTGTTCCGATCGTGAACGAGTCATTAGGCTTGACGAGTAGCTCCAGCTCGGCGCCGGTGGCTTTGGCCTTGCCTGCGTTAACACGAAAGCCAAAGAGCCCATCGCTAGTGACGTCGAACAGCTGCAGGTCGTCCCAGTCGTTTTGGTAGACATATGCGTTGAGCTGGACATGAGTGAAGGTCAGTTTCGTGCCGAACTCAAACGATCGCAACGATTCTGCATCGTAGGTGGCCGGAACAGCTGAAGCGATGGCGGCCGAAAAATTAAGGCCACCGGCCCGGAATCCTTCAGCCACTCTCAGGAAGAACATGGCAGAGTCGCTGTGTTCGTAGGTCAGGATCAGGTTCGGAGTGACCTTGCTGTCATCGCCTTCGATAGTCGGTTGCGCACCCGGCGTGGTCCCGAAGACTATTGAACCCGTAGACTCCTCGAACTCTCCCTTCCAGTCGACTGAGTAACTGCGCAGGCCGAGTGTCGCCCGTAGCTTTTCGCTTAGCTCGAAATCCGCTTCTGCAAATACCGCGAATTCTTCGCTGAGCGCGCCCTGCTCGCCGAGAGCCTCATCGACGAAAGCGGCACCAAAGGGAAACCCGAGCGGTCCAAGCTCCGGAATGAAGCTCTGGAAGTCGAACACGAATCCGCCGGTCGTCCGTCTGTCCGAATCTTTGTAGTAAACGCCGACAGTCCAGTCGAACTTTTCATCGCCGTTAGATACGAGACGGACCTCTTGGGAGAAAATCTCGATGTCTCGAGCACCCGGGTTGTCGATCGTTCCTGTCGTGCCCGGGCTGAAGAAGAGTTTTGTCTGCGGTGTCAGGTCCTCATTAGACGTTGCGTCGCGGTTGAACAGTGATGAGGATGACACAAGGGTGGCCCGGCCAAAATCATAGTTCACGGTTACGTTTGTCAGCAAATGATCGCTCGACGAGGGACTCAATCGAGCCGAACTGTCTATGCCCGGGATCTGAACTTCCGGCGCCCATGTTCCGGGCACCGTCTGTTGTGAGAAGCCATCGAGCTCCAGATCCTGAAAGAGGATACTCGCGTCAATCGCAAGCTTATCGCTAGGTTCTACACGTAACGCCGCTCGAACGTCTGTCTGCTGGTGCCCATTCGTATCCTCGAGACCCAACCCGGGAACATCCACCCACCCGGCGTTATCCTGGACAATTGCCGCAATACGAAGTGCCGCGTTCTCGCCCACTGGTACGTTTAGCATTCCTCGGATATTCCACCCGGTGTCGTCACTATTGTCCACCGATGCGAGGTTAGCCGAGAAGGAAGACGAGAAACCATCGGCGTCGGGCACCTTTGAGACCACGCGGATTGTTCCGGCCATCGAACCTTCGCCGTACAGTGTCCCTTGCGGTCCGCGCAAGATTTCGATTCTCTCGATATCAAAAAGGGCAACATCGGGGACAGACGAGCCGAACGCTGAAATCGGCGCTTCATCGAGATAAATTCCAACGGGTGCGGTGGCGAACTCGCCGCCACCAAGATTGGCAATACCGCGTGCCGCAATGGTGTTCGATCCTGGTTCGAAGTTGACGATTTCGATACCTGCGGCCATATCGCGCAGTTGCTCGATCGATGTGGCGCCATTTTTTTCCAGGTAATCACCTGTCAGTACCGCAACCGCGAGCGGGACATCCTGAAGGCTCTGCTCACGCTTCTGCGCTGTTACGATGATTTCCTCGATCAGCGCTTCCTGGGCTGAGACTGTGCTGATAGCAAGTAACACCAATACACTTACTGAATAACGAAATACTGCTCTGAACATCTGTTGTCCCCCTCTGATGGATATCAGAAATTGCGAATTCCGACTGTTTAATTAATGACCGTTAAGCTATGATAACAGAGACAAAGGAAAAATGGCAAATTCTATAACAATGACCTTATAAAACATTGAGTAAGGAATCATCCTCGTGGACACAAACCAAGAACAGCAGTATCCTTCGATACTTAACTATAGTTAATTTATCATGAATAATATGGCGCACACCTCATTATCGTGCAAGGTGCCGGAGCTGCGCCTGATCAGCGATTATGTGGCCTATCACGGGGAGGTCACGCCCGACTCAGTCGCCATGACCCTTGGCAAGGCGGCGCTGACGTACTCAGAGCTTGCCGACCAGGTGAGTGCAACGGCGAGGGCGTTGCTTGCCAGCGGGATTGAGCGTGGCGATCGGGTCGCCTTTCTCGCAAAGCCCAGTCCGGAATTCATGGTGAATTTTCTTGCCACAGCGTCGATTGGCGCTATCTGGATGGGGCTGAATCCAAAATATCGGCAAGAAGAACTTCGGTATGTCGTTGCTGATGCCGACCCGTGTTTGATCTTCTGTTTCGTCGTCGATGACGACAATCGCGATTATGCGGCCGAGCTGGGTCGGTTCCGGGAGGACATGCCCGAGATACGCGAGATCATCAGCAAAGGTGATGATTTCGACAACTGGATTCAAAAAGGGCGTGAAATCAGCACGAATGACCTTGCCGTAGCCTCGCAGGCGGCGCATGCAAACGATTCGGCACTACTTGTCTACACATCAGGCACCACCGGCAAGCCCAAGGGTGCGATGCTGCCGCACCGTGGCTTGGTCAAGGCGGCGCGCGTTCAGTATCGATACTGGGGCGCGGACCCCCTGATCATGCAGAACTATTTTCCGATAAACCACCTTGCGTGTGTGGGCGACATCAGTTGCCTGGTTTATGTGAACGGTGGCCGTCTGGTTTTCATGGAAGAGTTCGACGTAGCAGCCGTGATCGGACAACTTGGGAACGAGGGGATTACCAGTTGGGCCGGTATTCCGACGACGTTCCAGATGTGCTTCGATCATCCGGACTGGAAGGATGCAGATCTGTCAACGCTGCAGGTCATCGCATTTGGCGGTGCCGCAGCATCAAAATCAATGGTCGAGCGACTGATCGATATCCTGCCACGGGTTTCGAACGCCTATGGGCAGACAGAGACTGTGGCTCAGGTTACGTTCACACCTCCCTGTGACGACGTAGATCGGCTCGTGAATACAATCGGTAAACCCGCGCCGGAGTACGAAGTCAGGGTTGCCCGAGACGACGGCAGCGAGGCCAATATTGATGAGACTGGTGAAATCCGCGTTCGGGGTGATTTCATCATGAACGGATACTGGCGCCGCTCGGAGGCGACGGCTGAGGCGTTGACCGAAGATGGCTGGTTACTAACCGGAGACCTGGCGCGCCGCCGCTCCGACGGCAATCTGGAAATCGTTGGACGACTCAAGGAAATGTTCAAGTCTGGCGGTTACAACGTCTATCCGCTCGAAGTCGAGCAGGCTGTGGAGCTGCTTGATGGTGTCGCAACAGCTGTTGTCGTGCCGGTGCCCGATGCACTCTATAGCGAAGTCGGGCATGCGTTTATTCAGCTTGCGCCGGGTTGCGAACTGACAGTCGACGATCTGCGGCTTCACTGCAAAGCGAAGCTTGCCAACTACAAGGTGCCAAAGGTATTTCGGATAGTCGGCGAACTTCCGATGCTGCCGGTGGGCAAGGTTGACCGCAGCGCCGTAAAGCGTCTGGCCATCGATTGCACCGCGTCAGGCTCCTGAAATCACAAGAGAGAATATGATGAGAGCAAGTGACTTGAAATCGATCCACGCGTTAGTTGCCGTGTGCATGACACTCGTCTGCGGGTCGGTAGCTCAGGCCAGCGATGAGCGACTTGAAGGGCTCGATGGCACCGTGAAAAGCGTGATGGACATGTTGTCGATCCCGGGATTGAGCGTTGCCATTGTGTCGGGTGATGAGGTGCTCCTCACAAGAGGATACGGGGTACGCGAACTCAGCAACGACGACGCGGTAGACGAGCATACTTTGTTCGCATTGGGGTCAGTCTCGAAGGCATTCACGGCAACGGCTCTCGGCCTCCTTGTAGATGATGGAGCCATTGATTGGGATGATCCGCTGGCGAGTCACATTACCGAATTTCGCGTCGCCGACCCCTATATCTCTTTGAATCTCACCATCAGGGATGCGTTGTCGCATCGCACCGGACTGAATCCCGCGAATGGCTTGATGATGGCGAATACGCAAATTGGTCGAGACGGGATCCTGAAACGGCTGGCACACCTCGAGCCAGTACTGCCATTCAGGACAACATTCCTCTACAACAACTTGATGTACATCGCCGTCAGCGAGGTTATTCCAAGGGTGACCGATGAGAGCTGGGAAGACCTTATCCGGGTACGTATATTCGAGCCTCTTGGTATGAACGAATCCGTTGCCAACAGCGCTACTGAAATTCTACCGGAGAACCTGGCTCGGCCACATGCGAGAATCGACGCCGCCATCAGGGCAGTTCCTTACTTCGACATGACAACGGCAGCACCAGCCGGGGGCATTCTGTCGAACGCGGTGGATATGGCGCAATGGTGCCAGGCTCAGTTGAATGACGGCCAGATTGACGGACGCCAACAGGTACCAACGGGGGTTATTCCGACAACTCACGAGCCTGTTATTCACGCGGCCTCGCGGGCCACGAGCGAATTTGACCATGGTCTACAATTCAGCTTTTACGCGATGGGCTGGTCTAAAAGGGACTACCACGGGCGTACGATGGTGTCCCACGACGGCGGGATCGATGGAATGTCAGCTTTCGTGTCCATGCTGCCGGAAGAGGACACTTGCGTTGTTACCTTGAGCAACCTATCGCCTGCCGCGGATCCACACCTGGGTCTATATGGGATTCACAATTGGATTCACGATCGGCTTATTGGTGATGAGGATCGAAATTGGGTCAGCCATCTCGACACGACAATGGCTGACTTGAAGTCGTCTCGTGCGGAGCAGCAGGAGCAAATCCAAGCACAACAAGCGGAGCAAACGACACCGAGCCGCCCGTTGAGAGAATACGTCGGGATTTTTCGTCATCCGCTGCAAGGCGATATTGTTATCACGCTCGACAGTGGCGAGCTTCGGCTCCTTTACGGGGAGACTTTCAAGGCGAAACTCGAACACTGGCACTTCGACACATTTCATGCGCACTGGGATCAGCCGGGCCAGCCGCCTGTGCCAATTCAGTTCCAGCTTGATACAACCGGGCAAGTCGCGAACATCGATGTTGGCGATAGATTCAGGCGGGTCAACGAGTAATGAACAGTCTGTATGAGGAACGTGTGCTCATTACCGGAGCCGATAGCACGGCTCGAGTCATCGCAGAGTCATTTCAGGACAACGGCGCGCGAGTGTTCGTCTGCGACGTGCGTGAAGAAGCGATTGAATCGATACTTTCAGATAACTCTGGAATCGACGGAATGGTCGCGAATGTCGGCGATGAAGCTGACGTGAACAGGTTCATAGGCGCTGCAACAACGAAACTCGGCGGTATTGACGTCCTGGTCAATGTCGTTGGAGTCGCAGGTCCGACCAAGCCTACCGAGGAAGTCACAACGGAAGAATGGCAGTCCACGCTGAACGTAAATCTCAATGGCGTTTTCTTTACGTCGCGAGCCGTCATTCCCGGGATGAAAGAGCGCGGGCATGGCGCGATAGTCAACTTCTCGAGCGCATCGACCAAGACACGCATTCCAAATCGATCTCCATACATCACGTCAAAGTTCGCGATTGAGGGTCTTACTATGAATCTTGCGCGCGAGCTCGGACCATTCGGTGTGCGGGCCAATGCGGTACTGCCGGGCGGCATAGACAATGAGCGGGTGAGGATGATACTCAAGCGCCTGGCAGATGAACGTGGAACGACGTTGGAGCACGAAAAAGAGCGGTCGCTACAGTATGTCTCTATGCGTACCCTGATTCAGCCGCAGGAACTCGCCGACATGGTCGTGTTCTTGTGCTCGGACAATGCACGGCACGTTACGGGCCAGCTTATCTCCGTCGACGGTAATCAGGAGTGGGAGGACTAAGGCGAAACAGCGCTACTTGTCCAGTAGCGCATTAACTATAGGCTCGACGCCGTCAATCAGCGGATCAACACAGGGCAATCCCAGATTTTCCTGAATTTCCCGGATCGCGGTATCGCGTTGGTTGCCACCGAGCGCCGACGAATTGACACATACACCAACACATCGAATGTTCGGGTTGGTGAGGCGGCCAACCTCGAGGTAGTAGTCGATTGCTTCCGCAAGATCGGGAACCGGATAGCTATCCGTGTCGAGAATCAAGTCGCGGCCGATCTCATGGCACAGGACAATGGCATCGGGCTGGCTGCCGTGAAGAAGGCCAACTGTGACGCCCGCGAAAGACGGGTTGTAGAGTGAGCCTTGGCCTTCGATGACGTCCCAATGGTCTATCGCAGCGTCCGGACTTAGGGCTTCCGCTGCACCACTCAGGAAATCCGACACTACGGCATCTATCGGCGTGCCGGCGCCAGTGATCAGAATACCTGTCTGTCCCGTCGCTCGAAAATCAACCGGGACATTTCGCTCCCGAAGGCCCCTGGTTATTGCGAGGGCTGTGTACTTTTTGCCAACAGCACAGTCTGTTCCGACAGTCAGTAGTCGCTTACCGGTCCGCTTTCTGCCTGAACCTACTGGCAAGTTCGCGGGAGGTACTCGCACATCGATTAGTCGAGTGCCGTGTTTGGCCGCCGCAGCAACCAGATCGTCGACCGAAGTGAGTTTCGTATGCAAACCGCTGGCAATGTCGAGACCGTTTTGCGCGGCGATGCCCAGTTGTCTTTGCCATTCCTCTGACAATCCACCACCTGGTGGAGCTACACCGATTACCACGGTCTTGATGCCAATCTCGGCTGCAATTTCTGGCGTCATATCGGGTAAGCCGAGATCGACGCCACAATTCGGAAATCGCCATTGCGCCTTGCATCGTTCTGGTGCCCATTGGGCCAGTCCGTACGCTGTCTTAGCGTAGCTGACGTCTTGCACATCGCCTAGCATTAACAAATAGGGAGCGTCAATTTCGTGCATTTTTCTATCCCCAGAGATCTGATTCGAACGGCTCAACCCAACCGTCTTTGTAAGTAAGGCCAGGCATACAATCACTTTTCTGCAATAGTGGACCATCGATATCGACGAGGTCGCAAAGACAGCCGAGGACGTAGGCCGGCGCCATAGCCAGCGAAGTGCCACACATGCATCCCACCATTAGCCTCAGGTCACGTTCCCGAGCCGCGGCCGCCAATTCGAGCGCGTGTGTCAGTCCACCCGTCTTGTCGAGCTTAATATTGATCATCTGGTATCGGTCTGCCGCTTGATCGAGTTCATCGAGGTGCAGACAGGACTCGTCAGCGCAGAGCGGCAGAGGTGCACGGTAATTTTCGAGCGCAGCATCTTCCCCTCGGGGCAGGGGCTGTTCGATCATCTCCACGCCAAGGTCCGCGAACGCGGGCGCGATGTCCCTGAGCTGCTCGAACGTCCAGCCTTGATTTGCATCGACGACCAGACGCACATCCTTGCGTGCCTCCCGAATTGCCCGGATTCGTTCGAGCGGCTTGTCGCCACTCAGCTTGACCTTTAGCAATCCATAGCGGCTGGCATTGGCGGCCTTGGTCGCCATCTCTTCGGGTGTTGCTTCCAGCCCGATCGTGAATACAGTCTGAAGTTTTCGGGGCGCGACACCCGCCAATTCCCATATGCTCTTACCGGTGCGTTTTGCGTCAAGATCCCATAGAGCAGAGTCGAGCGCGTTCCTCGCACCTCCCGGGGGCAAAAGTTCCTGCAGGGCTGCACGATTAAGACCTCCCTCAACCTCGGCGCGGACCCGTTCGACACTGGAGATGATGCCTTCCGGCATGTCGTTATTGTAGTAAACACCGATTCCCACGCCGCGACCGATGTGCCCGTCGTCACTGAGTGCGACGACGACCTCCTCGAATTCGTTCCAGACCTGACCTGTGATGCGAAATGGCATTTTTGCAGGCCAAAATGCCCGGTGCACTGATAACTTCATGAATTTGACCTTGTAATTCGTAGTTACTTAATTATAATTAATTAAAACACCGTTGCAACAAATTGACGAAAAAATCATAAGGTCGCTATGACATGACTGAGGCAACAAACACCTTGGAATACACTTTCGCGGAAGCGGAACGATTCGTGGGTGAGTCGTTGGGAACGTCTGAGTGGCACGTAGTCAGTCAGGAGAGTATTGGTGCGTTCGGCGAAGTTACCCTGGATCCGGACCCAAATCACATTGATCCTGATTGGGCGCGCGAGAACAGTCCGTTTGGCGGGCCCATAGCGTTTGGCTTTCAAACACTCTCGTTGCTCACGTTCTTGTGCAAGGAAGCTGGCATCAAGCCGTCAGGTGTCGTTGACGAGTACAACTACGGTTTCAACTCCGTACGATTTGTCTCACCCGTTCCGGCCGGTTCGCGGATTCGGGCGAAGTGCGTCCTGAAAGACGTACGCAAGAGGGATTCAGGGAACAAGATTCTGACGGTTGGCGTCGAGGTCGCCGTTGAGGGCGGTGATCGCCCAGCGCTGGTGGCTGATTGGCTCGTTATGGTAGGGGGCGTTATTGACACAGAGGAACAATCCGCATGACACGCGTATTCGCTTCTTTGATCGCCCATGAAACACATGGTTTCAACCGTTTTCCGACGACGATTGAGGACTTTAAGCGTTATGGCTACGCCGTTGACGATGAAGTGAGGCAGGGTCTTCAGGGCGACTCCGGCTGGGGTGGCCTTTTCGAAGTCGCCCAGGAATTTGATTGGGAAGTGGTGCATCCGCTATCCGCATTTTGTATGCCAAGTGGCCCCGCAACAAATGAGACATTCGAGTCGATGTGGAGTATTGCCGAGCGATCATTGCTTCAGGACGGACCTTTCGACGCCGTTTTGTGGTTCCTGCATGGTGGCATGATGTGCGAGGGCGTCGATGATCCGGAAGGTGAGGTAATTCGACGCACTCGGAAAATTGTCGGATCCTCGGTTCCTGTCGCTGTATGGCTGGATATTCACGCGAACGTGTCTCCCGAGATGGTAAGTCTTGCAGATATTATCTGCGGTTTTCATACAACTCCACATATCGATCTCAATGACACGGCTATTCGAGCTGCAAGGCTATTGCAGCGGACACTTGCCGGCGAGATCAGTCCTGTGACTTATTCGGTGCACCCACCCGTTCTTGCGGGCATTGACCACGGTCGCACGACTGATCCGGACGCCCCGATTCCACGCATGTTGCAGCGTGCGGAAGAATTCCAGGAATCGGATCCGGCGTTGCTCGATGTTTCATTTTTCTCCGGATTTCCGTTCTGTGATACGGCCGTGACGGGTGCCAGCGCGATTGTTGTATCTGACGGGCTGCACGATGCCTGCGAGGCGTTAGCCGAAGAATTCGGAGATGAAATCTGGGCATCGCGGGATCAAGTGACGATTGATTTTGTCACGATGGATGAGGCGGTCGATCGTACCGAGTCCGATTCTGACAAAGTCGGCCCCTACCTGATCGGAGACTTCTCTGATACGCCGCATGGTGGCGGATACGGCGATGCGCCGAACTTCCTCAGGACACTAATTCGCCGGGAAGTTCCTGGCGCGGTGTTCGGGCCTATGTGGGATCCCGGGGTCGTCGACGATGCGCTGGCGGCGGGACCCGGAGCGGATATTGAAGTAGAGCTCGGTGGTCACAGCGACCCGACGCATGGCGGAGCTCCCATAGAGACAAGGGCACACGTAGTCAGCGTTTCCCAGACTGGTGACTTTGTTCACAAGGGCCCGTTTTCAGAGGGCGTTCCGGGAAGCATGGGCCCGTCTGCGAGGCTGAACGTCGACGGCGTCGATGTCATTGTTGTCAAACAACCGGATGCCATCTACGACCGGGAGCAACTCAGGCTGTTCGGTATCGAACCCGAAGCCATGAATGTCCTGGTATTCAAAGCCTACAACCACATGCGTGCCGATTTCGAACCGATCTGTCGCGGCCTGGTCTATGCGGACAGCGGCGGCATCTTCAATTTCGAATTCGCTAGATTTGACTATTCAAAAATCCGCCGACCCATCTGGCCATTGGACCAGATCGATCAGGCTGAAGGTGAGACATTCCGTGCCCACACCAACTACTGATCAGGCGATACGCACTGGCGCTGTGCAATACCCGTCGACGAAGCATAGCTACTATTTTGTAGCGGTAATGACGATTGCGATGATGTTCGCATTCATCGACCGGGCGATACCGACAATGCTCGTCGAGCCAATCAAGGCCGATCTTGGACTCACCGACTCACAACTCGCCTTGCTGGGCGGCGTTGCGTTCTCGGTATTCTATGCAGTCATGGCTCTTCCGATCGGTTACGCAGTGGATCGAATGAGTCGTACCAAGGTCATCGGCACCGGTGTGATCACATGGTCATTCATGACGACGCTGGCCGGGTTCGCGAATTCATTCGCGAATCTGTTTGGTGCCCGTATCGGTGTCGCGATTGGAGAGGCAGTCATCGCGCCAACGAGCGTCTCGCTCGTCGGCGACTACTTTCCGCCAGAAAAGCAAGGGCGTGCGCTTGGCATAATCGCCGCTGGAGCGTTTATTGGCAGCGGAATAGCTCTCATCGCTGGTGGTCTGATTATTGATCACCTCACGGAGGTGGGTGGCCTGACGTTGCCCGTTCTCGGCTATTTCAAACCCTGGCAAGGTACGTTTCTGATCGTTGGAATCCCTGGACTTTTTGTTGGCATTGCTGCCTATCTGATCCGGGAGCCGCAGCGGCGAAACGTCACGTCAGCCACCGATAGCTCATCGGCGAAAATCTTGCAGCACCTGAAAGACCATCGTGCAGCCCTGCTGCTCGTATTCGGCGGGTATGTGTTCCTGTCGATGATGGGATTTTCATTCGCATTCTGGGCACCGGCATTGATGGTCAGGACATTCGATCTGACTCTCGCTGAAGTGGGGGTCCTGCTCGGGACGATAACGATCATCTGCTCAACTGTCGGGGCCGTCATGGCCGGGACCGTTGCAGATTTTGTCCGAAAACGTGGCTATGTCGACGCGCCAGCGCGCACGGCTTTCTTTGTTGCATTGCTTCTGATCCCGTTCGCGGTGCTGTTCCCGATAGTGCCGGAAGCCTGGATGTCCTGGGTATTAATTGCCATCTACTCCCTGATCGGGGCAGCTCTTACGCCACTCGCACTTTTGTCCGTCAGCGGATTAAGTACGAGCGGTTTCAAGGGCAGGATGACGGCACTCTATACGCTCGTCATCATGATATTCGGCATGAGTATCGGTCCCCAACTGACGGCTTTTTTCACCGATTTCGTGTTCGCAAACCCTGAACACCTGTCCTATGCGATGTCGATTACCGCGGCTATCGTACTTCCGATTTCCGCATTGCTGCTGGGGCTTTCAATGCCCAGGTATCGCGAATCGGTGAGGCGGCTCGCCGAAATTGAAAAGTTAGAACAGGAAAAATAAATGGCAATGAAGCGACTTTTCATTTCCGCAGACATCGAAGGCGTCGCGGGTGTTGTGACACGTACCGAGGCAGCCGGAGACGGACGCGATTTCGGGTTGGCGCGCAAGTGGATGACCGACGAAGTTATTGCGGCGTGTGATGCGGCCGTCGAATGTGGTATCGAGCGCATCGTAATCGCCGACTCGCATGGCGGCGGTGACAATTTGCTGCTCGACGATTTACCCGATTGTGCGGAAGTTGTCCGCTCCTGGCCACGTGAACTAATGATGATGCAGGGCATTGAACAACGGCCATTCGAAGGCGCTGCCCTTATTGGCTATCACGCGGGTAGTCGCGCCGAGTCAGGCATCATGGCCCACACGTTTACAGGCGACATTCTGGAACTGCGGCTCAACGGAGAGCTCATGTCTGAGACGACTTTCAATGCCGCCGTCGCAGGCCATTTTGACGTGCCTGTCATCATGGCATCGGGTGACGATGTTTATACGGCACATGTGAACGATGTATTGCCGGACGCGAAGACCGCTACAGTCAAGTGGGTGCATGGAACAACGTCCGCGCGTACTTTGACTCCCTCGGTGGCGTGTCAGCTAATTGCAGAATCCACGACCGAAGCCCTTTCGATGCAGGGTTTGCCGAATCCGTATCGTATTGATGGGTCAGTCGAAATGGAGATCGAAACGACGAGCAGGGTGAAGACTGAACTGCTGTCCTATGTTCCTACGGTCGAGCGGGTCAACTCGCACAGATTGAGATTGCAGGTCAATGACATGGTCGCTGCGTCGAGATTCATGAATCTCTACATCCACGTCAATGCGATGAGCTGATAACTCGAGAGGAAACGGGATGACTGATGCCTTTATATATGACCACGTTCGCAGCCCACGTGGTCGTGGTCGATCAAATGGATCGTTGCACGAAATTACGCCGGTTGATCTGGCAGCTCAGGTGCTTGCGAACGTCCGTGATCGAAACGATCTGGATACAAGTCGAATTGATGATGTGGTATTCGGATGCACGGCACCGGTTGGCGAGCAAGGGTCGTGCATCGCTCGAATGGCGGTGTTGAACGCTGACTACGACCAGAGCGTGCCGGGCAAACAGCTCAATCGGTTCTGTGCTTCGGGACTCGAAGCCGTGAACGCTGCTGCCGCACAAATAATGGCCGGGCAATCCGACATGACCATCGGTGGTGGCATCGAATGTATGTCGCGCGTACCCATGGGGTCTGACTCAGGTCCAATGCACGCCGACCCCGCATTCGCCTATAAGACTTATTTTGCACCACAGGGCATCGGTGCCGATCTGATCGCGACATTGTATGGCTTTTCGCGAGATGACGTTGATGCCTACGCGGTGGAAAGCCAGAAGCGTGCGGCCAGCGCCTGGGACAACGGCTATTTCGATAGTTCAGTCGTACCAATCAAAGACCACATCGGTATGACGCTGTTGGATAAGGACGAACACATGCGCCCTGAAACCAGCATGGAAGATCTGGCCGGACTGAATGCTGCCTTTGTTATTCCAGGACAGCAGGCGGGTTTCGACGCAGTTGCACTGCAGAAGTACCCCGAAGTCGAGGCGATCAATCACGTCCATACTGGTGGCAATTCCAGTGGCATCGTGGATGGATCGGCAGCAATGCTGCTGGGCTCTAAAGAGATTGGCGATGCAATGGGTCTCAAGCCTAGGGCGCGCATCCGTGGATTTTCGTCTGTCGGCACGGATCCGACAATCATGTTGACCGGGCCCGCGCCCTCGGCCGAGAAGGTACTGAAACGTTGCGGCATGACAGTGAACGACATTGACCTGTTTGAGCTCAATGAAGCATTCGCATCGGTCGTCCTTTTGTTCATGCACAAGCTCGGCATCGACCACGACAAGATCAACGTTAACGGTGGTGCCATAGCGATGGGGCACCCGCTGGGCGCAACGGGCACCATGATTTTGGGTACCGTTCTGGACGAACTCAAGCGCCGGGATCTGAATACTGCCCTGGTAAATCTCTGCGTAGGCGGCGGCATGGGCACCGCGACCATTATCGAACGTGTATAGGAAGTCTCAGAATGAATACCGTTGAATACTCGGTCGATGCCGACGGCATAGCGTTAATTACCATCGATGTGAAAGAACGCTCAATGAACGTGATGACACCAGACTTCTTATGCGATCTCGCGAAGGTCGTAGAGAGACTGGCAGCAGACGATAGTGCCAGAGGTGCTGTGATTACCTCGGGACAAGACGCGTTCATGGCGGGCGCGGATTTGATTGGACTGGTCGATCAGTTTGAAGAGCGTACCGACGCGGCAGAGGTATACGGATTCTGCAAAGGGCTGCAACGCACGTTGCGACGACTTGAGACCTGCGGCAAACCAGTTGCTGCGGCAATTAATGGCACTGCGCTTGGTGGTGGGCTCGAAGTCTGTCTTGCTTGCCACTATCGAGTCGCTGCCGACAATCCGAAATCTGTTCTCGGCCTTCCGGAAGTACAGGTAGGGTTGATGCCGGGAGGCGGTGGAACTCAACGATTGCCACGCCTTATTGGTATGGAATCTGCGCTGCAACTCATAACACAGGGCAAGCACGTGAAACCTGTTGAGGCACTTGAGGCTGGGATCGTGAATGAATTGGTCGAGCCCGGTTCAGAAGTAGCTGCCGCAAAAGCCTGGGTACTTAAGTCCGGGGACGCTGTAGCGCCGTGGGACAAGAAAGGCTTCAAAGTGCCCGGTGGTGCCGGTCTAATGCATCCGAAGGCGATTCAAACGCTGATGTTTGGAACATCCTTGCTGCAAAAGATGACAAACCACAATTATCCAGCTCCCATTGCGATCATGTCGGCAGTCTATGAAGGAACGGTCTTGCCCATCGACAAAGCGCTGGATATCGAGACCAAGTATTTCGTGTCCCTGCTCATGGATCCTGTGTCACGGAATATGATGCGTACATTGTTTATCAACAAGGGTGAGGCAGACAAACTGGTGCGCCGGCCAACGGAACCTGGGAAGCGAAAGGTCACAAAGCTCGGCATTCTCGGCGCGGGCATGATGGGAGCGGGTGTAGCCTTTGTCTCTGCCAGGGCGGGTATGAAAGTTGTGTTGCTTGATACCACTGCAGAAAAAGCAGAGTTCGGCAAAGACTACTCGCGAACCCTACTGAAGAAGCGTATCGATAGCGGGCGCATATCCGCTGAGAAGGCCAAGGAATTGCTCGAGCGCATTTACACCACCACAAATTACGATGACCTGCATGGCTGCGAACTAGTGATCGAGGCGGTATTCGAAGATCGCAGTATTAAGGCGGATGTCACGGCCAAGACCGAGGCCGTGATCGTGGACGATACGATCTTCGCGTCAAACACATCGACGTTGCCGATCACAGGCCTCGCGAAAGCATCGAAACGCCCTGAGCAGTTTATTGGCATTCATTTCTTTTCGCCGGTGGACAAGATGCCGCTCGTCGAGGTGATTGTCGGCGAAAAAACGCAGGATGTTGCGATCGCCCAGGCGCTGGATTACGTCCAGCAAATCCGCAAGACACCGATCGTGGTGAATGACAGTCGCGGTTTTTACACGAGTCGAGTATTCGGCGTGTTTAGCCGCGAAGGAATCAATATGTTGTACGAGGGAGTAAAACCTGCGTTGATTGAGAACGTTGCCAGACATTCTGGCATGCCAGTCGGACCACTTGCGGTAACCGATGAAGTGTCGCTTGAGTTGAGTCATCACGTTATGACCCAGACGATGACCGACCTCGGCGATCAGTACATCGGATCCCCGGCGGATGCTGTGATCGCTACGTTTGTTGAGGAACTGGATCGTAAGGGGAAGAAATCGGGTAAGGGATTTTATGACTACCCAGAGAGCGGTAAGAAACACCTGTGGCCCGGTTTGAAGGACCTTTATCCTCATGCTGAAGAGCAGCCGACCGCAGACGAAGTAAGGAAACGCCTGCTATATGCGCAGGCAATTGAATCCGTTCGCTGCATGGATGAGGGCGTCGTAACTCACCCGGCCGATGCAGATATCGGGTCAGTGTTCGGCTGGGGATATCCACCCTATACGGGCGGCACGATTTCCTTTATTGAAACCGAAGGACTAGCGGCATTTGTCGAAGAGGCAGATCGTCTGGTGGCCAAGTACGGTGAGCGTTTTTCGGTGCCAGCCAGCCTTCGAGATATGGCTAGTAAGAACGAGAGATTTTATCAACGCGTCTCATAAAGCTGGCGCTGAAATGGACGAGGCTCAGACCTGAAGTGTGGCACCAAGATGGTTACAGCTAGTTGAGAATTGACACTTCGATCGTTTCGGTGAGCTGACGGAATCTTCGACCCAGCAGGCCAATGCGATGAGCCTCGATGCCCTGGAATTCAATCTCCAAAGCAACGATGCGCTCGTCTGATCGAATCATGGTTGATGATTCGGGCACGAGGAAAAATGTACTCAAAATACCAAATGCGCGAGCCAGGGCAGTTGGACAACACTCAAGGACGACCATTAGTCGAACGGATTGGAGGATGTGCCCCAGCTGACCTGGCTCAGGGTACAGGCTGTATACATCGTCTTGACCTGAGAGATTTGGTAGGGCGGGCATAAATTCGATCCTGAGGCACTATTTGAATAATAATATCGTCATCAGCGCGAATTAGTGTCGCGATAATTGCGTGATCAATTAGAATCATGATGAAATATTGCACTAACTACCGATCTGGTGAAAAAATGCCGCAAATCAGCGATGTTGACCGAATTGACCGTCAAATTCTTCGGCTCTTGCAGTCCAGGCCCGAGATTTCGGCGGCGGCAATTGGTGAGAAGATCGGCGCCTCACAAGCGACGTGTTGGCGACGAATACAACGGATGAGGGACAGCGGACTTATCCCACCTCAAGTTGTGGTACTAGATCGCAAACGAGCAGGGTACAACGCCATGATTTTTGCCCAGGTGAAGCTGACGTCACATGGGCGATCGAACCTCGCGGAATTTTCAAAAGCAATTCACGATTTTCCAGAGGTGCTCGAGTGCTACGTATTGATGGGCAGCGTCGATTTTCTCCTGAGAATCGTGGCGCCGGATGTTGAGGCGTATGAGAAATTCTTTTTTGAAAAACTATCCAAGCTTCCTGGTGTTCAAGAGGTTCAGTCAAGCATGGCTTTGTCGGAGATCAAGCGCACAACAGAACTTCCAGTCTGAGCCGGAGCCAGTGCAAATAGGTACAGTGAGAATGTGCGCAAAGTCGCCGAAAGATGACGGGCTGTGCCTCCCATAAATTCATCCGCCTGGATTTCGTCAGTTTCTTGAGGAGAATCAGGACCGGCGTCTTTCTGGCTTTTATTTTTTGGTAAGTTACAGCGCACTGTCTGGCTACGAACCGGGCGGTCTTCAATCTGGGTTCAGGAGACTCAAGTGAGACCGTCAAGATACGCGCAAATCCGTAGATGATTGATCGAAGAGCCCAGCAATCTGTGAGCGGATATCCGGGGAGAATCGCCGATTTCCGATGCGAAGCTTATCGCTATTCAGGATCCAAAAAAGTCCGAGAGCGACCGGAAAAGTTGGGGGCAACTGGGCCAAACGGAGAGAAAAAAGTTCCTGATAATCAGCAGGATACGAGGCAAATTCGATAATACCCTTCACCACCAAACGAAATAAAGACCTGTTAATCAATTGGTTAACGGGGCTTTTCGGTCCCGAAACGCAGAATCGAATTGAAGACCTCTACCCACCTGAAACCGTTGCCCCAATTGGTTCGGTCTTGTCCTTGCGAAAGGCATTGCGAGCGGGCATAAAGTCTATGTTTAAACCGTAGCCCAATGGCAAGACTCAGCGAACTCGTCACTTAGTGACGCGCCAAAGCCCGGTGAATCATCTACGATGATTCTGCCGCCGTCGTTTTCGTCGAATGAAGCGCCGCCGACAATGGGATCAACCTCAAATCCGAATGAAGAGTCCAGGTCGATGAACTCAATATTTGGTCGAGCAATCGCCAAATGCGCGGCCGCGGTCAGACCGATGCGGGACTCGGCGAAACAACCAATCATGCATTTCCGGTTAGCTGCCCGAGCTATCGCTTCAATCCTAATGCCCATGCCTATGCCGCCGGACTTGCCGAGCTTGATGTTGAGGTAATCAACG
Organism: Woeseiaceae bacterium; assembly: GCA_021773055.1. Lineage (GTDB taxonomy): Bacteria > Pseudomonadota > Gammaproteobacteria > Steroidobacterales > Woeseiaceae > UBA1847. The sequence goes on from JAJFKV010000045.1 coordinate 37,915, forward strand.
GCATCTGCTGTTACTAACTTAAGCGCATCGCTATCGTTGAAAACTGATTCATCCGCACAAATCGGGATCGATGTATTGTCTCTCAGGCGCCTAAGACTCGTATGATCAGACGCCAATGTTGGTTGCTCCGAATACTCGATACTAAGTTTTTCCATTGCCCGCAGGTTCGCAAGAGCGGTCGGATAATCCCAACCTTGATTCGAATCAATTTTGATCGGCATGGCCGGGCCAACATGTTCTCGTACAGCAGCTACATAGTCCGAGTCGGTGAGTCCGGCTCGGCCGACTTTGAGTTTGACTGCGTCAAAGCCGCTTGCAAGGCGCTCATCGAGCAGTTTGATCGTCTCGTCAATTGAGTCCTGCATGCCGATTGTAATATCGCTTCTTAGCGGTCGATTTTCGCCGCCGAGTAATTCGTATACCGGTAGTCCTGAAACGTTGCCGGCGATATCGAAAAGTGCCATATCGAATGCCGACAAAATCGACGTGTCGCCAACCGTCGATCGGCGCATTTCATCGCCAAGCGATTCTCTGGCGAGAGGATCGCGACCTTTGATAAGTGCCGCCAGCATCTTGGCGCTTGCCAAATTGGAGTCTTGTGACTCGCCAGTAATTGGCGCGAACGGACTCGCTTCTCCCCAGCCGCAAATACCGGCGTCGGTATTGATTCGAACAATCACGTTGCGTGCTGCGTCGAGTATGCCAATTGGTACGCGCGTAGGGTGTTTTAACTGAATGTTAAATCGGAAAATATCAACGCTGGATATTTTCATTTGCTTCTATCACGGGGGTCGTTTGCAGAGCAGCCGCGCCTGGGGAGGATCACTCGAACAACTCCATGTAAGTCTCGGCCTCTTCTTGACGCCCTCGTTTGACAACGGGCAAATCCAAAAAGGAGGTTGAAACTGAGTTGTGTTCGATCTGATACACCGGGTCTCCCGTCGTGGGGACCCTCTCGAACACGTCTTTGTCATGACCCGCAATCGAAATTCGAATTCGGTGGCCTTTCTTGATCAAAACCGATGTTGGCAATAACGCGAATCCGACTTGTACGACTTCGCCACCCGGCACGGAGGCTCCATCTTTTCGCAAGAACGAATGATATGGGCCAGCCGTGGCGTAGGCGGGCGTGTCCTCTGACACTTTACGGTGAATAAGTCGAAGGTGCCCTTCGGTGAGCAAGAGCACCGTGCCGTCCGGTCCGACATCCTGTAAATAGGCGATGACTGCACCGTCTGCTGTCGTAGACGACATGGCTAGCTCAAGTACCGGCTGTCCGGTAATTTCGAGATCCTGTTGAAGCTCGTCAGTAGTAAAATTCAGTAATTGCTCGGCCACTAGACGTCGGTCGCCGTAATATACATCGACCCCACCCAATTGCGTGGTCCAGCGTGACGTACTGCCTGTTCCGTGGTCAAAGTCCACTTCGTATTGAGTCGCTCCAACCGATGTAAGTGGTGCGTCTTCGACAAGTCGGTTATCGTCTGCAAAGAATAGACGTTTCTTCATACTTCCGTCTGGCGGCCAAACCGTTGTTTGCTTCCAGACGTTTTCACCCATGGTGAAATAATTGAGCTTAGGTTCGATGGCAGAACCGTTACCTGACATCGTTCGTTCAAGGAAATCGAATATCGGAATATATTGCTGCTCGAGAGAGGGGCGAACGTCCGCATCAGGTGGCATATAGGGATTCGCATCATCTGTTGCACCGTGAGCCCAGGCTCCAATGACATAAAGTGAGGGAGTTTCGCCTGAGGTAAATCGAGCGAGAACACCGGCGGCCGTACTAGCGTCCATCCAACTACCCATGTGGAACGACGGGATGGCTTTTGTTGAGGCCTGTTCGCGGAAATTACTGGGACTGACCATACAATCGTCCGAGTCGTTCATATCGTGAGCGAAGCAAATGTCGTCACGATACGTGACGTTGGAAAAGACCTGCGTAATGTTCCGGTTTCGTCTGTGATCTTCGACAGCTTTCGCGAGCAATTTCCTGTCTGTGTCTTCATCAACAGGTTTGACACCCACTATGCCCTCGCTGACGTCTGAAGCGCTCACGTCGTTACGGTCGAGCGCGGCGGTGCCATTGCCCCATTCAACGATGATTGTGTTGTTCTTGAGCCCTCCTGGCATAAGAATTGACGTGAAAAGATCAAAGTCAGTAAATAGCGGAACGACTGCCTTGAGATTCGAACTCGCACCGAACGAAATATTCTCTGAAGTGTTGCCAGCGTAAGAATACCCAAGCGCCCCCACAGCACCGTTTGACCAGGGCTGTTTGGCAATCCAGTCAACAACGTGCGGAAAATCTTTCGTTTCTGCCAGACTGAATTCGGTATCACGGGATCCGAAAGAAGCCCCTGTACCGCGTACATCTAACAATATGACAGCGTATCCCTGGTCGAGAAACGCCTGGACCACGGGATTCTTTTCACTCTGCGGCGGGTCAAATTCCTGCAATCGCCAGTACCGAGTGGCCTGCAGCATGGTCGGGACAGTGCTGCCGGTTCTTACTTGGGGCGGCAAATAGACATCCGCAGAAAGTCGCACGCCATCTGGCATCGATATATAAATAGCCTGATCGAGATCGAAATCGGCGGATAGTTTCCCGGATTCGGCTGACATTGGCTCCGCGCCTCCGACGCACCACCAAAAGGCGGCCCCAAGAAAGAAAAACGACCTGCTGTTTCTGCTAAAGTGCCGCATCGTGAATATATTCTCGATATTAGAAATATTTGCTAAATTGTAAAAAAATATACTAGTATTTGTCAATCAAGGAAAGTTTTCCGTCCTAGAAAAGTGATGTTGGAGGTGCTTTGATGCAGTTGGAACCTAGATCGAATGCCATCGCCGATAGCGGGCCGGTTGTCTCTCGAGGCAACAATTTTGCCGCTGTGCGCGAACAAATTCTGCGAGAAGACAGCTCGCCATCGGAGCAGATCGAGGTGACAGGCAGTGACTACATACGATTGTCCCTGAAGCCACCGATAGGCCGCGGTTATGTTGATTTTATTCAGTTCGCACCGGATTTTCTGGCGGTAGTTGCCGATTCTGAATTCTCAGACGAGCAGATATTCAGTTACAAAGGTGAAAGCTGGGCCAAATTCAATTTTCGATTGAGCGGCGCTTCCGTGATCAGTTTCGATGGTCGCCATAGTGAGGAGCTCGGCGGTCGTACGTCGCATGTTTTTGCGCATCCAAAAGGGTTAACGCAATGTGATTTGTTCGTGCCAGGCGAGGCGTCTCGCTGGGTATCCATTTTCTTCAAGCGCAGGCGATTGACCGAGAATCTCGGCATAGATGTCGAGCGACTACCACGAGAATTCGCGGATTTCCTGGAGGGCAACGAAGGTGCGGGATACTTCAAAACAACAGACCTGAGCTACTCGACCGAGATTCTTGTTCGCGAGCTGTTGAAGCCCCCAGAAAATCTGGCGTTGCGACCCCTTTTTCTAAAATCGAGGATTTACAGTTTGTTGTATGCCTATCTGAATGAGACTTTCTGCATGGACGACTGCGCGGATCGACCGGGCAGTCTGAGCAGGCGAGACATAGAAAAACTGGAAGAGAGTAGGTCCATCCTCGAAGAGGACATGCTGAATTCATTGAATATGCACAGCCTTGCGCGAAAGGTCGGATTGAACAGAAATAAACTGTCGTATGGATTCAGAGATCACTTTGGGATCACGATTTTTAAATTCTGCAAGCAAACACGATTGCGAAAGGCCCACGAATTGCTGATAAATACGAGTATGTCTGCGGTTCAGATTGCGGATGCCGTCGGCTACACTCACGCCAGTAGCCTGTCAGTTGCCGTTAAGGCATGTTTTGGGCGAACACCCATACAAATAAGAAATGAGGTCAGGATTTGATGTTCCCGATGGCTGCGATCTCAGAGAGTGGACCTGCGTGAAGGACGATTACCCTGAAATCGGTGGGTTGCTCAGAGAGCGGCGGAAATACCACGGCTGGAGGCTCGGGGATGTTGCAGAGATGACAGGCTTATCTGTCTCGACGATTTCCAAAATTGAGACCGGACAGATGTCCCCCACCTACGACAAGATCATTCAAATAGCCAAGGGACTGAAGATCGAAATAGCGGACCTTTTTGAAGCGAAGGAAAGGGCGGATGGTTACAAACACATCATGGGGCGCCGTAGTGTCGCTCACGGTATTGAGGGGCTGAGCCAGACTTCCGGTCCGTATACCTATACTTATCTCTGCAACGAGCTGGCACACAAACAGATTGTTCCTATCATTGTAAAGGTAGGCGCTCGATCGATGGAGGAAGTCGGGGAGTTGCACCGGTTCCCAGGCGAGCAGTTTCTCTACGTCGTAAGCGGCTCGATTCGTGTGTATTCAGAGTTCTACGAACCTTCTGATCTGAAACAAGGCGACAGCATGTATCTGGACAGTACGATGGGCCACGGGCTCACTTCCACGAGCGAAGAAGATGCTGTTGTCTTGGTAAACCATGCCAGCGATACACCCAATCTGTCACAGACCGTCCGGGAGATCATTCGAGAGCGAATGCTGTCGGAGTAAGATGTCGTTCGCTACCTACGAACGATAGGCATCAATGACCTTGCCAATTGCGTCAGCGATCAAACCTGTATGTTCCAGAGTCAGACCTTCATTCCACCATATCGCAATAGTCTCTTTGCAGGCTCGTTCGGCCAATGGACACAATTCCTCTTCAAAGTTGATGCGCTCATCTGCCGGTGAAAGTGTGAACGGCCAACCGCTGGAGCCAAATGTCCGGGCTTCGCTGATAACCGGGTACTTGTAGATGGGAATATCACCAGGATAGCCGTTGAAACAATCGACGCCCTCGGCCCGTAGCGTTTTCGCAAATTTCGCTCCGTCGACACCGATTTTTTCGAATTTGAGAGTGAAAACAAAAAGAAACGGAGTCTCAATGCAGTCGTCCCGAATACCGAGCAGTCGTATCTCCGAAACGGCCCCCAATTGTTTCGACAAATGACGGGCTGACAGTTGTCTCGCTCCGATCATTCTCTCCAATTTCTCTAGCTGCGCCAAACCAACTGCCGCCTGAAGCTCAGTCATGTGATAGTTAGGCGCGAGGAACAGATGATCTCTTCCTCCTTTGCTTCTTGGCCAGCCCTTGTCCATGCATTCGCGCATTCGCCGACCAAATCGTTCATCTTCATCGAAAACCACTATGCCGCCGTCGCCGGTCGTCATGTGTTTTGATTGTTGGAAGCTAAAACAGCCCACGTGCCCGATCGAACCGACGAGCCGCCCCTTGTATTGGGCCAAATGTGCCTGCGCGCAATCCTCAATCACCAATAGACCGTACTCTTCAGCCAGTTCCATTATTGGATCCATGTCGGCGGGGCAGCCGTAGATGTGGGTCACAATAATTGCTCGAGTCCGAGGCGTGATAGCCGCCTCTACTTTTTCGACGTCAATGTTTTGATCAAACGGGTCGATATCAACGAAAACAGGAATCGCCAACTGGCTAATAATCGGAATAACACCGCCCATATCGGTAATAGGGGAGACGATTACTTCGTCACCCGGTTCTGGATTTAGGTAGATCAATGCAGCGTGAATAGCAGCCGTACCACTGCTGGTTGCAACCGCGTGTTGCGTACCGATGAGCGTACTAAAGGCACATTCCAGTTCACCTACCTTGCTGCCACCGACA
>JAJFKV010000046.1 GCA_021773055.1 Woeseiaceae bacterium
CTGAGCATTAAGACTATTTGCCTGACAGTCGATCTGCTGTGCTGTCACGGTGCACGTTCCGATTGTCCAGCTTGCGGTGTCGGCTCGCAGGCCGCTGTCGAGGGATACGCTCAAAGACAGGTTGGTTGCCTGGAGACTGGAGAGATTCGCAAGCGTCGTAGTAACCGTGGTGCTGCCGTCAACAAACACCACCGTCGTCGCCGGTGTGTTGACGACCAGATCGACGGCCGAATCGACAGTCAGTTGCAGCGAGTCCTGGTCGTTTATCGCCCTCTCATCCGTGTCAGTCGTCGTCACCGATGCATTCAGCAAGCCAACACCAACGGTGATCGGTGTTGTCGTGATGGCGATCGTATGATTGCTGAGGCCGGGAAGATCTCCAAGCGTACAGCTTAGCGTTCCGGCACCGCTGCTGCAGGTTCCCGATGACGTCGTGACGGAGTCGAGCGCCAGTATGCCGGGCAGCGTAATATCTGCGACAACGTTGGTCACAGGCAACGTGCCGTTAATCGATACTTCGTAATTGATGACCGTGCTTGCGCCCAGCAAGACAGTCGAAACCGGTCCGACTTGTCGAATGCCGACATCCACTGCTGGAAGCGCTGCTACGCAGGATGCCGCTGCAGCTTCTGCCTGCATTACGGCGATGCTGCAAGCGGAAAACTGATCGCTGCCGTTCACGGAAGCAGCCATGATGAATGTCTCGGGTTCCGTTTCACACGAGGTTCCTGGCTGCCCATCATGTTCCGCGCCGAAATTGTGGCCAATTTCGTGGGCTGCAATCAGGCTGTCAGTGGTCACGCCGGCCCTGCCCTCACTGAGTCCCGCGCTGAAGAAGTTGTCGCAAAGTGCTCCACGCCAGGCAATGCCGACCGTCGATGAGGTGAAATCCCTGCCTGTGTACAGGTGCGTTAGCCCCCGGCTGTTGTGCGCCGGCGTCTGCAAGCGATACTCCGAGAGCTGGTCGAGCAGCGTACCGGGATCGAGCGTACCGTCAAACGGATCGGACGCGTTGTCGAAAGTCTCGATGAGCTGCACGTCCAGCTGCACCCCCACTTGCACACTAAAATAGCCATCGATGTTGTTGAGCCGGGCCGTTATTGCTGCAGCAGCGGCCGCGCCGCCGCCCTGCGCAGTGGTGAACGAGGAGTCACCGATGACGCTCATGGTGAGTTCAGAGAAAGCGCCCGGCGCTTCTGAGATCACGGGCCCAATCTCCGCTTTCATGCTCGCGTAGACTTGTGCCGCGTTACCCGATATCGATTTTGCGCCACACATCATCGTGCCCGGCGCGATGTTCAGGTCGGCCAGCCGATATATCGCTGGCGACGAGATCTCCACCGCACTGTCACCCGGTACTTCGATCGCAAACATCGCTTCGCCGTCCCAGATCAAACCACGAGGCATGCCGTCGAACATCACAATACGCACCCAGGAATCCGGATTATCTGCGAGGCGGCCACGGTAGGCATAGACACCCTCGGACAACGCGTCCGCAGGCATGGCGGCCAAGACCCGATCATTCGCCACGAGGTTCAGATCAAATCGTCTGCCCAGTGCCTCAAAGCTGAGCACAACGGGTGCTGCCTGTGCCGATTTTTGGCTGTTGTTCGCGCTCGTATTGTCAGCCGCGTTAACGGTCATGCCATGCAATGGCTCGTAGTGCGACACAAAAACGTCTGCCGCATGTAGCGCGGGCGAAAGCGCGAGCGTCGCGATGACGGGCAAGTATTTGAGAGCGTTCATACGGACTCTTCCAGTATGTTTCACGGGAGAGTTCTAGCTAATCAGATGGGCTGAACCGCAACAAGGGATTAGCCGTCTCTAATCAACGACATTGGACAATAAAGTGTGAGCTGGCTCTCAGTTCCGAGATTGAATTACGTCACGCGCAAATCTTACGCATCCTGTCCATCGCTCGTCGCAGTCGAGTCTCCACTCCATTGCCTTGCTAGAATCAGCAGGATGAAAATCACTCACCGCAACCCGTTTCTCAACAATTTGGCTGGCCGCGGGCTCATCAGGGTCTTGGCCGGGGTCGGCACTATTGCCGGTGTGATGGCAGTTGCTATCGCGTGGCGCGTCGCGCATCGACCCGAGGCGGCTTCCTTTTTACCGATACTCGGCTGGCAACTGCTGATCTGGTTACCCTGGGTTGGCCTGTACTACGCCGTGCGCTACCTCGTTCGTCGCCTGGGCACTTACCAGGATGCGACACTGGTCGGACTGGTGCTGCATGTTCTGGCAGCCATACTGATCGCATCGACCCATCTCCTCTGGTTCTGGCAGGTAAGCAGCCGTACCAGCCCGTTCCTCGACGCACCAGGTACCCGGTTTGGTGCTTTCGCATTCTTCTTCGTCTTCTGGTTCCTCATTGATTTGCTGCTCTACTGGACCATACTTGCAAGGCCAGAGCCCGATCAGCATGCGCAGGAACCGTCAGCGAGTAACGCGACAACCGAGCGCTTCGCGGTACGCAAGGGGCGCTCGCAACATCTCGTTCGCACCGCGGATATTCGCTGGATAGAAGCCCAGGGCTACTATGCTGCTCTACACACAGACAGCGGCAGTTTCTTGTTGCGGAGATCGCTCACGAGGCTCGAGGACGAGCTGGATCCGGAGAGTTTCATTCGGGTTCATCGTTCCACCATCGTCAACGTCGATCATGTCGATGGCATGACAACGAACGACAGCGGCTCCTGCCTGGTCATGCTGGCAGATGGCAATCGCCGTGGCGTCAGCCGTAGCGGACGGCGCAAACTCAGGTCCGTGTTGCCGGCCACCCCCTGACGCTGGCAGCAAATACCCGTCTGTTCGCTGCAAACCACTTAACAAGTGTGAGTTTGGCGGTCACTATCAGGACAGATATTCTGTTGGAAGCCTGGCGTGTACCCACTTCTCTTGCTCTTGCTCTTTGCTGATGCATCGACTGCCGGCACCGTGCCACCGCTGTTTGTCGCGATCCCTGACCATGCGACCGCAGTCGACGGTGGCCTGTCGCGTGGCGTGGCATTCGGCGATGCCGATGGCGACGGCGATGCGGACCTGCTGATTGCCAACACCATCAACTACCCGGAATTCTTGTACCGTAACGACGGCGATCGATTCGTTCAGGTGATGGAGACTGCACCGTCCCTCGCCGGCGGGTTCACCGAAGGCGTCAACTGGATCGACTTCGACAATGACGGCGACCTCGATATTTTCGCGGCGCGCACCGATCGGCCCAATACCCTGTATCGCGATGATGGGAACTGGTCATTTGCCGAGCAGGAGGCCGGAGATCTGTCCATGGACCACTCCACAAGCTCGATGGCTTGCTGGGCCGATGTCGATGGCGACGGTTGGCTCGACGTTTTCGTGGTCAATCGCGGCGGGGAAAACGACGCGATTTATCGCAATCACAACGGCCACTCTTTCGAGCGCATCACTGACAACGTTGTCGGCCGAGCTGGTGGTGACGGTCGCAGTTGTGTATTTGCGGATTTGGACGGCGATGACGATCCGGATCTTTATGTCGGCAATTTCGTCGATGCGTCGACTGAATCGCCGACGAGGCAGCGTAACTACCTGTACTTCAATAATGGCGACTTCAGCTTCACTGAGATTCGGAGCGGCCATGCCGTTGAATCACGCGCCCTGACTTACGGAACATCGACGGCCGATGTGGACAACGACGGAGACCTCGATCTGTTCGTCACCAATATTGGGAATGTCGACCAGAATCACCTTTACCTGAACGACGGAGACGGAACTCTTCATCTGCACGAGGCCGGACTCTCCACGCCGGTCAGTACGCCCTCGAAAGGTCATACCTGGGGTGACTTCGATCTCGACGGTGATACCGACGTTGCCATCGCCAATGGCACGGAGGGGACTGAACATGTTCGCAACGAGCTTTATCTCAACGATGGGGCGGCAAATTTCGTGGCCGTAACCGGCGAGGAATTCGTCACAAACTCGCACATCTCAGCTGGAATCGCGTGGGCCGACCTCGACACAGACGGCGACCTCGACCTGTACGTCGCAAACTGGGGCGACGGTGACCAGGACAATGTCATGTATCAAAACCAGGCGAGGGGTACATGGCTGAAACTGAGCCTCGTCGGCTCCGCGTCAAACCGTATGGCTGTGGGTGCTCGAGTAACCATTACAACGCGACTCGGCGGGCAGTCGAGTCAACAGGTGCGCTGGCTGAATACAACAACCGGTTATGCGAGCCAGAACGAGCCCATACTGCATTTCGGTCTGGGCGGGGCGACAATCGTTGAAAATATCAGTGTCGACTGGCCCTCCGGTCGACACGACAGCTTTGAAAATGTGACAGCAAACCAGCATCTGCACATAAGCGAAGGGGAGTCATGATTCGTTTTACATTAAACGGCAACAACTACGAGTTTTCTGGTGCTGACGACACGCCTCTGCTCTGGGTGCTTCGCGACAGCGCCGGACTAACCGGCACGAAGTACGGTTGCGGAACCGGCCAGTGCGGTGCCTGTACCGTGCACATCGATGGCAGGGCTCGCCGCGCTTGCGTTACCTCGGCCAAGGACGCAGCCGGCCGCACCGTCACAACGATCGAAGGTCTGTCACGCGACGCATCGCATCCGGTACAAAAAGCGTGGCGCGAAACCAACGTTGCGCAATGCGGGTACTGCCAGAGCGGCCAGATCATGTCAGTGGCGGCGATGCTCGAGCGGCTGCCCTCGCCGAGTGACGAAGACATCGATCGTGAGCACAGGAATATCTGTCGCTGCGGTACGTACCCACGCATTCGCAAGGCAATCCACCGCGCGGCGGAACTGTCTCGTAAGGGGTCGGACCATGAGTGAACTCAGCCGGCGGGAATTCGTACAACTGTGTGCCATCACCAGCATGGGCCTGGTCATCGGTATACCGAGCCCCGGTCGTGCGGGGATGACCGAGAGAGAACTGCATCCGCTGATCAAAATCGGTTCCGACGGCCAGATAATTATCTACGCTCAGAACCCCGACATGGGCCAGGGCGTGAAGACCGCCCTGCCAATGATCGTTGCAGAAGAACTCGACGTTGACTGGGCGTCCGTCAAAGTCGAACAGGCTGACTGGGACTCGCGGCTGGAGAACCAGTTCTCGGGAGGTAGCCTGAGTATTCGCTTGAACTACAGCGCGATGCGGCAGGCCGGCGCGAGCGCCAGGGCCATGCTGCTGGCCGCCGCTGCAGATCGACTCAAGCGGCCGATTGGCGAGCTTGAAACACAACATGGCTATGTCGTCGACCGTTCCGGCGATACGCGGATTAGCTATGCGGAACTTGCTGAAGCGGCAGGCGCCTTGCCCGTCCCTGAGGCGCCCGAGCTCAAGGACGTGAAGAATTTTAGTCTGGTCGGCACATCCATCGCCGATGTTGACCTCGAACCCATTACCAGTGGTCAGCAAGAATACAGCCTGGACCTCAAGCTGCCAGACATGCTCTATGCCGTAGTGAAGCGCTGTCCAAACGGCGACGGCCAGCCTGTGTCATTCGATTCGAAAAACGCCAGAACGGTTCCCGGTGTTGTCGACTTCCATGTGCTTAAGAACATTGACCATGGCGGACGCATTATCCTGCCCAATTGCCCGAACTTTGTTTCGGGCGTAGCCGTGCTAGCGACGAATACCTGGGCTGCCATGCAGGGTGCCGAGGCATTGAACGTCGAGTGGCAAATGCCCGACTCGCGCGATGATTCGGATGAGCTCATGCAACGCTTCGAGCAGGCACTCGACACCGAGGCAGAAGTCGTGAGGAGCGACGGCGACGCAGCGTTCGACGATCAGGAAAACGGCATCGATGTTACCTACCGCCTGCCTTTTCTCGCACACATGCCGATGGAACCGATGAACTGTACGGCATACGTCAGGGGTGACCAGGCCGAAGTCTGGGCCCCGACGCAGAATCCACCGATGGCCGCAGAAGCTGTAGCAAAGGTCCTCGGGATTCCGCAGGAAAACGTGACGATCCACGTCATGCGTTCCGGTGGAGGCTTCGGGCGACGATACTACGCAGACTTCATCACCGACACGGTATTGCTGTCGAGGCAATTCGGTCGACCGGTGAAGATCGTCTGGTCACGTGAGGAGGATGTGCGCCATGGCTATTTTCGCTCGTCCAGTGCACAGCGCGTGCGAGCTGCCGCTCGAGAAGGAAAGATAAGCCACTGGCATCAGAAGGTTGCCAGTCACCCGAGGGGGATCTACCTGGAACGCGATGGCTCCCCGGCCGAAATAGGTAATTACGAGTTTCCCGCCGGATTTATCCCCAACCTGCTGTTTGACTATGTCGCTGTTCCGGCGCGTATACCGCTTGGGCAATGGCGTGGCACCGCGAACTCGAGCAACGTCTTTGTCGTCTCTGGAGCAATCGATGAACTGGCCCACATGGCCGGTACCGACCCGGTGGAGTTCTGGCTCGGCCTCGTTGGCGACGAGCAGTTCGTGCAGGTCAGGGAGGACTTCAACTTCGACGCATCGCGACTGAGGCGCGTCATCGAAGTTGCGGCGGAGAGGGCACATTGGGGAACACCTTTACCCGACGGAAAAGGACGCGGCATCTCGGCAAGTTACAACCAGGGCATCTGGGTTGCCGAAGTAGCTGAAGTCACAGTGCATGACGATAGCCTGAAGGTCGACAGGATCACCTGTGTGATCGATTGCGGACTGCTCGTTAACCCGCAGGGGGCGGTCAACCAGGTCGAAGGCGGCATCGTCGATGGCATGGCTGCCGCGCTGTACGGAAAGATCACGGTCAAGGACGGCATCGTGCAAGAGAGTAATTTTCACGATTACCGCTTTGCTCGAATGAGAGACATCCCGAATATCGACGTCCACTTCGTCGACAGCAGCGACTCACCCAGAGGTCTTGGTGAGGGGCCGCTGGCACCTGTTGCGCCAGCTATCACAAACGCGATTTTTGCGGCGACGGGGAAACGGATTCGAGAACTACCGATCCAGCTGTGAGGACGAACACGCATGAAGAAACTGGCGATCTTTATCTCGGTGCTCGCGCTGAGTATTGCAGTCGATACAACAACCGCCGAGGAAGTAGCCGGCCTTCGCGGCGACCCGGCCGCCATCGCAGATGCGGTGGCAATGGTCGAAGCGATGGGTGGCACGGCCATCTGGCGCGATTTGGAAGCGGTTCATTTCGTGCACGAGTGGGACGTCGTCAATCGTCCGGATCGCTACCTCGAGAACGAGATACTCGATCTCACCGGCCCTCGTTCACACGTGACTATGGAGAGCGAAATCTATTCGCGAGTGCGCGCTTACAGCCCGGAACATCGGTACTGGAGCGTCACGAATGGCGAGTTCAAGTACGGCAGTGACGACTCGCTTGCCAACGCGATGGAGCGAGCGCCGTACAGTATCTACCGCCTGGCACGGGCAATCGCTCGTGGCAATAGCGACCTTGAGGTGGGCTTCGGCACTGTTCCCGGCATCCCCGGTCCACCCGCGCTCGAATTCATTGGGTCCGATGGTGTGGCGCACGGATGGGTCCTCGTAAACGCTCGTAAAGAGCCAGTCATCTGGGCAACAACACAGTACGTTTATGTGTTTGGACCGATGGAGCGATTTGGTAACTTGCTAGTTCCGAACTGGGCAACGACAAGCAATGGCTTGGTCCGTTATGAAATGGTCTCGCTGACGGGCAGCAATAAACGACCGGACCTGTCACTGTTCGCGCCCCCGGCTGAAATGGCAGGCGGCGTTGACTAGCGGCAGATTCTTAACACCGCAGGTTACTTTGAGTGACGGTAGGTGATCCTGGATTGGCCACCAGAGTAGGCACCACTACTCCGGTTTTCGGAAGCTCAGCACGTAACGATCTGTCTTGCCGCGTATCTCCGGGTCAAAGACGCCCTTCGTATGATCGTCTTCGGGATTGGCCAACTCATTGCTTTCGCCGTCGAGGACGAAGCCGACGCCCTCGAGTTCAGCGATCACGATCGCCGAATCGATGCGATGCAGTGTGTTGCCCGTTTCCGCGGGCGACCCGCTTACGGCCTGATGATCGACGATACCCAACGTTCCGCCAGGCTTGATGCCCTTGTACAACTCGGCGAGGAAGGCAGGCACATCGATCTGGTCCCAACCATAGTCTTCCGAGGCCCAATAGAGGTCGTGATAATTGAGAATGATCGTCGCCGCGTCAAAGCTGTCAGCCTCGAGCGCCAGCGTATTGTTCTCGGCAAGCAGGATTTCGGTATTGGGCAGGCGATTTTCAGCATGCCGGTTCGTGTGTGCTTCACCGGCGAATTTGAGAATCGGTGTGTTTGCGTGCACAACGACCTTGCCACTCTCGCCAACCACGTCTGCAAGCAGTTCCGTGTAATAGCCACCGCCGGCCCACATCTCCAGAACGGTATCGCCGGGTTGGATACCAAATAATTCGAGTACGGCTTCGGGTTTACGGCCGGCATCGCTTTCGCGATCAGCTTCGGGACGTGTCTCGCTGGCAACGGCTGCCGCGTAAATGGACACCTCCGCTTCGACAACGGCTGCTGCCGCGGGCTCTGACTCACTTACGGCTGATTCGGTTTCGCTCGCCGGGCGGTCGCAACCGGCGATCACAGATGCAAAGGTCAACAAAGCAATTATTTTTCTCATTGTCGGGTCCAGTATAGGGTGAGGATTCGATAGTACCTGTAACTGACCGGCGAAACCGCCCAAAGTGCCATCCAATAGAGTCCCCTCGGTGTGAACGGTGGGGCTGTAGGCTCCCGACGCGGGATCTTCTCCCGGGCCAGAATGGGCGAAAGCGCAAGCTAACACCATCCTCAAAATATAGACAACCCCGAGTACTTGGTAAATAACTCAAGCGCTGTGATGCCGGCCAGAGAGTTACCCTGGGCATCTAGTTCCGGCGCCCATACGGCCACTGAAAGTACTCGCGGAATAACGCCCACCACGCCCCCGCCAACTCCACTCTTGGCTGGAATACCCACTCGATAGGCGAAGTTGCCGACACCGTCATAAAGGCCACAAGTCAGCATGAGTGCATTGACACGGCGTACGTCCAATTCCGGCAGCACTAATTGACCCGATCGGGGGCACACGCCGTCGTTTGCCAAGTGAGCGAAAGCACGGACCAGATCCAGACACGACATCTCGAGGGCACATAGGCGAACATATGTGTCCAGCACTCGATCAACATTCTCCGAAATACTTTTCCGGCTCCTCAAAAGGTGTGCCAGTGCCGCGTTGAGATCTCCTGTTTCCTTTTCCGACTTCGCAACTCGCTCATTGATAGCAATTGAGCCATTTACCGAAAGAGATTGGACAAATTGAAGAACCACCTCTTCGGCTGTTGCGTGATTTGCCGCGAGATGATCGGTGAGGACCAATGCACCGGCGTTAATAAACGGATTGCGTGGCACACCGCCTTCAATTTCGAGCAACGCAAGTGAATTGAACGGAAGGCCCGATGGTTCTCTGCCAACGCGTTCCCAAAGCGAAGCCTCAGTAATTTGAAGCACCTTCTCCAGAACGAATACTTTGGATATACTTTGAATTGAAAACGGCGTCTCTGCGAGGCCGATGACGAACTCATCGCCATTAACGGTGGAAACAGCCATCCCAAACTGACTGCCAGGAACCGTCTGTAATTCCGGAATTGTCTTACATACTTGACCTTTACCAAACTCTGATGACACCTCCTGCCCAACCCTATTGAGTAGACCTTGAATATCAAGCCCGGCGCATCGCGCGTTTTGCATCAAAACCATACCTGCAGTATTGCCGTACCAACACCAGCGATACTCTCGCCTGCAACAAAACCGGAAGCGATGGCGATAAGGAATCTCTGTGACCAGGAAAGCGCAAATCGTTCGAGCAGAACAGCGATGAACGCACCCAAGAACATGGCAATCGAGATTGACGCAGGAATGACGAAGGCCAGGCCCAAGGCCGGCGCGCTCGGCAAAAGTATTCGTACTCGCTGCGGCGCCAAGCGATCGGCGGTCGCCAGGGCAACACCAACCACTCCACCGACAAGTATCGCGATTCGAGCGTGCCCTGGTATCGCGCTTAAACCGTGCTGCATAGTTTCGGCTACGGCTTTCCAGGTCACGACCGCCGGCGCGGGCCACTCTGGTGTGATCAACATGCTCGCCGGATCGGGGATCAACGCCAGATAAACGAGGCTGCCAACTACGCTACCCGTCAAAACTCCGAAACATTGAGCGATAACCTGACGTATCGGGCTGGCCCCTATGAGTCGACCCACCTTGAAGTCATTTAGCAGGTCCGCACACTGCCCGGCTGTGCCGCCAGCCACATTTGCCGTACTCAGGTTAGCAACGGGATTTCCCGAAGCGATCATACCCATGCTGAGCTGAGAGACTTGACCGATCGCACCGATCGGTGGAATTCCGGTCTCGCCCACAACCCTCCCTGCGACGACGGCCAGCACCAGGGCCATAGGCACCGCGATAACGGCGACCCACCAACTGGTGCCGAATAAGACGACCTGCATTGTAACGACGAGGACACTCGCGATAATCAGGCCGGCGAATGTCAGTCGATTGCCTCGGTATTCTGGCAGGCCGCTCTCGTGATCCGGGTCGTTCGGCCGGTCCTCAGGTAATCCCTGTGGACCTCTTTTGTCCAGTGGATTGCGCCCAACAAAGAGTAGACCGAACGATGTGACAGAAGCACACACCATCAATGCGACACCTGGCCACAAGAGCCACTCGACCAGTTCCGCGAACCAACTGGCATCAGGAGCCGGGTTACCCACAGAAGCCCAACCATTCGCCAAAATCCACGGTGCCAGTATGCCCCACGCAAGCAGCGCTCCTAACAGCAAAGACAGACCAATGCGTATACCGATGATGACACCGAAACCCAGCAACAGTGGCGAGGGGTCCAGGAAAAACGTGAGGTTCTTCAGCCCAATCGCACTGATTTTGCCCGCCGCTGCGCCGTGAGCGGGAACCGATATGGGCAAACTGAGCCGCGGCACTCTAAGCCAATAGGCATCAACCAACTTGACGCCAGCGGCGACCACTGCCGATGCGCCAAGCGCGTACACACGAAGCATTGCTTCGCGTCCCTTAGCGAAAATATCTTTAAGAACATGTGCAGTGGCAACGCCCGCCGGGAGTGGTAGTGACGCGCGCACCAAGAATGGATTGAGAAGCAGATAGGCCAGCCAAATACCGAGAAAACTCACCGAGAAAACCCAGGCTATTAGCTGAAACCACGGCAGTTGGATGCCACTCACCAAGGTCATTGCAGGAATTGGCGCCACAAGCCCACCTGAAATGATCGATGCGGCCGATGACGCTGTTGTCTGATTGATATTGCTCTCTAATAGCCCCCATGGGCGCGCCATAGAAAGTTCGTTCATCAGCTTCCAGAACCCAAAGCTCAACAATGCCGCTGTAATTGACATGTTGAAGGACCACCCGATCTTTAGTCCCGTGTAAATGTTGCAGGGCGTCAATAGCAAGCCAAGAACGACACCCGTAATCACGGCACGTATTGTTAGTTCCGGATCGTGTCGATTCATGGTTGCTCCAGTGGGCAACTATTCACTTAACATGTAGTTGACGAGTAGCTTCGTGACGGCCAGAAGTGAGTCGATGTGCGTCCGTTCGTAGCCATGCGTCGATTCCGCTCCGAACGCGATCAAAGCATGACGCAAATCGTTTCCCGCAACGATCGCCGAGTTTGTATCGCTGCGGTAGTAACGATAGACGTCAGTGCGAAAATCGATGTTCGCGTCAGTGCAAATGTTAATGAGTTGATTTGTCAATGTTGAATCATAAGAGCCACTAGTGTCCTTAATACAAATATTCGCGGCATGTTCTGACGAATTCTGTTCTTCAGCGACCGGTCCGATATCGACGCTGACAAATTCGCCGACGTCCTGGTCCGGTGCGTGACCCGCAGCGCACCCTTCTTCCTCTGCTAACGTAAAAATCGGATGACATTCAACTGGAAGAGTCCTCGTTTGCTGCCGCAGCATGTGAATCGCCGTCAACAAACAAGCGACTCCCGCTTTGTCATCCAAATGCCGAGAAACAATGTGTCCACTCGGTAAGAACTCGGGTTCAGAATCTACCGCTACGACATCGCCAATACATATTCCAAGATCGTGCGCCTGCTGAGCGCTGCTGCAAATCGCATCAATCCTAAGCTCGACATATTCCCAACCGATCGGTAACTCATCGACGGAGTCGCCGAAGACGTGACCAGATGATCGCAGCGGCAGGATCGAACCGCGGTGTGTCTTACCGCGACCAAGTACGGTTACCCGTGCTCCTTCGGCGAAACGCGCCGACCAGCTACCAAGCGGAGTCAATTTCAGCCGTCCATTGGCCTTGATGTGCGTGACCATTGCACCGAGGGTATCCAGATGTGCCGCTATCACGCGGTCCGATTCGCGCACCTTCCCGTCGAGCGTCGCAACCAATGTGCCGCGCCGACTCCTGAAGCACGGCACATCTACTGCCGCAAGCTCTTCCTCGACATAGGCCGCTATCTCGCCGGTGTAACCAACAGGAGAAGGAATCGCCAACATCTTTTTAAGCCTGCCAAGCAGGTAGGATTCATCGAGTTCCATTTGCTTTTTCTCACCTCGCCTGCCCCCGCAGCGCGTCAGATACTTTCTGGCAGCGCTGCGAGAGGTGGTTAGCTATTGGGCTTGGTGTTATTTAGAAAAGGTCGTAGCGAAAACCCGCGTAGAGGTATCGCCCAATCTGATCGTAGATGATCGCGTCATCACCGAAGGCGCGCGTTTCTGGTACTAAAGCTATGTCGGGAGGCTCGTTGTCAAACAGGTTGTTGATTCCTACGAATAAACGTAACGAGTCTCCGATGCCGTATCGCAATTGAACGTCTGTGTACCACTGGTCACCTGTATCTGTAGGTGATCTCAATTCACTGCTCTCCCCCAAATCGAAATCCATGCTTGAGAAGAAGCGCTGCTCGAGGCTTACATCAAGGTTATTCCGCGTGTAAGTCGCACGTAGATTGAATTGAAGTTCCGGGTCACCTAACTCTCCGGCTTCATGATCCGGTTCGCCCTGACCTTCCTGGGCAAAGAAATCTAATTTATCGAGGTAGGTGGCTACCAGGGAGAAATCTACGGTATCGCCAGAATTCAGTCCCCACAAGTAGCGGGCCTCAACGTCGATCCCCGAGGCCTCAAAGGATGCGATATTGATAAGCTGGCTGGATACGGTCGTAATGTTTCCATCAGTGCCGCGTGTAATTGATGCGCACAGTGGATTATTAACGTTGGCAGCATCCACACACCCGTTGGCGACAGCTTGTGCAGGGAAGCTATTGATAGCATCGTTGTTTTCAATATCCCAGTAGTCGAGTGTCAGACTGAACCCGTCTAAAAAGTCTGGCGTTAGTATCACGCCGAACGTAATTGTGTCCGCCTGCTCTTCCTCCAGATTCGCATTTCCTCCTGAAAATACCGCTCGTGTGAATGCCTCCGACGTCGACTGAAAGTCTGGAGCAAGCCCTAAAGTGGCACAGTTGGCTGGCCGATTCGAACTGCCACTGGCGATGAAATCAGCGTCGCATGGATCACTAATGAACTGATTGGATTGCTCAACCGCAGCAAACAACTCACCAATGTTCGGCGCTCTCACTGCTTCGGATAATGTCCCTCGAATCCGTATGCTATCAGTCGGCAACCAATCCACGCCGACCTTCCAGGTTGTAGCGGTGCCGATGGTTGAGTAATCCGCGTAGCGCACGGCAGCGTCAAAATTTAGCTCTTTCGCAATCGCTGCGTCTCGCAGTAACGGCAATCGAACTTCAGCGAAAACTTCACTGACATCGAAAGTTCCGATCGTGTCATCAACCGGTGCAATACCAAATATCGCGCCTGTATTCCGGATGAAGCCCTCTTCCGTACTGGACTTCTCTTCCCGATATTCAGCACCAATCGCAAAACCGATAGGGCCACCAGATAACTCGAATCCGGTTTGGCCGGTCAGTGCCGCACTCAGGACCTGCTGCGTAAGCCGACCTTCGGTAACAAAGTCCACCTGGCTGAATGGCAGCGCCTCAGGTGTTGCGGCTTGCGGTCCGAGAATGTTGAGCGGTACGCAGCCTCCGGAAGGATCCCGGCAAACCGGCACTCCATTCACATCGATAACATCAATCTGCTGTAGGAAACGGCTATTGATGCGCTCATTAATAAATTCGGTTGTGTTGTCCGCTTGCCCCCATTGATAGTGAACGGAAAAGTTCATGGAATCGCTAATTTGACCGCGAAATCCTGTGTAAAGCTGAGAGGTGATTCGGTCAGAGTGGGACGCGCGCCCTCCTTGATCGACATTCGTTCGACCAACGAAAAAACCTGCCAGATCGTCAGCTGGATCCAGTGGGTCGCCAGCCAAAATGTCGCGAAGGTCTTGCGGGACGAACGGATTGTCACTCAAAATAAAGGCGCCCGGTATGCCGGCACTCGATAAGTCGAAGCCTAAGTTAAACGTTGGTTGGCCCAAGGTTCTGGCTTCGGTTTTCGCTACTTTTCCATCCGCGAAAAACTCTATTGAATCCGTAACATCGAATGCCACGCCTCCCGCAAGAATTTGGCGCTCTATCGGTACTGCCAATAAGTCAAATTGCGAGAGATCCACAAAACCGCCACCCTGGCTGAGGAAGGAGAGCACAAGCAGGCCTTCATCCTGAGGGATGAGATTTCCGCTGGCGTCAAACGTAAAGGGTCCTCCATCGGCTCGGAACAGCTCGCCGCTTGGACCGACAACCTGTCCCGCGGCCGGAGTGCCGATAAATCCAGTATTGTCAAAAAGAATCTGATCCGGGATTCCGTCGCTCGGGCCAGTGTCATTTGGATTTGGCGCGAACCGGGCGTTTCGACTCGCCCAATCACGCTCCGAAGCATTCGCGGCCTCCGACCGGTCCCAACTCGCGTTGAAATAGACATTGCCTCGACCGTCACTAATATTGGATCCGCCACTAACACTTAGCAGATACCGTTCTGCGTCACCGTCCCCGGCACCGCCGATCTGGCTGTCGAAGGTCAATCCTTCAAAGTTTTTCTTTGTGATCAGATTCACCACGCCGGATACGGCATCTGCACCGTATACAGCTGACGCGCCGCCAGTGATCACTTCGATACGCTCTATCATTGAGCTCGGAATCGTATTTATATCTACAGCC
>JAJFKV010000047.1 GCA_021773055.1 Woeseiaceae bacterium
TGAGACAGCTCTCAAAAGGAGGCCGAGCAGTGATGGCTAGAACCCCCGATCACCGCCGCTGAGAAACAGTTCCTCCTCAGCCGTATTCTCGCGGCCCAGGACTTTATTGCGGTGCGGAAATCGCCCGAATCGCTCGATGAGTTCCAGGTGGTTCAGAGCGTACTTGTCGGTGCCATAGCCTGCGTCGTTGAGATCCCTGGTCTTTGCAAGACCGAGCTTTTGCATATCTACATCTTCGGCATGCCGCAATGGCAAGTAATAAAAGGAGCGCTGCTCCAGTGTCAACTCCAGGTCAAAGCCTTTCTGATTACCATCCAGAGTAAGCTGTAGCGCTTTCGCATCTGCCGCAAAAGAAAGCGCGGACTCGCGATGTAGATTCCTCGAAAATTGATCGAGAACAATGATCAGCGCCAGGCTGTCATCTGCGGTGTGATGCCAGTGATCCAGCAGGCCGTCCCTGGCCTGTACCAGCGTGTCTCCGAATCGTTCTTCTAATCGACGATCAAACTCCGGGTCCTTCCTGAACCAGCTTGAGTGCTCGATATCCTCGAACCAGAATTGCACGACTTCCTGTGGCGACATGGATTTCCTCTGTCGCTTGCTTAGGGCAGCGGCACAAAGTCCTCGACAATATCGATCCACTCGCTCCTGCGCTCGTCATCATCATCGTCGTCGTCATGATCATCGTCATCATGATCGTCATCATGATCGTCATCATCGCTGTCATCCCGCTCCCGGTGCTTGCGCTTGCCGGGCTTCAGGAAATCTTCAACCCATTCGAACAGCGGTACACCGTTCGCGGTGCCGAAGTAATACAGGAACGGATCCTGCAATGCCGTATGAATGTCGCTGCCGCTGCGGATGAAACGCTTGTATCGACCGGGGTGCGCGGCATTCAATTTGCCGTGCTCGGTAACAATTAATTCCCGATACATCTCCTGGGTTGGGATACTTAAGAAGAAGCGATCCGTCGAGTCACCATCCGTCGAATAAAACGACTCACGTATGGTGCTGTCATTGTCGAGACGCCACTTGATGATCGCCGTTTGCTGACCGACTGCAGAGCAGTCCGTGCAGCTCGCCGGGAAATACTTGTCGAACTCCCAGTCGTTTGCACGCGCCGCTATTCCGGCGACGTCATTAAGATTGGTGGCCACCGGACCAGCGTCGTTAAACACTGACAATTGTGGTTTATTACCAAATGCCATGCGTACGAGAAAAGGTGCGAACGAGGATGCACCAACACCGCCGGCACTGGAGCCTGCTACGAGAATGCGTTTCGCCTTCGGAAACATTGCCTTGGCCATATCCACACCGGCCGATGCATTCTCCAGTCCGCGATGAAATCGCACCGGGCCAAACGGAAAGTTGGGATCAAACACATCTCTGTCGCCAGTAAACACCGAACCATCGCAATACGGCATATAGACAATGGAGTAGTCGGCCAGTGGGTTCTCGAGATCACCCGCATTGAAGTCCGACGTATCACTCCAGATGCCAACCGGCGGTGGTGGGGGCTCCTGAGCCTCCGACAAAATGTTGCAGTTGTAGAAATCCTGCCAACACGCCCCGCCACCCTGCATGAATATCAACAGATTCTTGGGGTGTTTGGATTTTGTAAAAACCGAATACGGTGTGCCGGCAATGCACATCGGGCCATCACCCGCAAAGTTGCGCGCGTAGGTGTGTCTGGTCCAGCCATCACCGGCATCCGATGACGCCGCCGGCGTAAACTGCCCGAGATATTGCGTCATGCCGGATTGGACGATGTCTTGTTTGGCGTCTCGATTGAGCCCTTTGCGGCCTTTATGGTCTTTGTCGTCCCCATCACCGAACGCGGTCGTGGAAATCGACAACAGCAGAAATACAGCAAGTACATTCAACATGTGTTTCATGTCTATCCTCTTTTATAGTGATTCGAGCGCCATTCCCCAGTTCTTAGTATAGGAAATCTGCAGCGCTTTACCAGATGGTTTATATCCAGTCCAGACTCGCGATAGATACGGCCGATCTATTAGGCGAGTTCGTTAACTGGCAGTGAAGAACCGCACAATCTCGACCATCGCCTCAGTGTCAAACTTGCAGTAGCGAAGTAACTGCTCCTCAAGCTCCGCCTTCCGACCGTCTGCAGGAGCAGCCCCGGGCCCCGACCCAATCGCCTCCAAAAACCCGTCACTAGCCCCCATCCCCTCATTAATCCCTTCAAGCCCGGCATAACTCATCCCTGGCACCATCGCCGGCAATACGGCCTTTATCGACCAGGACCCCAACATCTCTGGATGGTAATAATGATTCTTAACAACGGGATGCAGATCGAACAGCCGATCGATGATGCCTTGCAGCGACGCCTCCAGATCCGGGAACATCGCGATCAACCCATTTATCACAGTCTTCTCGTAACTCGTGTACATCAGCACCGGCCCGGATTCACCAAGACACCCGATCATCTTTTCAGCCAGCGCTCGCATGGGTGGCTCACCAGAGAGATCCAGGAACTCTTCGTGACGCATGGCATCAAGCGAGCCGTCACCATTGCCATCGTCAATGTGGCAGGACCACTGGACAGGAATAGCCGCATACGGTCTGGTGCCTGCCCAGATGGGCACTGCGGGTCCGATGGTTTCGAAATCCAGGTAATAACGCGGATAGTCCAATGCATCCAGGACCTCATTGGCACCGGCTAGCACCTCGGCCTCACCAGACACGGTCACGCGATGAATTCGCTGCTGCGTTGCAGCGGAAATATCGCTGATTGCAACATCGCGAATATCTCGGCTACCGGCATTCACCCACTCGGCGATCTTCGCCTTGCTACCGCCCAACCCTGTCACCGGGTATTCCGCATCCATCGGCCAGCAGTGGGACATGAACTGGCACTCGTAAGGCTTGGTGCAGTGAGCCCCAACATCGATAATCGGCATCGGTCCCGTCACAGCATCACGCGCCTTCGCGACGAGCTCAAGAACGGTATATTCCATGGAACGTACTTCTTCGGTCAGATCAATCTCAAGCAATAATCCGTCGTAGTTTCCATCACCGGCATACACGAACTGGTTGTTGATGTGCGCGAGCGACATCGAAAGAACGTTGATGCCAGAATTACTCAACACCCAGTCCTGGATCGCACAATCAAGCACGTGATAATCCTTCACCGACGTGGATGCTTTGACCTCGATCACGTGCCACCCGTCACCCTCAGGAATCAACACGTCCGCCCGAATAAGCACCCCTTCGTAACGAAACGTGGCTTCGAAGATCGGGTAGTCAGCACCACCGTCGATGCGTCGTTTGGTCTCGGCAAGCATTGTCTTGAAATTGAAGGCAATCTCGACCGAATCATCCGTGCCGTAAAGTTGCTGGGCAATGTCACCCACCTGGTTGCCGGTAGCAAACAGGGATTCTGTCTGCGAAGAGACCATTCCTAGCTCAGGGTGATGCTTTTCCAGGTGCAACTTCTTCGCGCACTGAAAGGCCGAGATGAGACGGGATTTTGAGAGGTAGGGTCTTCTGGCCGCCATAACAATTGCAACTAACGCAGTCCCGCCGCAATCCCCGTCAACGTTTTGGCCAAACCGGCCTGCCGCATGGCTGTAATACCTTCCCCGCCTTCTTTCTTCAGAGCCTTCGCCAAAGATTTCAGTTTGCGAATGAGCTGTTTGTCGCTGGCCCCACTCTCGGCCTCTAGCAGTGCTGCGGCGACCTTAGCCGCCAACGATTCCGATAACGCGTCATCACGCTCGAGCTGATCCATATATGCACGCGCCAAAACCGGGCTCGCCGGCCAAGTCACCCGGAATTGCTGTTGCGGGTTGAACACACCACCCTCATCAGCCATCAACGCCGCAGCGATCTCGTTCTCGGACAAGTGCTCGCTGGCCGTAAGCGCCAGCACATCCAGCCCACGTGCAATCTCGGTGCCGTAAATTTTGCCGTTGTACCAGTAGGATGACCAAAAACCGCCGAGGATCATCTGATCTTCGTGGATAGGACCACGATCGAAGTAGCCGATCTCTACCGGGTTAGCGGAGTCGGTAAAATCGATCAGCGAGATGCCACCCTGGTACCACGCCTGCACGAAAATATCGCGACCCGGGACCGGAATAATGGAACCGTTGTGAGCAACGCAGTTTTCCTGCTCGACCTGTGGTGCTGGCAACTTGAAGGTGCCACGGTACTCGAGCTTGCCGTCGACGATGTCGTAGATAGCGTCCGCACCCCAGTTCATTGGGTCGTAAGCCCGACAGCGCGCGCGGCTGCCACCGCCCCACTCGTCGGTGAAAATTACCTTGCTGCCGTCGTTGTTGAACGTCGCCGAATGCCAGTAGGCAAATCCCTCGTCGACAACTTCGTCGATGCGTTTCGGGTTCAGCGGGTCGGAGATGTCAAACAGAATGCCGTTTCCTGAGCATGCGCCGCCAGCGATACCGAGCTCGGGAAACGCGGTGATATCGTGACATTGATTTGTCTGGCTGGTCTCTTGCGTATCATCGCCGTGGTCGCCACCTTTCCAGAGGCCGGCCAGATTGCCCGTCTCGGGATCGGCGAATACTGCAGGGCTACTGATGATGCGCGACCTGGACGGATCGTCGACCGGAATCTCGATGACATCGATCCGAAATAAGGCAGTGCGGTCATCGCCCGGCGATTCATCGATGCAGCCTGGCAACTCCTCCTCTTCACGCACGGACGAGGTACCGGAGTTGAAAACAATAATCTTGCCGTTCTTGCCGGGGCCGGAGACGACTGAGTGCGTGTGCGAACCGCGACAGGTCTGCACCTGGCCCACCTGTTTCGGCCGTGCTAGGTCACTGATGTCGAAAATGCGAAGCCCGCGGAAACGCTCGGCACTGACATCTTCGTTAATTCCCTGCAGCCCGCAGTCAACCCGCCCGCGTGTCTGTTCCACCGACATGATCAGGAGATCGCCGACGATGGAAACGTCGCCCTGACCGCCAGGGCAAACCACAGAACTCAGAAGATCAGGCACACCGTCTTCGGCCAGCCGGTAGATATTAAAGCCATGGTAACTGCCGGTCACCAGCACATCGCCGGAGAAGGCCATGTCTGTATTCGAGAAACTCAAAAGCGGCGAACGCTCGCTCCACTCGGTGTCGTCGTTACTCTGACCGTCGTCGCCGCGGTCATCGTCATCCGCCTCATCCTCTGGCATTTCTGGCCGCATATCGGACGGATTTTCCGGATCAAAAAAACCGGGCGGCTTGGGCAGCGATGCCACAAGCTCCATGTTCTTGAGCGCCTGGCCTGCGTCTTCGAAACCCGGGGCCAACCCGGCACGGGCATCAGCAGACAAGCTGACCAGCAACGCATTCATGCGTTCGATCTCGGTAGTCTGGTCATTTGTGATATCGGTAGTGAACTTGAATAGAACCGGGTCGTACGCCGATCCCGGCTGTTCCATCAGTTCTTCAACCATCGTCACCGCACCCTCATGATGAGGAATCATCAACTGCAGGAACAAGCGGTCGAAATCGGTGCCTTTCAATGTAGCCAACTCGGCCATTTGTTCCGGTGAGGCCATGCCCGCCATCTTGTGAGTAGTGTGCATTGCCTCGTGTGCGGTGGGATCCGGCACACGTTCGCCACGTTCACGCAACCACGCTTGCATGAATTCAATCTCGTCGGCCTGCGACACATCGATACGCCCGGCGAGATCGACAAGCTCCGGTCGGTTCGTACGTTCGCCCACGAGTGCGGCCATCTGCACGGCCTGATTATGGTGCGGGATCATGTCCTGCATGAACAACGCATCGTCCGGCGAGTAGCTCGTATTGGCGATTTCTATCGCTTCTTCGGCGCTGAGTTCGCGCGCCGAGTCGCCCGGCGCGCCGGGTTGAATGATGGGGGCGTCCTGGGCCAGGGTGGCGTTGACAAGGGCCAGTAAAACGACGCAGACGACCGCACGGAAAACGTATTGCAATAGGGAATAGTGGATTATGTTAATTGGAATTGCTCCTATGTTTTATTTCTTGGCTACTCACAATTTATCAGGACCGATATCGTCTGCCGATATGCTACTCCAGCAACAAGCGTCGAGCTATACTGTCGGCAACCACAACCAATAACAACTAGCCGACGCAACATGTCCGTGTTGCGTGGTGGGGAGCGATGAAATGAAAACGCATTCTGTGTGCAGGACGAACAGAGTCACAATCTTTTGCACTTCAATCATTATTCTGTTGGCTGGCGCACGCGTCGACGCGGCGGTAATCGCTTCGGATATGACCGGCAGCAGCAGTCTAAATCTGAATTCGTTCAGCAACCCCTACGCCGGTGCATTTGCCTCCGGTGGTGATGGTTTTCAAAAGTATCAGCGCAATGTCTCCGGCTCGATTCCATTCTCGCTAATGGACGACAGCCTGACCGTATTCCCTGGTGACACGCTCGGTATCGTCGGCGAAGACAACACCGATGTCTTTTTCGGCGCAACGGACACCGTTAATCCGCAGAACAGTGCTCCGATTAGCGCCACCTGGTCATTCGATATCAGCGGCGGCACCGATCTGGCGTTGTCCATCGACATGGGCGCCATGGGTGATTTCGAATCCAGCGACACATTCGTGTGGTCCTACAGCATTGATGGCGGCGTTAGCGTGACGGCCTTCGAAAACGCCGTCGACGAAGCGGTGGCCAACACTTACACGCTGGCCGGTGGTGCGTCGATTACGCTCAACGACCCGATGACTATGAATGGGGAGATCATCAACAACGATTTTCAGACCTTTCGCACGCTGATCTCGGGCACCGGCACCGAGCTCACGCTAACGTTGACCGCAAGTACCAACGGTGGCACTGAAGCATTTGCATTCCAGAACATCGAAATCAATACCGGTGGCCTGCCGTTGCAGGTTGTGGCGTTCGACATGGTCGGTAGCGCCGCGCAAAACCTGAGCAGTTTCACGAATGCGTTCAACGGCGCATTTGCCTCCGGCGGCGATGGTTTCCAGAAGTATCAACGCGGTGTCTCCGCGTCGATTCCATTCTCTGTGCTGGACGACAGCGTGCGTATTTTCGCAGCCGATTCGCTCGGCATCATCCGGGAAGACAACCTGGACGTTTTCTTCGGTGTCACCGACACCGTTAATGGCGACAACAGCGGCGATGTCACTGCGAGCTGGGTTTTCGACGTCAGCGGTAGCAGCGGCCTCGGCCTCGCTATCGACATGGGCGCGATGGGCGACTTCGAGTCCAGCGATTCCTTTACCTGGAGCTACAGCATAGATGGCGGCGCCAGCATGACGGCTTTCGCAAGTGCCGTTGACGAAGCCGGTGCGAACACCTACACGCTAGCCGGCGGCACGGCATTTACCTTGAACGATCCCATGACCGTGCAAGGCACGGTGCTCACAAACGAACTGGCACAGTTCACAACGCCCCTGACCGGCACCGGTAATCAACTTGAGCTGACACTAACGGCCAGCACCAACGGCGGCACGGAAGCGTTTGTATTTCAGAACATCATTATTGCCGAAGGTTTCGGGCCACCACCGCCCCCGCCAATCGTAGAGATATTTGAGATTCAGGGCTCCGGAGCACAAAGCCCGTTCAGTGGAGACATTGTGGAGTCACTGGCGAATGTCGTTAGTGCTGTCGCGTCCGATGGCTTTTTCATGCAAACGCCAGCATCACGATCTGATAACGACGTTGATACCTCCGACGGCATATTCGTCTTCACGGGCGGAGCACCGGGCGTAACGGTTGGCGATATGGTCGACGTGCTTGGCGAGGTCACTGAGTTCTTCGGCTTCACAGAATTCACGAACGGCCCGACAGTCACAGTTCAAGGCGCCGGTCTGACGCCGCCTGCCCCTGTGCTATTCGATGACATGACCCCGAGTTCCGATCCTCTTAATCCCTCCTGCGCGATCGAATTTGAGTGCTACGAAAGCATGCTTGTTGAGATCGTGAACGGTTCGGTAACCGGTTCCAACCAGCGCTTCAACAGCGACGTTAGGGCCGAGGTTTACATCACGGCAGCGCCGAACCGAACATTCCGGGAGACAGGTCTCGAATTCCCGGGTATCAGCGGACTGCCTGTGTGGGACGGTAACCCGGAGGTGTTCGAACTTGACCCGAACAAGCTCGGACTACCCAACCAGACCATTCTCGCGGGCTCAAGCTTTTCTGCGGTCGGTGTTATCGGTTTCGAGTTTGGCGGTTACGAACTCTGGCCGACCAGCCTGTCCGTGACCGACGTCGCTCTACCGCGCGCAGTACGTGAGAAGAACAAAAAGGAAATCAGCGTTGGCAGTTTGAACCTGTTCCGACTGTTTGATGATATAGATGACGCGCCCGTTGCCAATTCACTTGGCGAGCTTATGAACGACCAGGTGATACCGACTGACGAATATCAGCGTCGACTCAGCAAGCTGGCCGCGTTTATCGTCGACAACATGCACGCGCCGGACATTCTGGCCGTACAGGAAGTCGAAAAGCTCGGCACGCTGCAGGATCTCGCCGACGCGGTGAATGCTCTCGAAAAGAAAGCTAAATACCGGGCCTATCTCGAGGAAGGTAATGACATCGGCAGTATCGACGTCGGCTTCCTGGTGCGCAAAAAAGTCCACGTCGAACGCGTAACACAACTCGGTGCAGACGAGACGTTTGTGGAGACAGCATCGGGCCGGCTCGACTTGCTGCATGACCGGCCACCCCTGCTCCTGGAAGTTGAGGTCAAAGGCGGAGCCGACCTGGATCTGTTCGTGATAGTTGTTCACAACCGCTCCCTGAACAGCATTACGACTGGCCGGGTACAGGAAAAACGCCTCAAACAGGCGCAGTCGATCGCAGCAATGGCACAGGCTATACAAACCGATGAAGACCACAACGCCGTCGTGATCATCGGTGACTTCAATGCGTTCGAATTCACGGACGGCTTTGTCGACGCTATCGGCCAAATCAGTGGCAATGCGAACCCGGCTGACAACCTGCTATCCGGCCCGGACCTCGTCGAACCCGATCTTGTGAACCAGGTTTTGTCAGTTCCGGAGAACGAGCGTTATTCGTTCGTGTTCCGAGGCAACGCACAATCGCTGGATCATGCCCTGGTCAGTCAGCTGCTGGTGCCAAGAGTGAGCGGACTGGAACATGCCCGCGGCAACGCGGATGCGGCGGTTGATCTCATCAACGACGGCACGACGTCATTACGTGCGTCGGATCATGATGGCCTCGTCCTGTTTATTGATACGCGCGAGTTCGAAGATGAGGACGACAGTGATAGCGATGACAGCGACAGCGATGATAATGACGATGACGACTACGAACGCGAGGATGACTCCGACGACGATTGAGTGATCGGGTCGTCTGGTTTGGCAGGCGACCCTTTTCTATCGAATGCGCCTCCGATACAGGCTGTGCAGACCGACAAGCAACACACCAATCAGACCCGCAACACTGTTGAGCGGCGCGACAGCGACAGCCAACCAGCCGGTTTCCACGTCAATCAACGACGTGCTGAGCGCCTCTGTCATTGTGCCGACCGAGTTTTGTATCGGCGCCGACAACAGCAGCTCAAATATAACCAGCAGCGCGACAAGCGCAATTCTTCCGAGGAACACATTGCGGCGGCGCTTCTCCACCCCGGTCATCACCTGTTCACCAAAACCGTTTTCGCTAAGCTCGGTTTTCGCTTGTGCGAAGAGTGATTCCAGTACCGGATCCCGTTCGTTACTCATGGGTGTCCTCCAATTCTTTCGTTTCGTCGTAGGCAGCTAGCGACTCGCGCAATCTCTGGCTGCCGCGTCGAATGTGTGACTTCACCGTGCCCGGTTGTATGCCCGTGACGTCCGCAATCTCATCGTGCGTCATACGCTCGTGGTACGAGAGCACGATGCAAAGACTGACAGGCCCCGGCAATAACGCCATCGCTGCATCAATATCCATGCCGACAGATGTTTTGTCATGGCGCGTCTCTGTGATGCTCGTCTCGCCTTCAGCGCCGCGTAGTGCATCATTCTTGCGCTTGCATTGCAGCCACTCATTGATCGCCATTTGCTTCAGCCAGCTGCCAAACCTGTCCACATCCTTGAGTTGCCGAATCTTTCGCCACGCCTGCAGAAAGACTTGCTGTGACAGGTCATCGGCGAGGCTTCGGTCACCACTGCAGCGAAGCATCAGGGTTCGAATCCAACCCTGTCGGCGACGCACGAGCTCCGCGAATGCAGCGCGGTCTCCATTCGCCGCAAGACTAACGACAAGAGCTTCCGGGCCCTCTGCGTAATGACCGGGTGTTGCCGGCATGGATCAGCCCTTGCTTTCGTTATACCAGCGCTCGGACATTTTGCCGGCCAGATAGAGACCGACACCGACCAAGCCCACCAGCAAGGACACGCCCAGCAGCACACCAAAAAGCTCTTCCTGCAGCCGCGCGAGGAAATAACCAAGAATAGCCAGGCCCGGGGCAACGGACATAACGATCATTCCGCCAACCTTGAGGTCCTGATCGGCGCGCGAGCCTCCACCGGCGGCCAGTAACTTGTCGATCATGGCGGAATCGATTCTCTGCCCACTTTCGACGATGCGGCGCAGCGTTTCCTGCTGCGACTCCCGTTTACGCGCATCAAACCAGATGCCGGCCACGACGACGGCGGCCAGGAAAAGCCAGAATCCCAGGGCACCATAACTCGCTGCAACTTCCATTTTTTCTCTCCAGATTTTGGGTCATTATATCTAGGGATGCCGATTTACCGGATTTAGATGCACTTGCCCCTCCCTGATTCTAACTGCGATGCTTACGAGCATCTTATAAGTACCACGACTTGCGCTTCGTAGCCTGTACGCGAAGCAGACGATATCGACCGGGTAGCGGTTGGAGCGGTTCAAAAGGAGATAGCTATTGGCATGTCGGCGGCTGACGTCGCGGCCGTATTCGGTTACCCCAACATAGTCTCAACCGAGGAAGAGCGCCAGATCCAGACGCGTCAGTACGACACGCTCGACAAGGCGATGTTCCTGACGCTGCACAAAGTGGATTAGCGCGTTCGGCGCCAGGCAGGCCGCCTGGTTTGGGCAACATCCTGAAAACCGTGACCGGTTCCTCGACAATCATTATGGTAAACCGCCACAATCAGCGGACGATTAGCAAAATTTTGGCCTCAACATGATTCGTCGACTAAAAACGTTTGCCCTTATCATCAATTTCAAGACCCTTGCCATCGCAGGGCTGGCTGTCGCCTCGACCTGGGCGTGCCGCGAATACGGCATCGTCGCGAACTTCCCGCTGACGCTGATCGCCACAGCGATAGTTTTCCCGATCGTGTTTTCCATTAACAGTGCCTACAAACGTCGCGAAGCCGTTCTGGATGACTACGCCGCATTGAAAGCACATGGCCGCGCGATTTATTACGCGAGCCGGGACTGGCTGGAAGATACCGATGTCAGCAAGCAGGAGCGCTGCCGAAACCTGCTCGGAGAGATGCTCGCCTCGACCCGCTCACTGTTTGTCGCCAAACGCGATGCGATGGCGACGCACGAAGAGCGTGTCTATGCGTGTTTCTCGAATCTTTCGCAGTTCATTAAGACGGACCTTAGAGAAGCCGGACTCGCAACCGGCGAAGTGTCGCGCTGCAACCAGTATCTGTCGAAGATGATGTTCGCCTTTGAACAAATCAAACACATCTATCAATATCGTACACCGCGAACGTTGCGTGCTTTCAGTGACTTCTTTATCTCGGTCTTGCCGATCCTCTACGGACCCTACTTCGCTTACATCGCGATGGATTATCCGACAACACTCTTGTACGTGATGCCGGTATTGTTCTCACTTATCCTGGTTAGTCTCGATAACATCCAGTCGCACCTTGAGAATCCGTTCGACCAGATCGGTCAGGACGATGTGCTGATTAATGCCGAGAAGTTCATGGAGCGCTTGCAGGCAGGCTGCCCTGTCGCACCGTCAAATGTGGCAATGCGGCAGTAGCGAAGTAGCGAGAGCTTTTCGTTAGACTACCCGCATGCTTACTATCATCGGCGCCCTGCTCGGCGCATCTTTCGGCGGCTTCGCCGGCCTCGTTATCGGCGGACTGATCGGCTACGCCGCCAGTGCCGCCTTTCAACAGTTCGTCGTCGGCAGCCTGCAGGTCGCACAAACACAATTGCTCGACTCAACGTTCTCCATCATGGGGGCCTTGTGTAAAGCGGACAATGTCGTAACGCGCGATGAGATCAATGCCGTCGAACAGATATTCGGCATGCTCAAGTTGCAGGGCGAGTCACGCGAGCAGGCCAAAGCCGCATTCAATCGCGGCAAGCAGTCCGGTTTCGACCTTGATGCCGCCGTCGACCAGTTCGCACGAATCAGTCGCGGCCGTGGGCCACTGTTGCAGTTGTTCCTGCAAATACAATGCATGGCGGTAGCCGCAGACGGTCGGATCGATCCTGCTGAACACACGATGCTGGTACGCATCGCGCAGCGCCTGGGCCTGACGGAGGCAGACGTCTCACAGCTCGAGGCATTGCTGCGTTCCGCTATGGGCGGGCCGTCGGCCGCAGGTGGCCCGCCACAGAAAGACCGACTTAATGATGCCTATGCAGCGCTCGGCATCACGGCCCAAGCGACGCCCGCAGAAATCAAGCGTGCCTACCGCAAGCTCATCAGCAAAAACCACCCTGACAAGCTGGCGGCGCGGGGACTCCCTGAAAGCATGCGCCCGGTTGCCGAAGAGCGCTCGCGAGAACTCAATTCAGCCTATGACCTGATCAAGAGTGCGCGACCCGACGTCAGGTGAACGCTGAAACATTACCGGGAATCGCCTATTCAGGTTTGCGGTACTTCTGAACAAACGTTGTCGTCTTACCCCGAAGACCCGTCTCATACCAGGTGTTTTTTAGGTCGTCGTCCGGATTGTGGAAAATCTCCGGCGCCTCGCCTGCAAACTCAAAACCAACACTCGCGATGTCAGCTTTTGCCATTTCGGGCGGTGTGCGATGCCATGCGCCACTTTCGGCCCGTCCGGAGCCGTCAATCGCCGCATGTTCGATGATGATAATGGTACCGCCGGGTTTTAAGACGCGTCGAAACTCGCCGAACAGTGCTTTGGAGCTATCGGGGAACGCTTCACCCGAGCCGTCCGCATAGTGCATGTGATGATAGAGATAGGACACCATGATCGTGTCAACGGATGCGTCACCCAGCGGCAGGGCCGCACCGCTAGCGAGCGGCATCAATTCGATATTGCCAAACGGAGAAAACTGCGCTGTCAGTGCCGGCTCTCGTTGGTCGTAGCGTTCGCCAGCACGCTGGTGTGCATAAACCTTGCCGCCATCACCGACGACGCCGCTAAAGAGCTCTGTCCAGTAACCGCCGCCCGCGCCGTAATCGAGGACAACGTCGTCTGCATCCAGGCCAATAAACTCAAGCACCTGATCCGGCTTGCGTGCACCGTCGCGCTCGCTGTTCGCCTCGATACGGTTGGCGTTCCCGATCGCGCCTGCAAACGCCTCATGATGTTCTGCGCTGGCGATACCCGTCGCCAGAACTACGGCGGCCGCGGCCAGGGTTGTAAATGCCTTCATCTTGTTCTCCTTTGAGAAAAAGAACACTAACACGCGCGATCGCGACGTCTCTAATATTCTATCTCGGCTGTGCAGTCGGTCTGTCCGTCGCAGTACAGCTCGGCCGGGTCGGTGCCGTTGGAGGTAATGACGATCAGCCCGTTTGTCGCAGTAACGTATTTGGCAAGCCGTGATGCATTCTCCCGCTTGAAGCCCGAATTGTCGCCACAGTGCGTTGGGTGCGGTGGCGCCGTGGCCAGTTTGTCTTCGTAGCGCTCAACGACGTTGCAGCGCGGGTGGCCGAATCGCGGACCCGTGCTGAAGATTACGATCTCGGGTTCTGTCGCGTCGATCCAGTCGGGGTCGTTGCTGCCATGAGAACTTGCGCCGTGGTGCGAGGCGCTGAGAACCGTCGTTTTCACATTACCGTCATAATTCGTGTCCGCCTGCTCCTCTGTGACGCCTTCAGCATCCCCGGTGAACGTCGCACCGAAGTCGGCATAGCGGATTTCCATCACGTGGCTATTTGGATTCGGGCCATCACCTGTATTCACGGTGAGCGTAAAAACATCCGCGAGTCCGCAGCCGAGAACCTCCGGATCCATGGCTTGCTCGTTGTTGTGAAAATCCGCGGAATGATCGACGTGTAGTTCCGCATGGCCGGTCTCCTGCACGTCCTTCCATTCCGGAAACTTCGCCTGTTTGTATCCGGACTCGTCGCCACCCAACCAGATATTCTGTGTTTGGATGCCGTCCAGAATGTCAGGAATCAGGTCGTAGTGATCCGTGTGCGGGTGACTGATGACGACGTTCGGGGCGGTTGCATGATTGGCGAGCACGTTCTGTATGTAGGTCGCAGCTTTCGGCCCGTCGAGATCAAAACTGAAGGCTCCCACGGAACCGCAATCGACCACCATCGGCGGCGCGTCTTGTCCTGGACATTCGACCAGCGTGCACGCACCGGAACCGACGTTAAGGTAATGAATGCGCAGCTCGTCGACTTCTTTTTCGGGAGGTGTGCGAATAAGCCGGGCGGCTCGCTTGCTGACGAAGCCCGGTTGCCCATTCGTCATACGAATTTCATACCAGTTGGCGGTGCTGCCTGTCCATTCGCGCGATTCACCAAAGGGCAAGACTCCTATCTCATCACTTTGGCTGCTGTCCGTCCTGTGGATACTAATGTCGGTCTCGTTTATCTCTTTTGGAACGACAATATCCGCGATCGATGTCGTGCCAAACAGCATCGCCGCCACCATCAAGGTCCGCCCGATCAGTAGATGATTCATGGCTCATTCCTTGCGGACTCTTTCGCCTTGATTTCAGCACTTGTGGGCGCGAGCAGATCGCGGAACGAGACCGCCGTTTTCAGCATGTTGAACCAGAAGTGGCCGCCCAACATGATCAGAATCATAGTCATCAGCACACCCAGTATGTTGGCGAACTGAATAACGCCCTGTGAATAGTAAAAGCGGTTGCCATAGCGATACGGCGTGATGTCGATCAGACTTAAATAGCGTTGAGACTCTGCCGCGCGCTGCAACATTTCATCCCGGTGCCGCCGCACGTCCGAGTACATCACCTCTTCGAGTTCGGCAAGAATCTGGTCCTGATTCTCAACACCATCAATGATGTCTGAAAGTTCTTCAGAGACATCGCCGAGGTAAGGTGTCGCCGTGTCGACGGCGGCAAGATCATTGGCGAGGTCCGGATGCCGTTCGGCCATGGTCTTTAGTGCGTTGTCGAACAATGGCTGATACTCCGCGATCATGCGGTCGGTATCTTCAGCGAATTGCAGGACGTCCGGGGCGAGCGCCGCGTATTGTTCCCGAAGCTCCGGATCGGTGGACAGCTGTTGTATCAGGGTCGGCGCGCTGACCTGGAACAAAGCGGCTATGACCAGTGCCCAGAATACCGCGACCAGGCGCATGATAAAGGTAAAGCGATTGCTCAGGTGTTTGTCGACACCACGAAAGCGATTCACTACTGACTCGACGG
Source organism: Woeseiaceae bacterium (assembly GCA_021773055.1). Classification (GTDB taxonomy): domain Bacteria; phylum Pseudomonadota; class Gammaproteobacteria; order Steroidobacterales; family Woeseiaceae; genus UBA1847. Next base: position 15,505 of record JAJFKV010000047.1, read on the forward strand.
ATTGCGTATCCGTATCCGCATCCATATCCGAGATGCGGGTCAGCACCTTTTGCAGTGTATCGGGATCGACCCAGCTTACCGCCGGTCCGCGAAACTTCGCGACAGAAGAGTGCGGATTCGTGACTTTGTTGATCGAAGCGATTTCGTCGTCATTCAGTACTTCGGCTGCCAGACTCCGGCTTTCGGGCTGACCTTGCAGTGCCGGGTCCAGAACAACGGCCAGAACCGTCTTCAGATTGCGGCCACGGAGCCGAAATGCGGCCTGGGTGGCCTGCCCCAGCGTCGTGACCATCAGGCTCAGCAGTAACATGACGACCGAAAACGCGATAACGATGCCTACGATGTCCATTAGCATGGGTCAGGTCCTCCAAACGGACTATTTCGTCCTAATTGGTAATAATAGACCATAGATCAGGTCATGCAACGTAGGGCCCTGGTTAATGCAACGACTTCATAATCTGCGTGTAAGTCTTCGACCCTGGTAGCTCAGCGGTCAGACCGACCAGGTAGCTCTGAAAGTGATGGATATCGTTATGGCCCGCTCCCTCAATGACCAAAAGCTTTGACTTCTCATTCGTCAATTTCAGCAATTCCTCGCTATGCGCTATCGGTATCAACGAGTCACGATCTCCATGCACAAGAATTACCGGCGCTTTGATCTTGCCGATAATCTCGGACGTTCTGAACGGGTAACGAACTAACGACAAAGGCAATAGCGGATACTGCGTTTTCGCCATCGCTTCCATGCTCGTAAACGGTGAAACCAGGATAACTTTCTCGGCATTCACATGCGTGGCAAGCTCGGCTGCCAGCGCAGCGCCGAGCGAGCGACCGTAGATAATGATCGGTTTTCCGGCGTACTCCGAGGCGACTGACTCCCAGGCTTTTAGCACGTCGTTGTGCAGTTGTGCTTCGCTTAAGACACTGCCCGTACTCTTACCGTAGCCACGATAATCGAACATGAACATGTCGTAATTGACCCGCTGATAATAATCGGCGCCACTGGTCCAGGATTCCAGATCGCCGCCGTTGCCGTGCAGGAAAAAAATCAGGCCCAACGGATCTTCCTGCGTAAAGCGAATTGCACTTAGCTCTGCGCCATCAACCGAAATGCTGCGCTCTTCGAACGGAAAATCAAAATTGAAGCGGTGGTCTGCGGGCAGCGTGGATCCCTGAAAGATCATTGCATCCTGTTTGAAGTAAACAGCCGCCGCGAAAGTAACGTATACCGTCACAAGCACGCTCAATGCGACGGTAAGAAATCTCCGCCTCACGAGAGTTACGAACATAAAATACTGCCCGTGAGAAAAAGCACGCACTGACCGCTCATGATCACTCGATCCCCACGCAGCTCACAGTGCAGTTCGCCACCACGAGCTGAGACCTGATGCGCGACCAGTCGTGACTGGCCCAACCTCTCCGCCCAAAATGGCACCAACGTGCAATGTGCTGAGCCTGTCACCGGGTCTTCGGCGACTCCTGCTTTAGGTGCGAAAAACCGCGACACGAAATCAACCGTGTCACCTTTGGCCGTGACGATAACGCCGAGGCCGTCGTCGAGGGCGGCAAGCCTGGCCTGGTCCGGCGACAAACTGCGAACACTCGCTTCATCGTCGTAAACCGCAAGAATATCTCTCGATAGATGCACCTCCGAGGGCGCCTGCCCCAACGCATCGCTGATCGCCTCCGATACAGGAACAGGCGTTGGTGCCCGGGCGGGAAAGTCCATCGACAGCCGCTCGCTCTCGCGCGTAACAATCAGCTCGCCGCTAATCGTCTCGAACGACACCGAGTTGAGATCCGACCGCAAGTGATTAAGAACGACATAGCCTGCGGCGAGCGTGGCGTGGCCACAAAGATCCACTTCGACCAATGGTGTAAACCAGCGAAGATGGTAGCCGCCATTACGCGCAACAATAAAGGCCGTTTCAGACAGATTATTTTCCGCGGCGATGTTTTGCATGGCAGCATCGGGTAGCCAATTATCAAGCGGGCAGACGGCTGCTGGGTTGCCTGAGAATGGGCCTAAGGTGAAAGCGTCGACTTGGTAGATGGGTATTGTCATTGGTTGGCCTGGATTAGGGTGCGGGGACTCAATTCACTAACGCTTGTACACGCTCAGCGACGATGTCGACAACTCGGACCAGCGCCTCAAGCAGTTGCTCATTTACCTCGACGTGACCCTCATATTCGGCGATGTTTCGCTGCCGGTGTGCGTCACTCATCACGCGCCAGTATTCCGGCTCAAGGCCAATCGTGTGCTGTGCACATTGGAATACAATGTACCGACTCTCCGAGCGATATCCTGCATTCTTAAGTGCGGCAAGACACAATGCATGCGCAGCGCCGTAGACAATGTCGAATCGGGTTTCAATACTCAGGTCGGGGTGTTTGTAGTCTTCGATTCTGACCAGTCCGCGCTTGATCAATCCCATTACCTCATCATCCGTTGACGGATCGACCTTGAGTTTTCCTATCTTGACGAGATTGTCGAGATTCTCATGCGGCATCAACGGACCCGATCAGGTCGATCGTGGGCGAGCTCAGGATTCGCGAGATGAACGAATTTTTATTATCCAATCGCTCTTGAAACCCGTCTTCTGTGTATAACGTCAGACTGATCGGACGCGCCAGCACGCGCTCCACTGGCATCAACGCGGCATAAACCTGTTCCAGTTCGGCATTATCTGAAACAACGAGGAGGTCGATATCGCTGCTGGACGTATCCGTGCGCTTGGCCACGGAACCGTAGATAACAGCAAGCCTCGGCATTTCTGGCAGTGACTCAAGTGCTTCCAGAATCGGACCAGCAAGGCCAACCGTCTTCTGGATAATGCCGCAGAGTTCATCGAATAACGGTGAAGCAGCGTTGGCCTGATAATGTTTTTGTGTGGCAACCTTGTGCACCGTAACCAACCCGCCCTTCCACAAACGTTCGAGCTCACGTTGTACGGCGCCACGCCCGGAATTGGCCAGCTCCATTATTTGGGTAACAAAGAAGCTTCTGTCTGGTTGACCAAACAAAGCACCAAGCACCCGCTGCTGCGTAGAGGTAAAGAGCGCGTCTGCGAGTGAGCGGCTTCGAATCGTTTCGGAGGCGCTGGAACTCGTTTTAACTGGTGAAACTGCCATATGGATCAGATATATACCCTAAATGGGTATTCTAATACCCTTTTTGGGTATGTCAAGCACCCAACCCAAATTAACGTGCCGGGAGCGTGTACTTGATGTTGCCCTTGGTGACGACGATGTGTTTTCTCTTTATCAGTTCGTCGACAAGCGCAGCGAGCCCCGCTTCGTCCAGCGTCTCCGAGACAAGATTGCTAATCACATTCTGCAGTGTCTTGACCTTCCTGGGTCTGGATTGGCCACGATTAACAAGGTTCTTGACGATCGCATCAATCTTGTCGTCCTTCTTGGCTTTCTTGGGTATCTGCAAGTTCGGAATCTCGGCGAGATCACTCTCTCGCCGAACCTGAATCTTTTTGCCTTTCAGGTGACGGATCAGTGGATCGAATCCCCGGTCCTTGCTGATGATATGAAAGTGACCGGTCGGGTCAGCCGAAGCCAGTTCGCCGATGTAATAGGCAATGTGAAAATCCAGTGCATTCGGTCCATTGCCATCGATCTCAACGTATTTTGCCCTGTCCCCAAGCGCCTGCATGGCGACCGCCACATGCCTCGGTACCTTGGTTTGACTGGCACCAATAAATACCAGCACTTTGAAGGGATGCGCCGCGAGAATACTGAGATTTTTTGGCTGGACGTTTTCGAAGTCGATCAGGACGTAGTTCTTTGGCACTGGAGTCTCCGTGGAGAGATGGGGGACTTACGCGCCCATGCGTTTCTTTTCGTTTTTCTTTGCTTTCTTCGCAGCCTTCTTCTCTTTGGGTGTCATAGCCGCCTGCTTCTTGCCCTCTTTGTTGCTCTTTTGTTCTCTGCCCATGGTCTTGGCCTTTACGTTGAATTGAGGTCGGAGACCTCATGGTGGATATGGTACGCCTGTTGATCGTCGCAATCTAACAGAACTGACCGAATTTGTTATCCTGCTCGACCTGTCCAAATAACGTGTAAATTCTATGCCTGCTGTCGAGTCGCAAATGCTTCCCCTGGGCACACAAGCGCCGGCATTTATGTTGCCTGATCCTGACGGCACGCTGCATTCATTGCAGGACGATGCCCCGGCAGCTCTCGTCATGTTCATCTGCAACCACTGTCCGTTCGTAATTCACGTCCGTGAAGAGCTCGCGCGCATAGGGTCCGAGAAGCCGGAGTATTTCTAATCATGTCCTTATTTGGCAATTTGGTGTTCTTCGTATTTGGCGGATTCTTAATCTTCATCGGTTATGTTCTGGGTGGCATCTTGCTGTGCCTCACGATCATCGGCATTCCGTTCGGATTCATGTGTTTCAGACTCGCTGGCGGGGTCATCGCGCCATTTGGTCGCGAGGTACGCGAGACCGAACCACCGGGCGGGGCGATATCGCTGATCATGAATATCATCTGGATAATCCTGCCGGGGCTCGAGCTGGCTATCATGCACCTGCTGCTCGCCGCATTCTTTGCACTCACGATTATTGGCTTTCCACTCGCGGTACAGCACATGAAGCTCGTACCGATGGCGCTGCTACCGTTTGGTCATGTGATGCGGGATATAGAAGACTAGTCAGCGACACATTCAGGGCTGCTGATTCACCGCCCGGTCATATTCTCTACCGAATCAGCTATCGGCTTCTCCGTTTTTTTGCTTCTTAGCATCTCGAGAACTGTCGCGCCCTGGATGACATCGAGCAACGCATGAGCAACGATCGGCAACCAGATCGATCCTGAAACGATGTATAAAGTCGCTAGTGCCAGTCCAAGAAGTCCGCAACGTAGCGCTCCTGTCGCGCCCTGATAACTATGCCCGAGGCCGAAGGCAACCGACGACACGACAGCAGCTACCCATAGCGGCATGAACAGGGCCAGGTACCAAAGTACAAAACCGCGATAGACGATCTCCTCAACGATTCCCGCGGTAATCGATAGGCCGACAAAGAGCCTGAAATCTTGTTGACTGTGCGGCATGAAGTGCGCCATATCGCCCAGGCATTGCGCGTGCTTTTCCTTTTCGTCGGCATCCGCCCGTTGCACGCCTCGCCACGCGTACACAAGATAGGCGTTAAAAAGGACAAGAAAAACGGTGCCCACCCAGAACCCAGTTCCGGCAGGTGCTACAAACCCCAGTGCCATAGCCGGCCGTTCAAAAACACTCCACGCCAATGCCAGTGCGACAAGGAACAACCATTGTGTTGCCATTGTTTGCAGATAGAGTTTCGTGCGACTCGGAGGGGTACCCGCTTCGACCTCGAGCCTGTATAGACGAAAAGACCGTGCGCCGTATAAAGGCTGTATGAAAAATAGCAGAAGTATGAAAATATGATCGACAAGGTGCATTGGTTTCGTTATCCTGAATATTCACAAGTTCGTGAATATATATTATTCACATTAGCGTGAATAATCAACCCCCACATCCTGGTAAGTCTTTACTGAATGATGAAAACCTACAAAATCAAAGACGTAGCACAGATTCGCTTGTTGGCGGATCCCCTGAAACTGCAGCTTCTGCAGGCTTTTGCAGAGAAAGCCAGAACCACAAAGGACGTTGCCAGCGATTTGGGCGAGAGCGTCACCAAGCTCTATCGGCATGTCGATGCCCTGCATGATGCTGGCCTGCTCGAAATCGCTGAAGAGAAGCAAAAGCGCGGCACTATCGAGCGAACTTTTCGAGCGATTGCCGAGCGCTTTGAGGCGGACCACGCTCTTTTTGTCGATGACGAGGGCGAGGACGCACCCGACGCCGCCCGGGAGATTCTGCGAGCCGCCGAGACTGAAATCCTCGAAGCATTAGCCACCTGCCGCGACGACAGCGATGAGCAAGGACTATTGATGCGCATGCGCTGCAAGGCCTCGCCGGAACGGATCGGGGAATTACGCCAATCGCTTCAACAATGGTGCGACTCCGTGCAGCAAGACGACGACTGTAGCGACGATGATAAGTCCCGGGAGGTCGGTGCACTCATTGCCTTTTATCCTGTTGATTGAAAAGTAGATCGCTATCCACTTGCTACGGGTGTTGCCCATGCAGCTTTTGCCATTTAGAGAAACCAATAAACCAGGGGCCAAATGAACGACACTCCCGTCACAATCAGACTTCGACAAGCATCGTGTCAAATCACGCTGGAGTATGAGGATGGGACATCCTTTGACCTCCCGTTTGAATACCTTCGTGTCTATTCAACGTCTGCCGAAGTCAAAGGACATGGGCCCGGTCAAAGTGTTCTGCAAACCGGCAAGGAGAACGTTCAAGTAACGTCTGTCGAACCGGTCGGGAATTACGCGTTGCGGCTCATTTTTGATGATGGCCACGATACCGGCCTTTATACCTGGCAATATTTGTACGAACTGGGCGCACTTAAGGACGATAAATGGCGTGACTACCTCGATCGGCTCAAAGCGGCGGGGCATGATCGCCTGACATAGCGTGTTTGCAAGCAGGTGTTAGTTTCAGTCCTCGACGCCCAGTCGCTTGTGCATGATCGGGCTGGTCGTCGTGTACTGGACGTGGACTTTTCTATCCGGTTCGATTCGCTGCTTGATCGCAAAAGCCGCTAATGCGGCTTCGTGAAACCCGCACAAGATGAGTTTTTTCTTTCCCGGGTAGTAGTTGATGTCGCCGATCGCATAGATTCCCGGCTCTGAGGTTTCGAATTTTTCTGTATCGACATTGATCGTCTTTCGATTGATGTCGAGGCCCCATTGTGCGATCGGACCGAGCTTGGGTGCCAGCCCAAAAAACACCAGCACGTGGTCGGCGGGCACAGTGAACGGTTCCTGCTCCTTATCCTTGCTTTGGACCGTGATCGAGGTGATCACACCGTTCTCACCGTCAATAGCCGTTGCCTTGGCGTTCTCTATTACGTCCACTTGTCCGTCGGCGACCAGTTTTCGCATTTTGTCGACCGAAGCAGGGACCGCGCGGTACTCATCGCGGCGATGTACCAGCGTAATGTGCTCGGCAACATTGCTTAGCTCCAGGACCCAGTCCAATGCAGAATCACCGCCGCCGAGGATAACCAGCCTTTTGCCGGCGAATTGTTGCGGCTCCTTCACTCGGTAGTGCAGTGTCTTTCCGTCGAATTCTTCGGCATCAGGAACCCTGAGTTGGCGCGGTTGAAAAGAGCCAACGCCCGCAGCGATGACAACGGCCCTGGCGTGAAATTGCGTACCGGTATTCGTCTCGACATGAAACGAATCGTCACCCTCCGCCCTGACAATAGAGACCTCTTCGTTCAGATGCATGCCACAGTTGAAGGGCTCGATTTGCTTGAGCAGCGCCGCCGTCAATTCCTCACCGGAGCACATCGGAATGGCGGGGATATCGTAAATCGGCTTGTCGGGATAGAGCTCGGTACACTGGCCACCCGGTTGCCGAATGGAATCGATAACTTCGGCATGCAAGCCGAGGAGTCCTAACTCGAAGACCTGGAACAGGCCACAGGGCCCGGCACCGACAATGACCACATCAGTATCGATCACTCACATCTTCCTTCCGACAGCAGCCTGACACGGTAACACGGTGTTGCGGCGCGTCCTATGCGTACGTTGCACTGGATCATCAATACCAAGACCCGGGGGAGCAATTAGTTTTCGCCCTGTTCTAGCGACGTTAATCAATTAAGTCTGGTCTATTGCTTGTCAGCCAATCGATCAATATTTCCTGCAGCCGCACAGCCGCTTCGATGCACTCAATTACCGAACCTTCATCAACAAGCTCGCCAGTGTAATCGGCAGCGTTACGCTTCACGCGAAATGTATCGAGCAACAACCTGTCCGATTGCACTTTGTCGGTCTCATGCTCAACGAGCTGGCCGGTCCTCACCAAGTTTTGCAAACTCATTTGCGTCTCCGATCAAGAAGATCTTGGGTTCCTCGACGATGCGGGTTGCAAAGCGATCGCCCTCTCCAACCAACGCGAAGAAATCATTCGTCGACATGACAACGGGATTGATTTCTCGCCGCAACTCTTGTCCCACAGAAGACAGCGATCTGACCACATCTATCAATTTCACATCACCGAGGACCAGTAAATCAACATCGCTAGCCGAACTCTGATTGCCGCTGGCCATTGAACCGAAAACGAACGCCGTATCTATCGTGTCGGAAACCGGGTCGAGGTTCTCCCTGATTAAGGAGGCCAAACCGATAGTTTTACGAAAAATGGACGCGAGCTCCTCGTATATTGGGCAGTGTCGATCGGCTTGATAGAGGACTTGATTGCCAACTTGCTCCCGAATCAGTAGCCCGGCATCGGCCATAGCTTTGAGTTCGCGATGGATTGAACCGGCAGAGATGTCTGTCATTCTCGCCAGCTCACGGACGTGATAGCGTTCATCCGGCATCAACAGCAGCAAGCCCAGCAGCTTTCGCCGATAGGCGCTGAACATCAGGTCTATAGCTTGTTTGGTCATTTCGGTATTAACTGTTCTCAATATCCCTACGATTGTAGCTATTCTGAGAACATATGCAAGCTACTCGTAGGTCTTCGCGCTCAATCATCGACAACCGCGGGGTTGCCTGAGACAGTGCCGCCTGCACGCCGGATTATTATCTGTTCGACGCTGAGCAGAAACTCGTCTATCGCGGTCAGCTCGACGATAGCCGGCCTTCGAACAGGCTCCCGATTGACGGACATGACTTGCGCGCCGCGCTGGATGCCGTGCTGGCGTCAGAAAAGCCGGCAGCAGAACAAAAGCCGAGTATCGGCTGCAGTATTAAGTGGACTGTGGGAAATCAACCCGGGAGCGCGTGATGCTGTTAACTACTCAGGATGCACTACGCTCGACGGGTCTACGTGCGGCAGGTGATGCTCTGCCTCTAATGAGTTGACGATCCTGTCTAATTCGTCACTAAGCGCATCGTCCAATTCAACGCGACTTTCATAGACAATGAACATCATTGTCCTTT
>JAJFKV010000048.1 GCA_021773055.1 Woeseiaceae bacterium
CTCGTCATTGCTTCGTTGCTCACCACACTCGCAGTTCCTGCCTACGACATGTTCGTCACTCGCGCCAAAGTGGCGCAGGCTATGGGTGATATCGGTAGCCTGAGCATCGCGATCGAACAATATTGCTTGCACCATCAGGACCAGATGCCGGCGTCTCTGGATGACCTGAACATGGATGTGCCGCTAGACCCCTGGGGCAGACCATACTCCTTTCTGGATATTCGAGCCGCCGGGCCGGACAAGAGTGCCTTGCGAAAAGACGGCAAACTGAACCCACTGAATACTGATTTCGACCTCTTCAGTGTTGGTGGCGATGGCAGGTCTTCCGGGCCACTATCGGCAGAGGCTAGCCGTGACGATATCGTGCGAGCCAATAACGGTGCTTTCATCGGCTTGGGTGAGGACTACTGATGCCTGAGTCCAACATCCGCAAGACCATGACACGAGGTGTTGGCAGGCGCATTCTCAGCCTGTTCCTGTTCGCGGCAATAGTCCCGATGGTTTTCACCGCAGGCTTGGCTTTCTTCGAATTCCATCGCAGTCTGGAGTCGGAAGCGGCGAAGTCCCTCAAGAGCAGCGCGAAGGAATATGGCGTAGAGATATTCACCCGACTCGAACTGGCGGCCGATAAATCGACTCAGGTAGTCCGCATTGTCGAGGAGGACGGGATTTACGCAATTGCGGATCACGATTATCTGCTCAGCGATTTTGAGGCTGTCTGGGTGGTTGGAGAAGTTGGGCCGCCAACGATTTCATTGGGCAGTGTTTCCTCCGACGTAACTCTCGCGATGCTTGGTGCAAGTCAGCTCGCGTCCGGTGAAACACGACTAATACTAACGCCACAAAACCAGGTCGTTATGTTGCGGTCAACTGGCGATGGCGATGGCGGTGGCGTCGGACCGGTTATCGCATTTCAGCTTATTGCGAGTAGATTATGGGGTCCGCGTGAGAATCTCCCCTTTCTTACCGAGTTTTGCGTCTTTTCTGAAGCAGGCGTCAGCCTTTACTGCACGGCGCCAATTGATGCTGAGATTCACTCGTCGCTGCATCAGGACGATGGTCAGAATCGCGGCAGTATTTTCGGCAAATGGACACACGCAGGCCAACCCCATTATGCGGCCCTCTGGCAACTGTTCTTAAAGGGGGCGTATGGTGCGCCGGCGTTTGACATTGTGGCGATCCAAAGTCGATCCGTCGCAATGCAGTCCGGCACTGACTTCAATCGAGTATTCGTCCCCGCCATAATACTGGTATTAGTTCTGGTTGCTGTGCTGAGCCTGCATGTCATCAGTCGTAGTCTGGGCCCGCTACAAAATCTCGCCATCGCCGCGCGGCAAGTCGCCGGCGGTAATCTTGAATCCAGGGTCCGTGTCCGTACGGGCGATGAATTCGAGTGGCTGGGCGAGGCATTCAATAATATGGCTGATCGCATCGGCCACCAGATCTCCACACTGGAAGCCATGTCGGGTATTGATCGAATGATCTTAACCGGAACCAAGCTGGAAGAGGTTTCGGAAAACGTCGTAGCACACTTGATCGACCTTACGCAGTGTGACTCCGCCGCGGTTATCGCGAGAGGTGCCGACTGCCCCGATATTGCCAAGATGATCTCGCTGCACGATAGCGTTATCCATAATGATCGTATCCAGTTGCCTGATGGCGTCGGACATCAGTGGTGCCAGCCAAGGCAGGTCGCTCTGGCGGAGACAGACCAGGAGTCCGCGCCGTATGCCGAGCGCTTCACCTCGTTTGGTCAAGAATTCGTTGTTTTGATACCGGTTGTACTGAAGGACGAACTGAAAGGTCTGCTGCTACTCGGATTCGCCACGCAATTCGACATGGCGCAAACCAGTCTGCAACGTATTGTCGATCTTGCCGGTCGTTTCGCTGTCGCGTTGTCCAGTGTGGAGCGCGAAGAGGCACTTTACAGGCAGGCACATTTCGATCAGCTCACCGGATTACCAAATCGTCAGTCGCTCAAAGACCGGCTGACCCAGCACCTGGCAACCGCGCGTATCGACAACCATAGTGGCGCCATACTTTTTCTGGACCTTGACCGCTTCAAGGAGATCAACGATGTCTTTGGTCACTCGGTCGGCGACGGCGTCCTGTCACAGGCGTCCGAAAGAATCGTCTCGGAGGTTCGCGAGCGCGACACCGTTGCGCGGTTGGGAGGCGATGAATTTGTAGTGGTCCTTCCCAATGTTCGCAATGACAGCATTGTCCGTGGAACAGCGGAACGGCTGCTCAAGAAGCTTGCGGAAGAATTTACCGTCGATGGTACAGATCACTATCTGAGCGCCAGTATCGGTATCGCGATGTTCCCGGATGACGGGGCAACGGTCGAAACCATCCTCAAGAACGCCGATGCCGCAATGTACCGAGCGAAGGACGCGGGCCGTGGTCGATTCGAATTCTTCAGCAAGCGCCTGAATGCTGAAAGTCGCCGCAAAATCGGCATTGAGCGTGATCTGCGAGCGGCATTCTACAGCGGTGAGCTTGATGTACAATATCAGCCGCAGTTCGACATCCTTACCGGCATCATCAGCGGCGCAGAGGCGTTGCTGCGTTGGACGCATGCCGATAAGGGTCCAATATCACCCGCTGAATTCATTCCGCTCGCAGAAGACTCTGAACTGATCGTCGATATCGGTTCCTGGGTCATTGAAAGAGCGTGCGAGGATTTGTGTTCGATTCTGGACAAAGGTCTTCACCCCGGTCCGGTTTCTATCAATGTGTCGGGACGCCAACTCGCCGATAGCAGTTTCAAGAAAGCGGTGATGGATCCCATCCACAAGTACGGGATTCATCCCGGCTACATACAACTTGAAGTCACCGAAACCACTGTTGCGCAAAACCGTGACAAAGCGATCGCGATCCTGCAATCGCTACGAGAAGAGGGCGTGCGTGTCGCGATCGACGATTTTGGCACTGGCTACTCGTCTTTGAGCTATTTGCAGCAAATGCCGTTCGACGTCATAAAGATCGACAAATCGTTTATCGATCGAATCGGCAGCAGTGTCACATCCGATAACATTTGCCGCACGATTATCAAAATGGCCGAACAGCTAGACAAGAAATCGATCGCAGAGGGTGTTGAAGAACAGTCGCAACTGGACTTCCTCAAGAAGAACGGCTGCGACTTCGTGCAAGGCTTCTATTACTCGGCAGCGTTACCGAATGACGAGTTCCTGACGTTCATTGAAAAACAGGACTTTCACACGCAACGGCGCAAAGCGCTGGAGATTATCTAGCAGATCAATCTTCGAGCAAGAAGCTCCGCAATTGATCCGAACGCGTTGGGTGTCTTAGCTTACGCAATGCCTTGGCTTCAATCTGGCGAATTCGCTCGCGCGTAACGTCAAACTGTTTGCCCACCTCTTCGAGCGTGTGATCCGTATTCATGTCAATTCCGAAGCGCATCCGCAAGACTTTTGCCTCTCGCGGTGTCAGTCCGGCAAGAACCGAATGTGTCGTTTCCTTAAGGCCCGAAGTTGTTGCTGAGTCGACCGGTGAATGTACCGTTTGGTCCTCGATAAAATCACCGAGATGAGAGTCTTCATCATCACCGATAGGCGTCTCCATTGAGATCGGTTCTTTCGCGATCTTTAGCACTTTGCGGACCTTGTCCTCCGGCATCTCCATGCGCTCTGCCAGTTCGTCCGGTAGCGGTTCACGTCCCATTTCCTGCAACATCTGACGAGAGATACGATTTAGCTTGTTGATCGTCTCGATCATATGTACCGGAATACGAATCGTGCGAGCCTGGTCAGCGATCGAACGTGTAATGGCCTGGCGAATCCACCAGGTCGCGTAGGTCGAGAACTTGTAACCGCGACGGTATTCGAATTTGTCGACCGCCTTCATGAGGCCGATATTGCCTTCTTGAATGAGGTCGAGAAATTGCAAACCACGGTTCGTGTATTTTTTCGCGATCGAGATGACCAGTCGCAGGTTGGCTTCAACCATCTCTTTTTTGGCGCGCCTGGCCTTCGCCTCGCCGATCGACATTTGACGATTGATCTCTTTGATCTCGGCAATGCTGAGACGTGTAGCGACCTCGACGGCGATAAGCTTGCGTTGGCAACGCAGAATGTCATTCTTGAGCTTGGCGAGGATGGAAGAGTGCTTGCGCTTGGCGCGAATGTGCTTGTCGATCCACGAGTAGTCAGTTTCGCTCTTGGGGAAGCTGGACAGAAAATCCTTGCGAGGCATGCCGGCATCGCGAACGCAGATTTGCATGACCATGCGTTCCTGGCTGCGAATAATTGACACGACGTCACGCAGGTTGCGGACCAGGGCATCGAATAATTTTGGCGCCAGCTTGAGTTCCATGATCTGGTCGGCCATTTCCGACAGTGCTTTGACAGTGCGCTTGTCTTTGAAGCCGTATTTTTCGAGGTATTTCATGCCGCGATTAAAGTGGCGACGAATTACCTTGACGCGCGCCTTGACCTCAAGTGGATCAGGACCTGTATCGATCACTTCCTCATCATCATCGGACTTCGGTGCGGGCGGCTTAATCTCATCCGGCTCGTTCGGGTCGATGAAGCCAACGACGAAATCCTGCATGCGTGTTTCGCCGCCGAGGACGCGATCCGCAACTTCCAGCAGCGCCTCAACCGTAGGCGGGAAATGAACCATGTTGTACTTGACCTGATTCAGGCCTGCCTCGATGCGTTTCGCGATTTCGATTTCGCCCTGACGCGTCAGCAACTCAACCGTGCCCATTTCGCGCATGTACATACGGACCGGATCGGTCGTGCGGCCGAACTCGGCATCGACGCTCGCGAGCGCCGCCTCTGCTTCCTCGGCGCCGTCGTCATCTGTCGCCGTTGCGTCAGACAAGGTAATAGATTCGACGTCCGGGGCTTTTTCATGCACCGCGATGCCCATGTCGTTAATCATGTTAACGATGTCTTCAATCTGCTCCGGGTCGACGATGTCATTCGGCAAGTGATCGTTGACTTCTGCGTACGTCAGATAGCCTTGTTCCTTGCCGCGGGCAATTAACTCTCTTAGTTGCTGTGCTTGCTTACCGCCACCAGCTACTGCACTTTTTTCGGTCAAGACGAAATCCCTACGGGTAAAAATCACAAACGATTAATGTTACTCTCTTGCAAGAGCATGATCTATATTTTTTTCATGGGTTTAGGGCATTATTGTCGCTGTACCAGCTCCGATTTCTCGTCGTCGCTTAAACCTGTCACTCGTTGTTTTTCTATCAGAAACTCAATTCTTTCCTTGCGGCCTGCCACGGCCAGCTGCTGCAGGCACTCATTCAGCTCTGCCTCGGCATCAAATTCTTCATCCATCGGCATATCCAGCGCGGCCAGTTTGCCCAGATGACGACCTTTTTCGTCATGTCGCCAGCGTTCCAGCAAACCAGCCGTCGTTATATTGGGCTCCGATTGCACAGTTTCAATGAGTGCCGAGAATAAATCGACACCGGCCCGTTGAACTCCGGCCAGCTTTTCAATATCGAGCTTCTGGCCTGCGGACGGATTGTTCAAAAGCAGCGTAATTGCACGCCGGACGACTGATGGGCCACCGCTGGCTGACGGCTGACGCCGAGTCGGAAGTCGCCTGGAGCTGTCGTATTTCGAGCGATCGCCAGCCTCTCTCCCTGCCGCCAGCATTTTCTCAAGCTTCGCCGCGGTAAGGCCCACGGCCTCGGCCAGGCCCTCGATGAGCAGCTCTCGATAAACGCCTACCGGCAATTGCTGTACCAGCGGCCGTGCCAATTCGGCCAATCGTGCGCGCCCGTCGATCGTCTTCATATCGACCTGGCTCGAAAGCTCCTGGATCAGGAACTCCGATAATGGCAGCCCGGCATCCATTAGTTTTACGAAAGCATCTGCACCGTTCTCGTTGACGAACGAGTCCGGATCATGGCCGTCGGGCAAGAACACGAACCGAATCTGTCGGCCTTCTCGAACTTGCGGCAATGCGTTTTCCAGGGCTCTCCAGGCCGCCTTGCTGCCAGCACGATCGCCATCAAATGCGAAATAGGCATTTTCTGTTAGTCGAAACAGTCGGTTCAGGTGCTCGCTCGTTGTCGCTGTACCGAGGGTTGCCACCGCGAAGTCGATGCCATTCCTGGCCAGCGCCACGGCGTCCATGTAACCCTCTACCACTACGAGCCGTTCGATATGGCGCAAGGCCTGGCGTGCTTCGTACAGACCATAAAGCTCGCGCCCTTTGTGAAACAGTACTGTCTCGGGTGAGTTCAGGTATTTCGGTTCACCATCGCCCATCGTACGGCCGCCGAAACCGATTGTGCGGCCACGAGAATCGCGAATGGGGAACATGAGGCGATCGCGAAAGCGGTCGTAATGCTTGCCATTATCCTTGCGGATAATGAGACCGGTGGCGAGCAGTCTTTCAGTTGCTTCTTCCGATTTTCCGAATTTATCGAGGACATTGCTCCATCCGTCCGGCGCATAACCAATGCCAAATCGCTTGGCTGTGGAGCCGTCAACTCCCCTGTTCTGTAAGTACTCGACCGCCTGCGGCGTGTCTTTGAGGCAGGATTGCCAGTGGCGAGCCACGGTGTCCATTAACGAAAACAGTTCGTCATAGCGTCGTGCCGGCTGATCACTCTCATTGCGTGGGACCTCAACACCCATAGAGCCGGCCAGTGACTCGATAGCCTCGACGAAGCTCAAATGGTCGAACTCCATGAGGAAGCCAATTGCTGTGCCGTGTGCGCCACAGCCAAAGCAGTGATAGAAGCCCTTGCCCGGACTTACCGTGAACGACGGTGTTTTCTCGTCGTGGAATGGGCAGCAAGCCTTGAATTCACGGCCAGCCTTTTTCAGCTGAGCCCTGCGGCCAACAACCTCAACAATATCTGCTCTTGCGATCAGATCGTCGATGAAGTCCTGAGGGATTAATCCGGCCATATGAATGCAAACGTCACCCGGCCTTGCGCGGGTCTTGGTGAAATATTATTGTTTTGAGCGATCCGTTTCGCGGTGTTACCTGTTGGCCGACACTGTCAGCCTCAGTGTGTAGCATAGCCGAATGTGCCGGCTTTGCCAGAACGCCAAAAGGGGTCTGACCCCTTTTTGTTCTAGAGGGCGTTTAGCCGTTCTTTAACGGTGGCGCTCACCGCACCCATATCAGCTCGGCCAGAAGCCCTGGCTTTGATCTGGCCCATAACCTTGCCCATGTCCCGGATACTCTCGGCACCGGCTGCCTGGATGACCTCGTCAACCATTACTGCCAGCTCTTCAGCCGAGAGTTGCTCGGGCAGGTAGGTATCAAGCACTTCTATTTCAGCGCGCTCGATGGCGACGAGATCTGCACGATCGCCTTTCTCAAACTGCTCAATCGAATCACGGCGTTGCTTGACCATCTTGGTTAGCACGGCAAGTATCGCCATATCGTCAAGCTCTTCACGTGTATCAACTTCAATCTGCTTGATCGCAGCAAGAATGAGGCGCACCACTTTCAACCGGTCTTTTTCACCGGCCTTCATGGCAGACTTCATGTCTTCTGTGATTTGGCCTTTCAGGGGCATCGACGCAGCTTCGCTGATCGAATCAGTAAAGGCGCTTACGCTTGGCTTCGTCGCGAGATATTTTCTTCAGATGGCGCTTGACGGCTGCTGCTTTCTTGCGCTTTCGCTCCTGCGTGGGCTTCTCGTAGAATTCACGACGACGCAGCTCAGTAAGGATTCCGGCCTTTTCACAGGCACGCTTGAAGCGACGCAACGCAGCGTCAAAATACTCGTTTTCTTTTACGCGAACACTTGGCATTGTTCAGGTATTCCGTCCAGACATAAATAAACCCGGCACTTGGCCGGGACTCAGCCGCGCATAGTAACCCCACACTTGGCGGTTTGCAAAGGGTTCGGGTTATGATTCGCCGCCTATGACTGCCCCAAAAATAACCCTCGGAATAGAAACGAGCTGCGACGAGACCGGAGTGGCTCTGTTTAGCACACAAACCGGGCTGATCGCGCATGCATTGCATAGCCAGATAGACCTGCATGCCGTTTATGGTGGCGTCGTACCGGAAATCGCATCACGCGATCATGTTCGGATGCTTTTACCGTTAATTCAACAGGTTATGAGTGAGGCTGGTATCGAAAAGCCCGATGCGATCGCGTATACAGCGGGCCCGGGGCTCACGGGTGCGTTGATGGTTGGCGGTGGCATGGCGAATGGACTGGGGCTGGCCTGGGATTGCCCGGTTGTCGCGGTGCATCATATGGAAGGCCACTTGCTGGCTCCGATGCTGGAAGAAAAACCGCCGGAATTTCCGTTTCTCGCGCTATTGGTCTCCGGTGGCCACACAATGCTGATCGCGGTTCGGCGTCTGGGTGAGTACGAAATGCTCGGCACGACTCTGGACGATGCGGCCGGCGAAGCTTTCGACAAAACAGCCAAAATACTGGGCCTGGGCTATCCCGGTGGACCGTTGCTCGCGGCTCTGGCTGAAGAGGGTGATGATCGCGCTTATTCCTTTCCGCGCCCCATGCTGAACAGGCCAAATCTCGATTTTAGCTTTAGTGGGCTGAAAACTGCAGTGATGCTCGAGATCAGAAAAGCTGAAGCGGCCGGCAGCATTGATTCCTGTCGCGCCGATATTGCGGCTTCATTTCAGCGTGCGGCAGTCGATACGCTGGTCGGCAAGGCCATTAGAGCCGCGGAATCCGAGGGGCTGGACAGAATCGTGGTCGCCGGCGGAGTCGGCGCGAACCGCTTATTGCGAAGCGAGATAGCGGAGCGATTTTCCGGAGAAGTTTATTACCCACGATTTGAGTTTTGCACCGATAACGGTGCAATGATCGCGGCGGCGGGCGCGCTGCGCATATCACAAGCGAAAGCGGCGACGGAAATTCGGGCAGTGGCAAGATGGCCGTTGGATACCCTGGATGTTCCGGCGACGACCTAATCAGGAATAAGGGACTATGGATAAGATTTTTCTCAGCGAACTCAAGATAGACACAATCATAGGTATATGGGAGTGGGAGCGTCGCATCCGTCAGACGGTGGTCATCGATCTGGAGATGAGCGCTGATATCGCCAAGGCTGCTGCCACCGATGAAGTTGTGGATACTTTGAACTACAAGCTGGTCGCAAAACGAATTCAGGAGTTTGTGGCTGATTCAAGTTTTCAGCTTGTTGAGACGCTGGCCGAGCGCATTGCCGCGATTATTCGCGAGGAATTCGATGTCGCGTGGGTCAAAGTGCGCGTGAACAAACCGGGTGCAATTCGTGGCTCAAAGGATGTCGGTGTGCTTATCGAACGTGGCGAACAAGCAGATTGATGGGGACCGTCTATCTCGGGCTGGGGAGCAACGAGTCACCCAAAGCGAATCTGCGACTGGCAGTTCGTGAGCTTCGGAAACGTTATGGTGAGCTCGCTATTTCGCCTGTTTATCAAAGCGCCGCTGTCGGCTTCGATGGCGCAGACTTCCTGAACCTCGTCGTGTCCCTGCAGTCTGACCAGTCACCACTCGCAATGTGCGATGAGATCGAACTTATACATAATCTGGCCGGCAGGGTTCGCGGCAGCGATAAATGGGAATCACGTCCTCTCGATATCGATCTGTTGCTTTACAATGATCTTGTTATTGACGAGCGGCCGGTTCGGGTGCCACGCGCTGACATATTGCTGTACAGCTTTGTTTTGCGACCACTGGCCGAACTTGCACCGGACCAGGTACATCCGGTGACTGGCAGGACGATGCTGGAGCACTGGCAGGAATTTGATGTGTCGAGTCATCCTTTGCAGGAGACAAACGTTGATTGGTAATGGAGATCACATGCGCAAATTGATTTGCTTGCTCGCTTTCGCTGGTTTAACGGCCTGTGGCGGGGGGGGTGGTGGAGTTGCGGGACCTCAACCAGGTAGCACGGCCTGCAGTGTTGATGGCCAGAAACAGTTTGTACTCGACAATCTGTATGCATGGTATCTGTGGAATGACCTGCTCCCGGCAGGTATCAATATTGCAGACTTCGCCTCGGCTGAGGAACTGGTTTTCGAAGTGACGAGACAGTTCGGGCCACAGGACGCTAGTGGTAATCCGATCGACCTGTTCAGCAGTGTCGGCTCCCTGGTGGCCGACCAGGAATTTTTTGGCGAGGGCAAGTTTGAAGGTTTTGGTTTTAGCTGGCGATTCGCAGATCAGGCGCAGACGGACTTCAGGATTACGAGGACCTTCGCCGGAAGTCCTGCCGACGTTGGCGGATTGGATCGAGGACAACAGGTGTTGTCTCTGAACACGCGCACAGTCGCGGACATTGCCGCAGCCGAGGGAGTCAGTGCCTTTTTTGCCGCGAACGAAACAGTTAATTTCGAAGTGCAGCCGCTTGTCGGTGCTATTTTCACGTCGTCGATAACAAAAGCGATTGTCACCATCGACCCGATACCGCAGTGGCGAATTATCGACAAGGGCAATGGACGTAATGTCGGTTATCTTGAGTTGTCGACGTTCATAAGTACGGCGAATGCAGAACTTGATACGGTTTTCGCAGCCTTTGTTGCCGCCGGTGTCACCGAAGTCATTCTCGACTTGCGCTATAACGGCGGCGGGCTGGTCAATACCTCCGAATTGCTGGGTGATTATTTCGGCGGATTCGTCGCTCAAAACCTGGTCTTCTCAAGCACGGAATTCAATGCTGATCGCGCGGCGGTAAATAACAGCACAAGATTGTTAGCCCGACTCGGAAACTCGCTCAACCTGTCGCAGCTTGTAGTTATAGCGACACGAGGCACGGCCTCGGCGAGCGAGCTTGTCACCAACGGCATGATTCCGCATGTCGATGTGGCGATAGTGGGCGATCGGACCTTCGGCAAACCCGTTGGGCAGATTGGCCTGGATTTTTGCGACAAGATCCTGCGCCCGACATCGTTCAAGTTAGCCAATGCGCTGGGCGATGGAGATTATTTTGACGGCCTGCCGGTCGATTGTCCTGCAACCGACGACCTGAGTTTCGCTATCGGCGCCGATCTTGATCCCAATATGATCGCCGCGATGAGCTACCTGGATACGAGCACTTGCCCGGTCGCATCAACGGTTCCGGGCAATCAGCTTAAGTCGGCAGAACCGAGCCGGGCCCTTGAGCCGGAACGTCATCGGCCGCCACACCGCGAGTTAATCGATGCCTACTAGGGTTTAGAGAGTTAGGGTGAGGTTCGCTAACTGATGGAACGGCCGCCGTCGACTGCGATGATCTGTCCAGTAACGTAGTTTGCATCCCGCAACAGGTAGAGCACACACCCTGCAACGTCCTCCGGGTTTCCGGCTCGTTGCAGAGGGATTTGTTCCAATATGCTCTTCTGCGCAGCCGCGGTCATAGCGTTCTCGGGCCAGAGAATAGCCCCGGGCGATACTCCGTTGACGCGCACATCGGGGGCGAGATCTTTAGCCAGCGAACGCGTGAGCATGGCCAGGCCAGCTTTTGCCGGGCCGTAGATGAGGTGGTCTCGAAGTGGCCGATCCGCATGAATGTCGACAATGTTGATAATGGCACCATTGGTGTTTCGTAAATTGTCAGCGGCCGCCTGTGACAAGAACAGCGGCGCTTTGAGATTGCTGCCAGTGAGTTCTTCCCAATTTTCCTCTGTAATACTGCCGATCGGCGTCGGGTAAAAGCTGGACGCATTATTGACGAGACCGTCCAGTTGTCCGCCCCATTTGACAACCGCGTCGATCATCGACGGCAGGCTCGCAAGGTTCAGCAAATCAGCCCTGAAGGTGGCGGCTGAGTCAGAACGGATTTCATTTAGTCGTTTGGCAAGCTTTTCGGCATCGTCGGCTGAGTTACGGTAATGGACGGCAACACGCGCGCCGTTTTCGTGCAGGCGTGTCACAATAGCCGCGCCTATGCGACGGGCTCCGCCGGTGACGAGGAAAACTTTGTTGTCGAGTGTCTGTTCTGGCATGTAATCATTCATAAAGACTTTATCGCGTACATGCAATACGAACAGCCAATCTCATTGCCGCAACCCGACGAAATCAGTGCACGGCACTCCGTCCTGGTCGGTGAGCACCTCCAACAAAAAATCGAAGTCGCAGGCGGCAGCATCAGTTTCGCCGAGTTTATGCACGAAGCGCTTTACGCTTCCGAGCTGGGCTATTACAGCGCAGGTTCAACCAAGTTTGGTGCGGGCGGGGATTTCATAACCGCGCCGGAGGTCTCAGTAGTGTTCGGCCGGGTATTGGCCAGACAGTCCGCTGAGGCTCTCCGTGAAATCGAGAACGGAGAGATTCTTGAGATCGGTGCCGGCAGCGGCAAGCTCGCGATAGACATGCTAAGCGCGCTCGAGACCTTGGACTCGCTGCCGCAGCGCTACAATATTCTGGAAGTATCGCCGGACCTGCAGGACCGGCAGCAAAGGCGGTTGGGAGAAGAGCTGCCACACCTTGTTGACCGGATTCGATGGCTGTCAGACCTGCCGGAGGAATTTGACGGGGTTGTCGTTGCTAATGAAGTTCTCGACTCACTGCCAGTCGAGCGATTCGTGCGGCGTGCCAACGGGGTAGCACAACTTTGTGTCGCGTTTGAAGACGGTGCATTCGTTTGGAAAGAAAGAGAAGCAACGGATCGGCTCGCTTATGCGGTAGCCTCTGTCGAAGCAGATACGGGCACAGCGCTGACTGATGGTTACACTTCCGAAGTTTCGCTGGCCGCGCCCGCGTGGGTCTCCGAGCTGGCACGGAGCCTCGGAACCGGGATCGCATTCCTGTTCGATTACGGCGTTTCGCGAAGAGAATATTATGCGCCTGATCGGAGCGACGGATGGCTGCGTTGTCATTTTCGCCACCATGCTCACAATGATCCGTTGGTCTACCCCGGCATTCAGGATTTGACTGCCTGGGTTGATTTTTCATCGATTGCGGGCGCTGCTGTGGACAGCGGTTTGGAGATTCTCGGCTACCAGACGCAGTCCCAGTTTCTGGTGGGTGGCGGACTAGCTCGCGAGATGGAGGGATTCACGGAGTTGCCGCTGGAGCAGCAGGTTAAATTGTCCGGGGAGATTAAAACACTTACTCTTCCGGGTGAAATGGGCGAAAACTTTAAATGCATCGCATTGGGACGTGGCGTGATCGAAACGCCGTCTGCGCTTCATTTTGCTGACAGGACGCAAACTCTTTGACCACACTACAAATTGTCATTCTCGCGATCGTGCAGGGACTCACCGAATTTCTGCCGATCTCGAGTTCTGGTCATCTTGTGCTGGTGCCGTATCTATTCGACTGGATCGACCAGGGATTGGCCTTTGATGTGGCGGTGCACTTCGGTTCTTTGGTCGCCGTCTGCATTTTCTTCCGCAAGGATATCGCCGCATTATTCGCCGGTGGCGCGGACGTGGTGACCGGAAATATTAAGACGCCGGAATCGCGTATGGCTTTGGCCATAACGTTGGGAACTGTGCCGGCGGCACTAGCTGGCTTGATGTTCGCGTCCTGGATAGAACAAAATTTCCGTGATCCCGCAATCATTGTCTACACGCTTGCCGGGTACGGAGTTCTGATGGGCCTGGCCGATCGATTCGGGCGACGCGAAAGAAGTATGGCTAGTGTGGACTTCAAAGATGCTTTCATCATCGGTTGTGCTCAGGCACTTGCATTGGTGCCGGGTACATCAAGGTCGGGAGTGACCATTACCGCTGCGCGAATTCTTGGTTTCGAACGCGAGGACGCAGCACGATTTTCCTTCCTGCTGTCAGCTCCGGTGATTTTCCTTGCGGCCGGCTACAAATTCGTAGAGTTGCTTGCCAGTGGCGAGGTGGTCGCCTGGGGGCAGCTTGGACTTGGTGCGCTGGTCGCTTGTGTCGTTGCCTACATCAGTATCGAATTCTTTATGCGCGTGGTAACTCGCATCGGACTGGCGCCGTTCGCTATTTATCGATTGATTCTCGCGGCGGTCATTCTCTATGCACTGGTTTAGGGCATCAGCTCTGTTGTTACTTGCCAGCCCGACGCTGGCGGCTGAAGGATATATTGTTGGTGTTGGTCTCGAGGTTGATAACGTCGATGCGTCTGCCGGAAGTCTGTCTGGTGAGATCGGCTTAACCAAGAAAACCTGGTTGTCCGCGGCGGCCGCGAAGAGCGCCGTTGACCTGCCGCGAGGAGTACAAATCGAAACTATCTATGGCGATATTGGCGTCGATCACTGGTTTGATCCGTTCGGAATTCGTCTGTCGGTCGCCTACTGGGGTGACGATGACATTCTCGATTCCAATGATGCGCGAGGCTCGCTTTACTGGCGTAACGACAAGGTGACGCTTGCCGGTGAATTCGAATATCGCGATTTTTCGTTTAATGTCTTCAGGGACGACCTGCGCCCCGGTCAGGATTTTCGATTTCACGCCAATGGCACGGGGTTGTCGGCCCGGATCGAGCTGACCGACTCCATAGATCTAAGCCTGTCGGGCATCGATTACGACTACAACGTTAACCTGAGTATCGACGCCAACCGCAGAATTCTGGAATTCCTCTCCGTATCGCGACTCAGCCTGATCAACAGTCTCATCGACTATCGAACGCGGATCGGATTGGGAATTGACGTCGGCGAGCGGCGCTGGAATCTGGACTTCGCAACCTGGAAAGGTGAGGTGGCGGGCAGCAAAACCAACTCGACGACACTGCGATTCCTAACCCCGTTAAGCGACAACAGCGATATCGAGTTCGGACTGGGCATTGACGATTCGGACGACTACGGATCGGCAACCATATTTTCGGTGTTCATCTACTTTTACGGCTGACTGGACTTCCGAAATCCGCAAATAGCGTGTTGTCGCGCTTCCTTGATAGCGACCGGAATTTGCGATCCTTCATGCCGCTTTGCTATTGCGCCGGAATCTATCGCTGCAGCCGCAGAAAACGCGCCGCGCAGAAAATCGGCTTGTGGATAGTGCTGCTTCTCAAGACCGCTGCGGCCTTTTGCATCGGCTTCGCAGGCGAGCAGATATTGCTCGAAACGCTCCGGGCGGCGAAATGCGTCGGTCTTTTCGAGCACCTTCAAGATGGTCTCGTCGCGCAACTCCAATGCGCGGTGGCAATGTGTATGAAACTCCGCGACTATTACGCCAAGGTCACGACAAGCCCGGGGTATCGGGAGTCGCTGCGCCATTTCGCGAACGAGCCTGGCGCCGCGAGCCTCGTGTCCGGGGTGGCTTGGTAGTTTGTCCTCTGGCGTGCATCCCTTGCCCAAGTCGTGTGTCAGCGCAGCAAAACGAACTTCGACGTCCTCGCTGACGAGTTCCGCCTGATCAAGAACCATCATCGTGTGCAGACCGGTGTCGATCTCCGGGTGCCATTTCTTGGGCTGCGGTACACCGAAGAGCGCGTCCACCTCCGGGAACAATTTATCGAGTGCTCCGCAATTTCGTAACACCTCGAAAAAAACACGACTGTTCGCTCCGCGTAATGCCTCTTCAGTTTCTTTCCAGACGCGGTCCGGTACAAGGGCATCGACTTCGCCATCTGCCACCATGCGGCACATAAGCGCCATCGTTTCGCCCGCAATTGAGAACCCCAGCCTGCTGAATCGGGCCGCAAATTTGGCAACCCGCAAGATCCTGACTGGATCCTCGCCGAAGGCGCCTGATACATGGCGCAAAACCCGGTCTTCGATGTCCTTTAATCCACCGTGTGGATCGATCAGGTTTCCGGAGTCGTCTTTTGCGACCGCGTTGATCGTCAGGTCGCGGCGAGACAGGTCGTCTTCAATTGAAACATCCGGTGAGTAATCAAACGAGAATCCGTGATAGCCAGGGCCCGTCTTTCGCTCGGTGCGAGCGAGCGCGTATTCTTCGTTGGTCTGGGGGTGCAGAAAGACCGGAAAGTCCTTGCCAACCTGTCTGTAACCATTCTCCCGTAACTCATCCGGGGTGGCGCCCACGACGCACCAGTCCCGCTCTTTTTGCAGGATTCCGAGTTGCTCATCACGAACAGCACCACCGACGAGATAGACTTGCATCGCGGAATTGTAACCGACATTCGGGTTGACGTTGTGGCTGCTGAGCCAGCAAAGTCGGTCCATGGCGAGAATACTGCTGTTGTTAATTTTGTGTGTGCCGCTGACGGGTTGTTATTACCTGCAAGCGGCATCGGGGCAGTGGGAAGTGCTGCGCAAACGAGAGCCACTGCAAGAGGTCATCCAGAGCCCGGGTACGGCACCTGAACTGGCCGCCAAGCTGCACCTGCTGAGCGAAGCCCGGGATTTTTCAATTGCGGCGCTCGGGCTGCCTGACAATCGAAGCTATCGAAGTTATTCAGATCTGCAGCGCGACTACGTAGTCTGGAACGTCTTTGCCGCACCGGAATTCTCACTGGCGGCCAAACAGTGGTGTTTTCCCGTGGCAGGGTGTGTGAGTTATCGCGGCTATTTCTCAAAAGAAGCCGCACTCAAGGAATCCGCACGCCTCGCCGATGATGGTTACGACGTCGCGGTTGGCGGTGTTGCCGCTTACTCAACATTGGGGAAATTCAACGACCCGATCCTGAGCACAATGATGCATTGGGATGACGTCGACCTCGCCGCGGTGCTATTTCACGAGCTGGCCCATCAAGTTGTGTACGTCAAAGATGATTCATCGTTTAACGAGTCATTCGCAACAGCCGTCGAGGAAATCGGTGTGAAACGATGGCTGGATTCTCGTGGTGAAGCAGAGGCAATGGCTGATTACGTCACGCGTCGGGAGTTGCAACAATCGCTGCTGCGCCTCGTTGCTGCTGCACGAGTTGTGCTCGATTCGGTGTACACAGCAGATATTGAAGACGCTGACAAACGTATTCAGAAGCGCGAACGTCTGAAATCGCTGGCGCTTGATGTAGCTGCCGAATTGCAGCGCAGTGGCAGAGATGATGCGGGCTGGCTTAGCGGGGATTTGAACAACGCCCGGCTGATTTCCATGAACCTCTATGAGGGTCGCTTACCGTTTTTCAGGGCGTTGTACGCGAGCTGCGATATGGAGCTCCCGTGTTTCTATGCGGCAGCGGAAAAGTTAGCCGCTATGGAGCGCACTGCCCGTGAAGCCGCGTTATCAGACATCACTCTTATCGAGCATTAGCCACCTGCTGCATTTCCGTCGCGGCGTGCACGCGTAGCAGTTCATCGGTCAGCCGCCGCATTTTCCCCGTCATACGCCAGTGAAAAATCGTCTGTGCAGCCAGCACGCGCTTGACGTAAATGCGGGTTTCATTGAATGGGATGTTCTCGATCCAGACTCGCGCATCCACTGAACCACTCTCGGGAAGCCAGCGGTCAACGCGGTGTGGCCCTGCATTGTACGCGGCGGTCGCAAGTACCTGATTGCCTCCATAGCGCGCTGCCATTTGCCCAAGATAGGTCGTACCAAGCTGGATGTTGCTTTCCGGATCAACCAGTGTAGATAGTCCGGAATAAGGCAATTTGATTTCCTTGGCAACGTTGCGACCGGTTGCCGGCATCAATTGCATCAGGCCGATGGCGCCGGCATGTGATCGCACATCGCGCATGAACAGACTTTCGCTGCGGGCAATACCATAAGCCCAGGTTGACGAAATGCTGGCGAGTGTCGAAAACTTTTCGAACGTATCCTGATAGGGCAGCGGATAGCGGATCGACAAGTCATCGTATTCTTGAAGACTGGCCGCCGCTGCGATCGCACGCGAATGCCACCCCCAGCGATGCGCAAGAATAGCCGCCTGGGTTTTGTCTTCGTCCGACATATGGCGAACGACAGCATCCCATTCAGAACGGCCACGGCCATCCAGGCCGACGTAATAAAGTTCACGAGCACGGGTAACTTCCGGCCTCAATTGCAACGCGGCGAGCTTAATGTCGTTCGCGAGCAGACTCGTATGATCGAGCGCATATGACTTGGCGAGCTTATCGGCGGCCAGGAACCCGTAAAAGCTTCGCTCCAGCCGGAGTGACTCCAGATCAGCTACAGCGGCCAATGCCTGACCGGATTCGATTTCTGCAATCGCGCGCCAATAACGCCATTCCTCAGAGTTCTGCTCGGAGTCGGGCATCGCCGCGATATCGGTGAGCAGGCGTTTCCAGCGAGCTTCGCGCAGACTGCTGCGCGCACGCCAGCGCAAGACCTCATCGCTTTGCGCTGCAGGCGAAAGCTTCTGCAGTAACTTGTACGCTCCTGGTAAATTGTCGCGCGCCATCCACAGAGCGATGTGCTGCGCAGTCAATATTTTTTGTGCTGCCGAAAACTTGTGTTTGCCGGATACTCGACCCCAGATTTCATGAGCAATTTCAGGGTCCCTGAAAGTGAGCCGCTCTGCGGCATAGACGAGTTGTTCACGCAACGCTGCGTCGCCAGATCTCCGCCACTTGTGGCGCAGGAAATCCTCGGGGTTCGTTTGTGCCTGCTGCCACTGCGCAGCCTGATCGACATGCCGCTGGTCTATCTGCTTCGCTAACCAAGCTGCCAATGTGAAATTTCTTGCTGTGACGGCAAGATCGTAACGTTGCTGATACTCAACGAGTCCGAGTAAATTGCGTTCCAGCAAATACTCGAACACGGGATCGCACTCGCTGACCTGACTCTTGCCGACCATCCACAATTCGACCGCTCGAAATTCGACTCGCTGGTGCCGTCCTGCCCTGATCTCTGCCTGGAGCGCGAGGCAGTCGAGTTTTTCGATACTCTGACCCTGATAAAACTGCTCATAAATCCTCAGGTAGCCTGACAGGTCGTCATTCCGGACAAAATTCAGCGCATGGCGATAGCGTAGTTCGCGTACCGGCCGCAAGGTGCCGTACTGCTGTACGAACGTATCGATTTCAGCGGCGGAGACCGTGCCGATGTTCGCGCGCAACCAGGTGGCGCGCAGGTCCGGCCAGAGTATGTATTTCTCAAGCGACTGCCGGTCAAGCGCCGAGAGCGCATCGACCTTCGTCCAGTCGCCTCGCTCGACTGACACGAAAACGCTGCGGAATAACTCACGTTGTTGTTCGATCTGGCTGTCAGAACGAGCCTGCTGTGTAGCCGCCGGGGCTGAAGTTGCCGCCAGAATAAATACTGCTGCGGATATACATATACGGCTGACGGCGCTTGGGCGAGTCATGAGTCGGTTTTTACCTCATTGTTGAGCCTCGATTCTATCGAATCTGGATCATCAATGTTCTGTCGCCGCGACGAATGTTCAGGAACAAAATGTCGTAGCGCGAGGCGACCTCTCTCAGGTCCTGCAAGTTGTTTACATGCTCGCGATTTACGCTGGTTATCAGGTCACCACTGCGCAACCCGCGTTGAGCGGCTGGCGTACCTTCCTGCACCGAACGAATTGCGATGCCGTTATCATCCGTAGTGCTGGATACGGCGAAAGTCGAGCCGGCCAGACCCGAGTGTATCTCTTCACCCAATACCAGCTGGCCCTGGGCCTCACCTAACTTCGCTGCCGCAGTCCGTGTTTCGTTATCTCGGATGTATTTGATATCGATCTGCTCACCGGAGCGCAACAGGCCGATGCGGTTTCTCAATTCGGATGCGCCGTCGATCTTCTTGTCATTGACCTCGAGAATAATGTCGCCAACTTTCAGACCGGCATTTTCTGCGGCCGAGTCCGATTGAATGCCGGTAATCAACGCGCCACTCTCGATGTCATTGCCCAGCGCTTCTGCGTCCGCGGCGTCGATCGTTTGAATATTCACGCCTAACAAGCCGCGGCGGATTTCGCCGAAGTCGAGTATCTGGTTCATGATGGAGCTGGCGATTTCCGTGGGTACCGCAAAGCCGATGCCGACATTGCCGCCCGAGCGGCTGATGATCGCGGAGTTAATGCCGATGAGTTCGCCATTCATATTGACTAACGCGCCACCCGAGTTTCCCGGATTGATCGACGCATCTGTCTGAATGAAGTCTTCGTAGCCATCCCGGCTGATGCCGCTGCGGCCCAGAGCGCTGATTATGCCCGACGTTACCGTGTGGCCAAGCCCGAACGGGTTGCCGATCGCAATGACGAAGTCGCCGACACGTGCGCCGGTGGAATCGCCTATCGGCATATCTATCAGGCCGTCACCGTCTACCTTGATTACCGCAATGTCAGTCGCGGGGTCTGAGCCAACGATCTCTGCGTCGAGCACCGTGCCGTCGATCAGTGAGATCTGGATCGCATCCGCGCCGCCGATGACATGGTGGTTGGTCAGAATATAACCACGCTCCGCATCAATAATGACGCCGGATCCGGCGCTGGCTATTTCCCGCGAGCCGCCGCCGCCATGACCGTCCGGCAGGCCGAAGAAGCGCCGAAAAGCGTCGTCGCCAAATGAATTTCGGCGCGTTACGGTCTGGCTGACGCGAATATTGACAACGGCGGGTGAAACCTCCTCGACCAATGGTGCGAGACTGGTGACGGGGGATCCCTTGACGCTCTGCGGTAATGCCGCATGGCCCACCGGCACAAATGCAAGGGTGAGGAGCAAGGTAGGAATGATTCGCCGTGTCTTTGTCGTCATAGTTGGTCTCGATCGGGTGGTATTATCGGTAATTATAGGCCTTTACAGTGATGCCTGAGCGCAACAATTCGTCGCGCCCAGGCCGCAATGCCCAGTCATTGGTCAGGCGGTTTCTACAGTGATGCGTCGTGCCTGAACTTCCGCCAGCTTGGGGATTGTGACGTCGAGAATACCGTTGCTGCTCCTGGCAGTGATATTTTCCGCGTCAGCGGTGTCCGGAAGCGTGAAGCGCCGCAGGAATTGGCCACTCGCACGTTCAGTGCGTCGTACGTCGCTGTTTTCGCCAATTTTTCCGCTGTCGCGAACGCCGCTCACGGTGAGGACACCGGCATCCATCGATATCTCGATATTTGTCGCTGCGACGCCAGGCACGTCCGCGCGTAGCAAAAAGCGGCTTTCTTCTTCAATGATATCGACGGCCGGCACCCACTTGCTGTGATCGTTTCGCGCTGTTGCACCGCGCAAATCGCGTTGCAATAAATCAAAGGTAGACCAGGGTTCAAAACGTGCAATTTTCATGATTTTCTCCAATATTAAGCTATCTCGTTGCACGTTATTCTCGGGTCGTCGCAAGTCTTTTCAAGTGACAAATACCGGGAAAAGGGCTATTTTTGAGGCCGATTACTAGCAATATTCGCGCTTTGAGGGTGCCACTATATCTAGTGGCGCAGAAATTTAACGAAAGTGTCATTTTTTTTGCCCTATTTTTAAAGCACTTACTCGCGAATGTTCCGTAAGTCATTGTTTTTTTATGTGAAAGTCCCTTACAAAAAAATACTCAAAACGCTTGACAGTGGTGCCGTTCGAGCATAATCTTGTCACCACTCAGACACAACATCTTGTGTCTACTCAAAGAGGATTGGAGGCCGGCAACGGCTCTCGCCATGCGTTTTCTGGCCGCGGGCGAGCGGGATCGTTTTCTCTTGAAGAAAGCTAGTCAAAATTAGGTATTTGGGGTCTCCGAAGGGAGTTCAGGGGAGTAAGAAGCACGATGAAGTCTGCCGTCATTCTTGATACGCACACGGTTACCGACATTCAATTTCAACCGGCGTCACTCGATATTTGGGATGCGAAATATCGACTGACAGCCAAAGATGGCTCGAAGATTGATGAGAATATTGATGACACCTACCGACGAGTTGCTCGGGCACTTGCTGACGTAGAGGTCGAATCCAAGCGCGACCATTATTTTGAGGAATTCGTCTGGGCTCTTCGTTCGGGTGCGATTCCGGCGGGCCGTATTATTTCCAATGCGGGCGCCCGCGAGCACAAACCAGCGACCTCGACGATCAATTGCACCGTGTCCGGTACTGTCGGCGACTCGATGGATAATATCCTCAACAAGGTTCATGAGGCTGGATTGACGCTCAAAGCCGGTTGCGGAATCGGTTATGAATTCTCGACACTGCGGCCGAAGGGCGCCTATGTGACAGGTGCCGGCGCATACACATCAGGTCCGTTATCCTTCATGGATATCTACGACAAGATGTGTTTCACAGTGTCGTCCGCTGGCGGTCGCCGTGGTGCACAGATGGGCACTTTTGATGTCGGTCACCCCGATGTCATGGAATTTATCCGCGCCAAACGGGAAGACGGTCGTCTTCGGCAATTTAATCTTTCGTTGCTCGTTACCGATGAGTTCATGCAAGCCGTCATTAATGCAGATGACTGGAGACTTGCCTTTCCGGTAACACCCAAAGAAGTTGAGGTCGATGCCCTCGACGTAAGCGATGAAAGCCAGTTCGTGTGGCGCGAATGGCCCGAGGCAGGTAATTACGTTACTGACAACGAAGGCCTGGCCGCGTGCAAGATTTACAAGACGCTGCCGGCTCGGCGCGTCTGGGACATTATCATGGCGTCCACCTACGATTTCGCGGAACCGGGTTTCGTGCTGATCGATAAGGTCAACGAAATGAATAACAACTGGTTCTGCGAGAACATTCGTGCAACCAATCCCTGCGGTGAGCAGCCATTGCCACCGTATGGTTCGTGCCTGTTGGGCTCTGTCAATCTGACTCGATTTGTCAGCAAGCCATTCACAGCCGAAGCAGCTTTCGATTGGGAGAACTTCCGCAAGGTCGTGAAGGTATTCACGCGCATGCTAGACAATGTTGTTGAAATTAACGGCTTGCCATTGCCACAGCAACGTAATGAAATTCAACGCAAACGGCGTCATGGCATGGGCTTTTTGGGGCTCGGTTCGACAATTACGATGTTGTGCATGAAGTACGGTGAGGCAGCAGCGGTTGAGTTCACCGAAGAGGTTGCTCGCCAACTGGCAATGGCTGGTTGGGAAGAGGGGCTTACGCTGGCAGAAGAAAAAGGGCCGGCGCCGATCATGAATGAAACCTTCGAAGTGACCGACGAAATGCTTCGCAAGCGTCCTGAAATGCGCGAAGACGGTTACCAGGTTGGTGACAAAGTACCGGGCCGTATTTTGCATGCCCGCTACAGTCGTTATATGCAGCGAGTCGCCGCCGAATCACCGGAGCTCGTTGCCAAGCTCGCTGAAACAGGTGCGCGCTTCACACATCACAGCTCGATCGCGCCGACAGGAACCATCTCACTATCTCTTGCCAACAATGCCAGTAACGGTATTGAACCCAGTTTTGCCCACCACTACTTTCGCAACGTGATCCGTCAAGGCAAGAAGAGTAAAGAAAAAATAGATGTCTTCTCGTTTGAATTACTGGCGTACAGGGCAGCAATTGATCCGCAGGGCATACCGGGAGGCGCAGGAGAGGGCGCACCGGCCAATAACTTGCCGGACTTCTTTATTACAGCGGATGAAGTGACGCCGAAGCAGCATGTCGACATTCAGGCGGCCGCGCAAAAGTGGATCGATTCATCGATTTCCAAGACGGCCAACGTACCGACGGACTACAAGTACGATGACTTCAAAGACATCTATTTGTACGCTTATCAGCAGGGCCTGAAAGGGTGCACGACGTTCCGCTTTAATCCGGAGGCGTTCCAGGGCGTTCTGGTCAAAGAGAAGGATCTCAAAAGCACGAAGTACACATTTACACTGGACGATGGCTCTACCGTTGACTTGCGGGGAGACGAGGAAATTGAGTACGACGGTGAAGTGCATACAGCAGCCAATTTGTTTGATGCCTTGAAAGAAGGCTATTACGGTAAATTCTAATGATCAAAGTAGAAAAGAAAATTGTGGGTTACGCGGTTAACCAACCCGAGGCCGAAGAGAAAGAAGCAAAGCGTGAATTCAAGCGTGAAGGTGGCGGTGGGGATCGGGCCGAAGTTATTCGCATGCACGAAAAACTTGAGCGTCCGGAGATGCTGGTCGGGTCGACCTATAAGGTGAAAACCCCGATATCAGATCACGCCATGTACATAACGGTTAACGACATTATTCTCAATGAAGGCACCGAATATGAGAAGCGCAGGCCGTTTGAGATTTTCATAAATTCCAAGAATCTCGACCACTATCAGTGGATCGTTGCACTAACCCGCATTATCTCGGCGGTTTTCCGCAAAGGCGGCGACGTAACGTTTCTGGTTGAAGAGCTCAAGGCTGTATTTGATCCGCGTGGTGGCTACTGGCAGTCAGGCGGCAAGTTCATGCCATCGATCATTGCGGAGCTTGGCTATATCGTTGAGAAACACCTGATCATGATCGGCATGATGGCGTCACCGGAATTGGATATAGCGCAGAAAGAGCTGCTAGCTCAAAAGCGCGCTGAATTTGAAGAATCAATAAAACAGCAGGACGCTTTTTCAGAAAGTACATATCCGGATGGTGCGCAGCTATGTGGCAAATGCAGTACGGCGGCCGTCATCATGATGGACGGATGCCAGACCTGTCTTGCGTGTGGTGATAGTAAGTGCGGCTAGCCTGATTTGCCCGGAGGGCGAT
Source organism: Woeseiaceae bacterium (assembly GCA_021773055.1). Lineage (GTDB taxonomy): Bacteria > Pseudomonadota > Gammaproteobacteria > Steroidobacterales > Woeseiaceae > UBA1847. The sequence continues at coordinate 24,301 of JAJFKV010000048.1, forward strand.
CTTTAAGGCTGCTGAATACGCTGTGATCTGATAGATTTCGCTGCGTGGCTATAACAATTCCTGATTTTTCAAAGACACACGTCGTCGTGGCCGGCGACGTGATGCTCGACCGTTACCTGTTCGGATCGACCGGCCGGATTTCACCGGAGGCGCCTGTACCGGTTGTTCACGTGCATGAAACTGACGACCGACCTGGCGGGGCGGCCAACGTCGCTGTCAACCTCGCTAGTCTGGGCGTAACGACACGCCTCGTCGGCGTGGTGGGCAAAGACGATGCGGGCGACTCTTTGCAGTCGATACTAACGAGTCGTGGAATCGGCTGCGATTTTCATCGCGTCGAAGACAGGCCCACTATCACGAAAACGCGCGTTCAGAGCCGCGGCCAACAGTTGATTCGTCTCGATCAGGAAAACACGGCCGCGATGCCGGGCGACGCGGTTGTCAGTGTATTGCAGGAGTCCATCAAAGGGGCGGCTGCGGTTGTCTTGTCGGATTACGGCAAGGGTGCATTGGCTGACGTCGCAGCAATGATTGCGACGTGCCGGGAGGCTGGTGTCCCCGTTCTTGTCGATCCCAAGGGTGAAAATTTCGAGAAATACCGCGGCGCGACGTTGATCACTCCAAACCAGTCCGAATTTGAAGCGATTGTGGGCGTGTGTGATAGCGAAGAGGAACTCGTCACTCGGGCGCGGACGATGCTTGACGATCTGGACATGGAAGCATTGCTGATCACACGCAGTGAAAAAGGAATGTTGCTCCTGGAGGCCGGTTTGGAGCCTGTATTTCTTAGGGCGCAGGCGCGAGAGGTCTTCGACGTTACGGGCGCGGGTGATACGGTCATCGCTGTACTGGCTGGCGTGCTGGCGAGTGGCCAGAGTCTCGCGTCGGCCGCCGCTTTGGCGAATATTGCTGCAGGTCTGGTCGTGCGCAAGATTGGTGTCGCAACCGTCACACCGGGCGAGATCAGTATATCGCTGCATCAGCGTGGTCAGGGCGGTCGCGGGCTGGTCGGGCTCGACGAACTCAAATCGATGGTTGCGGAGTCTCGTGACCGCGGGGAACGAGTCATCATGACCAACGGTTGCTTCGATGTGCTGCACGCGGGCCACGTTTCGTATCTGGAAGAGGCAAAAAGTCTCGGGGACCGTCTGATCGTTGCAGTGAATGATGACGCTTCGGTGCGTCGTCTAAAAGGTGACTCGCGGCCTGTCAACGAACTTGAAGACCGACTGTTGGTGTTGGCCGGGCTTGCAGCAGTGGATTGGGTAGTGCCGTTCACTGATGATACGCCGGCGTCGTTAATCGCCACACTGCTGCCGGATGTTCTGGTGAAGGGAGGCGATTACAAGCCCGAGGATATCGCCGGTGCCAGAGACGTATTGGAAAGTGGTGGCGAGGTTCGGGTGCTCGCATTTCGTGACGGACATTCTTCGAGCCGTATCATCGACAAGCTCCGCGACTAGTGCGCTTTCTATATAACCTACTCACGTATCTATTACTGATTCCGTTCGCCTTTTACTGGTTGGTCAAAGGTGTCGGTAATCGTGCGTATCTCGAGCGTCTGCCACAGCGGTTCGGCTTCGGTTACCCAAAGTTAGACGGCTGCATATGGATACATGCTGTTTCAGTGGGCGAGGTACAGGCATCTGTACCGCTCATTCAGGCGTTGCTTGAGCGCTTTCCGGATCAAAAGTTTGTTGTCACTACGGTGACGCCGACCGGAGCTGCGCGAGTCACGCTGCTGTTCGCTGACACGGTTGAGCACTGTTACATCCCGTTCGAGTTTCCGCACGCGGTCCGGAGTTTCTATTCTTCGCTTCGTCCGCGTGCTGCCATGATCATGGAGACCGAAATTTGGCCGAATCTGTATCGAGGTTGCGGCATTCGCAAGATTCCTTTGGTACTCGTAAGCGCGCGAATTTCACCTCGTTCAATCTCCGGGTACCGGCGGTTCATGCCATTAATCCGAGAAACTTTGTCGCACGGTATTATCATTGCGGCGCAAAGTCAGGTGGATGCGGACAGGTTCCTGGAGCTTGGCGCGAACCCGGCAAGAACACGGGTTACTGGCAACATCAAGTTTGACGTTGAACTGGATCCATCCATTGCCGAGCAGGGTTCGCTTTTGAGGAGCGCATTATTCGGCGATCGATCGGTCTGGATCGCGGCAAGTACGCATGACGGCGAGGAACTTGAGGTTCTCAATGCGCACAGAAGATTGCTGGAAACGCATCCCGACTTGTTGCTGGTACTGGTTCCCCGCCACCCGGAGCGTTTTGACGGCGTTCGGGAGTCGATCGAGAAACAGGCATTCAATGTTGTTTCGAGAACATCGAAGCAACCGTGCCAGCAGTCGACGGAAGTCTTTCTCGTGGATACGATGGGGGAGGTGCCGCTTTTTTATGCGGCGAGTGATGCCGCGTTCGTTGGTGGGAGCCTCGTGCCCATTGGCGGGCACAACTTGCTGGAGCCTGCCGCGCAGGGTTTGCCTATTGTCACCGGGCCGCATTTGTTTAATGCCCCGGAAATCGCAGAGAACTTTATCGCCCTGGGGGCCTGCCGAGTCGTTGCAAATGGCGGTGAGCTGGCAGCGTCAGTGGCGAGCCTTATCGACGATCCGGTTGTGGCTCAGGAAATGGGTAATAAAGGCCTGTCTGTGCTGGAGCAGAATCGAGGATCGCTACAGCGGCTCCTGGTGTTACTGGAGCCGCTGCTCGATAGCGACGATAAAGCGTCGGACCGGAATTTCTAGGACTCTTGTCGCGCGGTTGGTCGAACCTGTCCAGGACCCGGCCTGTCGATCAGGTATTGGTCAATCTTTTCGAGATCCTGTATCTGCAACGTGCCAGCCGCCTGCTTGAGTCGCAACGCGTTCATAATGTAGTCGTAACGGCTCTGGTAATAATTCGTGATTGCCACATACAGTGCAAATTGCGAGTTTAGAACCTCGACAATGGTGCGTGTACCTACTTCATAACCGGCCTGCGTGGCCTGCAGCGCTGTGCGGCTTGACGAAACGGCCTGTTTTAGCGCGTTGACACGCGCGATCTCGGAAAGCACTCCAAGATAAGCGTCCCGTGCCTGGCGTTCAGTCTCGCGCGTTACGCGTTGCAACTGTTCCCGACTCGCGCGATGCAGGTAAACCGCCTCACGAACGCGTGACGATGTGCCGCCACCAGCGAAAAGAGGAATCGTCACCTGGATCGAAATCTGATCCCTGTCGGTGGTGTCATCGAACGAGCTGGAAAAGCCATTGGCAATTGTATCGCCTTCTGACTGGTTCTCACCCGTATTGGCAACCAAATCGATGGTCGGATAATGGCCGTTGCGACGGAATGAGATTTCATCGCGCGCAAGACGCTCATCCAGTCGACTGGCGACAAGATTAAGATTCTGACTGAGTGACAAGTCCACCCAGCTTCTCTCGCTATTGGGTTCAGGGGTTAGCAGCGGGAAGTCATCGGCTGGTGCATCCAGCTCGGATATGTACTCACCTGTAATCTCTCGCAGGAACTCACGTGATGTGGCGAGCACTCGCTTCGCGCCAATTTCATTGGCGACTGACTGGTCGTACGCGGCCTGAGATTCCTGAACATCTGTGATGGCGATCAGGCCAACATCGAATCTCTGCTTCGCCTGCTCAAGTTGTCGCGCAATGGCATCCCGGTCGGCGGTAATAGAGCTGAGTCGGTCCTCCGCCGCGAGAACATCAAAATATCGCTGTGCAACACGGACGATGAGATCTTGCTGCGCTGCTTCGCGGACTGCTTCCGCCTTCGCGACCGTCTTGTCGGCTCGTTTCAGGTTTACGATCTGGTCCCAGCGAAATAAGGTTTGTCGTAAGCCAAATCCCCAATTCGTGCTATCCGATTCCTGGTCAAAGGTATCGGCACGGTTATTCGTGATCGAGAAATTCGTACCGGAGACATTCGCCGTCGTCCAGTCGCCGGTTGCCGATATTTGTGGCAGCAGGACACCGCGCGCCTGGGGTATTGCTTCCTGGGCTGCCAGTCGTCTGGCTTCCGCCTCATGAATCAACGGGTCACCCTGTAGCGCTTGCTGATAAATCTCAAGCAGCGACGCGGCCTGCGCGGGGGCTGGGAGTGCAAAGGCACCCAGTGTAAGAATTAACACGTTGATCTTATTAGCTTTTTTCATCTTTTCCCGTTCCGGAATTGAGCTGCCAGGTGGCTTAAGGTGTTATAGTCTACTACATCACTAAACCAGTTGGAATGTTTTAGTGACGCACTTTAGATGCAACAAGTACGCATCTGGTTTCGCTGATTGTAGAGTTTTTTCCTAAAACGAAAACTGTGGTGGCGATGCAGCATTGATCAGCGGTGCCAGATCGGTCTCGAACAGGGTATCACTGTGCCAATAATCTTCATCTATTCGCGTTGTTAATGTCGCGGACATCGCCGGTGAGTCGCCCGTGACAACAAATAGCCGCCCCCCCGGATTCAGGGCATCCGCAAACCGTGAATCAAGCGTTTGTACTGATCCTGTGACAGCTATCGCGTCAAACGTTCCCTCTGGCAGTTCGTTCATTGCATTCATGCTGATGAGATCGACATTTTGGATACCACAGGCGGTGAGGCGCTGTTTCGCGGTATCGAGAAAATCGTCGTGTATATCGACACTGGTTACGTGCGTCGACAATGTCGCCAATACGGCGGTGAGGAAGCCACTGCCGGTGCCAACTTCGAGAACTTTTTCGCCGCCGACTAGCGCCAGCGCCTGAAGAACCCGGCCTTCGATGGTCGGAGTCATCATCATTTGCCCGTGCCCGATCGGAACCTCGGTGTCTGCAAATGCAAGTGCGGCAAATTCTTCGGGCACGAACATCTCCCGGGGAACTTCTGTTAGTCCATTGAGCACATTGTGGTCGAGGACATCCCAGGCGCGGACTTGCTGTTCGACCATTTGCCGGCGGGCGAAATCTGTATTCATGCTTGTACTACCTGTAAATCACTGAAAGTAATTGAAAAAAACACGAAATATACTGCTTCGAAACAGTTTCTCTCGCGCCGTTACGGGCAAGCTCTTCCAGAATTATGGTGAATCGCCGCAGCGGCGCCACGTTGCTGGGATATGCTTACAGATGCTTGATTTATGTAAGCATCTTATACCCGACATCTCCGTTAGCGGAGATACGTATTGAGCCTAATAATAACAAATGAACATCATTAACCTGACGGTATCTGGATTTTTTCGATCCGGACTTTGGCTCTGAATGCCACCCTTGGTCATTATTCTCTTATTAGCATTGCTCGCGGCAATAGCCGCAGGGGCTGCCGTACTGCTCTGGGCGTCACACAACAATCTCGCGCGACGTGTGCAACGTCTGAATGATGAAATGCTGGAGGCCTCGAAAGACGCGTCAGTTGGGCACCGCCTGACGGTACCAAGTGACCCGATCACAGCCCAGATTGCGCATAACGTCAATCGACTCTTTGACGCCGTGGGTGAGCGCGATGAGAAAATTCGCGGAAGAGACACTTTATTCAGAGATTTTGCCGGGACGCTACCTGAAATAGTCATTATTCATGACGAAAAAATTCTATTGCCGAACGAGTCAGCAGCCAGTCTTGTTGGTCTGGAGCCGGCACAACTTGTCGGACGCGAGGTCTCGGATCTCGTCAAACCGGCCTATCGAGCTCTATTCAAGAAAACGGTCACCAAACGTTTGGCGGGAGAGAGCGCACCGGATCGTATCGAGATTCAGTTGATTAATGGCAATCAGTCCGGGTTGTGGGTCGAAGTCCAGAGCTCAAATATCGAGTTCAACGGCCGCAGCGCCATCCTGACTGTCGCGCGCGATGTTAGTCATCGCAAGAGTCTTGAAGTATCGCTGTCGCGCAGCAAGCGCCAGGCGCAGTACACACTCGAATCCATATCTGAAGGCGTCATAACCACAGACAACGATGGTCGTGTCGATTACATGAACCTTGCTGCGGAAACACTGATCGGCACCAATCGTGACGATGCTGCCGGGCATCGTGTAGGCGAATTATTTTCGCTGGTTGACGATGCGGATCGGCGTCCGCTGGGCGATCCGGTAGAACGCTGTCTTGCCATGCGGCGTCGTGTGAACATGGGGCGCCGGGCGGTTATGGTCAGCGTCGATGGTGAGCATGAGCATTCAGTTGAGATTACCGCGTCCCCGGTGAGAGGGCCGAGCAACAGTATTTCCGGAACAGTCGTTGTCTTCCACGATGTCAGCGAATTGCGCGGCCTGACACAGAAGATGTCCTACCAGGCGACGCACGACCCGCTAACGGGATTGGTCAATCGGCGTGAGTTCGAACGACGTCTCGATGAGGCAATGGATTCTGCACATGCAGAAGAAGCCATTCACATGTTGTTCTACATGGATCTGGATCGGTTCAAAGCTGTCAACGATACCTGCGGCCATCTAGCCGGCGATAATATGTTGCGAGAAGTAGCAGCGCTTATCAAGAATGAAGTCCGCGACTCTGACTTCGTGGGCCGGCTGGGAGGTGACGAGTTTGGTGCGTTGTTGGTGGGTTGTCCGATCGAGAAGGCGCGCCAGATTGCCTCCGACATTTGCAATGCCGTAGCGGATTATCGATTCGTCTGGAAGGACAAGATATTTAACATCGGCGTATCAATCGGTCTGGTTGAGATCAGCCATGTCAGCGGCACGCTGCAAGATCTTATGAGCGCTGCCGATTCCGCCTGTTACATGGCGAAACAGCGGGGCCGGGGGCAGGTGCATGTCTATTCAGCTCGCGACGAAGCTGTAGCGCGAGAGCGCGGTGACATTCAGTGGCTCCGTCAGTTACAAACCGCACTTCACGAAGATGGCTTCGAGCTGGCTGTACAACCAATTATTGCGATGACCGGTCGGGCTGACTCAGGGCCGTCGGCGGAGGTGTTAATTCGTCTCGCTACAGGCCACGAGCTGACGACGGACACTGCCGACTTTTTGCGCCCCGCAGAACGCTACCAGATGATGCCGCAAATCGATCGGTGGGTGATCAACGCAACTCTCGGCGCAATTTCGAGCGGTAAGATAAAGCTGTCCGCGAGGCGCAGCTGTGCAATCAATCTCTCGAGCCAGACGCTCGGTGATGAGGTGTTTCTCGGTTTCGTTGTCGATGCGCTGGACAGGTCAGGCGTTTCGCCAGCCGCTGTTTGCTTCGAGGTCACGGAAGCGGCGATCCTTTCGAACGTACAGCATGCACAGCGATTCATCGAAGTGCTGCATGGCATTGGCTGCGAATTTTCACTTGACGACTTCGGCAGTGGTCTTGGCTCATTTTCAAGCCTGAAACACCTGCCGATCGACTATCTGAAAATCGACGGCACCTATACGCGCAATCTGCAAACCGATCTCGTGAATCAGGAGATGGTTGCAGCAATGATCAAGCTGGCGCGTACCATGCAGTTCCGCGTTGTGGCGGAGCAGGTGGAACAACAGGAAGACTTCGACTGGCTGCGCGACATTGGCGTCGACTTCGTGCAAGGCTTCTTCATTGAGCCACCTTCCAAGCTGGGCACAGTATCAGCGACGGGGTCGTATCGGGTTCTCAAGCAGTAGTCGTTGATCGCTTTGGTGAGACGTACATCGTGATGTCGGCATGGACGACGATCTCGCCGCTTTTTCATGTGCTCGGTTGGCACAGGATGTCGTAGCGTTCTTCGTTGCTTGCAAGAATGCCGTCAACCGCATTGCTGAACTGATCCCGAGTCCCGATCCTGCCAACCTCGTCCCAGAACGTCCGGCAGCCTGGCGTATTCATCATCGTCCAGCGGTTCTCCAGCCATGCCACCGAGGATTTCGGCTATGGCGGCGAAATCTTGTAGAGAGAGATCGATCTTATCGCAACGTGGCTGATCAGGTCTTTGGTCAGCGTAAAAAAAAAGGTCGCCCAACCGATATTGGGCGACCTTCTGTACTTGCTGTGCGGCTTCGATTACAGAAGCGGCACCATCAACAATGCAACGATGTTGATGATCTTGATCAACGGGTTGATCGCAGGGCCAGCCGTGTCTTTGTACGGATCGCCTACGGTGTCGCCTGTGACAGCGGCTTTGTGAGCATCGGAGCCCTTGCCACCGCAGTTGCCGTCTTCGATGTATTTCTTGGCGTTATCCCAGGCACCGCCACCGGCAGTCATTGAGATTGCGAGGAACAGACCCGTGATGATCGTGCCGAGCAGCAAGCCGCCCAGAGCTTTCGGTCCGAGCAGCAGGCCAACGATTAGCGGAACCAGGATTGGTAGCAAAGAAGGAACAATCATTTCCTTAATCGCAGACTTTGTCAGCAGATCAACGGCACGGCTGTAGTCCGGCTTGCCGGTGCCTTCCATGATGCCTTCGATCTCTCGGAACTGGCGACGAACTTCGGTAACAACCGATGCCGCAGCTCTGCCCACAGCTTCCATCGCCATGGCGCCGAACAGGAACGGCACCATGCCGCCGATGAACAGACCGATGATGACCATATGGTCGTTAAGCAGGAAGACGGCATCAATGCCAGCATTCTCAAGTGCGTGCGTGTAGTCGGCGAACAAGACCAGCGCTGCAAGACCGGCAGAACCGATGGCGTAGCCTTTGGTTACTGCTTTGGTAGTGTTACCCACAGCGTCAAGCTGATCAGTAATCTTGCGAACTTCCGGTGGCAGTTCTGCCATCTCGGCGATGCCGCCCGCGTTATCTGTGATCGGACCAAACGCGTCCAACGCAACAACAACACCCGTCATCGACAACATTGCCGTCGCTGCAATCGCGATGTTGTAGAGTCCGCCCAGTTCAACGCCAGCCGGTGCCAGCGCAAAAGCGCCGTAGATGGCGGCACAAACGGAGATCACTGGCAGAGCAGTGGCTTTCATCGAAATGCCGAGGCCCGCGATGATGTTGGTCGCGTCACCTGTAAGCGATGCTTCAGCAATCGTCTTAACCGGAGCGTATTCGGTGCTGGTGTAGTACTCGGTGATGACAACCAGTGCTGCCGTTAAAGCAAGGCCGATCAGTGCCGAGTAAAAAATGCTCATGGCAACAGCGCTGTCGGCAAACATTGTCGTAGTAACAAAGTAGAAAGCTATTGCGGCCAGACCACCGGCAACGATCATGCCCTTGTATAGTGCCCCCATAACTTTGCCACCATCCGATGTCTTAACGAAGAACGTACCGATGATCGAGGCGACGATTGAAACAGCGCCGAGTACCAGGGGATAAACAACGGCCGAAGCACCGTAAGCAGCAGTTGCGGCGATCAGCCCACCAAGCAACATGGTGGCAATGATCGTAACCGCATAGGTCTCGAACAGGTCAGCGGCCATTCCCGCGCAATCACCAACGTTATCGCCAACGTTATCTGCGATAACACCCGGGTTGCGTGGATCATCTTCCGGAATACCGGCTTCGACCTTACCCACGAGATCAGCGCCAACATCAGCACCCTTGGTGAAGATGCCGCCGCCCAGTCGAGCGAAGATGGAGATCAATGACCCACCGAATGCGAGGCCAACCAGTGCGTGAATCGCGTGCTCCGCCGTGTGGCCCATCTTCAGCAGTGCCAGGTAATAACCGGCAACACCGAGCAGACCCAGACCGACGACGAGCATGCCCGTGATGGCGCCGCCGCGAAACGCGACGTTAAGTGCCGGATTGACACCCTTGGTAGCAGCTTCAGCGGTGCGAACGTTGGCGCGTACTGAGACGTACATGCCTATATAGCCCGCGAGCGCGGAAAGAATAGCGCCAATAGCGAATCCAATAGCAGTCGCCCAACCGATGGCCGGTGTCAGACCGAGGACCAGGAACAATGCGACACCTACAGCGCCGATCGTCATGTATTGACGATTCATGTAGGCATTCGCGCCTTCCTGAATCGCTGCCTGGATCTCCTGCATCCGGCTGCTGCCAGTCGGTTGCTTAATAATCCACTGTGTGGAAAGAAGTCCAAACAGTATCGCGAGTGCTGCTGCACCGATCGAGAGCCAAAGGGCCATCTCGTTAGTCATCAGATTGTCTCCTGACTGTGTTTCGAAGGATTAAACGCCGCCGCCATCACCGATTTATGAAGACAGGCGAAAGGGCATCGTTCAGTAAAATCACGTTATTATTTTTTGCGTTAGCTGCGAGCGCTCCCGGACTAATGTCCTGCCCGCAGCGGGCCGCGCATCATACCACAAATTTCCTCCCAGTCAGCGGCTTAACGGGCGTGTTCTTGAGCTTGGCGACCTTCGGTAAACCATTGATATATGGAGGGTAATTCTCTCCCTTGATCAAGGGCTCCAGATAGCGGCGGCCGGCCTGGGTGATCCCAAAGCCATCCTTGGTGATGTAACGACGTGGCAGCATCTTTTCCTTGTTGGCGATGCGTCCGAGCGCTGCGGACACGATCGTCCAGCGATACGGCTTGTCCGAGATCCGTTTGATGACAGGCATGACGGCTGTCTTGCCTTGCAGCGCGTATTGAACGGCCGCTTTGCCGACCGCGTATGCCTGTTTCACGTCGACGTCGGAGGCGATGTGGCGGGCCGAGCGCTGCAAGTAGTCGGCGATGGCGTAATGAAACTTGTAGCCCAGATTCTCGCGGACCATGTTCGCGACGACGGGCGCGACGCCGCCCAATTGAGCGTGGCCGAAAGCATCGCGCGTGCCGGCCTCGGCCAGAAACTTGCCATTTGCGAACTGCGCGCCTTCGCTGACAACGACAACACAATAATCATATTTGTTTACACATTCCCGAACACGCTTCAGGAACGCACGTTTCTTGAACGGAATTTCCGGAAACAAGATGATGTGCGGTGCGTCTTCCGGGTTCTTGCTCGCGAGACCACCGGCGGCCGCGATCCAGCCGGCGTGCCGGCCCATGACTTCGAGAACGAATACCTTGGTGGACGTCTTGGCCATCGAGAGCACATCCATGCCGGCTTCCTGAGTTGAAACAGCAACGTATTTAGCAACGGAGCCGAAGCCGGGGCAGTTGTCCGTAACCGGCAGATCGTTATCGACGGTTTTCGGGACACCGAGACAGGTAACCGGATAACCCATGGATTTTGAGATTTGCGACACCTTATGGGCGGTGTCCATGGAGTCATTGCCGCCGTTATAGAAAAAGTAACCAATATCGTGTGCTTTAAAGACCTCGATCAGACGTTCGTACTCAGTACGATTTTCTTCAATGCCTTTGAGTTTGTAGCGAGCTGATCCGAATGCTCCGCCGGGGGTGTGCATCAAGGCAGCAATAGCCGCTTTGCTTTCCTTATTGGTGTCGATCATGTCTTCGGTCAACGCGCCAATAATGCCGTTGCGCCCCGCATAAACGCTCGCGATCTTGTTTGGGTATTTACGCGCCGTCTCAATGACGCCACAGGCGGTCGTGTTGATAACAGCAGTAACGCCGCCCGATTGGGCATAAAAGGCATTCCTCGCAGACATGATATTGGCTTCCCATTGCTTGTTTTTGACGCGTGAGAGGATACCTCGCATTGACCTCAATGTCCTTTCTCGGTAGCGTACGTCGCCCGATCACTGGTCGGGCAAAAACCTCTGTGATTGAGAGATAGAAGAAATGCGTATCGTATTACTGGGCGCGCCCGGATCCGGCAAGGGTACCCAGGCCAAAAAGCTGATGGCAGACAGGAATATTCCGCAGGTATCTACGGGCGACATGTTGCGTCAAGCCATAGCTAACGGCACCCGGTTCGGGCTACAGGCCAAGGCTGTGATTGACGCCGGCAACCTGGCCCCTGACGAGGTCGTACTTGGAATTATCAGAGAGCGTATCGGCGAGCCTGATGCGGAAAACGGATTTATTCTCGACGGGTTCCCGCGGACGACGCAGCAAGCGCTCGATCTGGAAGAGTTACTGGACGAGCTGGGTACGCCGCTCGATACAGCCGTATTGCTGGATATCGATTTTGACATTCTCATGAAACGCCTCACGGGACGTCGGACTTGTTCGGAGACTGGCAAGCTTCTCAATGTGTACTTCTCATCGCAGGAAGAACTCGACGCGTGCACGGAGGCGGGTGGTGAGTTGGTGCAGCGCGAAGATGATAATGAAGAGACGATCAGACATCGTCTGGATGTCTATCACGAAAGAACGGAGCCACTGATCGACTTCTACCGAAGTCGAAACAAGCTAACAACGATCAATGCGGAAGGCCCGATTGACGAGGTTTACGAGCGGCTAATAGCGGCGCTGCAGTAGACCCTCTCACAGGAGCTTTAGCAGCTGCCCGCCGATCACATCCTGACGCCAGCCTTGAAATACTCTCGAATCGCGCACGCCTGAGATAATGACCGATGAAAGCTCACGTTTCGATGCGAGTGTTTCTGCAACGATATCCAGGTCTCTTGCACAATCCGCGACCTGAGACTGCATTTCTTTAAGTAATGCCTTTTGCGCCTCGTCCGGCGGTCGCGGCGGCTGGTATCCGTTTTCGTCACCTTTGGAAGCGCCGAGGGCGTCAACGAGTTCCTTGCCGGCCCGGCTCGCCACTTTCGGTGGCATGCCTTCGATCTCTGCCAATTGTTTTTCGTTCGCCGGCATCTTGTAGGCGATGTCGACTAAAACGTTGTCGCGCAGTATCCATTGTCGCGGCCGGTTGCGACGAATGGCTTCTTCCTCTCGCCAGGTCGCGAGGCGGACGGCGGCGGCGCGTTTCGCGCCACGGAAATTACGCGCGCCTTTCAGCCGATCGACCGCCTGTTCCCCGGAGATGTCGTAAAGCGCCTTGTCGAGTAGCAATTTCGAGTCCTGGAGAGCCCAATCAAGGCGATCTTTTTTGTCCAGCTTCTCGCTCAGTATATCGGCGGCGGGCAAGAGGTATTCGACATCTTCCGCAGCGTAATCCAGAAACGCATCAGGCAGCGGACGCCGCGTCCAGTCTGCGCGCGTATGCGACTTCGCCATATCGACGTCAAACAATTCCTTGACCAGGCCGGCGTAACCCATCTGTGCCGGCAGCCCGAGCAGCCCCGCCGCAATTTGCGTATCAAAAATTTCGCGTGGCATCGCGCTGGCTGTTTGGTAAACGACCTCGATATCCTGGCGTGCCGAGTGAACAACCCAGCTATTGGCCAGGAGCTGCTTCCAGAATTCAGCCTGGTCCGCGTCAACAAGCGGATCTACGCAATAGATAGCGTCGGGCGATGATATTTGAATGAGGCAAAGCTGCGCGAAGTAAGTTTTCTCGCGCATGAACTCGGTGTCGACGCCGAGTTTGGCGTGTCCGGTGAGATCCTGGCTGATGTTGTCGGGGTGATCGACGAACAAGTAATCGGGCATGCCGGGAGGTTAACATGCGATGATCCGAAACGTGCTAACTCTGTTCAAAACATTCGTTGAAATAATTTTTCTGCGCAAGGGCCCGGATGACATCCCGCATTCGTCCGTACTGTTCGTAATGGTGGTAGCTATCTGGCTCATGGTTGGCATTTTGGCCGTGATGGTTGTCGAGTCCTATCAAAGTTCCAGTTTTCTTGTCGACTTGATACTCGCATTTGTCGGGTTGGGAATTTACGCTATCGCCGTCAACCTGTTCGGCAAGGGCGCACGGCTAATGCGGTGTTTCACTACAATACTGGGCTGCAGCATCGTATTCAGCATCCTGCAGTTCGGTGGTAGCCTCGCTTTTCCCATGTTGCTTGCGGAAAACGAGGCCAACTGGGCACTGCTGCTGATCTGGCTGTGGTCGGTTCCGGTCGAAGGGCATATCATCGCACGCACTATCGAACAGCAATGGATTGTTGGCTTTCTGGCCGCATTCGCAGTGCTGTTAGTACAATTGAATTTGCTCGCTGTTCTCAAGCCCATGCTTGGACCGGTGGCGTAGGACAACATGCATATACACATACTTGGCATTTGCGGGACATTCATGGGTGGCGTCGCGGCTTTGGCCCGCGCGGCAGGCCATAAAGTGACGGGTTGCGATCACAACGTCTATCCACCTATGAGCACTCAACTGAAAGAGCTGGGAATAGAGATTCACCAAGGCGTGGACGCGGAACAACTTGCCATTGATCCGGATTGCGTCGTTGTTGGCAATGTCATGAGTCGCGGCGTCGATGTGGTCGAAGCGATGCTCAATAGCAAGCTTCGCTACACGTCAGGACCGCACTGGCTCGCCGATAACGTTCTCCATGACAGACATGTTATTGCCGTTGCTGGTACGCACGGCAAGACCACAACAGCCAGCATGCTTGCGTGGATTCTGGAGGACGCAGGTCTCGAGCCCGGATTTCTTATCGGCGGCATTCCGGTCAATTTCGGTACTTCAGCTCGATTCGGAAAATCCCGATTTTTCGTCGTCGAAGCAGACGAATACGACACGGCCTTCTTCGATAAACGGGCAAAGTTCGTTCACTATCGGCCGCGCACGCTGATCCTCAACAATCTCGAATTCGATCACGCCGATATCTACAAGGATATGGATGCGATCCTGTGGCAGTTTCACCAGTTGTTGCGCATGGTCCCCAGCGATGGACATATTATTGCCAACGGCAGCGACAAAGATCTCAAAAAGCTTTTCGAGATGGGTTGCTGGACC
>JAJFKV010000049.1 GCA_021773055.1 Woeseiaceae bacterium
AGTCGGTCTAACTATTTGACCGGGTGGCGACTATGCGCTTGGCTCGCGAGGTGAGCCACCGCACATAGTCACTGCTTTGCCAGAATCGCCTGAATCTTCCTACTGTAGTGATCGAGCTCCGTTTTCTCGAGATCGATCAGAAAAGCTTCTTGTAGCGCCGCCGAGGCGGCTTTCTTTGGCGAATGTCCGTACAGCTCAATAGTGGACAATATATCCATGGCTTCCGTTTGATAATTGTCGAGGTCGTTCATGGTGGCTGCGCGCTCCCCCAACGGATTCCATTCGGTCAGTATTTTGCTGATCTCGATAATTTTTTCATCCTCAGTCACCCACGTCACCTCCTCGATCATTATCGTCTGAATAACGTCTTGGCTGATTGTACTAGCCTTCCATATAGTCGCCACGCTGCCATTTTTCTGCCGTGAGTTTCTCAAGTTCTGCGAAATACGCATCGTTTCCTAACGCCGCATCGTCTCCGTGCATTAGTTCGAACATATGATTGGTCAACATGCCAGCGATCGCGTGAACGGCATCGTGACGATCGAGATTGTCATCGGTCAGTCTGTGCAGCACTGCTTCAACAGGAATTTCATCGCCCAGTGCTATCTGATTCTCGACAACGACATGCAATAAGGCATGGGCGTTTTCGTCCGGCAGTTCTATTCTGGCCTCTTGGTGGTACTTGACGACCAAGGCAACGCGTTCATACTCATCAAGCAAGTGCCATTGACTTGGGTCTGGCGCGATCATCGGGTCATAAGATTGCATTTTTGTCGGGGCTCATCTATCAATCAGGTTAGTTTCAATTCTACCCACATCCAGCTGCTGTCATATGGGTCCTGTCTCGCTCCCGCAGCGCGGCGCAGTTCATTGTTTTCCAGCTGTTTTAGCCACTCAGTGACTTTTTTCCGCCCCGTCTTGTTTCGTGCGCATTGACGCGGCGTCTTATTATCGAGCGCGGGAATGGGTTCGTCCAGACACTTACGGTAGTGCTGATCCAATGTGTGATGGATTATTTCAGCCTCGATTTTTCGATCGATGCCTTCAGTTGGCTCGCGTATTCGATCGCTATCTTGCTGAGGTTGACTCGCCATCAGTTGCTCTGGTGTTTGAATCAGGTTTAGGGCGGGGCCAATAAGATTGTGTAGCAGTTCCTGCAGCACGTCCGTGCCACGCTCTGCTCGTTCCAGCGAGTTGGTGAGAAGCGTAAGCGTGCCTGGCGTTAGTTCCAGTGTGCCGCTGATCGGGCGTTGTCCTCCAAGCGAAGTGTCAATAGCCAATCCATCTCGTGGCCTTTCAGCATTTGTGCTCGGTTCGGGTAACCAAATCCAGGAATTCGGTTGTTGGCTGTCGCGCTCCCATTCGGCGGTGGCGTCCAGTCGTTCGGAAATCCCTTCAGTCTTTTCCGGGAGAAATGGAAATCGGGTTTCAGAAAACACAAGAGAAGCGCCGTCGCGATTAACTATCTTAGGCAGCGGTGCTTGCATCTGTTCCAGAGTATGTGCCAGCCAGATGGCGGTAAAGGCAGGGCAGGCATCTCTGAGAAACACATAATCCAGATTCACCGAGGACGGCGGGCTGGTCTTAATGTCCGTTCTGCGCTTGCGCAGTTGTTTCTTGGCAAACTGCTTTCGCGATTCGTCCAGCAAGCTGAGCAAGTCTTGAGATGCCTCCTGGGTGAACGGCAGAATGCCACCGGAAAATGCATGTCTGCCGTCCATTTCCAGAACACGGGCCGCGATCCGATCCCACTTGACCATGTTCTGTGTGCCCAAATGCTCATGAACACGGATGATCTTTCCGCCACGGACTAAGTCGGCCAATTCACAGTATTTTCCGGAAGAAACTGCAACCACCTCGTAGACGCTAAGGACGGAATCTCTAAGCTGTTGTAAATAGCGGCGGCCGACCACACTCTCGCGCCAGCCGCGACGGGCGAGGTAGTCGTCGACTATGTTGTTGTTCCTCGGCGACAAGCGACGGCTTAGTAAGTCTTCGAAAACGACACCAAACAGCATACCGCCGTAGTCGCACTCCACAATCGTCTCGTTGAGCTCTTCCGGGCTAATGTCCACATGTTCGCGAACGAACGAAAGATGGGCATCGAAAATAGTCCCTAGTTCATCCGACCACTCAGATCGGTCTGCCCATTTCTTAATGTTACGCACGGCTTTGTCGATGTCGTGTCGTTTTCCCATGCGCTAGCTCCGCGTGCGGATTGGAGTTTTGATGCTGGTTGCTAATGCTACAAATCCATATTCCAATGAAAGCATAGGCGATGGGGCCGAATTAGTCATCAACCCGTTGTGTATACATAGTCAAAACTAGACGCCTGAGCGGCAAGTTTCGGCGGCGAAGCGGATATCGCCAGTGGCAAGTACTGGCCGGATCATTCCGTTTCCGACACTTATCAATGTTGGAAATCACTGATTGAGACGCTGTCGCCGAATCAGTACTCCAAGAGCGCCGGACGAGTCGTTTGAAGCGGTAAGTACTGTTCGTAGTACCGCTTCGTGACGCAAGTAGCGAAGCGCTCTAAATTGGAAACTTTTCGTAGCTGTCGGCGACAGCGTATTCTTCATTCCATTGCGCTCGCTCGCCAACAAAGATCTTGCTCGCATATGCGAATAGTGGCTTGCCTTCCAGGGAACCGGCTCGGACGATTATCGCCGTGCCGCGTTGATTCAAGTAGGGGACGCCTGAACCGCACAAATTGCAAAAGGCGTTCGTGAAACCACGTCCATGATAATCAAATCTCGTGATTTGATCTTTTCCGGTCAGCCAGGTCAGGCGACCCGCCTCCCCAAAGAGATTGGACGTGTAGTCCGAGCCGGAAGTCTTTTGGCATTGCTCGCAATGGCAGAAAAAAAGCCGCTCAAAATTGTTCTTGATCTCGTACCTTATCTTCCCGCACAAGCACGCGCCTCCGATTTTACCCGACATATTTCTCTTCTCCTTGCATGACGCCCGATTTGCCAGGTCAGAGCGTTTCTCAACTAGATGTCTACGTATTTGAGGATGTTCCTCGCTTGTTCCTGGGCGGACGGGGCCACCCGCTCGGGCGGGACGTTCAGTCCTGCGATGCTAGCCGGCCTGTCCGCGATTTCACGCATCCACCGCTCAAGCCCGGGCAGCCCCTCGATTGAAACACCAGACCAATCATGGCGCCGGACCCAGCACCAATTGGCGATATCCGCGATCGAGAAATCATCCGCTAGCCATTGCTGATTTGACAACTGGCTGTCCAGCACCTCGAACAGGCGCCGCCCTTCATTTTGATACCGATCGATGACGGGTTGGATCTTTTCTGGATAGTAACGGTGGAAGACATTGGCCTGGCCCATCATCGGCCCGACTCCGCCCGTCTGAAACATGAGCCATTGAAGCACTCGGCTTCTTGCCTTTGGATCGGTAGGCAACAGGCGACCCGTTTTGTCGGCGAGATAGATGAGTATGGCGCTGCTTTCGAAAACCACGAAATCCTCTTCGGCTCTGTCCACGATGGCCGGAATTCGACCATTGGGGTTGATCTTCAAGAACCACGTCTGCTTCTGTTCGAGGGCGGAGAGATCAAGCTCATGAAATGTGTAACGTAGGCTAAGTTCCTCAAGCGCGGCGGAAATTTTGAATCCATTGGGAGTTCTAGCGGTATAAAGTTCGATCATTTTGAGTGGTTCCTTTCTTTTCCGTACACGCAGGTAAATTCACGTAGCGGCCTTAGAGCAATGTGCGGACGCTTTCGGCTCGTGTCATCAATGAATTGAGTATTGATGCCGCGTCCGGAACGTCATTTATCAAACCGATTGCTTCGCCCACGATCGCGGTGGCGATGTTTGTGTCGCCGGATTCTTGGGATTGATGCCACAGTTTGGTTTGTTCAGGTAGTTCGGACGACAGCTGATTCTCGGCCCCGTTCCACCTGCGAATGAATGCGTTGCGCACCACTCGGCAATTGTATCGTTCCGGCCAGTCAAGGCCGCGCACAACGTCTGCAATTTGCGTGCGTATTGTTTCGTCGCCAGTTGCCCGAACGGCCTGTGCCAAGAAGTTGGGATGGACAATAGCTTCGCTGGATGCCCAAAACCGTGTTCCGATTACGACGCCATCGGCACCCAGGGCAAGCGCAGCGACGATTCCGCGCCCGTCCGCTATACCTCCGGCCGCGCAGAGAAGCGTATTGGGAGTTGTCCGTGCGATTTCATCTGCAATTTCCGGAACCAGAGGTAGGGTGCTGCGTCCTTCTCCGTGACCACCAGCCTCACTACCCTGTGCAAC
The DNA here is from genome assembly GCA_021773055.1 of Woeseiaceae bacterium. Classification (GTDB taxonomy): domain Bacteria; phylum Pseudomonadota; class Gammaproteobacteria; order Steroidobacterales; family Woeseiaceae; genus UBA1847. The sequence continues at coordinate 4,276 of JAJFKV010000049.1, forward strand.
GACGATATCGGCGCCGATCCCGATTGCATGCTTGGCGTCCTTAAGGGTCTGTACTTGACAAATCAGTAGTGCGCCGGCCGCATGGATGATGTCGGCATAGGGTGCCGGATCTCCAAACGATAGGAATATAGCCGCCGGGCGCCGCGATAATACAGACTGCAGGAGGTCCGGTTTCTCACGTAACACCCAAGTGATGAAGCCGCAGCCGATCTTAGTTTCGCGGGCGATCGTGAATTGCTCATCAATCCAGTTTTCATCACCATAGCCACCGCCGATAAGGCCTAAGCCGCCGGCCCGGGACACCGCAGATGCGAGAGCGCCGCCAGCGGCGAAGGCCATGGGTGCCTGAATAACCGGGTAGTTAATGTTGAGGTGCTCGGTCAGTCGCGTTCTCATAACTAGCTTGCACGATATTGGAGTACGGGCAACCCACCGATCCCCCAATCTGCCAGCGCAACCTCATCGATGACAACAAAGGTCGTCGCCGGATCCTTGTCGAGAACCCGGACCAGCAAGTCGGTAACGCCGCTAATGAGGTCGGCTTTCTGTTCGGCGGTGACGCCTTCGCGCGTCACCTTGATATTTACATAGGGCATAACGGTTCCTCTTAAGTTTCGCGTTCGGCGATTCCGAACACTTTTGCCATAATTCGCCACGTGCCGTCTGTTCTCACCAACGTTAAGAAATCAACGAAATCCCTTGTGCCAATCGAGCACCGTACGCGAGCGAAAGCGGTTTTCTCCCCCGCAAACTCTATAGCGTCGATCACATCGCGCCGCGATTCGCTTCGTGACGCCGGGGATACGCGCTTTGCCACCACCGCGAAATATTCGTCCATTGTGCGGTAGAGCAACGGCGTCTCATCCGCAGTTGCGTAGATTGCCTTCGGGTGAAACGCGGCAGCCAGCCTTTCGACGTCAGCGTAATAGAGTCCGTCGAAATAGGTCTCCAACACGCCAGCTATTGCAGCGAAGTCGCTCACACCACTCGCTCTTGCTCGATAAGCCCTTCGGTGACCATCGTCTTGACGACGGCAGGCCGGGCAGCAACTCGAGTCACGTAGGCCTGGGTTTTTGGCCATGCGTCGAGGCTGATCCCGACGAAGTTGGTCCAGTTCAGCACGACAAA
>JAJFKV010000050.1 GCA_021773055.1 Woeseiaceae bacterium
CCGGGGTGCTCGCCCGGCTTGTCCTGACGGCAATGCTCGGATATCCACGTATTCAGTCAAACGAAGTGCTCTTGCGTACTCTGTGCGTGTCAGCCGATTCTAAAACTGCCCCGCGGCTGTGAGCGTTACGAACATGCCTCGATCCCGGCTGATAAATTGCGAGCCTTGAAACTCGCCTCCGCGGTCAGGATCGAAAAACTGTCGTTCACGAGAGAAAATCCGCTTGCCGATACCCTCGAGAGCAAGACTTGTCTTCAGACCGAAGTATCGAGTTGTCTCAACAAACGCGTTCCACGCACGCCCGTCTCGATTCACGCTGATCTCGTCGACAAAGTAAAACGGACCCTCCAAAGGGGCTTGATAGGAAAAGCCCCATGCCATTTGTCGCGTGGGCAAGTCTTGTCGAAATTCCACGAAGGCGTTCAATCGATCAATACTGGATACCGAACGCTCGCGGGCGATGATCGGGTCGTCAAAGGAGGAGTCACGCCATTCCGCTTCCACCTCGAGTAGTCCACCGGGAATAAGAGCCGACAGCGGAAAGGACACCGTGCTTTTCGCGCCCCAAACCTTAGCGGCGCCGGCATTGCCGAGCCCTTGCGCACCAGAGGGCAGAATGATCAGCTCCAAGACATCATCGCGCCATTCGTGAAATAGCTCGACATTGATTGCACCGCGAGCTTGAGAACGAAGGTCGATGGACGCGGACAACCGCATTGTTTGATCGGGACCCAGGTTCGGATTGCCGCCGAGCAATATGTCGTCGTCTGCGGAAGCGGATGCGGCGAAATCGGCGAAGTCGAGTTGACCGACAGAACGGCGTGCGCCCAAGCGAAGTTGCACACCATCTTTTGGATCGCAAATCAGAGTGGCAAACGGTTTGGCAAAGAAAAATGATTGCGTGTTCTTCGCGTCACCGGAAACACTGATCTTTGACAGTTCCGTACCTAATCCCGTTTCCACAGCTAGCGTATCGGACACGCCCCAGACGAGATTGGCGAAGAGCTCGCCTCGAATTTCCTCCACTTGGACGTTGGCGGCCGGCAACGCAATGTTGGCTGGACCATTCGCGTCCTCAAATCGCAGCGCAAGATTGCTGTCGAGACGATTGTAGGCGATCTCCCCGCCAAACTCGAGTTGCAAGGCGGATTGGCCGATGCGGTTTACGGTCACCCGCGCGACCGTCTCGAGTGACTCCTGCTGGCTGTCAAACCGTGAGTTTGATACATCCGTTGCAAGTGGACGCTGCAAGAATGTCAGAGATTCGGACTCGTAGTCCTCGAAGGATGAAAGCGATAGCCACTTTATGGACCAATCCTGAGATAGCGCTCGTGTCCAGTCAATGCCGATCTCAGCGTCCGTTGTGGAGCGGTCAAAGTCAATGAACTGGCGTTGATCAGCAATGCCTTGTGTGTCCGAACCGTCGAAACCGAACCGCTCCGATTCAGTTCGACGCGGCGTGTGGCTGATGCGTCCGTTGACGGTCAGCAGACCACCGCGTGCGGTTCGCTTCGCCTGCGACGAAATAGCGAGTTGCCGCGCGCTGTTCGGACTGTTCTCCAGTACGTTGGCGGTAATGACATCACTTGAGTCGCGAGAGATTCGAGTACCCGCCAACGGTTTACGTTCAAGGTAGGCGTTCAGTTTGGTTGAGGTATCCCAGTTGCCTACGGTCCTGGATGATACCCACTCGCCGGCGGCATTGAGTTTGCCATGATCCGCGCGCTCCAGTTGCAGTTCCCACCGCGTCGTCGTTTCGCCCAGACCGGTAACTACGTTGGCGACCACCGCTTGTCCGGCGGTCTCGCTGGCACCGGCGGTACCGCGAATCACTTCGATACGCACGACCGATCCGGCAGCGATTCTCGCCAATGCGTCGTCAACGCCGCCAGCTTTGGAAGACGGGCGCGCACCATTGATCAATACGTTGCCGGCGCCGCTACCAAACCCTCTTAGGTCTGCACCAGTATCGATACTAAAACCGGGTAGGCGGTCGACCATGTCACGCGCGGTTTGAGGATTATAGTCCGAAAAATAGGCGCTCGGATAACTCTGCACGCCGGGTGCTACTGACTTTGCCGTTCTAGCATAGGCGGGTAGTACTGCCACAATCGACAACATCATCAGCACTAGGGCGAAATAAAGGGAGGCAATCATCTTTTCGTTCATCGGAGCGTTCTCATGGTCAAAAATCATGAGGACAGTACATCCCAACGACGTGGATAAGGTGTACCGGCAGAGCGCAAATGTGTGTCGGGGTGTCTCAAAACCCAAAACGGACACATTCTGATACATTATTTTCTGCGCGCAGTCGACGCAGGCTGGATAATGACGACTGCTAATGATTTCCCGGCACTGAGTGAGCCGCTATGGCAGAAAACAGCACCCATATTCTTGTCGTTGATGACGACAGAGATATTCGACAGTCCCTTGCCAGCTACTTGGGCAAGAACGGCATGCAGTGCACTGTTGCCGACGGTGCCAAAACAATGGATGAAAAATTATCCACGTCCAAAGTGGATCTGGTGGTGTTGGACGTAATGATGCCGGGCGAAGACGGGTTCTCGATTTGCCGGCGATTGCAGGAGACGACGTCCGTGCCTATTATCCTTTTAACCGCGCTGGCCGATGAGACCGATCGTATTGTGGGTCTGGAATTAGGGGCCGACGACTACCTCACGAAACCTTTCAATCCTCGCGAACTCCTGGCACGTATCAAATCGGTACTCAGGCGAAGTGAAATGTTGCCATCCAAGCCGCGTAGCACGCGGGGAATCGCGGCATTCTCGGGCTGGCAATTTGATTTCTCACAAAAGGAAATTGTCGCATCAGACGGTGTTGTCGTGCGATTGAGCTCAAGTGAACACTTGCTGTTGGTAACGCTCATTGACTACGTTGGAACGACGTTATCCCGCGAGCAACTGCTCGCCTTGACCAAGGGCCGTGAAACGCAGCTATTTGATCGGAGTGTTGATAATCAGATCAGTCGACTTCGGCGAAAACTGGAGGTCGATCCGAAGGACCCACATATCATTCATACCGAGTGGGGTGGTGGCTATCGATTTGCCGCGACCGTAAACTGGGTTACAGAATGAGAATCGCGCGATTGCTGCCGCAAAGTATCACCGGACAGATGATGGCCGTGCTAGCCGCCTCATTTGTGCTGCTGCTGGCGGCTCTGACCGTACTCGAATTTCTCGAATTCGACAGTGTTGCTGATACGGCAAACAGTGATTTCACGGTCCGGCGACTCTCTCGCGTTCTACCCATTATTCAAAGTATTGGACCGCAGGAGACGACCGCCTACCTTGAACGCGTATCTCATTGCCATGACGGTTATGCAATGTCGGACGCGCCATATGCCCTGCTACAGATAACGGATGAAACAACCGCGTTTCAAAGTAAGCTGGTTCGTGAATTGTCGATCGATGAAGCAAACATTCGCGCCGGTTTCGCAACGCTCTATCAGGATGATTTTTCCTACCGCGATTGTGCGGCGGACGAGATGTCGTTTCCGTTGCAGGGTATTGTCGTGAGCATTCGAATCGCCCCGGACCGCTGGTTGAGTGCGGAAGTGCATCCGCATGAGTGGCACCTGACACCCGGTATGAGTGACTGGCTGTTACGTTCCGGTGCCGCATTCCTGATCATTGGCGGTATCGCGGTGCTTTTTGTGCGTCGTGTGAGCCAGCCGTTCAAAACCCTAACCGATGCGGCCGGTTCTTTCGCGGCTGACTTTGAGGTATCGGAGCTCGCGGAGACGGGCCCGCCGGATGTGAGGCATGCGATTCGGTCGTTTAATCTGATGCAACAACAGGTCAGGGATGAAATGGGTCGCCGAACTCATACGCTGGCGGCCATCAGTCACGATATCCGTTCGCCCCTGACGGCACTACGAGTCAAAGCGGAGCTTATCGAAAATGAAGAGCTGCGAGCGGATCAAATAGCCAGCATTGAAAAGATGGAGCGTATCACCGCGTCAGCGCTGGCTTTTCTCAAGGGCGAATCGCGCAGTGAGCCAAAGCGAACCGTTGATCTTGGTGCGCTGGTGGAAAGCGTGTGTGACGATCAATCTGAGACCGGCGCTGCAGTTCGGTTCACATGTACGAAAGCGATTCACTATTCATGCAGAGCGGATGCCTTGGCTCGTGCGGTGAATAACCTCATTGAGAACGCCGTCAAGTACGCCGGAGGTGCCGCGGTGTCCGTCGAGCAATCTGAGAACGACATTGAGATTGTTGTTGCCGATCGCGGACCCGGTATTTCGGCGGACGAGTTGACAAGAGCGCTTGAGCCGTTTGAACGTCTATCCGTAGCACGCAACAGTAATACCGGCGGCTTTGGGTTGGGCTTGGCCATTGTTAAGGCGGTGACGGAAGGTCATGAAGGAATATTGAGCATCGAGCCCAATGTTCCTACGGGTCTTGTGGTCACGATCTGGCTTCCGCGTAGCGAAACGTCTCGCGGTTGATAGATTTACCGTGCTAATCAATTTCGCTCAATACGCACCGGCTGCAGAAGCATTGGTCCGTGAGATTGAACGTGCCGCTGGCGTTCCTTGCCAGTCAGGACAGCGCTTGGATTAACGGTCAGACAATTAAGGCCAATGGCGGCATCATCTGACACTGCGCGCGCATCTTTCGTACATCAAATAGAGCACGAATATCGAAGAAATCTGATCTGATAAGCTACCTCCTTTCACTCGAAGGAGGGTGCTAAGAGTGGATCAATAGTTAAGTTCCGGCGGGCGGCAACTTCTGACCCGGTCTGTCCCCTGGTACCAGTGAGCAATTTGGTTCAAGAGTTTCTGCTGGTCGTCTCTCCAGTGAACGAGCTGTTGCAGTTCACGCATCAGCTCCCATTAATGAGATTGACCGATCCCAGCAGGATCAACTCTTTCAATTGCTATGAAACAGACTCGTCGACGACGGGGGCTTCACAGTGGTCCTCTATGCAACCGGTCGAATCATCGTGCGATTCCTGTTCTGGTCCAGAAAGCGTGGTCCCATCTTGCTCCGCGAGCAGTGCGCCAATTTCCGCTCCCAACAAGAGTTCATCGTGTGCCCCGAAATGCTGAGCGCGTTGTCGACCCTCAGCGTCGATTAGTACAAGAGTCGGCGTTCCTCGCATCCGGTAGGCTTGCATTGTGAGTGGAGTGCCGGCTCCGGTAGGGTCGGGCATATCGACGCCAACCGGAAAGCGAATGCGGTACTCGGCCAGGAACACCTCCAACGCAGCTGGCGTCATCACATTATGGTGCTCGAAAACCGTGTGCAGGCCCAGGACCGCAAATGCACGCTCCTCGAAAAGTTGTGCCAGGCGTTGTGCCACGGGAATCGATCTGGTTACACACCCAGGACATAACATCTGAAACGCGATCAAGGCCACGACACGGCCCCGGAAGTCGTCTAGCGTAAGGTCTTCCGCCGCATTGAACCAGCGCGAGGTCTGCAGCGCGGACGCCGGCTTACTTTCGGTACTTCGAGAAAACATAGTTGTCCTTCATGACCGCCTGGTGACATGCGAAGCAGGATGCACCGTGATCTTCAACGATACGCTCGGTCTTGCTGTTCCCTGCGAACGCTTCAAACCCCCAACCGCCGGTCGCCGCAAATCGCTCGGCATCGTATTCCATGACTCCGATAAACTTGCGCTCGCCTTCCTGGGTTGCACCACCGCCGACCTCCTGACTCAGGAGATCGAATACGAGGGTGGCACCTTTCTCGTAAGCGCTACTCTCGAGTCCGGCAATCGCTGCATCGTTTGCGTAGATATGGTGAAGGCCTTCAAACGGATCGGCCAGACCGTGGTCGGGGTGGATGACCATGGACTTGACGTGCGTCCATGAGCGGTAGCCGTCTGGATACACCACAGAATCTACGGTGGTGGCGATTGCCAGCAGCGGCAAGGCGACGATTATCGTGCTGATAAATATGTATTTTCTCATGGTTAGTTCTCGTTGTTATTTAGTAGCGACTCGATACTAAAAGACGAACGGTTGCTTGTCAAATACGTATCGAGTCAATACTATTTGAACATGAAGGAAATCCTCCAATTGATACAACGACTGGCCGTGGTGGCGCAGGCAGAGAATCGCCGACTCGCCGGATCCGCTGGATTGCAGCCAGTTCACATAGACGTATTGAGATACCTGGCGCGCTGCAACCGGTACAGCAATACGCCGGCGGCGATCGGCCAATTTCTGAGCTCTACAAAAGGAACGGTGTCTCAGAGCATTAAAGTGTTGGATCGAGAAGGGCTCATCAGCAAGCTGTCGGATGCAAAGGACGGTAGAGTGATACGGCTGCGACTTTTAAAAAAGGGTAGAGACTTGCTTGAGTGTGTCGACGAGGGATCGGCAATTCAAGGCGCTGTTGAATATGTTGGAGCAGATGAGCATTTGGCGCTAGCGAACAGCTTGGCCGCGTTGCTTCGCCGTGCACAGCGGCTGAACGAATCGAAGACTTTTGGCGTCTGCAACACCTGTCGTTTTTTTACCCATCTCTCAGACGGCGGGTTTCAGTGCGGCATTACCAATGAGCTGCTAACGGTCGCCGATTCCATGCAAATCTGCGTAGAGCATGAGAACGAAGCTATCAAAACCTAGGCAGCTATCGTTGGAATTGGGACGGTCATGGCTTCCCATAAGCGGGCTGTCTGAACAGCAAGTATTGGCAGGAGCGGCCGCTCACCTCAAGTGAGAAGAACGGGTCAGGATTTGGCTATCGATCTTGAATCAACCAGTGGAAAGTCCTGACCTATTCTGTTGAAAAACTCCGTTTTAGAAGGACCCGAAATCTCGCATGAAATTTTCGTTCGCGCGAAGCGCACATCGAGACGGCTTTGTCCGCTACTGTGACGCTCCAGGACGAATCTTCAACTGCTAACTACGTCCCCTTCGTAACTACTG
>JAJFKV010000006.1 GCA_021773055.1 Woeseiaceae bacterium
CGAATTCGTGATGTCTGACGTGTTCGTCAAGTCTTGCGAGATGCTGCGGTCAAAGTCGAAGATATCGCCCTGCTCAGAATACTGGGATCCACCGCCGGCGCTAAAACTTCCATTTGCTGAGGTCTGGCGCGTGTAGTCGACTCGCGCCAACAGGCCGTCACCATCAACCCCTGCGAACTCAACCTCGTTGTAACCCAGATCGAATCCCAAAGTGCTGCGGCTACCCGTCGTCTCATATCTTGCGTAAACATCGTACTGTTCGAGTGGCGCGAATAGGTCGCTGTCGTCAAACTCAACTCGCGTGCCGCTAAAATTGAGAGAGAGTGTGCTGTCTCGTCTTACTTCCCTGCCGACAATCAGGGTTCCTGAAAGCCGATCGCTGTCATTCGGCCGTTCCTCAAAATTGACTTTGGTGTAGCGCAGATCCAGGGTAATCGGAGTTCGACTGGCAGCCATCAACGACAGCGTCGGGCCCGTTGTGAATGTATTTACGTCTTCCCGGTTGTCCGGGCGCGCCGGTTGGAACGGGTCAAACAATGTCTGGCCGAATTTATCTTCAAAAACCCAGCGCAGTCTTTCGTCGACAAGCGTTATTGTCGCGGAACCGTTCAGGCCACCGATCAACTCGGAATCAAACGTATCATCGGCATAATCCACATAGTCAAACTGCGAGTGAATATCGAGATCCAGATTGTTGCTTTGTTTGGTAATACTGAAATCGAATCCGGCTGACGTAATCGTCTCATCGATTTCGTTCTGTGCAGCCCGGGTAATATTGTCGCTAACACCCGCTGCTGCTCTGATCTCGGCATCGTACTCAACTGCGAAGGCGCTCGTCGCCATCGCAAATGTTTGAATACAAAAAAGAATTTGAAAAAATAATCTAGGTTTTCTCATAGCTGCCACTTCCTCCGGCCGATCCATAACCATAGCCATAACCGTATCCGTATTGATAGTCGCCAAATCCCTTGCGGACCTGGTTCAGTACCAGGTTGACCGCCTTGCCATCATCGAGCGCCGCAAGTGCACCTGCCACTGCTTCCTGTGATGTCTCTTCAGCCCGCACAACAACGACTACCTGCCCCGCCAGGTCTGCCAGAACCTTTGCCTCACTGGTTTGCAGCATTGGTGGAGAATCGAAAATGACGATTTGCCCTTCGCTCAATGTGCCCAGGGTCCGGCAGACGTCCTGCATGGCCGAACTGGCGAGGAGTTCGGTCGCGTTTGTCCTGGGCTGGCCGGCAGGGAGCATACTCAGGTTGTCGACATCCGTTGGCAGAATCAGGGACTGAACCTGCAAGTCCGGGCGTTCAAGAACATCAAGCAGTCCGAGTTCGCCCTCCGCTCCGAACATCTCGCTGGTATGCGGCTTCGCGACGTCAGCGTCGACCAGCAAGACGGAATGATCACGCTCGCGCGCCATGCTGAGAGCAAGGTTGATACTCGTGAATGTCTTACCTTCGCCCGACAGTGCACTGCTAACCATAATCAGGTTGCCGTCTTCAATTCTTGTTGCGCGCTTGCCGAAGGCGTGCGCGATCAATGGCCGTTTGATGTCCCGGTACTGATTTGCCATCAGGTGTTCGTGGTACTCCGGCGCAATCAGGCCTGCTTTGCGCAGCGCTTCGCTATCAACGTGCAAACATTTTTCCGTAACGTCATAGGCTGATCTTTTTTCGCCGCGGTCCACGAGCTTCGCAACAATAATGGAGTCTTCTATATCGGGCGGACTCTCGTCGCTACTCTTTTCAGTCTCGCGAGCACCCTGAAACTTTCCCAGCGCTTTTTGAATTTTGCTCATCGTAGTTCGCCCTCGCTCACCCGGTCGCCTGCCAAATCAGCGTATGCATGAGACCCACAAACCGGTCCATTAACAGCAGCGTCATTACGAAGACTGCGACCAATGACGTACCGGCCATCGCAAACGATGAAAAATCGACTCTCCTGCCAACCTTGTGCCGTTCAAGCCAGGTCATGCTCACCACTCCGAGTACCGGTCGTCCTGTGATATCCCGAAGTGTTCTCGCATCGTGAAATACAGGGTTTAGCTGGTGAATTACAAATGCAACGGCACCGCCTGCACCCAGACCGAGAATGAGCACGCCCACCAGTAACAAAATGCGTTTCGGGGCAACCGGCTCGAAGGCCGCAGCCGGGGGATCGATGATGTTGAAACTCACAACATCCCTGTCCTCACCCACAGTGCCCATTCGTTCACGTTCCTTGCGCATCAGTAGCTCGTCGTACAGGGATTTGTATTGCGCGTAGTTCCGGGTAAGTTCCGAATACTTGGCTTCAATTTCTGGGATCGTGTTGATCTGGTCGTTGAGCTGGCGGACTGTAGAATCGCTCTGGGATACCTGGCTGCGCAGGCCGGCGATGCGCACGCCCGTCTCGTTAAGCGCTATCTGCACACTCTGGTACACGGGATTTGTCGCGTTGGCAGCACCTTCAATGCCGTTGCCACCAACCGCCAGCGCAGCGCGGTCAGTCTCGCGCTGGGCGTACAATTGCTCAAGCTGTTCGTTAATCGCAACAACGTCAGGATGGCGCTCAGTGTATGCCAGCAATAATTGCCCACGCTGTGCCTCCAGCTCAGAAATTACCGCTTGAGACGAGCTTCCAGGCATAGCAGCGCCCGAACCCTGAGTTGCGCCCTCTGGCAGGTCCGGGGTTTCGGATTGCAGTTGGCGGCGGAGTTCAGTTCGTCTGTCTTGCTGAGTCTGCAGCTCCAGTCGAAGAGCAGCGAGTGCATCAATTTCGGTCTGCAAGCGTTCAAAGATGCCACCATTCTCGCCCGGCAGCATGCCGACGTACTGCTTCTTGAATTCGGCCAGTGAAATTTCCGACTCAGAGAGGAGCCCGGAGTAGTGGTTGAGCTGGTCTTCGAGATACCCGGACACGTCATCAGACCCCTGCTCCTTGAGCTCCAACACATCCTCAACAAACGTATCCAGCAAGGTCTGCACGACGGCAACGGCCATATCACGGTCACGGTCGTCGAAAGTAATCGTGTACAGGTTTTTCGCTTCGCGTGAACGCCCGGACCCTACTCCGATCTTCTCGCGAAGGCTCGTAATCAGTTCTTCCTTTTCCATAGGGGTTCTTGCCCGGAGGTCGAGATCGGTTTCGCGGGCGACCTTTTCGAGTTGCGGTCTTCCGAGCATCGCCTGACGTACAACAAAAACACGCGAGCCAACTCCTGGTGCAACACCCACAGACCCCATGACATCGGCCAGCCGCGAATCCGCATCCACGTAAACTTGCGCGCGCGCTTCGTAGATATCGGGCATGGTGAAGACACCCAGCCAACCCGCAGCACAGACAACCCACGCAACGATCATCGCCGGCCAGCGATAACGCCATGAACCGCGAATCTCGGTACGAAGAAGGTGAAATAATTCCTGCATCAGAAACGCGTCTCCGGAATCACCAGGACATCGCCAGGAAATACGGCTATGTTGTTCGACATGTCACCACTGACGAGGTCTTTCAACCTGACACGGCATTCAGCCTGGCCATCTTGCATCTGGCGAACGAGGTTCGCCCGGTTGCCGGCGGCGAAATCTGTTAGACCGCCCACAGCGACCAGCACATCGAGCAACTTGAGCCCGTCGCGGTACGACAGAGACTGTGGATTATTAACTTCGCCTATTACCTGAATCTGGTTTGCGGCACCCTGCCCCGTGACTATAACGCTAACCTCGGGCGTTCTCAGATATTCGCCAAGGACTTCTTCCATGTCGGCGCCCAACTGGGAGGGTGTTTTTCCCGAGGCCTGCATATCGTCAACCAGCGGTGTCGATATCCTGCCGTCGGGACGCACGGGAACCTGTGTCGATAACTCGGCATTTCGCCAGACAACTATGTTTAACGAATCGCCAGGACCGATAAGATATTCGGACGAATGACTGGCCGGCGTCGGACACTCAACCGCTGCCACCCTGTATCCCGTCTTGCTTGCGCAAGCCGTGACCAAGAGAGCCAGGAAAACCGGCACGATCAACGCCCTGTTCATAGTGCCACCAGGAGATCATCCGCGAGTTTTCTCGATGTAAATTGAGCATTTCTGTCTTTCAAATCCTGCAACAATCGACGTGCCTCTTCCTTATCGCCTGTGCTATTCAGAACAACGGCGTAGTGATACTGAATTTCACCATTTTCCGGCGACAGGCGACTTGCGTCACTTAACAATTTGGCGCTTTTATCGATCTGTCCGCTTTCCCAGTAGATCCATCCCAGCGTATCGGCGATGGAACCCGACTTCGGATTGATCTTGTATGCAGCTTCCGCCAGTCTGGCCGCTCGCTCCAGATCGCCACTCTGTTGGTACTGCCAGGCGAGGTTATTCAATACATTGGCATTGTCCGGTGCGTATTCCAGGACTTTCTCATACTCCCGGATCGCACTTTCGCCAACATTCGAAACCTGGTAATGCTGTGCCAGGAAGGTCCTGACCACAATATCTTCGGGTTTCTCGCGCAACCAGTCCTGCAGTGCACCTTCAGCTCGCGGCTCGGCGCCGTCGACCAGCGCCTGGTACTGTCGCAACACCGACGAGCGCCCCGCCCCATTCTCAACTGCCAGGCCAAAGGCCTGGGCCGCCAACTCAAACTCCTTCTTGTAGAGATGTATCTCACCCTCAAGGACCATGCCGGCCACATCATCGGAATGAAGTTTTCGATACTCCTCAACCAGCAATTGCGCATCGTCCAGTTGACCCTGGCGAACCTCGACGAGCGCCAGCATCAGCATTGCCGGTCGCCAGCCAGGTGTAATAGTTAATGCCCGATTCAGCGCTTCACGGGCTTCCACCGTTTGCCCTGCGGATATGTAGGCACGAGCCATCCCCAATTGCGTTTTCGCCGAGTTCGGGTTCAGGCGTGTGGCCTGCTGGAAATGATACAGCGCGTCATCTGTTCGCCCGGCCTCAGAAAATATATTCGCAACAACCGTACTGACGTAAGAGTTACGAAATCCGATAGACACAAGTTCGTTCGCTACCTGCTCTGCAGCCTGGGAGTCACCTGCCTTGAGGTACTCGCCGGCCAGCAAAACCCTGGGACCCAGTGCCTGCGGATGGAATTCGGCAGCGCGTTGCAGCAGCCGAATAACGTCAGCCTCTTCGCCCGTCTTCCGTGCGATATGTGCCAATCCCAGTAACGCATTCAGATTGTTTTCATCTACTGCGACCACACTTTGGAGCAAACTGTGTGCGGTGTCGTTATTACCTTCCGACAACTCTATTCGTGCCAGCGAGATACTGCCGTTGATCGAGTCTGGCTGTATCTTCAGAAAGTCCTGCAACACAGTTCGTGCGTCGTTGTTCCGGTCGGTATTCTGATAATAGTTAGCGACAATCAGAGTCGCCGCTTCCTTATTGTCAGCCTGAGACAGCAGTTGCGTCGCAATCGCATCAGCGTCCGCGATCCTGTTTTCGGCCACTAGACCTGCGATCATTAACTGCTCTCTGCGGAACATAGCACCGGCTCCCTCCGGAACCTCGTCGAGCACTTCCTGTGCGAGCGATATTTCACCGGCCTGAAGATAGGCGGATGCCAGATTTAGTTTCGCTTCCATGTCGTACGGTGCGAGTTCGGCGGCCTTTCGAAACTGGCGGATTGCCGTTTTGGTATCACCGCCCTGCATATTCGCCTGTGCGAGGATGGCGTAAATGTCGGGGTCGTCCTCTCCGCTCTCGAGCGCCGGTGCTAACGCTTCGATAGCGCCGGCCGGTTGCGTTTGCTGCAACTGAGCCCTGGCCAGTAATTTACGTGCCTGAATATTGTCGGGTGCTACTGTAATAACCCGGTGTAGCAGACGCTCGGCCTGCGCGAAATTCCCCTGCATCAGTTGCATACTCGCCAGGAACAACTGCGCCTGGCTGGAATCCGGGCTGATCGTTAGCAATGTTTGCAAATGGCGCGATGCCAATGCGTAGTCGCCGTCAGCACGCGCAAGCCTTGCAGCGAGAAACATTGTCGATGGTGCCTGTGCAGCGACGCCCGACAAGCGATTCAGGTTTCGCCGCGCATCGTCTTTCTTGTCCTGAATTAACTGTGCTTCGATCAGACCGGCGAGCATCAGAGAATAACGCCGTATGTCGGCCTGCGGCTGCAGTGTATCGACAGCGTTCCTTAACGCCGTCTCTGCACCTTCGTGGTTACCATTACGAAACCTGGCGGCGCCCAGTGACTGCCACGCTTCGGATTTGTCCGGCGTCGCTGCCGTAATTGTTTCCAGTCGGGCTATCGCCGCATCGATATCATCCTGCAGGAATTCGGCACGCGCAAGACCAATACTGGCATCGCTCGACGACGGATCCGACTGCCACCACTCTTCGTAGGTGGCCATTGCCTCCTCGGATTTATGCAGTCCCAACAGAGCTTCGCCGCGGTACGACCACTGCTGCTCTTGAGTCAGCCCACCGATTTCACTGCCAAGCGCCGACAGAATCCCTACGAAATCCCGTTTCGCCAGCAAGATTTCCAGATTAATGCTGCGGATCGTCGCCTCCGGCGCATCAAGCTCAGCAGCGCGTTGCAATTCCTTTTCTGCGGCGAGCACATCACCCAGCCCCAATGACACCGTGGCCAGCAGCGTGCGTGCGGTCGCATTGTTGCCGTCGGACGCGAGCACGTTTTTCAGCTCTATCATCGCCGAGCGGTAATCGCCGGCAACCATTTGCTCTTCGGCACGTGTGATGCGTTCTGCGTCACTGGTTGCAAGCCCGCAGCCAGCGACAAGAAAGAGTAAAATCACTGCTGTTATTCGTTTCATTGCTGCTCCTGAACACTGTCCAGATTGATCGAAAATCCGACTTGCCTGATGAACGCCGCCAGCCTTTCGGACGCCGTGTTACATTGATCCCGGCAAGGAGTCGCGAAAGCGACAATACCGGCGTTAGGCCGGCCCTTAAGTGTTTCTATGGCCTGGCTGAATTTGGCTCGCCCTGCCGATGTGTCGAACACATCGCCGTTTTGATAGCGATACCAGATCAGCCAGTCGCCGATGTAATTTCTCGCGCTAGTCTGGCCGAAACTGCTGCCATCCTGTAAGTAAACGGTGTCCGATAAGCCACGATCGTCGCGCAATGAACTCCATCCGCCCTTGATGTCGTTGTTAAAATAAATGAGTTCACGATTCTGCTCCTGGGACAAATAGACATTGGCGTAGACGAGAACCACTTCGGCGCCCGATTGATACTCGGCCACGGCCTCGGCAGCTGGGCGTGCATACTCAGGCCGCCAGTCCCAATGGCTCGTGTGCGGACCTGTCCAATCTGCATGTCCTGCTGGAAGATTGAGTTCGATCGTTTCATCCGACGCGCTCGGACTTGATACCGTATTTGCCCACACTGGTCCGACGAGCATGATCACGATCGCAGCCATTACAGCGCCCCAGTTCGGGGATTCCTTGCCAAGACCTCGCAAACTCGGCTCCACAGCAACGGCGTCCGGTCCCTCCAGGCGGCGAGCAAGGAAATAGACTGGAACCATCAAAATCGCGAACATTATCCAACCGAGGGTCAAGTGATCCTGAACCAGGGGACTCTGCATACCGGAGCGATAGCCGATGATTATGATTGTAAATACACGAATCCAGTTGCCGATCATCGCCACCGCCAAAACTACCGCCAGCAGACGAAATGATTGCGCCAATCTTGTGTAATAAAGGTGTGCGTAAAAGACCGCGAGCGAAAGTCCCGCCACGACGAATGAGAGTCCGGCACAACCACCCGCGATCTCGAATGTACCTTGCGGAATGAAGACAAGATTCCCTTCCACCAGCGCCGGTATGTCGGCCAAACGAATCAACAAGCTGACCGCCGCAACGGTTAATGCCTGGAAGATGAATTGCAGGTGCTCAACCGCTGGAATCGCGAAGTAGATGAACAGCACCGGAAACGCGAACCGCCGTGCGATGGGCAAACCGAATGCAAAAGCTATTGCCGTGATCAGAATCGCTGGAAGGACAACCGTTTGTACGGCAACAACGGTAGCGACGACGCCAAGCAGCCATAACACAGAGAGCGTGAGCAGAACGGGCAATGCCCACCACATCGGGGCGACGGGTATTGATGCCGCTCGAGGAATTTCACGGATGAAAAGATAGACCGACATTGCGGCTACAAGGTAGCCGTGACTTAGTGCTCCGGCGGAACTCGACCATTCACCGAATATCCACTGCCAACTCGGCAGAAACGCCAGCGCGTATACAACAAGAATCGCACCCATTCCGAACAGGAACGGGAAAAGGTAAGTCGCGCGTCCGAACTGTCCCTGTCCAGTTGTTTCTGCAGTTGTCGCTACCATGCTGTGCCCGCTATAAGCGATACGAAGCCGGCCAGGGCGTGAAAGTTGTCAAATAAAACGACAACTGCAAGCACCGGCAGGCAGGAAAACAGAATTATTCCAGAATGTTAGCGCAGCTTCTGTGCGCTGTCGCCGGGCACAGACACACCTAACCAAAATTGTGACGCAGGTCACGTTTACGACAGCGCCACGGCACTCAAAACCGGACAATATAGCGCTCTCCGATAGATCTAGTCCTCGCCCGCAGAAAGCTCTCCCGCGCGAATCGCGCTAGCGAGACCCGATATCGACTCAAAATGCCGGACTCCCTTTCGGTCGACAAACCTTTGGAGTAAGTCTAAGGACACCTTCCCCAGCAATTTTGGGTGTCCCATCACCTGCCAGACTTTTCGGTCTTGACGCCGGACACTAGCCGCAACGAGCTGAGGCGCTTTCGCCAGATCGATCGACAGTTCAGAAACCCTGCCGGCACCGGCCAGGCGGCGAATAATCTCACGTTTGCCGATCGCCTTTGACGAGCCATCACCAACAACGCCGGCAGGTTGACGTCCAAGGATGCGGTCAATCGCCCTTCCCCAATAATGATAAAACGGTAGTACCACAGGAGTGATCGGAATCTCAAGAAATGGTCCGTTCTTGCTGGGTTGTAACGGGGATTCATCGAATTGCCACCACGAGTTCGTTGGAGCTGCGGTGAAATTGATTCCCTTATCGTCATCATCGAGTCTGGCGCCGGGAACGATACTGCTATCAACAGTAATTCCGTTCTCAAGCAACGGACCACGCAGCAGATCGAACGGCTCAATACAAAATCCTCCCGCGCGAAATGTGCTGACATTGCCATCGCAAATCTCGTTCAGCGATGCCGTATACCGTGATACGACATCGCTGACCTCTTCCGTGGTGAAATCCCGTAACTGATATCGCGTGCCGGCGAAGTCCCATGCGTTTTCGACCCAACGCGTATCTTCCCAGTGGGGATGGATATGCAAGCCGATTTCATGGCCGCGCGTGTGTATTGACCGGACATGCTGTTCAATGCGCGACAGGTCCCTTGCCATTGAAGGATTTGATACGGAGAGCTGACGCATTCGGCACAGCATGCCTGCGTCAACAAAAAACGTGATCCGAATACCGGAACGGTCCGCAAAGTCGAGCAGCATATCCGTCGGTTCGATCAGGCATTTTTCGATCGAACCACTACGGCGAAAGAAGAGTTCGTAATCCTGGCTTACGACCAGCACGGGAAAATCGTTACCGCGACGGCGGTTAGATCCGCTATCCATCAGTGCTGTCATACGTCGATCGATCGAGCCAGGGGTAATTGCATGATTAGCGTGGTTCCGACACCCACTTCACTTTGTACATTGACGTCGCCACCGCCAGCTCGCACTGTTTCTCGGATCTGGTAGGCGCCTATGCCCATACCCTCGGCACCTTTTGTACTATCGAACGGCCGGAACAACCTGTCGCGAATAAACTCCGGCTCCATACCACAGCCATCGTCCTTGATTTCGATACAACAACTTCCGTTTTCAACCTCAACACCGATCGAAACGTTGCCCTCTCCTTCACAAGCATCCTGTGCGTTACGGACCGCGTGAGACAGTCCTGCCACTAGCCGATCACGATTTGCCCGCACGATAATTTCTTCGGATGGAACCGATGCAATCGGGACAGGCACGCGATCGGAACATTGTGATTCCACTTGCAGCAACAATTTGGTGATATCAACTCGTTCGGTAGAAGCATCAACAGCACTCTGCCGCAAGTGCCCCATCACTCTCCGCATCCTCGCTACGCTGCCCTTGATCGTTTCGATCGCATCGTCGACAAACTCCGGATTGCGCTTATGGCGTTCCGCGTTTTCAACAACCAGTGTTTGCTGCGCAATCGCATTTTTGAGGTCATGCATGACAAATGCGGTAAATCGGTTAAAGGCTTCGAATTGCCGACTCTCCGCAAGCTGATCGCTCGCTTCTGCCTGCGCCAGGTAGCTGGCGACCTGTTGGCCTGCCGTCTTCAAGAGGTCATGATCTTCAAAGTTCAGTGTTAGTGGAATTCTTGGCGCCGACAGCGATACAAAGCCGAGCAAATCCGATTCATGCATTAGCGGAACCACAAAACCATTTTGTGCAATTCCCGCTGGCAGGTTGCTCGCGACAAGTGGCGTATATTTACCGGGCTTTGCTGATAACTCGGCAACATCGATAATCCAGCCTTTGTACTCAAGGAAAACGGGCAGCGCGGCGCCCGCGGTCGTACTCGCAATAATCGGCTGCACATCCCAACCGGCCACAGCGACGTAGTTCGCATCAGCTTCGTTTCTCAACCACAGGTGGCCACTGGACGAGCCAACAATCTGGGCCAGTGCTTTGATTGCCCTTTTTTTGAGCGGCAGACTTTCTTCGTACCGGGTCAGCGTGTGAATGAGGCGCAGCCACTCGGCCCGGTAATCGTATTTTCGTTCAAAGAAATGTTTACTGATAAATACGCTGAATTTGCCGCGTAACTGGTCCGACAGAAGCAGCGCGATAAAAGCCAGTACCGCCGCACTGAAGAAGACCAGTTGCAGTGCGGTGCCCCATTCCTTTCCAAGTGTCTGAATATAGTACCCGGCAAGACCAACGAGGCTCAGGTAAGTACCTGCAGCGAACAGAGTAGTGGTGTAGAAGACGATCTGCCGCGAGGCAAAAATACCGCGCCTCCACGACGTAATTCGCTTAACCGAGATCGCAATCAGCGGTACGCACAGCGCAACAACGAAGCCTCGCGCATTCCAGAACACGGCTTGTATCTGTCCATCCACAACTGCGTTCGAATACAGGAACAGATCAAAGGCGAAGATGCCGGCCAGACCCAGACAAAGAAATTTCAATCCGTTCTGTTGAGACGGGCGCGCATTTCTAAAGAGTTGCTCGATGCCAACAAGGGCATAGAGAGCCGTCGCAATGGAACCCATAATGAGAATTCGTCCCGTCGCTTGCGGAAATACCTGATTGAATCCCGCGAATTCGAGCAACAGGCCTGCCACGAGCAAGCCGAGCCCGAGCACGACCCCACCCCGCCGCACAAGCCAATTGGACTCGACGGCGACCGCGCCACCCAATAGCGATGATAGAAAAATCAGCCAGGCGCTGTCGTGTACGAGCTCGACGAGCAGGATCCTGGATATGGGCAAGACTGCCTGTGTGCTGGAAAATGCCAACACGACAGCCCAGGCAGCGCTGACCATACATGCGACGGTCAGGAGGCTGCCGCGAGTACGGTCGCGCCATACTGTCATCAGCAGGCCGGTGAGAGTTACAAATGCGACCGCGGCGGCCGAGTAGCTAAAAAGAGGAAATTCGATGTTCACAAATTACTTGAAGAAAGCTGCCTAATTGACGAATTTCAGAAGAATAGCAAAGTCGGCGTGTGTCGGAGGCGATTCATCGTTAGAATGCCGACATTCGTCAAGGAAAGACCCGCATTATGTCAATTACCATTCATCTCATCGCTGCAGCGCGACCCAATTTTATGAAAGTCGCGCCGCTCTATCACGCACTGAAAGCAACAGACTGGGCAGAGCCGGCGCTCATTCATACGGGGCAACACTACGACCGCAATATGTCGGATGCCATTCTCGAAGATCTTCGTGTACCAGCGCCGGATTTTCATATGGGTGTCGGTAGCGGCAGTCACGCTGAGCAAACCGGCAACGTGATGATCGCCTACGAGAAGATTTGTCTTGAGCATCGCCCGGACTGGATCATTGTGGTTGGAGACGTCAATCCCACTGCGGCTTGCGCCATGGTGGGCGCCAAGCTCTGGATTCCGGTCGTGCATCTTGAGGCCGGGCTGCGCAGTGGCGACCGGCGTATGCCTGAAGAGATCAATCGCCTCGTAACCGATTCAATCGCCAATGTGCTTTGGACACCGTCTGCGGACGCGGACGAAAACCTGGCGGCGGAAGGTGTCAGCGCTGACAAGATCGATCTTATTGGCAATATCATGATCGATTCATTCGTGATGCTGAAAGACAAGATCGATGCGTCGGATGCGCGTGATGAGTTGGGACTCGTCAAGGATGAATATGCGTTGGTCACCTTGCATCGCCCTTCCAATGTTGACACTGCCGAGACTCTGGAACCGATCATTTCTGAACTGATCGAAGCGTCGGCGAAATTGCCGGTGGTTTTTGTTGCCCACCCCCGAACAATCAAGAGTCTTGAGTCGTTCGGCCTGAAAAACAAGTTCGAGTCCGCTGCCGGCGTAACATTACTTGAGCCGCTGCCCTATATTCAGTTCATGAGCGTGGTCACCGGGTCAAGAATGGTAATCACCGACTCGGGTGGTCTGCAGGAAGAGACCACCTACCTCGATATCCCTTGCCTGACGCTGCGTGAAAACACCGAACGGCCAATTACTATTTCGCAGGGTACGAACAAGCTTGTAACTGCTGACGATCTTGCCGACAACATCGGCCGGGCACTCAGCGGCGACTGGCCCAAGGGTGTTTGCCCACCGCTCTGGGATGGCGCGACAGCGCAGCGCGCCGTGGCTGCGCTAAGACGCCGAACAACATTGTAGGAGCGCGCCCAGCGCGCGAACATCTAATCGGAGACACACCACTTAGAGTAGTCACACTGTTAGCAGCGCTTATCGCTGCCACCATCGCGCTCCATTTGTTCGACCCTTCAGACTGGCCGTCGCTTGGCATCGACATTCTGCACTCTCTGCACGGAACCGGCTTCGCCGCTATCGCGTTCGGCATCTTTTGGTATCTACAGAGCCGCTGTGTTTCAGTCGTCAACTACGTCCTCGCGGCAGGTATCACAATGGGCATCGGCCTGATATCGGAACTCGCACAAATACCTGGCCCACGCGACGCGCAGTTAAAGGACCTTGTCGTCGATGCGCTGGGCATAGTCGGCGCATTGGGTGTCGCCGCCTCTTTCGACGGCGGAGTTCGAAGGTTAATTTCGACGCCTGCCCGTCTGTTTCTGCCGGTCGTGGCAGGTACCGCGCTCGCTGTTGCCTGCGTTCCCACGCTTTGGTTCAGCTATGCGTTGCTTGAACAATATCGTGCGTTTCCGGCTCTTGTGACATTTGAGCATGCCTGGGAGCGAGCAAGCATTTCGCAAACGGATCAGGCGCGGCCTGAAATTGTCCCGGCACCTGAGGGCTGGCCTGTTGTTGGCGATTACGTCGCGCACTCGGAGGAGAGCGGCCGCTGGGGAATATTTGTCAGCGTTCACCCGCGACAGGACTGGCGGGGATACGGGCGCTTGTCATTTGTCGCTGCATCGGCTGGCGAGAGCTTTGCCATGGACATCGGGG
Organism: Woeseiaceae bacterium; assembly: GCA_021773055.1. GTDB lineage: Bacteria > Pseudomonadota > Gammaproteobacteria > Steroidobacterales > Woeseiaceae > UBA1847. Next base: position 13,638 of record JAJFKV010000006.1, read on the forward strand.
TAAAGGACCTGGCGAAAGGCGACGAGTACCATGGCGTGCGCTTTTACAAGAGCGTCATTGTTGGGCAGAAACCCAAGCGCTACATCGTAACCTTCGAGGAAATACAGGGCGTAGCCAAAGACCGCCCATTCGACTTCTCCCGCGTAGAAGCAGTAGTATTCAGCGCGGCCAACCCAGGCAACAGCCAGCAACTCCTGCTGGACGATATCCGCCTGGAACTGTAGGAGCACGCCCGGCGCGGGACGTGCCCTTAGGGTGCGAGCAATTCTGGCAAAAAAAAGGGCCAGCCCAATTACGGGCTGGCCTTTTTTGCTGTTTTAACGTTGTCTGGCTTCAGGCAACCTTACGGCGTCTCGCCGAAGCACCCAAACCAAACAGTCCGAGGCTTAGTAGCAGCAATGAACCGGGCGCTGGTACTGTGGCAGAAGACCAGCCGAATTGACTCCCCTGAGTCGTCATCGTAAATGACCAGCTGCCTGCTGTGTCATCAAAGCCAGTGGCAGACAGGGTGCCACTACCCACAATATTCAGGAAAACATCACTCTGGCTGGCAATTGAAAATATATCGGCTGCAAAGCTGTAGGTCGCTCCACCAAAGCTCACCACCCAAAGTGGATTCTCGGGCGTAGATGGATTAAAGACAAAATCGGAGAACGTTACCGGTGTAAAAAATGGGATCGCCAAGAAATCGCCGGATGTGCCAAAAACGAGTCCGGCGAGCGAAAAATCAATGCCCGTTGCCTCACCCAGCGAAACAGTACCGTCTCCGTTGGTGTCTGATCCGGTCGGCGTGGTACCGCCACCCGATACAATGATCTCACCCGTGATCAGGTCAGCCTGTGCAAATGTACCTGTAGCAAGGATAAGCAAGCCCGCCAGTACCGCGCCAACTTTTGTTCCCTGAATAAACCTCATGTCCGTCTTCCTTTAATTCGTATGTATAGTCATTTCTTGCCTGAATATAATGCAAACCCTATGCCAATCGTGATATTCAGTTGGGCATCAATGACTTATGATTTTCTGCAGGGTTCGCGAGGTGACTCGCTGTAAAGTTTCCCGGCAAGATCTGGACCAAGTCTTTAGCGGTGACCAAAGGATCGGCCGCAGGGCGGCCTCCTACAGGGCTTCCATGAGCGCAAGAATCTCGGCCGTCTTCGCCGCTAACAACTGAGGGTCGGCTCGCGTCTCAACATTCAAGCGCACCACAGGCTCAGTATTCGACATCCGAATATTGAAACGCCAGTCGGCGAACTCGAAACTGTAGCCGTCCACATCGTCAACGCTAATCGCATTTTCTGCGTAAGTGTCGTGCAGCAATTGCAATTTCGCGCCGGCATCCGCAACCTGCCGATTGATCTCACCACTGGCCGGATACATCGCCATGCGCTCGCCGACCAGATCAGACAGCGACTTTCCTGTCGTTGAGATGAGCTCCGCAACCAGAAGCCACGGAATCATGCCGCTGTCGGCATAGGAAAAATCACGAAAATAGTGATGCGCGCTCATCTCGCCGCCATAAGCGCCGTCGACCTCGCGCATCTTCTCCTTGATAAAGGAGTGACCGGATTTGCTTTCGACAGCCTCGCCGCCTGCCGCTGCGACGATGTCCAGGGTGTTCCAGGTCATACGCGGATCATGCACGATCTTTGCGCCCGGATTCTTCGCGATAATGCTCTCGGCCAGCAACCCGACGATGTAATAGCCCTCAATGAAGGTACCGTTCTCATCGAACAGGAAGCACCTGTCGAAATCGCCGTCCCAGGCGATACCCATGTTGGCGTCATGTTCAACGACAGCCTGGGCGGTTACTGCCTGGTTCTCTTCCAGCATCGGGTTCGGAATCCCGTTGGGGAACGTTCCATCCGGGTCGTTATGGATCTTCACCAGTCCAAAAGGCAGATAACCTTCGAGACCGTCAACCGCGATCCCCGCGCAGCCGTTGCCGCCGTTGACCACCAGCTTCAGTGGGCCGAGGTTCGCAACATCGACATAGGAGAGCATGTGTTCGATGTAGTCATCGAAGATATTGACTGCAGTGCGCTTGCCGTCACCTGCTGTGGCTCGGTCATCCGCCTCGGCCAAGCTACGAATGTCTGCCAGGCCTGTATCAGCACTAATAGGCCGCGCCTCTTCCCGCACCAGCTTCAGACCATTGTAGTCGGCGGGATTGTGGCTTGCGGTGACCATGATGCCGCCGTCCGCATTGAGATGGCCGGTCGCGAAGTAAACCATCTCGGTACCACACAGACCGATATCCAGCACTTCGATACCGGCGTCGGTCAGACCTTGTATGACTGCATCCGCAAACTCTTCACTTGTAAGACGCATGTCGCGGCCAACGACGACCGTCTTTGCGTCAAGAAAAGAGCCAGTGGCGTTGCCTATGCGATAGCAAATGTCCGCGTTGAGCTGGTTGGGGATTTGGCCGCGGATGTCGTAGGCTTTGAAGCAGTCAATTTTCATGTTTTTTTGTCCTGTCGCGCGTGGGACGCGCTCGTACGAGGCCGCGCTGCGGCCGAAGAGTGTCGATTTTTCTTGCCAGCTCTGGCAGATTTACCACTCTGACGTCATTGGCCATTTGGTATCCCTCACTGCCGGGATAGACGACGTATTTTTCTTCTGGATCTACGTCGGCACAGGCCGAGTGAAACCCCCTGCCTAATTTTGGCTCCAAACTTCGTTTGATTTCTATCGCCCACGGCCGTCGACCTGGCAAAGTAAGGATCAAATCGATCTCGGCACCCCCTGAGGAACGATAAAAGCTGGCCGTAGCCTCTGCGGGGGCATTATTGATGATGTTTTCGATGACGAAGCCTTCCCAGGTTGAGCCAACCGCCGGATGGCCAAGCACATCTTCTTTATCACCCAGTCCAAGCAAGGCGTGCGCAATACCGCTGTCTCTTACATAAATCTTTGGCGACTTGGCCAGGCGCTTGCCGGTATTGCGATGCCACGGCATGAGCCGGCGCACGAGTAACAGATCCACCATCAAGTCCAGATATCTTGCGATCGTCTTGCCGTCGAGACCTAGTCCACGTGCAAGTGACGCCGCATTCAGGAGCCCACCTTGCGAATGTGCGAGCATCACCCAAAATCGGCGCAGCGTTTCCGCCGGAATGCGCGGTCCCAGTTGCGGCACGTCTCTCTCAAGATACGTACGAATAAAATCCTGCCGCCAGGTCAGGCTTCGCCGATCGTCTTTGCTCAGAAAGCTATCCGGAAATCCGCCACGCACCCAGAGCGAATCATGTGTATCGGGTTGTGTTTCTGTGACGTCTATCGGCGAGAGTTCCAGGTACGCAACCCGGCCTGCAAGCGATTGTCCTGACTGCTGCAGTAAGTCCATCGACGCCGAGCCAAGCAACAGAAACCGCCCCGCTCTGAGTCCTTTGCGCCGCCCTCTGTCGATAAGCCCGCGCAAGCTTTGAAACAGCTCCGGGACGCGTTGAATCTCGTCAAGTATTACGAGCTTGTTCTCATGGTCCGCAAGATAGAGCTCAGGCTCCGAAAGCTTTGCCCTGTCCGCGGGCGACTCGAGATCCAGGTAGATAGACTCGATATTGTCGGCAAGCTCATGCGCGAGCGTGGTCTTGCCGACCTGTCGTGGCCCGAGCAAGGCAACGGCAGGATAGTCCTCAAGCAGAGATACCAGGCGCGGTTTGAGACGTCGACTTATCATCCTTACAATTATGGTTGTTTATACCGAAATTGCAAGGATATTTGTATGTGGGTCTTTTCGCGCGCAGGGCGCGCTCCTACGTGTTGGTGCCTTCTCTTCCGTAGTTGTCTTCCAGGCGGACGATGTCATCCTCGCCGAGATAATCCCCGCACTGGACTTCAATGATATGCGCGTCCGCATCAAAAGGATTCGCGATCCTGTGTACATCGCCGATCGCAATGTAGGTTGACTCGTTCACACCCAGATCAAACTCTTCTTCATTTTTGGTGATGCGTGCTTTGCCCTGCACAACGACCCAATGTTCCGCGCGATGTGCGTGTTTTTGCAATGACAGTATCGCGCCTGGTTTGACCACCAGTCGCTTAACCTGAAAACCCTCCTGATTCTCAAGGCTGTCGTAGCTGCCCCATGGGCGAAACACCTGGCGATGCAGGTTGGTTTCTGCGCGGCCCTGCTCGTTCAGTTGATCAACAATGGCTTTGACGTCCTGTGCTTTGTCTTTGCTAACGACCAGCGTGGAGTCCTTGGTCTCAACGATCACAACATCTTCGAGCCCGACTGCCGTCACCAGCCGACTCTCGGCCTGAATAAACACGCCTTTGCAGTCATGGGTATAGACATCACCGTCAATCGTATTGCCGTCGCCGTCGCTGTCTCGCACGTCATGCAACGCCGCCCAGGAACCCACATCGCTCCAGCCCGCATCCATCGGCACCATTAGGGCGTCATCGGTCTTTTCCATCACCGCATAGTCGATCGAGTCTTTCGGACTGGACAGGAACGAATCGCTATCCGGGCGAACAAAATCGCCATCGCTGCGATTGCGAATGCTCTCTTTGCAGGCGCTGAACATGTCGGGCGCAAGTTTTTCCAGTGCGTTGAGGTAGGTCTGCGCCCCGAAGAGGAACATGCCGCTATTCCAGAAGTGTTCGCCACCGCTAACGTAGGCCTCAGCGGTGGCCCGATCCGGTTTCTCGACGAATGACTTAACCGCTACTGCACTCCCGCCATCAGGCGTTGCCTGAACATAGCCAAAGCCCGTTTCCGGGCGTGTCGGTACGATACCAAAGGTCACCAGCTTGCCGTCGGTTGCCGCCTCGCATCCGATTGCGACGGCCGCCTGAAAAGCGGCCACATTATCGATGACGTGGTCCGCCGGCATGACCAGCAAGAGAGTATCCGGATCGGTCTCAGCAGCCAGGAATGCGGCCAGTGCAACGGCAGGCGCTGTGTTGCGGCCTTCAGGTTCAAGGACAACCTGTGCGCTCTGTTCGATGGCACGAAGTTGTTCTGCAACCAGGAAACGATGCGCCTCATTGCAGATCACCATGCAATCGTTGGTCTTGTCCGCCATGCCATTAAGGCGCTGCGCAGTTTGCTGCAGCATCGTATTGTCCCCGGTGAGCGGGAGAAGCTGCTTCGGATACATCGAACGAGAAGCAGGCCAAAGCCTGGTACCAGAACCACCAGATAAAATTACCGGAATAATAGTCATAGTCCCCTGTAGGAGGCCGCCCTGCGGCCGACCTTTCGCGCGCAGGGCGCGCTCCTACACTCTCCCCCTTCCGATCGCGTAATACTGCAAACCCAATCCTTCCACCGTCTCAGGCTCATAAAGATTGCGACCGTCAAAAATAACCCTGTCCGCGAGTTGCGCTTTGAGTAGGTCAAAATCCGGACTTCTGAACTCCTGCCACTCGGTAATTATCACCAGAGCATCCGCACCTTCGACAGCGCCGTACGCCGATTCGCAAAGCTCGAGACCCGCTTGATCGGGGTAGATTCTTGCGGCCTCTTCCGACGCTTCCGGATCGTAGGCACGCACATTCGCACCTGCCTCCCACATCGCTTCCATTATCACCCTGCTCGGTGCCGCACGCATATCGTCTGTGCTGGGTTTGAAAGACAAACCCCAAAGCGCAATGGTCTTACCCTTGAGTTCATTCTTGTAATGAGATTTGAGCTTCTCGACAATTCGGTGCTTCTGTCTGAGGTTAACTTCCTCAACAGCATTCAAAAGCGCGGCATCGTATCCTGTGTCGGCAGCTGATTTTGCCAGCGCTTGCACGTCCTTCGGAAAACACGAACCACCGTAGCCGGCACCTGGATAAATAAAGTGATAGCCGATACGGGGATCAGAACCGATCCCGAGCCGTACGTTCTCAATGTCGGCGCCAAATCGCTCTGCGAGGTTCGCGAGCTCATTCATGAAACTGATTTTGGTCGCGAGCATCGC
>JAJFKV010000051.1 GCA_021773055.1 Woeseiaceae bacterium
ATCGGCTTGCTTGGCGAGCTGCGCGAGCATCTTGAGAGTCGCGTTGTTGAGGTGATTCTTCGAGTAATCGAGCTTGAGGTCGCCGGCCTGCAGCGCAAACTTCTCCACGCGCTTTTTGTCACGCGAGAACAGGTCTCGCAAATGACGCTCACGCATGTCCTCACGGTGGTGCTTTGCCAGCTTCTTCCAGGCTGGCAGATCAGTGGGGTATCGTGCGGAAAGTTTTCTGCTTGTGTACGCGCTGGCCACGAGTTCGCTCTTATTGGTAGAACTCAAGATACCACTCGACGAAGTTCTTCACACCGACTTCGATCGGAGTACTAGCTTGGTAGCCAACATCGTTAGCCAGGTCTGTGGCGTCGGCCCAGGTATCTTTGACATCACCATCCTGCATTGGCAGCAAGTTTTTCTCGGCTTTCTTGCCAACATTTTCTTCAATCAACTCGATAAAGCGCATCAGGGCGACTGGTTCTTGATTGCCTATATTATAGATTCGGTACGGAGCTTTGCTCGTACCTGGATCCGGTGATGAGGCATCCCATGACTCGTTTATCGTCGCGGTGTTGTCCAGGGCACGAATTATGCCCTCAACAATGTCATCGATGTAGGTGAAATCGCGACTGTGATCGCCATAGTTGTAAACATCAATCGGCTTGCCTTCAATGATGTTCTTGGTGAACTTTATCGGTGCCATATCGGGGCGACCGTAGGGACCGTAAACTGTAAAAAATCGAAGTCCCGTCGTGGCTAGTCCATAAAGATTCGCATACGTATGCGCCATCAATTCGTTCGATTTCTTCGTTGCTCCGTACAAGGCCAGTGGGTGATCCACATTTTGATGGATCGAATACGGCATCGTCGTATTGGCACCGTAAACCGAACTTGACGACGCGAATACGAGATGCTCAATCTTGTGATGACGGCAACCCTCAAGGACGTGCAACGTACCGACGATATTGCTCTCGATATAAGAATGCGGGTTGTCTATCGAGTAACGTACCCCGGCCTGCGCGCCCAGATGAACAACCTTGTCGAATTTTTGCTTGGCAAACAGCGATTCCATCGCATCGCGATCTGCGAGATCGATTCGGACCAGCGTGAATTCATCGTAGTCTGCAAGAATCGCGGCACGTGCTTCTTTCAACGAGACGTCGTAATAATCGTTGAAATTGTCCAGACCAACGACGGTGTCACAGCGCTCGAGTAGTTGTCTTGAGGTGAAGTAGCCAATGAACCCGGCAGCACCTGTTACGAGGATTTTCAATTCGTTCTCACTTGCAGTCCGGAACCGCTCCTACAGGCGGTCGTCTACGGCGTCCTGTGGCAAGACATATTTGACGTCGTAGAGTACCGATGTCTTTTTGGCAAACGCTTTGATGCCATCTTCACCCAGCTCACGAAAACAATCGTGCGCCACCGCGATGATCACAACATCATACGCCTCTTTCTCCGGTTCGATGACCAGGTCAATACCGCATGCCTGCTTGGCCTCTGCCGCCTCTACCCATGGATCGTAAACATCAACGTTCGTACCATAGGTTGACATTTCCGCAACGATATCGAGTACCTTGGAATTTCGGATATCAGGACAGTTTTCCTTAAAGGCGACTCCCAGTACCAAAACCTTTGCACCGCGCGGCTGTATTTCTTTTTCGAGCATTCTCTTGATTATCTGACCCGCCACATACAACGGCATATTGTCGTTTATGCGACGACACGCGAGGATCATTTGTGGGTGATACCCAAGTCGTTGTGCTTTAAATGTCAGGTAGTACGGATCGACGCCGATGCAATGTCCACCTACAAGCCCAGGGCGGAATGGCAGAAAATTCCATTTCGTGCCTGCTGCTTCCAGGACCTCTTCTGTGTCGATGCCAACGCGCTCAAATATCATCGCCAGCTCGTTGACGAGCGCTATATTGACATCGCGCTGAGTGTTTTCAATGACTTTCGACGCTTCAGCGACTTTAATGCTGGATGCTTTGTGGGTCCCAGCAGTGATAATAGAGCGGTACACCTCATCAACGTAATCGGCAGCCTCCGGCGTGGAACCTGAGGTCACTTTGGGAATCGACGGCAATCGACGCTCTTTATCACCTGGATTGATTCGCTCCGGGCTGTAACCTACAAGAAAGTCATCGTTCATTTTGAGCCCGGACCCATCCTCGACGAACGGAATACAAAACTCCTCGGTTGCGCCTGGATATACGGTCGATTCGTAAACTACGATGTCGCCCTTGCTGATAATTCCACCGAGAAATTCGCTGGCACTCTTCAATGGTGTGAGTACGGGACGACTGTTTTCACCGATCGGCGTTGGCACCGTGACTATGTAGAAATTGCAATCCTCAAGATCTGTACCGTTGGACGAAAAGCTCAATTGCTTGGCTTCTGCCAACTCCTCACTCGAACACTCCAGCGTCGAATCGACACCGCTTCCAAGCTCAGCGATACGTTCTACCTTGATATCGAATCCAACCGTCGGATATTTTTTGCCAAACTCAACGGCGAGCGGCAGGCCTACATAGCCCAGCCCGACGATGCCGATGCGGAGATTGTTGATGTCAAATGGCATTGGGGGTCTCTATTAAAATCAGGTGCTTAAATAGCATATTTGGGCAAGAATTACCGTGACGCGAAGCCCCGTAGGAGCCCGCCCTGCTCACTCCTACAGGATTCTTGGCATGTACCAGAGTGCCAGCAGGCCGGTAATGCTCATCGTGACGGTGTACGGCAGTGCCATCACCACCATGCGGCCGTAGGACAGGCGGATCAGCGGTGCCAGTGCCGAGGTCAACAGGAACAGGAAAGCCGCCTGGCCATTTGGTGTTGCGACGGACGGAATGTTGGTGCCCGTATTAATTGCAACCGCCAGCGCATTAAACTGGGTACGCGTCAGTTCGCCGTTCAGGAACATTTCTTCGACTTCACCGATGTATACGGTTGCCACGAACACATTGTCACTGATCATCGACAACAATCCGTTCGCCGAATAGAACAAGGCTTCCTGCAACTTGCCGTCGTAGGTCATCACCCATTGAATAATCGGTGTGAAGAGTTTCTGATGATCGATCACGGCAACGATCGCGAAAAACACGACCAACAGCGCCGTAAACGGCAGCGCCTCTTCGAACGCATGCCCGATGCGGTGCTCTTCAGTGATGCCATTGAATGCCGTTGCCAGCACGATAACCATAAGGCCGACGATACCGGGCGCGGCCAGGCCAAAGCCAAGCGCAATAATCAACAGCCCCGCGACCACCGCCTGCACATAAATCGTGACCATATCCGACTTCGTTCGCTCGGACGCCATCTGGTTGTCGTACTCTTCGAGAACTTCGCGAACCTTGGGCGAGAGTTGGGCGCCGTAACCAAAGCTCTTCGTGACCTCGAGCAACATGCAGGTGATGAGGCCCACCACCAGCACAGGCATCGAGATGTGCGCCATGTGCAGGAAGAACACGACGAACGACCAATCCATTTTTTCTGCGATCAGCAGGTTCTGCGGTTCGCCAACCATGGTTGTCACGCCACCGAGGGCGGTACCGACAGCTCCATGCATCATCAGGCTGCGCAGGAAAGAACGAAAGTCCTCGAGGTCTTCACGATGCAGCTCGATGACTTCGTCATCAGTGCCGTGATCATGGCTGTGGCCGAACTTCTTGCCGGACGCGACCATGTGATAGACACCATAAAAGCCGACCGCGACCGTGATGATCACCGCCGTTACGGTCAGTGCATCCAGGAACGCGGACAGGAATGCCGCTGCAAACGAGAACATCACCGACAGCAGCACTTTTGAACGCACGCCCAGCAGAATCTTGGTAAACGTGTAGAGCAGCATCTCGCGCAGAAAGTAGATACCGGCCACCATGAACATCAACAGCATGATGACTTCGAAGTTGGCCTCCGCTTCGTGCAGTACGTGCTCCGGGGAGGCGAGTCCCATGAGAATCGCCTGGACAGCCAACAGGCCACCCGGCTGCAATGGATAGCACTTGAGTGCCATCGCCAGCGTAAATATGAACTCGCCCACCAGCACCCAGCTAGCAAAATACGGGTCGATCAACACCAGCACCGGGTTCGCTATCAGGAAGCCGATAATTGAGAGTTTGTACCAACTTGGAGAATTGCCGAGGAAGTTCTCGCGCAGCGCTGCTGCCAACGTATGGGCCATAAAGCTCTTATCCTTATTTTTCGGGGTTGCCTTTTAGCGAACCGCTGATTCTAGTCAAAATCCCAGACGCACGCACCGGATTTACGTATTTTTTCAAGCACGACGTCGTGCGCGGCAGATTCCTCGGCGGTCGCCCTGATCACCGGCGGCTCGACTGCAGGAGCGCGCACTGCGGCCGAATCAACATTTTCGGCCGCAGGGCGGCCTCCTGCAATTGACGGGTCAGCCGCGTGGTGGCCGACAACGTCAGCGTCCAGCAGCAGCGCTGTCTGCCCGCCCGTCATCGCCAGGTATACGTTCGCCAGCAGTTCCGAATCGATCAGCGCGCCGTGGACGTCGCGTTTGGTCGCGTCCACCTCGTAGCGTTTGCAGAGTGCATCGAGGCTGTTGCGCTGACCCGGGTGCATCTCGCGCGCCATCGTCAACGTGTCGAGAACGCTCGAGTGGTCTTCGATCTTCGGTTGCTTGTGCTTCATGAGCCTGAGCTCATGTTCCAGGAAGCCCACATCAAAAGTCGCGTTGTGAATGATCAGTTCCGCGTCGCTGATGAAGGCCAGGAAATCATCGACGATCTCGGGGAAGCGAGGCTCGGTTTCCAGATCGGCCCGGCTGATGCCATGGACACGTTCGGCGCCCTCGTCAATATCGCGGTCCGGATTCAGGAAACGGTGAAACTCACGCCCCGTCAGGCGACGATTCACGAGCTCAAGACAACCGATCTCGATGATGCGGTGGCCCTGCGCGGCCGACAGGCCGGTGGTTTCGGTGTCGAGGACGATTTGTCTCATAAAATGAATCGCGCGCAAGGCGCGCTCCTACAGTTCATCGATGCCCTTGTTGGCCAGTTCGTCGGCTTTCTCGTTGCCGGGATTGCCGTCGTGGCCTTTTACCCAGCGCCAGTCGACTTCGTGGCGATTCACCGCGTCGTCAAGTGCCTGCCAGAGATCCTTGTTTTTCACTGGTTTTTTGGCGGCGGTTTTCCAGCCGCGCTTTTTCCAGTTTGGCATCCAGTCGTTGATGCCGTCCATCACGTACTTGGAGTCTGTATAAAGAATAACGCTGCTGTGCCCTTTCAACGCGTTCAATGCTTCGATCGCCGCCGTCAACTCCATGCGATTATTGGTCGTCTCGGGTTCACCGCCATGCATGGTCTTTTCATGCTTGCCGGACAAGAGAAGCACGCCCCAACCGCCCGGGCCCGGATTTCCTCTGCAGGCGCCGTCGGTATAGATCTCAATTGCTTTGGTCAAATCGGATTCGCGAAATCTGGGAAGTTCGGGTTGATGGTTCGGCGAGTCCGGCAACGACCTTCGGCTGGAGCCGCCAGAGCGGTTTTACCGGTGTTATCGTGCTGACCCGTTTCTGCGCCGAGAGCATATAGCAAGCAGCCAGCTCCGGCCACCAGGCCTGTCCACGTCGCTCCCACTTATTCGAGCCCTGTGCTTTGTTGCCCGGCAGTGGCCAGCGGAAAAAGTAGCGTGACGTGCCCTGGATGCGCATATCGAGCAACTGCAGCCAGTCCTTCAATCGGCGCTCGGAGATCAGGTGATCCGCGCCCGGTGGTATGCCGGCACCAGGAATGAGTCGGCGCAGTCCCCAGAGACCGCTCGGCTTGAAACCCAGCACGATCAGGCGCCCGTCGCGACGCAGAATGCGGTCAATCTCGCGCAATATCGCGTGTGGGCGATCACTGTAGTCCAACGTGTGGGGCAGCAGCACCGCGTCGACGGAATCGCTCGCGATCGGCAGTCGGTGCATCTCCGCGACCGCGCAGGGCTTTCCGCCGCCAACCCCGCCGCTCTTTGATGCAGCAATGACAGAGCAGCACTGGGTCCTTGTGAAACGCGTGAATGTACGGTTTTCGCCCCAGAGGCCAAGTTGCAGGCACTGCTCGCCGAAAACGCCGTCGAGGGCCTCTTCAACCACCCGGATTTCCTGTTGCAGCAGCGCCGCGCCGAGCGGCGTCTGCAGCCAGTCTTGTGTCATTTGTGATCGATCCACTTGCACAACTTCCCTGCCTCAGTAGGATGGCCCGATGCCTATCGTAAAGACATCGCCTATTTGGCAATTATTGCAGAGATTCACACCCTTTAGTGCCATTGGCGTCACCTTTTTGCTGCTGGCCGGCCAATCAGCGGTGGCCGCCCCCGCGTTGCTTGTAAGCTCCGGGGCCCAGGACGCCGAGCCAAACCTCACGCTGATCTCACCGGTTGCCGGAATCGAGTTCAAATCCACGCCCGCCGGGCCGGACGACGTCATCGCCCGTTTGCGACGTGGATTCAATCTGCAATACGCCGACAATCACCGCACGGCGGCAGAAAAAAAGTGGTTTGTTAAGCACCCGGACTACATGGATCGAGTCTTCACACGAGCGCAGCGCTATTTGCCGTTCATTGTTGCGGAGCTCGAACGCCGCAATATGCCCTTGGAACTCGCACTACTGCCGATCGTCGAAAGCGCCTACGACCCGTTCGCCTATTCCCACGGTCGCGCGGCCGGACTCTGGCAAATGATTCCGGGCACGGCGAAGCGATTTGGCATCAAACAGAACTGGTGGTACGACGGACGCCGCGATGTCGTCGACTCGACCCGCGCCGCACTCGACTACCTCGAGTACCTGTACAAATTTAATAACGGCAACTGGCTGAACGCCATTGCCTCCTATAACTCTGGCGAGGGCAATGTTCGCCGCGCGGTACGCCGGAACACGAACGCGAACAAGCCGACCGAGTTTTGGGATTTGCGCTTGCCAAGAGAAACCAGCATGTATGTACCGAAGTTGCTGGCGCTGGCTGAGATCGTTGCCGACCCCGCCAAATACAACCTGACACTGCCGGTGGTTAGTGACGAGCCACAGTTCATGGTTGCTGATATCGGCGGCCAACTGGACCTCGCCCTGGCAGCGGAACTCGCCGGTGTTGATGTCGACACCGTGTATCAATACAACCCGGGTTATAACCGCTGGTCGACAGATCCTTCCGGCCCGCACAGCCTGGTCATGCCCATCGACGTCGCCGAGCAGTTCATCGCAGCCCTCGACGAAGTACCGAAATCTGAACGCGTTCGCTGGCAACGACACAAGGTTAAGAACGGCGAAGCTATCTCGCAGATCGCCGAGAAATACAACACCACCGTTTCAACCATCCGCGCAGCGAACAATCTTCGCGGCAATACCATCCGCGCGGGACATCACCTGATGATCCCGGTCGCGACCAAACCACTAAGTGCCTATAGCAAGAGCGCCGATGCTAGACTCGCCAAAACGCAGAACCGCACCCGTGCCGGCAGCAAGGTCGAGCACATTGTGCGAAGTGGTGAGTCCTTCTGGACGATCTCCCAGCGCTACAAAGTCACGACACGCCAACTGGCAGCCTGGAACGGCATGGCCCCCCGCGACACCTTGTCGATAGGCAAGAAACTCGTCGTCTGGACGAACTCCGCCATCGCAGCACCCCGGACCTCGCCGACCCAGGCACTTGGCAATACGACCCGGAAACTCCGCTACACAGTCAGAAACGGCGACTCTCTATACCTCATCGCCCGCCGGTTCCGCGTCGGAATCGACCAAATTGCCCGCTGGAACAAGATTGACAAGAACAAGCTCCTGCAACCGGGCCAAAAACTCACCATGTACGTGGACGTCACCGCCCAAAGCTCCTAAGAACGCACCGTACGAGCACGCCCTGCGCGCGAACTCATCACGATCGGTGCAATGGGCGTCAAGCGGGAGAGTGAATACTGGAATGGCTCGCTTCGCTGCGCTTTATTTCTTGTATTCACTCTCCCGCTTGCCACCCTTCCGACCATGGTCGTGAGATTCGGCGAGACAAGTGTCCAGTCCTGATTCACCACCAATCGCCACAAGGTCGTCGGGCGAGAGGCTGTTTACAGGAAATAAAGCGGACCGAAGGGAGCCATTCCAGTAAACAGCCT
>JAJFKV010000052.1 GCA_021773055.1 Woeseiaceae bacterium
TTGATGGTCTGCGCAGCGAAGTCGATGAAGGTCTGACGCAAAAACTTCGGGCACTGGAAGCGCCAGTGTACCCAGGTACTGTTACCGCTTCGTTTTGTGATGGGTGCGATACCGCTGCGCTTCTGCACTTGTGTGGCACAGCTGTAGCGGTCGCGATCTTCGCCGAAGGCAGCCAACAGCCGTGGAGCGATGACTTTGCCGGCACCGGGTAAAGGTGTGAAGAGGTGCCCGTAGTCAGGGAACTGGGTAGCGATCGCAATGATTTGTTCATCGAAGCATTTCATCGCCTTAATGGTGAGTCGCAACTGCTCGATCAGGATCTCGACCTGCAATCGGTGCGCTTCGATGATGGCTTCATCATGGGTGAGTGGTGTAGCAACCTTGATGGCCTGGATGCGGTCCTCAATGACGCGGGCGAAGCGCACATTGTGTTCTTTGAAGAAGCGTTCGAGTCGGGTCTTGCGGGCACGTTGGACGGTTGTCAGCGTGGGCCATTGTTTAAGGAAGTCGCAAAAGACCAGAGTGTTGTGATCGTTAAACCAATCAACGGCTTGCGGGTAGTATTGCTTTAGCGCCTGAATGAGACGATTAACGCAACGCGATTGATCGCCCCTGATGCGGTTCCGCGCCTCAACCAGGTAGCGCAGCTTTCGCATCGCAGCAGTCTCTGGCTTGAGAACTTTGAGCTTCTCGGGATGGCGCATGAGGTAGTCCATTGCGAACTCGGCATCGGTAGGGTCGTCCTTGGCACCGCTGGGTACAAACGCTTGTCGGTACTTGGCCAGGCGCTTTGGGTCGATGGGAAAGAGCACCAGGAAGTCGTATTTTTCTAACGCGGAGACGATTGGTCCTTCACTGAGTTCAAGTGCCACGGCGATGGGTCCGCCAAGGCGCTGATGCAGCGCCTGCGCCCATTCTTCAATGGCTTCGGGCGTGTGCTTGATACACTCGAATGTGCGTTCCTCGCTACCCGCAAGTTGTATGCAAATGTCGTGCTTGGTGCTGGCCCAGTCGATACCGATGTAGGCCGTGTAGGATTTTCCAGAGAGCTGAGTCATGATTATTCTCCACCGTGTACAATTAGCCACAGGGGCATGCATGCTTGAACTCTCGAAACAGATATAGCAAGCCGGTAGTGCGGCAAGCCCTGAGTATTCGTTACGAGCTCAAGCGCGCCTGCGGACTCGAATGAGAAGCGGAAAGCGTCTAACGCTATGGCCGAAATGTTCGTAATCCGCAGGTGCATGTCCCGCCTTCACTGACAGCTACCTGTCAGCTGCAACAACTATCGCTGAAAGCAGGACGGAATACCTATATCTGGCCGGAAGCAGCCGCCCAGGTGATAAACTACTGAGAGGCTGCTAGTGACCCATTGCGGACCCTCGCAGACTGACACAAATAGCCAATACCCGGTCCTTGGTTCGAGGAGTACCTGAAAATTAAATAGATGGATATGCTTCGAAGGACATTTGTTGTCGCAAGTTGTATTTTTCCGACGTTCTTGCTCCTTACAACTGGCATTATGATATTGAGGTTTGGGTTCCACTCATACCCACACGGCATCCTTGCATTATTTCCATGGTTCCTCGGAGCGTGCGGTATTCTTGGGTTGATTCGCTCGCTATCTGAAGCAGCCGAGAAATCTGCTTTGCGTGTGCGCACAGACATCATTTTATTGGTCCTTGGTCTTGTCGGGGCGATCATTGCCACGATTTATTGGTATGCCGTCATGGGGCTCTCCTCGAAAAGCGAAAGCCCCTTTGTGTGGCTGTCCGTCGCTGTAATTCAACTATTCCCTATCGCTGTCGCCACAAACGAAATCCGCCGGCTGGCGGCGTACTGGCGGACCAAGCCTCTTGAAAACCCGTCAGATCTCCGACGCTTCTTGTTGGTCTTGCTTGTTGTTCCGATTGGTTTCGGTGCCGCGCGTATTCTGGTTCAAGAGGGTGTGATGATATGGTACGGGCGCGAATTCGTAAGTGCCGCTTACGCAGCTGCCGACAAGCGCTCAAAAGGCCAACGGTTTTGCGTAATCGATTATGGTGGAGCTGACTCCTTCGAGGAGTTGGACAAGCGAGAAATACTTTTGCAGGCGTTCAAGAAAAGAATGGGGCAACCATGGCAATCGCGAAGATCGAGCCCGCATTTCGGTATTACAGTGGATGGTGAAATTTACTGGTGGAGCTTTAGAAAGCGCGCGTTCTTGTGGTACCGGCCCGGTGTATGGGATCGCCTTCCACCTAACACGTGTCGATCCGGAATAGACTATTAGTCGCACGATCCGACCGTCCGGTTTTGGCCGGAACCAGCCGTCCAGGTGTTAAACTGCTGAGCGACTGCTGCTGATCCAAAGCAGACATTATCTACTTGGCCAGAGAGGTAGACATGAACACAAGAATTGCTACAGCTTTTCTATTCGGATTGAGTACAGGCTTGTTGAGTGGCTGCGCACCTTGGGTAAACGACGTGATTCATTTGGCCGAGGACGTGAAGGAGACCTCAGACGAGTATGAACAGGAAAAACAGGAAGAGCGCGTAGAAGAGCTAAACAGGGAATA
>JAJFKV010000053.1 GCA_021773055.1 Woeseiaceae bacterium
GTCACGCGTCGTATGCTTGAAATGTTCCGTAAGTGAGGTCGGGAAGATGAGTCAAGGCATCGTTACAGTGTCGTACATCATTGCGACCATACTTTTTATTCTGGCCCTCGGCGGTCTCTCCAATCAGGAGACAGCGCGCCGAGGTAACTGGTACGGCATCATCGGTATGACGATCGCTTTGCTGGCAACGATTCTGGGTGTTGTTGAACGACACTTCGAAATCCTGTTGGTGGCGTTGCTGATTGGTGGCAGCATCGGCCTTGTTTTGGCGCGTCGCGTGCAAATGACGCAGATGCCGGAACTGGTCGCCGTGCTACACAGCCTGGTCGGTGCAGCCGCGGTTGCTGTCGGTTATGCCAGTTTCATGGATCCGACCAAGCATTTCGATCTACCGATCGAACTCACGATTCATGACATCGAAACCTACGTCGGCATCCTGATTGGTGCGGTCACCTTCTCGGGTTCGGTCATCGCGTTTGGCAAACTCTCCGGACGTATCGGTGGTTCGCCGCTGACAATACCGGGGCGGCATTGGTTTAACCTTGGCCTGTTGGTCGGCGCGATCTATTTTGGCTATCAATTCGTCGTGCAGTCGGCCGCCGGAAACGGACTCGAGCCACTGATCATCATGACCGTGATCGCGTTGCTGTTTGGTATACACATGGTGATGGCGATTGGTGGTGCTGATATGCCGGTTGTCGTTTCAATGCTCAACTCTTATTCGGGTTGGGCGGCGGCAGCGACGGGCTTCATGCTTGGGAACGATCTGCTGATCGTCACCGGAGCGCTGGTTGGCTCCAGTGGTGCCATCCTGAGTTACATCATGTGTCGCGCCATGAACCGAAAATTCCTGGCTGTGATCGCCGGTGGCTTTGGTACCGGTGGTGGCAAGACGGTCAGCAGTGGCGACGGCGAAGATCAGGGCGAGGTTTTACCGGTTGACTCACAAGAGACAGCGGCACTGCTCGCAGGCGCGAAGGAAGTCATGATTATTCCGGGCTACGGTATGGCCGTTGCCCAGGCGCAGCACACCGTGTATGAAATCACGAAGGTATTGCGCGCCAGGAAGATCAATGTTCGCTTCGGCATTCACCCGGTTGCTGGTCGCATGCCCGGACATATGAACGTATTGCTCGCGGAAGCGAAAGTGCCATACGACATCGTGTTCGAGATGGACGAGATTAACGAGGACTTCCCTAATGTCGACGTATCAGTGGTCATCGGCGCGAATGACATCGTAAATCCTTCTGCACTGACGGACCCGGACAGCCCGATCGCTGGCATGCCGGTGCTCGAATGCTGGAAGGGAACGACATCAATCGTGCTGAAGCGCAGCATGGCAACAGGCTACGCCGGCGTTCAAAATCCGCTGTTCTTCGAGGAAAATACGCGAATGCTGTTTGGTGATGCGAAAGAAACTCTCGATGAGGTGTTGAAGGCACTCTAAATCTTGTCATAATCGGAGCATACCCTTGAGGAAAGGATATGCTCGCAGGACTCGCATCCGATATTTCGCAACAGGTTCTAAGAACCGATGTTGCGGGAATGCCCTTGGAGTGGATTGACTACCGCGAAGCGGTTCGTCTGTATCACTCGGAGCAGGTAGCGTATGACTGTGGCACCTTGCTTTACTCCGTATTCGGCGGGTACAACGCATGCGATGGCACGCGCAGCCGCATCGATGTCAATTCCATCATCGCAACACATGGCACCAGTCGGAGTCTTACACGAAATCGTGAGCGCTACGTGCCGCCCTTGAACAACCGCACACTGTTCAAGCGCGACGCCAACCTTTGTCTTTATTGCGGTATGCGATACATGACCAGGGACCTTACCCGCGATCACATTACACCGGTGTCGCAAGGCGGGTGTGACAAGTGGAATAACGTGGCGACTGCATGCCGCCGCTGTAATAACTACAAAGGTGGACGAACACCGGAACAGTCGGCGATGGAGTTGATTGCGGTGCCGTTTACGCCAAACTACGCGGAATACATCTACCTCAAAGGACGTCGTGTCCTGGCCGACCAAATGCAATACCTGCTGGCACATATTCCGCGCTCCAGCCCGTTACATGCGCGACTCAGCGATCATCTCTCGGGTGGTGAGGAGATCGTTGAAGTGCATTTTCATGATTGAGGATCGCTCGCAAGGCGAGCTCCTACATTGCAATATCTGATTGATGCCAGCGTGTACGTCTTTCGTGCGTACTACTCGATGCCCGAGGACATGGTCGATGACAACGGCAACCCGGTAAACGCGTTATACGGGTTTTGCCGTTTTATCGGCGACTTCATGGAGCGGGTCACACCCGAGTACATCGCCGTATTGTTCGATGAGAGTCTGACCGAATCATTTCGCACGGAAATCTTTCCCGAGTACAAAGCTAATCGCGACCCTGCACCCCCCGAGCTGAAACGACAGTTTGGGCAGTGCCGGCGTTTTGTGCGGGCATTGGGTCTTATGGAACACAGTAGTCCCGCCTACGAGGCTGACGATCTGATCGGAACACTGGTTCATCACGGTCGTAAAAAAGGTCGGCCTTCTACCATCGTTACCCGCGACAAAGACCTGACGCAGTTGCTGACGCAGCAAGATATATTTTGGGACTTCGCCGGCAAAGGCAAGCTTCGCTACGATGAGATTCCCGATTCTTTTGGTGTCTGGCCTGAACAGATCGCGGACTTCCTCGCACTTGCGGGTGATGCGGTTGACAACATCAAGGGCGTGCCGGGAGTGGGCAAGAAAACGGCGACAGGCTTGCTGGAACATTTCGGCAGTCTCGATGAGATATACGCAAATCTTGACAGGATTCACGAGGTCAACGTGCGTGGCTCCAAAACACTGGCCGCAAAACTCGATACGCATAAAGAGGACGCGTACCTTGCACGTCGCCTAACCGGCATCGCCTGCGATGCGCCTATGGATAACGTGGAGACGTTAATGCAGCCGTCCGCACCCAAACTCGGTGAGATCAACGCGTTGTTCGACGAGGCGGGAATCGGCATGGCGTTGCGACGCCAGGCAGAACGCGTCTCGGACATCTACCGCTACTAAGAACCCAAAGGACCAGAGATGCCAGACTGGTCGTCAATCTATCAACAGCTCGACAACGAGGGCGTGCACGTCGCGCCGGATAGCGATCCAACGCCGGTGAGAGGCGGTGATATCAGCGCCGCCTGGCGGCTGTCTTGCCAATCCGGTGACTTGTTCATCAAAACCGGTCCCCTGGTTGCCGCCGATATGTTTACAGCAGAAGAGGAGGGCCTGTCCGAAATAGCGCGGGCCGGCGCCATCCGCGTTCCGCAGGTAATCACAAGTGGGCAGACCAAAGCCGCCGCATTTCTTGTTCTCGAATGGCTGGATTTCGAGCGTGCCGATACAGCGGTTGAACGCCGTCTCGGTGAGCAACTAGCCGAGTTGCATCACTCGGGTATGGAGCGATATGGCTGGCATCGCGACAACAGCATCGGCCTGACACCACAACACAATAGCTGGCGCGACGACTGGGTCGAATTCTTTCGCGAGCAGCGTCTTGGTGTGCAGCTTCGGCTTGCCGCGGAGAATGGCTTCGGCGGCGAATTTCAAATGCGTGGTGCACGCCTGATGAAGCGACTGCCTGTCTACTTTGACGACTCGCCGCAGTCGTCGTTGTTACACGGCGACCTTTGGGGTGGTAACTGGGAATGCAGTAACGGTAAACCGGTAATTTTCGACCCGGCAGTCTATTACGGCGACAGAGAGACGGATCTGGCCATGACGCGTTTGTTCGGTGGCTTTGGCGCGGCGTTTTACGAGGCTTACGAATCCAGCTGGCCGTTGCAGCATGGACATAAAGAGCGCCAGCACTTGTATCAGCTGTACCATGTATTGAACCATCTCAATCTGTTCGGAAGCAGCTACCT
Source organism: Woeseiaceae bacterium (assembly GCA_021773055.1). Taxonomy (GTDB): domain Bacteria; phylum Pseudomonadota; class Gammaproteobacteria; order Steroidobacterales; family Woeseiaceae; genus UBA1847. The sequence continues at coordinate 3,906 of JAJFKV010000053.1, forward strand.
GGCGCGAGCCGATGAGCTAATCGATAAGCTACTTTAGGAAACAAAAATGACAACAGCTCGGGCATTAATTACTGGAGCATCTGCCGGCCTTGGCGCCGAGTTCGCCCGCCAGATGGCAAGTCGGGGGAAAGACCTGATACTCGTGGCGCGCCGAACGGAGCCGATGGAAAAGCTAGCGAAAGCGCTTGCTGATGAATTCAACGTCGCGGTCGAATTTATTCAGGCGGACCTCTCGGAGGCGGCAGCAACGACACGATTGTTCGACGATGTTTGCGCGCGCGGACTGCAGGTCGACTACCTTATTAACAACGCCGGCTCGGTTGGCCCGGATTTACTCCTGGACCGTGACTGGCCCGCTCAGCAAAAGTACATTGAGCTGATGATGACGTCGGTCGCGGGAATGTGTCATCACTTCATACCACCAATGCAGGAAAGAGGGTTTGGGCGCGTGCTAAATGTTGCGTCGGTCGCGGGGCTGGTGTCACTGTCAGGTGATGCGAGCTACGGGCCGACCAAAGCCTATGTGCTCGCTTTATCAAAAGGCCTCGCGGCGACCGTTCGCGGGCAGGACATTAACGTGTTGGCATTATGCCCAGGATTTACACACACTGATTTTCACCTCTCCGAAGAACTAACCCGCATGAAAGACCGCTCGCCGGCCTTCATCTGGTATGACGCCGATGTGGTTATCCGCGAGGGTCTGGAGGCGCTGGAAAAGGGCAAAGCCGTTTATATTTCCGGCCGTCTGTACCGCTTCCTGATTCCGTTACTTAAAACGTCACTCGGCGGCTGGATCATGGACGCAACAGGAGTCAAGCGCGACTACTGATCGGACGATGTTAGCCAGGGAAGTCGGCGGCGTCGCCTGATTCGTCGACTTCATATTTCTCGCCCAGAAAGTCTTCTTCGAAGGCGTATATGACAGTTCCCTCCGGTGCCTGGATCGCGACAAATGCTCCTTCGAAGCCCGGGAATTTTTCAAACTTCATACCGTTTTGTTCAATGAGCCCCATCAAGCCGTGCTTATCCGGGCACTTGAAGCACAGTGACGGTGTCTTTACTGCGATGCTCTCCGACAATCCGAGCGGCGCGCCATCGGCATCGAAGCGCATATGGGTCGTAGGCTCTTCACGCATTTCCAGAAGCGCTGGAGCTATCGGAGCCCAAAACTGTGCGGCTCTAAGTGCGTCACGTACAGGCAGCGTCAATTCGAACCAACTACCGCAGCGCGAATCATTCTCGGCCTCTTCACTAAGATGAAAAGTTCGCGCCTCAAGCATGGTTACCATGTGTCCATCGCGGTCAGGAAAGGCCAGTTCGTTGAACGCATCTTCGTCGAGTTGCATGAAGCTAAACTCGAATCCATGGTCGGTCATAGAGCGCGCGTGCTTTGCGATATCCTGTTGCACAAAAGTGATGGCTGGTGCGTCAAACACACGATCATGCAGGCCGATATTGAGTTCTCCATCGCTGATGACAGCATACTTGTGTGACCACATGTCACCGATTTCCAGCTCCACGAAACCGAGCGTCTTGTAAAAGTGCAATGACTCGAGAATGTCCGGTGTACGAACTGAAAACTCAAGAAAGCGGCCTATGCTGCTCACGCCGCAATTCCGACTGGAAAGTGTTCGATATTTTGCTGCAACAATTCGGCCAGAAACTGCACATGGTCATCGCGCGCATTGAGCGCGGGTATATAGTGCAAAGAGCCACCGCCGGCGTCGCTGAAAAACTCGGCGTTCTGCATTGCGATTTCCTCGAGCGTCTCCAGGCAGTCGGTTGAAAACCCGGGACACACGACATCGATTCGTGCGAGACCTCGTTGGCCGAGCGCGGTAACCGTTTCATCCGTAGCCGGGGCCAGCCATTCTTCTCGACCTACGCGCGACTGAAAAGAAAGCAACCAGTCGTCGTCGTGCAGAGCGAGCGCGTCAGCAAGCAATTGGGCGGTCTTTCGGCACTGGACTTCGTAGGGATCGCCATTCTCAAGTGTGCTTCTTGGCACGCCGTGAAATGACATCAGCAATTTTTCGCCGCGCCCGTTTTGCTGCCAGTCTTCGCGAACGCTGGCGGCGAGTGCACCGATATAGCCCGGGGCATCATGAAAATCGTCTATAGAGCGAAACGCCAGTGCGGACTTTCGTTGTTCGAGCTCACTTGCGACCGCGTCGACGACGGCAGCCGTCGTGGTGCTGGAGTACTGTGGATACAGCGGCAGGGTGATGATGCGCTGAACGCCTTTCGCCATCATTTTGTCGATCGCTCGTGCAATCGATGGCTCGCCATAGGTCATGGCGAGCTCAAGGTGCATTGGTTCGTCTGTAACCGTCGCCATGCGTTCACGGAGCTTATTCGCAATGGCGTCGGAATGCACCAGCAACGGTGAACCCTGTTCGGTCCAGACTTTTCGGTACGCTGCCGCGGAACGCGATGGCCGAATCAGCAATATCACGAAATTGAGTATCAGCCACCAGAGAAGTCGCGGATACTGAATGACATGCGGATCAGAAAGAAATTGTCGAAGGAAGCGGCGGACGGCGCGGGTCGTCGGCGCGTCCGGCGTACCGAGGTTGACGACAAGTATGCCGGTCGGCTCGGGAAATCCATGCTCGAATTTCGGCGTTGATGGGTACGTCGACATATTCTCAGGGCCGGGTTCTAACGCGTTCAACAGTACTGCAAAGGACCGCCGCATGCCAGCGAATACGGCTATAATCGGTTGTCTTAATTGACAATTGTTGAAGTGAAAGCCTGATGAACGAATCCAACCCTGAGACTGAAACCGGCGCAGCGCGCTGGACCTTGCTGCGCGACGTGGGTGTCCTGCAGCTAAAACTCGTTGTTGACGGATTGCGAGACATCATTCTGGTGCCGGCATCCCTGATCGCCGGCATTGTGAGTATTGTGTCGAGTACGGACGGCAGACCCGGGCCGCAGTTCTACCACCTTCTTGCCTGGGGCAGGCAGTCAGAGCTCTGGATCAACCTGTTTGGCGCGGTGAGGAATTCACCCGAAGGTATCGAACAAACGCAACGATTCGGTGATAAGGACATCGACGATATCGTCGCACGCCTGGAGTCCTTCGTCGTCGACGAGGTCAAGCGAGGAGGTGTCACCGCACAAGCGAAGTCCCGCCTCGATAATATTCTCGATAAAGTGCAACGAAAACGCGGCGCGTCAGAGCCTGAATAGAAACGCTGATGCTGCTGTGCGGTCTATGGCGCTTCCATTATTGCCGTTACACCCATGCCGCCAGCGGTGCAGACTGAGATTAGCCCACGACCTGACCCGTTTTCATGCAACAACTTTGCCATCGTCGCAACGATGCGTGCGCCCGTCGCAGCGAACGGGTGTCCGATTGCGATACTGCCGCCTTTTGAATTCAAGCGAGCGAGATCAATTGGGCCGAGTGGTTCGTTGCGCCCTAGCTTGTTACGACAAAAGTCTTCCGACTGCCACGCTTTGAGTGTCGCGACGGTCTGCGCAGCAAACGCCTCGTGAATTTCGTAAAAGTCGAAATCCTGAAGACTCAAATTCGCTTGCTTTAACATGTCGGAAACAGCGTAAGCCGGAGCCATAAGCAGACCCTCGTCGTTGATAAAATCAACAGCGCTGGCCTTGCCGAATGTCAGGTAAGCCATGATGGGCAAATTCTTCTTGCGCGCCCAGTCTTCCGAAGCCAGCAATACCGCAGCCGCGCCGTCTGTCAGCGCGGTGCTGTTGCCAGCCGTCATCGTACCTTCTTCGCTCTTGTCGAAAACCGGCTTGAGAGCTGCAAGTTTTTCAAAAGTTGAGTCGCGGCGAATGTTGTTATCTTCCTCTGCATCCCCGAATGGCACCACGAGATCGTCAAACCACCCCGAGTCATAGGCGGCCGCGGCTTTGATGTGACTCGACAGGGCCAGTTGATCCTGATGTTCGCGTTGCACGTTCCACTGCTTGGCGATTATCTCCGTGCTTTCGCCCATAGACAAACCGGTGCGCGGTTCGGTGACACCTGGAAATTGCGGTTTGAAATGTTTTGGACGAATCTTGAAAATGGACTTAATCCGGGCCATAGGAGAGCGTGCGCGATGAATCTCCATCAGAATTCTGCGATAGGCATCCGGATAGACCACGGGCGCGTCGCTGACGGTATCAGTGCCACCGGCAATGCCAGCTTCGATTTGCCCCAGCGCGATCTTGTTCGCGACCATGATGGCGGCCTCAAGGCTGGTACCGCAGGCGCGTTGCAAATCAACAGCGGGAGTTCGCAAAGACAGACCTGACTCGATAACGCACTCGCGCGCGAGACTCCAGTCGCTGGAGTGCTTGATGACCGCGCCGAGGGCAACTTCACCAAGCGTCTGGCCCTTTAGGTCGAATCGATTGATCACACCATCAAGGGCCGCAACCATTAGATCTTTATTTGTATAGTTTCGATATACCGAGTGCGAACGGCAGAAAGGGATTCTTGATCCACCTACGACTGCTACTCTTATCGCTCGTCCGTCGTGCAACATAGTCTCTCCGATCTGAAGGGTTACTCTGGGCGCGACGCAACTTTACACCATTCAGGGACACGACCGTAAGTTAAGATACGCCCATGAGAAACGTCGGCACAGCACAATTTAAAGTAGCAGCCAAGTCGCTGCTGCGGTTGGGCGGGCCACTGATCGTGAATAATCTCGCGGTTGCTGGCATGCAGTTTGCCGATGCCGTTATGGCCGGCAGCATCGGAGCAAGAGAGTTGGCCGCGGTCGCAGTTGGCGGCAGCTTCTGGTTTCTCGGCTTTTCATTGTGTCTCGGTATTCTGATGGCCATATCACCGATAGTCTCGCGTCTTTTTGGCGCCGAGAATTTCGATCTGATTGGTCGCTATACACGTCAGGGTATTTATTTGTCGGTGGCTATGGGTATACCCATCATTCTGATGGGCCAGTTCGCCGCAGGTCCGCTGCTGGAACGTTTTGGTATCGACCCGGACTTCCGCGATCTCACTGTAGGCTATGTAAGCGCGATAACCTGGGGCGCACCCGGAATATTTATTTTCCTGGCATTGCGATTTACAACCGAGGGAATTGGGTACACGCGACCGATCATGTTTACGTCAATCCTCGGTCTGACCTGTAATGTGTTCCTGAATTATGTGCTGATGTTTGGGCACTTCGGGGCGCCGGCACTCGGCGCCGTCGGTTGCGGTTATGCCAGCGCAATATCAATGTGGGTGGTCATGGTGGCGCTCGGTGGCTACATGATGTGGGACTCGCACTATCGTCCCTTTCACCTTTTTTCAAGACTTGCACCTTTGCGACTGAGTGCTTTTAAGGAAATCATCGGTTTGGGTTTTCCTATCGCAATCACGATTACCGCGGAGGCCGGGCTATTTTCAGCCATCTCGATTTTGATGGGTACGCGAGGAACAGAAATTACTGCCGCACACCAGATAGCGATCAGTTTTTCATCGACAACATTTATGGTTCCGCTTGCGCTCAGCGCCGCAACAACCGTCAAGGTCGGTCAGCTAATCGGCGCTGGAAAATTCCATGAGGCAAGAATAAGCGGCGCGGTTGGAATCATGCTCTGTGCGGGCTTTATGGCATTTTCCGCTGCTTTTCTATTGGTGTTTCGCGATGCCGTCGTGGGTCTGTACACCAATGACGTGGCAGTGACGGGTATTGCGATCAGCTTGTTGCTCATGGCTGCGATCTTTCAGGTTGCAGACGGCATTCAGATTGGCGCGGCCGGCGCGTTGCGCGGCTACAAAGATACAAATGTACCGATGGCAATTAATATTGTCGCGTTCTGGGTGCTCGCATTTCCGCTGGCCTATCTCGCGGCGGTTACCTTTAAGGCCCCGCCCAATTACGTTTGGGCGGGCTTTGTGGTTGGCCTCGGCGTCGCAGCAATATTACTGACCTGGCGCTTTGCCCGGCTATCCCGGCGCAGACCTACGCAGACGGCTTGATGTTGGCGTTCAATCGAAACAGGTTGCCCGGATCGTACTTGTCTTTGGCCGCCACCAGCCGTGGATAGTTTTCGCCATAATTGCCCCAGGTCTTGCGGTCGGTATCCTCGTTGAGGTTGGTATAGAAGCCATTGGTGTAGGGTGCGGCATCCTGATAAAAGGCGCGTGCATTCGCGATGCTTTCATCCATCGTCGCGGGGTCTTCCGAAACCACCATAATTCCGAGGTTGAGCAACGCGTTGCGATGCGAATACGCCATCGCGTCCGGTGCAACCGATGCGGGTACACCACCGAGATGTTGCATCCAGGAACCAACCGGTTTTTCGCGACCCATGTGATCGACAATGATTTCTGCGAGCTCGGGCACGATTTCCGTGATTAGTCCGGATTTCAGGTAGTACTGTTTGCCATGACCGAGATAAGCATCCGCGCCGGTTTGAAAGACGCTGTAGTCCATGGCACCGATATCCGCGCTTAGCGGCTTTGCAATTTTCAGGACGGGAGCCATCACTTTTTCGCCTACCGCGAGGTCGCCGCAGTAACACAGCTGCAGGTTGACGACGCTGCTGCCATCCGCTCCGGTACTGATTTGCGGTTCGATGCTGGCTTCTACGGGCAGCGTCGCTGCAAGTTCACCGTATAAGCGCAGGAACTGAGCGTCGAGTTTGAAGACAGCATCGCCGCCATAGATCGTCGAACTGAACGGGTGCAGGCGAAACTCGAATTCGGTGGCAACGCCGAAGTTGCCTCCGCCGCCTCGAATCGCCCAAAAAAGATCCGGGTTTTCATCGGCGCTGGCGCGTAGCGTTTCGCCATTTGCGGTTACGATATTCGCGGCCAGCAAATTATCGATGGCAAGGCCCATGAAGCGATCAGTGCGACCGTAACCGCCGCCGAGCGTGAAGCCACCAACGCCGGTATGTGAAACGATACCGGTTGTTGTTCCCAGGTTGTACGGTTGAGCCGCCGTGTCGATGTGTCCGAGTAACGCGCCACCATCGACTCTGATGGTTAGATTGTCGACATCGACGTCTGTCGAGTACATCCGTGACAGGTCGATCATGATGCCGCCATTGCAGGTCGACTTACCGGGAAAGCTATGACCGCCGCCCTTCACGGAAACGAGCAGGCTTCGCTCCTGGGCGAACGAAACCGCTTTAACGACATCATCATTACTATGGCATTGAGCGACTAATGCGGGCCGCTTGTCGAACATACCATTCCAGACCTTCCGCGCGGCGTCGTAGCCGCCGTCATCCGGGAGCAGTACGTCGCCCTGCAGGGCGTCGTTGAGTTCCTGAACTGCGGTTGTCGCTATGGATAATTCGTGACCGTCACCAGTCAACGCGTTGATCGTGCTGCCGACATCAATCGGTGCCGCTTTGCGGCTACAGCCCGGAAGCGCCGCAGCTATTCCGACCGCCAACGTGCTTTTGCAAAATGAGCGCCTGTGCATGTTCGTATCTCCCCGAGGATATTGAGCAATCCCCTAAGAATAGTAGAAACTCAGCGAATTGCCGCGCGGAGGGTGTCTAGCCTTGTCCGAAGTCCGGGCTGTCACCGGCGAGATATTCGTCTTCTTCCGGCGTATTGCTGCGTTCGAGCAAGGTGTTGCGGTGCGGGAAACGCCCAAACTGGTCGACGATATCTTTGTGCAGTTCGGCGAACTGGGCGATAGTGAGGAAGGTTTCGCGCTCCGTTGCTGACACGGCTTCGGCGAGGCGATTAAAGAGCTCAACAGACTTCGCCTGCACCTTGCGAGACTCGGCGTGCTGCAATGGCATGTAGAAGAATACCCGTTGAATTGGGCTGAGGCCCTTGTCCTTCTTCTCCATGGCCCCCTCCACACAAAGCCTCAGTGCCATCCGGTCTTCTGAAAAAGCGGCGGCGGTACCCCGGTGGATATTGCGGCGGAACTGGTCGATCAGAATGATAAGCGCCAATCGACCCTCAGGCTCCGCTGCCCAGTGGTTCAGTTTTCCCTCACAGGCTGCGTCGACATCGTCGGAAAATGATTTTGTAATTTCAAGATCGAATACCGGATCCTCGCTGAACCAGGTATCCATACGGCGATCGATCTGGGGTGCCGTGAGTTCCTGCTCCCTAAACCAGAATGACAGAATGGCTTCGATCCGAGTCTGATCTTCATCAGTAATCGTCGCATCCATGCTTTCGCTCAATAGTTTTACGGGCATTTTCATATTCCAGATAATGGCAAAACAAAGTGTGCCGTGTCTCGCAACCGCTTGTCGCGACTATTCACGACTGCGGCACGCCCCAAGTTCCTGACAATAGTGCGAACCAGGTCACAATTTGGCCCAAATTGACCATTTGAGGTCGCGGTTGCCAGTAGACTTTAGCAGATGAAACGGGCAGTCACTCAGTATTGCGGCCACGTTCATGTGGGGTTTGTTGCTGTGCTCCTTACGTACCTGGCACTGCTTGGAGGCTGCGGTAGTCCGGAGACTGCGCCGGAAGAGCAGCTCCGGCAGTGGCTAAAAGCTGGACAGGTGGCGGCGGAGAATAAGGAACGTCGCGATCTTCTGGACCTGATTTCACCCGCCTATGCGGATTCTCGCGGTCATGAGCGAGACGACATTGGCAACATATTAAGAGTGTATTTCTTGCGGCAACACAGCATCAGCTTGCTGATGAAGATTGAAGAAATACGCGTTTTTGGCGATTCGGCGGCAGAAATAGAGTTGACGATTGCCATGGCTGGACAGAACGATAGCGTACTCGGCTTTAGCGCCGACGCTTATCGGTTTCAGCTGGAGTTGGAACGAGATGGCGAAGAGTGGTTCCTGATTTCCGCACGTTGGGGTGAATTGGGGAAGGAACCGCACTAGGTTGGTGTCTCTCGGCCAGGTGGTTTAGAGGGAGAATGACATGACGAAGATGCTCGTAGCGCGCGTGCAGATCGCACTGCTGATCAGTTGTATGACAGCATGTGCATCGATGCCTGAAAGTCTCATCGGGACGCCAAGTGTCAATTTGAGTAATGTGCAAGTTGTCGGTCTCGGATTCAAAAGTCAGACCTTTCTCCTGTCATTTGATGTTGCGAACCCCAATCCTTTCCCACTTCCTGTCAGTAATATTGGTTATGGCGTAAGACTCGACGGACAGCGCTTTGCCAGTGGTGAAACCATTTGTGATTTTACGATTCCCGCCGACGGCGATACCAGTTTTGCGATTAGCGTGGATTTGAATCTACTCAAAACAGCGCCGCAATTACTCGCGATCGTTCGTGATGGCACTCGCCGCGAAGTCGCTTATGAGCTGGACGGCCGATTTGGTATCGACATACCGCTGACACCGACGCTCAAGTATCGCAACAGCGGCAAGATCCAACTCAATTCGGATATGCTTTAGTCTACGGTTACGCGCGCAACAAAATTTTTGGTCGCGCAATGGTTGCGATAATCGGCGAAAACAACCCCTAATTACCCTAAATTCGGCTAATTTGCGCTCAAAGCCAAAAATAGGCGGGGTCCTGTCATATACTTTTGCCTGATCCGGCCTCCAAGCTGATCCCGGCGTTACGGCGCCACCTCTGTGAAACCTTAATACGAGGAATGCATCAATGCGCTCCTCGCGGCGTCGATGACCAAGCAAACTGCAAAATCGTTGTACAACCCAGAATTCGAGCGCGATAGTTGCGGCTTTGGCCTCATTGCGAATCTGGACGATATACCCAGTCACTGGGTGGTCGAGACAGCCATCGCAGCACTGGCGCGTTTGACTCATCGTGGTGCGGTAGCGGCCGATGGCAAGACAGGCGACGGCTGTGGTCTGCTCATCAAGTTTCCGACGCAGTTTCTACGCGCTGTGGGAGAGGATTGCGGATTTGTACTGAGTCAACGCTTTGCTGCCGGTAGTGTTTTTCTGAGTCAGGATGAAAGCGTTGCCAGTTCTGCTCGCACGATCATCGATCAGGCGATTGAAGAGATTGGACTGACAGTCGCAGGCTGGCGCGAGGTGCCGCTGGACCCTGATGCCTGTGGCGAAAAAGCGCTCGCCACACTGCCGAAGATAGAACAGGTTTTTGTCAACGCTCCCACAGATATGCCACGAGGTCGCTTTAACCGCCGCTTGTTCCTGGCGCGTCGGCGCGCCGAAAATCGCGTGACTGATAACGAAACCTATATCGCCAGTTTGTCGTCCGTCACCATCAGCTACAAAGGCATGATCATGCCTTCGGCACTGCCAGTATTTTATCCGGACCTGAGAGACCCGCGTCTTGAGTCTTCGGTGTGCGTTTTTCACCAGCGCTTTTCGACCAACACACTGCCCGAGTGGCGTCTTGCGCAGCCATTCCGGCTTCTTGCCCACAACGGTGAGATCAACACGATTCAGGGAAACCGAAACTGGGCGCAAGCTCGTGCCAAGAACTTTGTGTCGGACAAGCTCGACGATATTTCAGATCTGGACCCGATTATTTCGCTACAGGGTTCGGACTCGTCGAGTCTGGATAACATGCTCGAAGTATTTCGCGCTGCTGGCATGGACGTTATACAGGCGATGCGAATTCTACTGCCACCGGCCTGGCAAACTGTCGACAACATCGACCCCGACGTGCGCGCGTTCTACGAATTCTATGATTGTCAGCTTGAGCCCTGGGACGGGCCGGCTGGCATCGTGCTGACCGATGGTCGCTACGCCGCATGTTGCCTTGACCGCAATGGCTTGCGACCGGCGCGCTACGTCATTACTAAAGATCGTCATATAACAATCGCGTCCGAGGTCGGTGTTTACGAATATGACGAGAGTGATGTCGTCAGCAAAGGCCGGCTTGGACCGGGCGAAATGCTAGCAGTCGATCTGGTCAACGGAACGTTGCTGGATAACGACGAAATTCACGACATATTGAAAACTCGCGCTCCTTACAAGAAGTGGCTAAAGAAGGGTATTCGTTACCTGGATTCGCAGCTGGTTGATACCAAAACCGCCGCGGAACCGATGGAGCCGGAAACGCTCGCGAGCTATCAAAAAATGTTCAACCTGTCTCGTGAAGAAATCGGTGATGTTATTGCCGTGCTCGCGAAGGCAGAAATGGAAGCGGTTGGATCAATGGGTGATGACACACCCATGGCGGTGCTATCACGAAAAGTGCGTTCGCCATTTGACTATTTCAGACAGCAGTTTGCACAGGTAACCAACCCGCCGATCGACCCACTCCGTGAGCGCATTGTGATGTCGTTGCAGACCAATGTCGGGCGTGAAAGCAGCCTGTTCGAAATCGGGCCGGAACACGCCGACCAGGTGCTGATTAATTCCCCAGTGCTGTCGCAAGCTAAATTGCGGCAGCTAATCGGCCCAACAATGTTTGAGGACAGTCATGCGTTTATTGAACTGAATGTCGACGCATCGATTGATCTTGCTACCGCACTGGATCGAATTTGCGCACAGGCGGAGCAGGCAACACGAAACGGCAAGTTCTTGCTGATTCTCAGTGATCGCTACCTTGAGCCGGGCAAGTTACCCGTGCATGCGTTACTGGCGACCGGTGCCGTGCATCACCACCTGGTCAAGACCGGTTTGCGCTGCGACGCCAACATCGTTGTTGAAACCGGCGTCGCCAGAGACTCGCATCATTTCGCGTGTCTCATAGGTTTCGGCGCGACGATGGTCTATCCCTATCTTGTTTATCAATCGCTGCACGACATTGCGCGACGCGGCAACGTCGAAAAGCAGCAACAGCTTGGCCGCAGTTATCGACGCGGTATCCGCAAGGGTTTGTTCAAGATCATGTCGAAGATGGGAATTTCTTCGATCTCAAGCTACCGCGGCGCGCAGTTGTTCGAGATTGTTGGTTTGCATCAGGAAATCGTCGACCGATGCTTTCGTGGCACCACATCACGAATTCAGGGCAGTAACTTTGCAGATCTTTGGGGCGACCAACAGCATTTGGCGCTGGCGGCGTGGGACCCTCGTTTGCCGATAGAGCAGGGTGGCTTGTACAAATACGTGCATGGCGGCGAATACCATTGTTATAACCCTGATGTGATCGCAACCCTGCAAGGTGCGGTGCGAAGTGGCAGCTACGAGCAATACACTGAGTACGCGCGGCTTGTGAACGAGCGGCCGGTCGCAACACTCCGTGACCTCATGGACATCAAACCGGCCGGACCGGCAGTGTCTCTGGATCAAGTTGAGCCTGTCGAAGATATTCTCATGCGTTTCGACAGCGCTGGAATGTCGTTGGGTGCGTTGTCACCGGAAGCTCACGAGGCTTTGGCCATTGCCATGAATCGCATCGGCGCACGATCAAACTCGGGCGAAGGTGGCGAAGATCCCGCCCGGCACGGCAGTGAGCGACGCTCGAAAATCAAACAGGTCGCTTCTGGCCGGTTTGGTGTCACAGCGGAATATCTCGTGAACGCCGAAGTTATCCAGATCAAGATTGCGCAAGGTGCCAAGCCTGGCGAGGGCGGACAACTGCCGGGTCACAAGGTCAATGAGATGATCGCGAAGCTGCGCTTTTCGCGTCCAGGTGTCGGACTAATTTCTCCGCCGCCGCATCACGACATTTATTCCATTGAAGATCTCGCCCAGCTCATCTTTGACCTAAAGCAAGTCAATCCAAAGGCCCTGGTATCCGTAAAGCTGGTTGCCGAGCCGGGGGTTGGCACAATCGCTGCCGGGGTGGTCAAGGCCTATGCCGATCTGATAACTATTTCGGGCTACGACGGCGGTACCGGCGCAAGCCCGTTGAGCTCGGTTAAGTATGCCGGCAGTCCGTGGGAGCTCGGGCTTGCCGAAACTCATCAAGTGCTGCGCCGGCACGACATGCGCCATAAAGTGCGCCTGCAAACCGATGGTGGATTGAAAACCGGCGTCGATGTTATCAAGGCGGCAATGCTTGGCGCGGAGAGTTTTGGCTTCGGAACGGGTCCGATGGTCGCGCTGGGCTGCAAGTATCTTAGAATTTGTCACCTCAATAATTGTGCGACCGGTGTTGCCACGCAAAACAGCGTGCTTCGAAGTGAGTACTTTGTTGGCTTGCCGGAAATGGTGATCAATTTCTTTACCTTCGTCGCGGAGGAAGTACGACGGCTTATGGCAGAGCTCGGTGTTCGCAAGCTCGAAGAGTTGATCGGGCGCGTGGACCTGTTCGACCTATTGCCGGGTGAAACAGAGCGGCAGGGTCGACTCAACCTCAGCCCAATAATTTCCAATGATGGGCTGGCTAAAGACGCCGCGCAGTTCTGCACGGATCTTCGCAATGAGCCCTTTGACAAGGGTGAGCTTGCAGAGCAAATGGTTGCTGCGGTACTGCCGGCGATTGAAGCTGGCAGTGGTGGGCAATTTGAGTTCGTGGTGCAAAATTTCCACCGCTCTATCGGCGCCCGACTGGCCGGCGAGATTGCGCGCCGTTATGGCAACGAGGGTATGCGCGAGATGCCCCTGAACATCGGTTTGCGCGGTACTGCTGGGCAGAGTTTCGGTGCTTGGAATGTTGCCGGGCTGAATATGCATCTTGTTGGCGACGCCAATGACTATGTAGGCAAAGGCATGGCCGGAGGCCGCATTGTTGTGCACCCACCGCAGAACGCCGAGTACCTGGTACGCGATACCGCCATCATCGGCAACACCTGCCTCTACGGTGCGACCGGCGGAGAGCTGTACGCGGCAGGACGTGCCGGTGAGCGATTCGCCGTCCGAAATTCAGGTGCGACCGCGGTTATTGAAGGAGCAGGTGATCATTGCTGCGAATACATGACCGATGGTGTGGTGGTGGTGCTGGGACGCAATGGCGTCAATTTCGGTGCTGGCATGACCGGTGGCTTTGCTTATGTGCTGGATATCGATCGTGATTTCGTTGATCGCTACAACCACGAACTCATCGACATACACCGGATTACGCCCGAAAGCATGGAGACACACCTGCATCACCTGCGAGCATTGATCACCGAGCATGTCGCGCGAACGGGCAGCGAATGGGGCGAGATGATTCTGGATGACTACCGCACTTTCCTGCCGAAATTCTGGGTGGTCAAACCGAAGGCAACAGAGCTCGGTTCCCTGATCGAATCCTTGCGTCGGGCTGCGTGATGTCGAAGCATCCGCTGCAGTTTCTCGAGATACCTCGACGTAATCCCGACAAGGAGGATGCGGAGCAGCGCGTCAAACACTTCGGCGAAATTTATGGTCACTACGACGGGGCCAGTGCAGCGGCGCAAGCCGGCCGATGTTTGTCCTGCGGCAATCCCTATTGCGAATGGCAATGCCCGGTGCACAACTACATCCCGAACTGGCTGGAGTTGATCGAAAACGGCAAGTTGTTTGAAGCCGCCGAGTTATCGCACCAGACTAATTCGTTACCGGAGATATGCGGTCGGGTCTGTCCGCAGGACCGCCTCTGCGAAGGCGCCTGCACACTGCATGACGCGAATGGTGCGGTAAGCATCGGCAGTATCGAGCGCTACATCACTGACGAGGCTATCGCGCAGGGCTGGCGTCCGGACATGTCGAATGTCATCGATACGGGTAAACATGTAGCGATAGTCGGTGCGGGACCGGCGGGTCTTGCTGCAGCGGATGTTCTGGCACGCAATGGCGTGCGTTCGGTCGTGTATGACGCCTACCCTGATATTGGCGGGTTGCTGACCTATGGAATTCCACCGTTCAAGCTCGACAAGCACGTCGTTGCGCAGCGTCGCAAGATTCTTGAAGGAATGGGCGTGCAGTTTGTCCTGAATACGCGCATTGGCGAAGACAAGCCTTTCCAGGAATTGGTCGATAACTATGACGCCGTATTCCTTGGTATGGGCACCTACGACTACGTGCGCGGCGAGTTTCCGGGCGAAGATCTGCCGGGTGTTCACGAGGCATTGCCGTACCTCATCTCAAATATCTATGAGGAGCTTGGGTACGAGGACCCGAACGTTCCGTACCTGAGTCTCAAAGACCAGCGCGTAGTCGTTCTGGGTGGTGGGGATACCGGAATGGACTGCAATCGCACCGCGATTCGCCAGGGTGCGACGAGCGTCAGCTGTGCGTACAGGCGCGATGAGGAAAACATGCCCGGCTCACGGCGCGAAGTGGCGAACAGTAAAGAAGAAAACGTAAAATTTTTGTTTAATCGACAGCCGCTGGAAATCATTGGTACGGACAAGGTTGAAGCCGTCCGGGTAATACAAACCGAACTCGGTAAGGCCGGCTCCGATGGCAGACGGAGACCAGAGCCGATCGCCGGTTCAGAGGAAATCCTCGAGGCTGACGCAGTCATCATCGCGTTCGGTTTCAGGCCAGACCCGCCGGAGTGGTTTGCGGAGTTTGGTGTGGAGACGCTGCCCAGTGGCCGGGTGCGAGTGGCGTCATTGGGTAACTATCCGTATCAATCGACCAACCCGAGAATCTTCGCGGGTGGCGATATGGTCAGGGGTTCTGATCTTGTTGTTACTGCCGTTCACGAAGGTCGTGAAGCCGCGGCCGGGATTGTGCGTTACCTGGCATCCTGACGTGGCAGGCGCACTTCAAACCTAACACCACCATCAACATTATCCGCCGCGATACTCCCACCGTGTCCCTCGACGATGAGTTTGGCCACGTACAAGCCTAAACCCAGGTGTCGCGAATTCTCGCTGCTTCGCACTGACACCATTGAGTCGAATAGCTGGGTCCGCATATGCTCCGGTAGCGCCGGTCCGGGGTTCGTTACAGTCAGCAGCAAGTCGTCGTCCTGATCCGCAAGCCCGACTGTGATGACGTCTTCCTCCGCGCTGAAATCAACAGCGTTGTCGACCAGCTTGTCGAGCATCTGAATGAGCATCTCCGGCGACCCACTGGCTGGCGCGGAACCAATTGAGCACTCGAATTCGAACTGGCGCTCCTTGTACACATCGCGATAGGCGCCGACGGTTGACTGCAGAACCACAGTTAAGTCAAAAGCCTCGGGTTCCACGTGTTGCATCAATTCTTCGACGCGGCTGGCTTCACTCATGGCGCTAAGAATATTTCGTAAGCGGTCTGCACCCTCGCGTGCGCGCGCCGTATAACCGGCAGATGACTCGTTTAGCGGCTCGTGCTCAAGATTCTCCAGCGATGAGGTCACTATCGCCAGCGGTGTGCGCAGTTCGTGCGACAGTTTTGATGCCAGCGTGCGCAAATAAGCGTTGTAGTCCCCGAGCTGTTGCAGGACATGAGAGAAGCTCCGTGAGAGGTCACCGATCTCGTCTTCGGCTAGTGCACTCGGCAGAGCTGCATGCAAAGTTTCGTTTTCGAGCGCGTCCTCCGCGGCAACGGAAAGATGGCGAATTCGGCGCGACAGCCAGGACGCATAGCCGATTAATGCTGTAGCAACAAGCAGGGTGGCGACGATTGTGAGATTGATAAGTCGCGCGAGCCCCTTGTTGGTAGAGCTCAGGATAGCGTCCGTTCCGTGTTGCAGAATCAGCGCACCCAGCACTTCATCGCCGTCTCTGATAGGTGCTGCAACGGCCACGATCGCCCGACCGTTTTCTTCGCCCCTGAACCAGCTCGCCATTTCCCGGCCATCGAGCGCTGCGCTGACGTAGGGTTCGAGTTCGCGGCCAACCGGGTTCGGCTCGGCAGAAGCTGCGGCCTCCCCATCTTCAACCAGCAGGTCGTAGATGCGTTCTGACCAGCCGTTGCCGAATGATGCGTCTGTATTTTTCTCGGACAATGTGCCGGCTACCGCCAGGCGCCAGCCGGAGGCATCGGTTACGAGTATGCGCATACCCGGCAGCACCAGGGTGTCTGCAATTCTGCGCAGTTCAGTGGATGGTTTTGCCAGCGGACCTGGTGTCTGGCCGGAATAGCTGGCGATGCGTGCCGCCCGCTGCGTTGCGTCATTCGTGTTGTTGACGACCAGGCCGACGTTGGTGCCAAGCAATGCGGCAGGAATTCTTGCTTCGACGCGATAGCCGCCTGGAACATCCTGCCAGTGTGCGCTGATTGCCGGCTCTGGCTCGGGACCATAGCGGCCCGGTCTGTAACTGACCAGGGCGCCAGGCGCCTCAGCAGCAAAGAAGAAATGCTCCTCCAAATACGGTGGACTGCTGCTGACCAGCGTAACGCGATCCGCATATCGCGGACCGTCATCCAGAATCATCGCATGGTCCGTCGCGTAAATGACATTGCGATCACTAACGTCGATATAGATGTAAACCATCTGATCGTGAGACGCCATGGCCATGCGTACGGGGCCTTGCGTACCACGAACGGTCCTTAGTGAGGCCGGATGCAGAAGCCAGTCGTCAATGTAGCCGTCAATCTGTGGTGGCTGGATGAGCGTATGCAAAAACAATTGTTCTGCGGGCAGGCCGTCCCGGATTCGATCCGGATATTCTTCTACGTACTCGGCCATGTAATTGGCCTGCGCACGTGCAGCACCGGCCAGCATTTGCTGCTGGCCCGCGCGCAACGCCGACTCAGTCTCGCGGATGAACTCACAACCCGACCACGGCAGCATCAATGCTAGCAGGCTGACGAGAAGTAGCTGGCGTTTAAGGGTCATCTTG
The DNA here is from genome assembly GCA_021773055.1 of Woeseiaceae bacterium. Lineage (GTDB taxonomy): Bacteria > Pseudomonadota > Gammaproteobacteria > Steroidobacterales > Woeseiaceae > UBA1847. Next base: position 21,342 of record JAJFKV010000053.1, read on the forward strand.
CTGCGTGCTTACTCACTCAACCAGCGATAACCCATGCCATAGACGGTTTCGATAGCATCGAATCCAGCATCTATTGCAATGAATTTGCGGCGAATGCGTTTGATGTGGGAGGTGATCGTGTTGTCGTCCAGGACGGCCTGCGCGGCATCCATAAGCTGTTGACGATTCTTCACGTGACCTGGATACCTGGCCATTGCATGAACCAGCCAAAACTCGGTCAGCGTCAGGCTGACGGAAGATTCCTGCCAATGCACTGTCATACGTTCGGTGTCGATGGTCAGGTCACCGCGGGTCAACCGGCTGTCAGCACCTTGCGGTTTTTGCATTGCTTCGAGACGCCGAAAAAGGGCCGCCACGCGCGCCATCAGATGCGGCAGGCTGATGTCTTTGGTCAGATAGTCATCGGCGCCGAGACGTAAGCCGGATACGGCATCAAACTCACTGTCCCTTGCCGTCAGGAAAATGATGGGCAAGTCGGCGGATCTGGCCCGTAGTTCACGACACAGCTCGAAGCCGCCTTCTACATCATCTCGCAAGTTCACGTCGATAACGACAAGGTCAGGTAGCCTGTTCTCGAATGCACTTAATGCGGGTGCCCTGGCCTCGAATGCGTCGACCGCGTATCCCTCGCGACGAAATGCCGCCGAATAGTTGTCCCGGATTGCTGCCTCGTCTTCAACAATTGCGATGCGTTTTGCCACGTCTAACTCCTTAAATCCAGTAGCCACAATTTGCCACATTACGTCGGTGCATTGCCATGCCGCGGGCCACAGAGCGACCGATTACTGCTGCCTAATAAGCCTGTCGTGCAAAACAGGTAATCGAGGGAGGCACAAATGCATCGTACACAATCAGACTTCAAATCATGGCTTTGGGTGCTCGCCCTGATTTGCGTTCTCATGTCCGGGCCGAAAACCGCCGGCGCCGAGAACACATTATCCGATGTTACGCCGGATGAAATGCAATCCGGCAGTCTTTTGCTGCGCATGAAGAATGGCTACTCCACCGCAACATTGCTGAACACGGACGTTGGCATGAATATCAGCGGCCTTGTTGCCCGGGTATCCGTACGTCAGGAATTTCGCAATACCAGTCAGAACTGGGTTGAGGGCATCTACGTTTTCCCGCTTCCGGACAAAGCCGCCGTCGATCAGATGCGGCTGCATATCGGCGAGCGATTTATTGAGGGCGAAATTCAGGAAAAGGAACATGCGAAAAAAACCTATGAGAAAGCTAAACAGTCCGGCAAAAAAGCCAGCCTGGTTGAGCAGCAGCGAGGAAACCTGTTTACAACCCACGTGGCCAACATCGCGCCCGGCGAGCTGGTGGTTATCGAAATCGAGTACCTGGAAGACATTCGCTACGAGGATGGCCAGTTCAGCATTCGCTTCCCGATGACGCTGACGCCTCGGTATATTTCCGGTAACGCTTTGCCTGATCGAACTGGCAGCGGCTGGTCGCCGGATACAGATCGTGTGCCGGACGCATCGACGATTACGCCTCCGCAGGTAACCACGTCGAAAGGACATCAACTATCACTGCAATTGAAGCTCAATGCTGGGATGCCGCTGCAGATCGTCGCGAGTCGCTACCACCCGGTAAGCGTCGCAGAAAATAATGGTCTGTATACGGTATCGCTGGCGTCGGGCACGGTTGTTATGGATCACGACTTTGAGCTGCTGTGGCGGCCTGTTCCGTCGGCAGCGCCGCGGGCTATGTCCTTTGTTGAAACAGTCGATGGCAAACCGTATTACCTGCTGACGGTATTGCCACCAGATCAGGAAAAGCTACCCACAGCGACGATGCCGCGGGAGACAATTTTTATTATGGACACGTCCGGCTCGATGCACGGTGTTTCGATCCAGCAAGCAAAACGTGCGGTGCAACTGGCGCTGAAAGGACTGCAGCCGACCGATCGCTTTAACGTTATCGAATTCAACTCAGTCACCAGCTCCCTGTACAAAACGAGCCAGCCCGTTACCAGTCAATCCCTGTCAGAGGCGGCAAGTTTTGTGCAGCAACTGCGGGCCAATGGCGGCACCGAAATGCGCCCGGCACTCTCGCTTGCTCTGGATTCACCCACTTCGGAAGCATACCTGCGCCAGGTTGTGTTCATTACCGACGGCAGTGTGGGCTATGAGGACGAACTGTTCTCGATGATCGAAAATCGTCTTGGCGCAGCACGATTGTTCACGATTGGTATCGGTTCGGCGCCCAATAGCTGGTTTATGCGCAAGGCCGCGGAGGCCGGTCGTGGGTCCTACACCTTTATCAGCGCGTTGCATGAGGTTCAGGAGAAGATGAACAGCCTGTTCCGCAAGCTTGAGCAGCCACAGGTAACTGACATCGAAGTGCAGTGGCCCAGTAATGTCCTTGTCGACAGCTTTCCGGCCACTGTGCCGGATCTATATCTCGGTGAGCCTGTGACGGTGAAGGTTCAGGCGAGTGGCGAGTTTCGGCCGGGCGACCGTGTCCGCGTGAGTGGCAATTCTGTCAGCGGTGGCTGGACAGCCGATCTCCCCGTTAGTGCGGCGACAGAGAGCCCAGGTGTTGCAGCGCTGTGGGCGCGAGCACGCATAGGGGAACTCATCGACGTTGAGCGCCGCAGTACGGACGCTGGTGAGATTCGCTCGGCGATTGTGGCAACCGCACTCACCCACCACCTGGTTAGCAAGTACACGAGTCTCGTCGCTGTGGACAAGACACCGGTGCGCCCCGGCAGCGACCCATTGAACAGTGAACAAGTCCCGAACCTGGTGCCGTACGGTCAGAACATGAATGCCATCCTCGGTTTTCCAGCAACAGCGACCAACGGGCCGGCACTCCGTTTGGCGGGGTTTGCCACCCTGTTGGCCGCCTTGTTGTTGCTCGTAGCAGAGAGGAGCGGCAGGAGAGTATGGCGTGCTCGCTCACTCTAGAAAGTTGAGTCGCGTGGCTGTGGCCTGCTTACTGAGTCTGGGGTTCTGGCAGTTGGGACAGGGTGCCTACATACCGGCGAAGGCATGGCTTGCGCAAGAGCTCATGCAGCGGGCCTGGACCAGAACGGGTAGCGGCGAAGTCAGGGCAACCCCCTGGCCGTGGGCCGATACCTGGCCCGTAGCAAGGCTGACCGCAAGGTCCGGAGATGTCGATCTCATCGTGCTGGCAGGTGGCTCGGGACGCACTCTCGCTTTTGGCCCGGGTCACTTGAGCGCAAGCGCAATGCCAGGGGAGACCGGCAATGCAGTTATCGCGGGCCATCGCGATACACATTTTCGATTCCTGAAAGACATGCAAGCGGGCGAACTCCTGAAGCTTGAATCGAGCAAGGGCGTACAGCATTTGTACAAGGTGATCGACGCCGAGATAGTGGACTCTCGCAAGGGTAGCCTCGCACTGGATACGGAATCGGCAATGCTGAGTCTTGTTACCTGCTACCCGTTTGATGCCCGTGAGACCGGAGGACCATTGCGGTACGTGGTGACTGCCCGGATGTTGTACTAGCTATAACGGCCAGCAGCGGTCATTCACAGGTGACTGCGAATATCAGCAACAGCTTGTTTCTTCTCGTCCGTAACTAGTAAGTGATCCTGGTGCCGCAGACGGCCTTCTTTCTCCAGCCTTTCCAGATGCGGAGGGCCGAATCCCCAATCTCCCTCGGCTTGTCGCGGCACAATGTGCAAATGAAAGTGAGGTACTTCCTGGCCGCTTCCGACGCCGTTATTCTGATACAGCAAGACTCCGTCGGGGGAGTAAGTATCGACTAGCGCTCGCGCCAGCCGTTTGGCAGCGGCCATCACAGCGGATTCTTCAACTTCGTTCAGGTCAAGTAGTGTCGGCGCATGTCGGCGAGGAATAACGACGCATTGGCCGATCTCAAACTGGCGACCATTTAGCAGGGTCATCGTTAGATCATCTTCCTTGATGATCTGCCATTGATGGGAGTTACCGTTGGCGATCTCGCAGAAGAAACAGGGGTCGGCTTCTGGCATCGGGAAATGCATGTTCATTTCTATCGCGGACTAGTAACTATGCGGTGAGGATCAGGCTGCAGCACGTGGTCGCACCTTCCGCTTTTTGCAGTTCTGACAGATCAACAGGAGTCACGTTGATGCCGCGCGTCATGAGCTTGTCTGCGGTGCGTGGAAACGAGGCGGGAAACATGACGTTTTGCCCTAGCAAAAGTGAGTTGGCGGCATGCGATTCTTCCTTGTTGATATCGATCAGCTCGTAATCGCTGAATGAGGAGCCGCTGATCCAGTCCGGATTGATTAGAAGCGTGCCGGGAGCGACTTCTGAAACGGCCGATTTCAAATGCAGGCACTTTGTTGTTTTCACTGCCTCCACTCTGAACCCGTGGTCTATGACTATGTTACGAAGCTGTTCGATACCGCTTTGATTCGACCGCGTTGAAAGTCCGGCAAAGATGATATTGTCGATGCGGAGCAGGTCACCACCATCTAAGGTTCCGGGCGGCTGGATTGACGCCAGCGTCCGATATTGGCGCAGAACCGCCTCGACACCCGCTACCTCTGGTCTTCTTGACGCGGCGCCCGGCCGCAACAACACTGCAATCTCATCCAGAACTATCGCGGTATCCTCGATAAAGACCGAATCTGCCAAACCCGGCTCCGTTGGCACAACGATGATCTCACAGCCGAGCGAAGATAATACCGATTGATAATTTTGATGTTGTTGCACCGCAAGGGCGGTGTCGATACTGCCTCTTTGCAAAAAAGTTAGCTCGCAACTACCAATGGCCGTATTTACCTCGCGTGTAATGGCGATAAGCCCCATTCAGCCTCCCGTGCTATGCCTGACAACATTTATCTGGTTAAATCTTAGCCACCACAATTTAGTCTGTATTGATAGCAGTCTCAAGAGATTTGATGGAATCCCGAAAAGCCAAACTTACCGAGGGGTTGGTTGGACAACACCTTGCAAAAATGACCGTGCCCATGTTGCTCGGCATCACCATGATGATGGCGCAGTCCATTATCGATGCCTGGTTTCTCGGCAAGGTTGGCGACAGCGCGCTGGCGGCATTCAGTTTCGGTTATCCAATATTGATGATCATCACGAGCGTCGCGATCGGGCTAAGTGCCGGCACATCATCGGTCGTCGCTCGGGCCATCGGCGCTAACGATCATGATCGCGCCAAACGGCTGGCTACAGACAGTTTGCTGCTGTCTTTCATGATCACCGCAATATTGGCCGGCATCGGCATTTTGACGATCAATCCATTGTTCAAAGCATTGGGTGCGCCGCTGGACATGATCCCGATGATTCGGACATTCATGATCATTCTTTACAGCGGTATCCCGTTTCTTGTCGTTGGTATGGTCGGCACCAGCAATATGCGAGCAACCGGGGATACGCTTTTGCCGGGTAAGCTGATGATCGCTGGTGCGCTCATGAACGTGATCCTGGACCCGATATTCATTTTCGGCATCGGGCCTATTCCGGCGCTGGGCCTGAACGGCGCGGCGATAGCCGCCCTGTTAGCCAGGGGCATGATGTTCATAGGAACAATTTATTTCCTGGTACACCGTCTGGACATGGTCAGCTTTAACAAACCGAATGCCGAAGAACTCGGCAGGTCCTGGCGCGACATATTGCATGTTGGGCTGCCGGCCGCAGGGACCAACGCCATAATTCCGGTGGCAATGACATTGATCACCGCAATGATCGCGCGTTACGGACCGGACGCTGTTGCGGGGTTTGGCGTCGCAAGTCGTATCGAGTCACTGGTGCTGGTTCTGTATTACGCCTTGTCATCGGTGATCGGGCCATTCGTTGGGCAAAATCTCTCGGCAGGCAAAGAGTCACGCATTCTCGAGTCCCTAAGATTGTGCGCGCAGTTCTGCCTGGCGAGTGGTGTGTTTATCGCGCTTCTGCTGGCGGTTTCTGCCAACTTTTTGCCGACTTTGTTTAGCCAAAACCCGGACGTAACCAATGTCACACGATTGTTTCTCTGGATAGCACCGCTTAGTTACGGCGCCTACGGTGTGGTCATGGTTATGAACGCGGCGTTCAACGGCATGGGCCGACCGATGCCAGCGGTGTATATCAGCGTCACCAGAATGATGCTCCTGTATCTGCCGTTGGCGATACTCGGTAGACAATGGTTCGGTATTGCCGGCATCTTTGCGGCCTATGCGACGGCAAATTTATTGTCAGGTCTGCTGAGTTACATTTGGGCACGACGTTCTGCACACAATCTGTGCGAGCCGTCTTCCTAGTTTCGGTTGCTTCGCGGAGCGAGCGATTGCAGAACTTTTTTCCGATAGCCTAAATGCATGCCGACACCACGACTCGCCATGAACAGCAGGAACGCAAGCCACAAACCGTCATTACCCAGCGGCTGCAAGAAATACCAGGCGGGCAGGAAAACGGTGACCGTTGAGAAAAGCATGATGTTGCGCATGTCTTTCGCGCGCGTTGCGCCGACATAAACACCGTCGTAAAGAAAGCACCAGACGGACACGAGTGGTGATGCGATCATCCAGGGTAGATAGCGAATAGCAGTTTCCCTTACGTCCGGTAGATCGGTCAGGATCGAAATGATCACCGGTCCTGCGAAAACGTAAACAGCTGTAAATCCCGCTGCAAAAATCACAGACCACTTGAGCGTCAACCGAACAGAATGCACGAGCGCCTCTCGGCTCTTTTCGCCAATGGCTTTGCCGACCATTGCTTCGGCAGCGTGTGCTATTCCGTCCAGGCCGAAAGCGGTCAGGTGCTGAAAGTTAAGAAGTAAAGCATTCGCGGCCAGAATCTGGCCGCCCAGACGAGCGCTCCGTGCGGTGATGAACGACAAAGTGAACATGAGTGCCATCGTGCGAACGAATAGATTGGCATTAATCGAAAAGAACGCTTTGTAGGCAGTAATACTCGTAAGCCGGTTAATCGGCCAGTGGCCCGCCCGGGCTTTCAAAATAGAGACGGCAAAGGCTGCGCCAACAAGAAAGCCAGAATACTCAGCGATGACTGACGCGAGTGCTACACCGTCAATTTTCATTCCCAGGGCAATGACGAAGAACAGATCAAGAGCAATATTCGTAACATTGATCGTCAGGAAAATGAGTAATGGTATACGTGCGTTTTGCAGGCCGATGAACCAGCCGATAAGCGCGTAGTTAGCGAGCGTTCCCGGAGCGCTCCAGATACGAATCGAGAAGTATTGGCCAGCATATCTCTGTGTCTCGGCATCGGCACCGAGAAGACTCAGAGCAAGCTCGCCGATCGGTATCCGAAACGCGATCAAGAGTAATGCGATCACGAGCCCGACAATCAGCGCCTGCCCGAGTGAGGCACGCAAACCATCATTGTCATCGGCGCCGAAGCTCTGTGCAGCGAGACCTGTTGTCCCCATGCGCAGAAAATTCATGCCCATGTAGATGAATGTGAAAATAGTGGCGCCGATAGCGACGGCGCCAAGGTAGGCAGAGTTTTCGAGATGTCCGGTGACGCCGGTATCAACCATGCCGAGTAGCGGCACCGACACATTGGAGATGATCATGGGCGCAGCGATGCGCCACATGTCTTTATTCTGCGGCAGGCGTGTCGAGCTCAAGCCCGAGACTGCAGCGGTTGGCGGTTCCATTGCGCCCTTGGCCATCGGATAAGAGACGCTTAGCGAAGCAACTCAGCGACAATCGCATTCCATTGCCGGAACAAGAGCCAGTGAGACTCTTTTTCAACAAGGTGTTGCGTGCAATCCGGAATCCTGTCTGCAAACGTCTGTACCATCGAATGGGGTGCCATAGTGTCGTCCTGACCATGCCAATAGTGTACGGGCACCCGAATTGATTCTGGTGAAAATCCCCACGGGTTCGCCATCACTTTTATATCATCGAAAATGGAGGCCGCTCCCTGGCGCAGGGTTTCTCTAACCGCACTAACCATCATGCGATGAAAGGCCGGGTCTTCGTAAAGTCGCTGATCGAGCTGTGGCAGGTCGCAGACAAGTTCATCAAGATAGGCGTCCGGTCCTTTGCGAACGATAAACCTCAAAATGGTTTTGAGAAGAGAGGGTGCGTAGCGTGCGAGCTGAAATAAGCGGCGGGTACTTGGCAAGATGTTTCGTGTCATTTTTCCGCCTGCAATTTCCGGCAAACAACTGACCATCGCGAATCGTCTAATTCTATTGGGTTGATTGTGTGCGAGCGCCAACCCATAAATCGCGCCCATTGACGACCCAACCATATCGAATTGATTCAGGCCCAGATGATCAGCGAGTTCGCCGATATCATTGCTCCAGAGTCGCAATGAAGGGTGGGGCTGGGGGCTCGAAAGGCCCACTCCCGGCCGATCCGGAACTATCAACCGTGACCCCTGGGCAATGAGGTTTTCCTCGCCGGTTGGCAATTGAAGGCGCGACCCGATCAAATTGTGTACCAGTAGAATTGGTGTTCCATTGCGCGCGCCGAATTCCGCGAACCCAAGTTGGCGACCATCGGACAAAGGCACGGTCTGATTGCGGCGGTTTTTAGCTTCCTTTGTGTCGGCATACATTTCAGTCCGCGGTGCCAGGAAACGGCGAAGTAGTGCTGGACCGCAGCGGATCGTTTGAATCAAATCACTTTTTCCGGCGGTGGCCGTTTTTCTGTAGATGCTCTTAAGATGCGCTCTAACCGTTGGTGACGCGATTGAAAGCGAATGCGCCACCTCGTCGGTCTCTTGTCCACGAAGGATGAGGTCCAAAACGTTAGACTCCGCGTCCGTCAAATTGTATAGCTGCCGAAAATGTTCGGTCGTCAATCTGCCCTGATCGACCGGGTCAAGCCAGCCCAATGCTACCAAGTTGCGGCCGGGCTCTCGAGGCAGAGAAATTGCAACTAAATGATTGTTTGATTGCTCATCATGACACAGTGGAGAAACGGTCCGGTCGGGGTTGCCTCCGTGAGATGCCCGCACGAATGCCGACAGTCGATTTGCAACATCACTACTGGTAATACTAACTTTCTGGCCATTTACTTCGATGCCCGACTGCGGAGGAAATGGACGTACACCCTCAGCGTTTCGATAGACGATATCAAAGGCGTCATTGATCAGGACCAGGGGGTAGGGAAAGTCCGCGTGCGCCATTTCCGCTGTATTGCTGGCGACTTCATCGATGTAACTATTCAACGCTAGTGCACGTTCGAAATGCGGCCACAATTCCTGCAACGACGTCCCAGGCACAGTGCTTGCAGCAGAATCGATGCTTTCACCAAAACTGAAACTATTGAAAAGACTGTCTAGCAACAGGGGCCAGGACTTGGGGCTTTGTCCGGTTTCATAAATTCGGTCAATCAACCCCCAGTGCCCCTGACCGCCGGCATCCGCCGAAGATTCATCGAAACTCATATCACCCCAACCTGCATTATTGGTCGAATACCGATAATTGATCGTCGAATACCAACAAGATAAGCGCCGCCTGCGAACTTACGTTGGTCTTCCTGAAAACTGATTTTGTCTGCGCTCTGAGAGTATGCGGGCTAACGCTAAATTCGCTCGCCAATTCTCCCAGCGACTTGCCCTGAAGCAGTCCGGTGGTCAGCCGAACTTCCTTGGGTGACAATCCAAATTTCTGAATAATCTGTGACGGTACGATCAGACAGGACGTACGCAGGCAACGAACGTAGATCACCACCCCACGGGTCGGGTTTTCGCGGCGCTTCAACAGCAGCGTTAGGCTCTCCGATCCATCCTGCTCGTTAACATTCATAAAGACCGGTTCTGCCCTGGGGTCGTTGAGCTGTGATCTTAGGAGCACCCTTAGTTGACCCGCCATCGCGGGTACCGACATTTCAAGTCGACCACCAACGTCCTTGATGCCGTTACAAGACTGAAGTAGCAAAATCGCCTTGTTGTTTATGTCCACTATGCGACTTGTCTCGTCCAGGACGATCGTGGCGGGAGTTAGCTCCTTACGCAAATGGCCGACGGCCTGCCTGGCAACGCGGGCAGTCTTGTCGCTCCATTCGGATACGTTCATCGATCTTACAATGTGCGGAAGTAACGCTTTTGCCCTGGCATTGCCGGTATCGCGGCCATCAATCAATGCCGTGTCAGCATCCAATAACAACGTGTATCGGCGGCCGTCGCGCTCGTCCAGATTTGCGTTGAGGTTGGACGCGACCAGATGGTCAACACCAGCCTGGGACAGGTTTGATCGCAAAACGCGAATAAAGTTATCGCCCCCGGCGATTTTTCTGCTCGCACCGCAACAAATCAGGTCTGGTGAATTCGGAGTAGCGCTTGCGATCAGCGCCGCTGCGCGTGCGGAAAAAAATTCGGCAACCTCACTCATCAACTCATGTTTTGAAATTTGTAAAGAAGCGAGATCGTAGGTTCTCGAAATTAAATCGTGCATGGATCGCGACAAAATTAGTTCCTCAAATTCGAATTCAAGCTAACGCCTGCGAGAACTCGGTCACAGTTTAAGCATTCTCTCGGTGATTCCAAGCGAAATTAGCCCATATGGGTAATGCATCGCACGAGAGAGCGTTCGTACACTCAACCCGCGATAACGAAACAGTCGATATGCCAATTTTGTTTGGCGACTCACCTCTTGGTTCAAGGAGAAACACATGTACCATCCATTTGCCAAAATCATTAGCGTGGTGCTGCCACTACTCCTGGTTGCCGGATGTGGCGGCGGCTCAAGTACACCGACTCCGCCCCCAATAGTGCCCCCTCCGCCGGTCACACAAATACCCTTAATGGGTGGTGGTGTCAAAGGCCCGTTGGCTGGCGCGCAAGTTACGATTTTCTCCATTGATGCAACTGCAGGCGACTGGAAGGGCTTGCAAATAGACTCAGGTGAAACGGATGCTTCCGCCGCAATAATTGGATTAGAAATCCCCGAAACAACAAGCGGGCCCGTTCTGCTTGAGTTCACCGCAGACGCGGATACTCTCGACATAACAACAGGCGCAACTCCCGTGTTGACGATCATGCGAACTGTTGTCGATGCAAGTCGTGTGACCGGTGGTGACTCGATCTACGCTTCTCCACTAACCACCTTGGCGATAGCGGTGGCGATTGCGAATGCTGACAATACTGGCGTCTTCGGCGGCAATGGAGACGGTACGACAAGTAATGCTGAGGTGTTTTCTGCAGTCGCTGCGGCGGGGCAGCAAGTCGCCACAACATTTGGTTTTTCCTTGCTCGACGGCGTCGACATATTCACAACGCCGCCCTTGCTAACGGCGGACACGGATCTGGCCGGCGAACAAACCGCCGTCGCGGGTTATCGAACAGCGATAGAAGCTGCTACTGCGTTGATACAAGCGGTGACCGACGAGAGCTTGGCCAACAACTCAGCGTCCACCGTAAGCAACGACCTGGTACTTGCGGCGCTTGCAGAAGATCTGGCAGACGGCACCATCGATGGTAACGCAAGTGGCGTACCAGTGGCCGATTTGGCAGACGTTACGGACGTCGCAACGACGATCACGCAGGACCCGCTACTGCTGATGATCCCTGGCACCAACATTTTGGTGGGAGACATAGAAACGGTGCTTGCCGACGAGATTACGATCACTGGCGTAGTCGTTGATACAGCGCCTCTTTCTGACGGTTCGGCGAGCGCCGATCCGATGCCGGCATCCACAGTTCCAGATTCCGACGGCGATACGATCAAAGATGATCTCGACAACTGCGTTGCTGATGCGAACACCGATCAGCTCGACACTGATTCCGATACCGATGGAAATGTCTGCGATGACGACGACGATAATGACCAGGTTCTCGACGCAAATGACGCGTTTCCGCTCGACCCCGCTGAATCGGTGGATACCGACAGCGATGGTATAGGCAACAATGCGGATAGTGATGACGACGGCGACGGCGCGAATGATGCTGTGGATGCGTTTCCACTTGATGCCAGCGAAACTGTTGATACCGATGCGGACGGCGTTGGTAACAATGCCGATACGGATGACGATGGTGATGGCACGGATGATACCAACGATGCATTCCCGCTTGATCCTGCCGAGTCAGTTGACACCGACAACGATGGCATAGGCAACAACGCCGATGATGACGATGACAACGACGGTGTCGCTGACATAGCAGATTCTTTCCCACTAGACCCGAATGAAACAGCAGATGTGGATGGTGATGGTGTGGGCGACAACGCCGATTCAGACGACGATAACGACGGTGTTGCCGATGACGTCGACAATTGCCCAACGACCGCAAATACAGATCAACAAGACACCGATGGAGACGGGGTGGGTGATGCCTGCGCAGGTTCCACGTTGTGGGACAACTTCAATTGGGACAGTGCCAATTGGCAGTAATCAGAACATCAAATTTTGACTAGCAAAACATTCGAAGGATATTGATTATGAAAATTTTCCAACTGGCAATTGCCACCCTTACGATCACCGGCTTCGGATATGCTGCAGCCGATCCCGTTAACCCGACCAATGTCACTACATTTCAAAGTGGCACACCGGCACTTGCCGGCGAGGTTAACAGTACTCTGCAGGAGTTGATTGCAGCGATTGATGACAACGCAGCTCGTATTGCGGCCGTCGAAACGGAACAAGCGAGGCTAGTTCCAGCCAGCGTCGATGGCAGCACCTATTGCATATACGACCTGTCGGCGGGTGTGGGCGCAGGTGACCCTGATCTGGTAACTGGCGATGGTAATTGGATGGGCGCTTCCGCAGGTGCCGCGATTTTTGAGGTTACTTTCACCAGCGCTCAAGTGACGCTGACGTCGATAGCAGACTCATTCTATGAGGCGTTGGCACCGTCGAACCGACTATTGGATTCAAGCGATCCACTCGGCTCTGAGACGGCTACCTGGACCCAGGTTGGCAATGTCGTAACCATCACGTTCCCGGATCTGGTCCAGGATACTTTCCTGGTAACACCGGATAGTAATGTGATCATCTTGTCACTGGCGGAATTCGATCGCGCATCTGACAATAGTGGAGACTGGTTCGGCGCCGATTTGGCGGTCGGTGTTCGCGCCGCAAGTTGCAACTGAGAACAAGCAACGCCGTGCATATTGAGTCCCGTCAAAGTGGCGGGACTCTTTGGCGGTCAGGGACGGTCACCGTCGCGCATCATCAGAAGGCATTTACTCCAGTGAGTTCCTTGCCGACAATGAGCTGATGCACAGTCTCCGTGCCCTCGTAGGTGATGACGCTTTCGAGATTTAGCATGTGACGGATCGGAACGTACTCGGCACTGATGCCGGCGCCGCCGAGGATGTCGCGCGCGTCACGTGCGATGTCGAGTGCTGCACGGCAGTTATTCCATTTTGCCAGCGACACCTGTGTCGGGCTCAGCTGGCCCCGGTCCTTGATACGACCAAGGCGCAGTGACAACAACTGCGCCGTCGTAATCTGGCGTGCCATCTCCGCCATGCGAAGCTGAATAGTCTGCGTGTTTGCCAGTGGTCGTCCGAACAGGATGCGGTCCTGCGTGTATTCAAGGACTTCATTCAGGCAAGCCTGAGCAGCGCCGATGACGCCCCAGCTGATGCCGTAGCGGGCCTGAGTCAGACAGCTGAGCGGTCCCTTCAAGCTGGATACACCCGGCAAAACATTCGCCTCAGGTATGCGAACATTATTGAAAAATAACGCACCCGTAACCGATGCGCGGAGTGAAAACTTATTTTCGATTTCCTGCGTTTCGAAACCCGGCATGTCCTTCTCAACGATGAAGCCCTTGATGCCTTCGTCAGTCTTGGCCCAGACAACAGCTGCGTCTGCGATTGTGGCATTCGTAATCCACATTTTGGAGCCATTGAGAATCCAGTCATCGCCATCGCGTTTTGCATGCGTCTTCATATTGCCGGGGTCCGAGCCACCCTGTGGTTCGGTGAGACCGAAGCAGCCGATCGCCTCGCCACGCGCCATCGCCGGCAGCCAGCGTTGCTTTTGTTCCTCGGAGCCGTAGGCGTGAATCGGGTACATAACAAGGCTGCTTTGCACGGACACGAAACTGCGCAGCCCGCTATCGCCGCGCTCGAGTTCCTGACAGATCAGCCCATAACTGACGCTATTGAGTCCGGCGCAGTCGTAGCCTTCAATCGAGCTACCCAGCAGCCCAAGCTCCGCTACTTCGCCGATCAGATGGCGTGGAAACGCATGCCTTTCGAAAGCCTCGCGCATCAGGGGGATAACTTTGTCATCGACATAGCGACCGACAGTGTCTTTAACCATGACTTCGTCTTCGCTCAGTTCGGAACGAAGGTCGTAAAGGTCAATGGGGTCGAGTTTGCTGCTCACGGGCGTAATCCTGGGGAAGTAAATGGGAGGTCCTGAGGGTGTCGATTCTATCCGGCTAGAAGGGGATGCCAAAACGTTTATACATCACGGACAATAGCCAGGCCGGCCCCAGCATCATGAGTTGCAGGTCTTCGAGTATAGCGCGCAGCGAATCGCCCCGCCCCAAAGCCAATCCCACAATTCCGGCGGTTAGCAAGGCCGTGGTCACCCCGGTCACAGAATAGCCAGAGTTCTCCAGCCACAGCTGAATTGCCGCCAGACCAAGCAGAAATGGCAGCAAGCCGATCGCAAGCGATAGAGAAATGATAAAGTAGTAAATCGCGGTGACCATCAGGAATGCGCTGCCCCAGTTCAACAAGGGTGAAATCTTGAAGAACTCGGCAGGAATCGGCAGGCCCCACAACAAGCCCGTCATTCCCACCACGACCATCGGTGCGGCGGCCCAGTAGACCACCGGGTTGCGAAGTGTTTTGTGGGCATGCTCATAGCGAGTCAGCCATTCGTCGATATCAGTCACGGTGCAATCTCGCAGGATGGGTGGGTTATTCTACATGCTGAGCACACAGCTTGTGACGTAGTCCACAGTACGGCAAATTGGAGTGACTTTTGTGAACATAAGTGCGTCAATTAAGTCTGTGTTCAGGTAACGGACGCATACAATGCACCCTAGAAAACATTAGCCAGAGGAAAGATCATGAATATCAGATCTCACAAGCTTATTCTCGCGATGACCGTCATGACGGTTTTTGTGAGCGGTTGTAAAACTCTCGACGCGTACACGCGCGAGGAAAAGACGAGTTCGGCCACCAAGGGAGCGCTAATCGGTGCGGCAGCAGGTGCTGTGGCTGGACTTATTTCTGGTGATGATGCAGTTGAGCGTCGTCAGCACGCTTTGATCGGAGCCGGGATTGGCGCCCTGGCGGGTGGTTCGATTGGCTACTACATGGACAAACAGGAAGCCGAGCTGCGTGCGGAACTTGAAGGTACTGGCGTTAGTGTCGCCCGAAATGGTGACAACATCACGCTAAACATGCCGGGGAACGTAACGTTTGCGACAAACAGTTCGGATTTGAGCCCGGCGTTCTTCAATGTGCTGAACTCTGTCGGCAAGGTGCTTGCTCAATACGAGCAAACGGTTGTTGAGGTTGCGGGACACACCGATAGCACGGGCAGCGACTCTTACAACCAGGGACTGTCACAGCGACGCGCGTCGTCGGTATCGGCCTACCTGTCCGCTCAGGGCGTCATTCAGCAACGCATGATTACGCTGGGTATGGGCGAGGCACGACCGATCGCAGACAACTCATCGTCAGCTGGTCGCCAGGCAAACCGCCGAGTTGAGATCACGATGGTGCCGGTTACGCAGGGCTAGAATTCTCATCGCAAAACGAGAACGCGGCAACCAGAGATGGTTTGCCGCGTTTTTTGTGGCACTCTAGGTCTGTCTGCCCAATAACAACAACAAGGGCATTTGATGAGTGATCCTTATAAGAAAAGCGATGATGGAAGCTGGATCGAAGTTACTGGCTTCGTGAGGCGTCTGCTGTCTGATGATAATGAGGGCTTACGGCATCAGCGATTCATTATCGATATCGGTAATCGCCGCACGCTGCTGATCGCACATAACATCGACCTGGCGAAACGTGTGCCCCTTGGCATGGGCGACCGGGTCTTCGTACGCGGCATGTACGAGTGGAATGATCTGGGTGGGCTGGTGCATTGGACGCATGAGGATCCGCATGGCGTCGAGGACGGGGGTCATATCCGCTATCGCAGTAAGGTCTTTTCGTAGGGGCGGCGCCCTCGCCGCGACTGAACCACCAGATACACAAAGGCCGCTCTCCGAGCGGCCTTTAAATCCAGCGTGCTGTCAGTCGCGCGCAGGGCGCTTCCTACGCGGCCATCGCGGTCCTGAGTTTCTTGATGGCGTTAACTTCGAGCTGACGGATGCGTTCTGCCGAGATGCCGTACTCAGCAGCAAGCTCGTGCAAAGTCATCTTGTCTTCTGTGAGCCAGCGTTCTTCGAGAATACGACGGCTACGGTCATCCAGAACATCCAGTGCGGCCGTCATTCGTGTGCTTGCATCGTCATTCCAGTCGGTTGCTTCAACCTGTTTGGCAGGATCAGCGTCCGGGCTGGGCAGGTACGCAGCCGGTGTGAAGTTGCGCTCGTCATCAAGGTCAGGCGTTGGGTCGAAGATCGCATCTCGAGAGTGCAGGCGTTTCTCCATTTCGGTGACTTCCTGAGGTTTGACGCCGAGGTCTTTAGCAACCGCCCTGGTCTCCGCATCGGTCAACCAGGCCAGTGTCTTTTTCTTCTTGCGAAGATTAAAGAACAGCTTTCGTTGTGCCTTAGTTGTCGCAACTTTCACAATGCGCCAGTTCTTGAGAACAAACTCGTGTATCTCGGCACGGATCCAGTGCACCGCGAATGACACCAGGCGAACGTCGTAGCCGGGGTCGAAGCGTTTTACGGCCTTCATGAGGCCGACATTGCCTTCCTGAATCAGATCGTTCAGGGGCAAGCCGTAGCCGGTGTATCCTTTGGCGATATGGACGACAAAACGCAGATGCGCCATAACGAGATCGCGTGCCGCGTCGAGGTCTTCGTCGTCGCGTAAGCGATGGGCCAGCGCCTGCTCGTCTTCCTTGCTCAGAACATCAATGCCGCCGACAGCCTGGATATAGCCATCAAGGCTACCTACAGGTCCTGCGAGGGCGAGTTCGTAGTTGGATTTCGATAAAGCGGTTGTCATGTGTAAGCTCCGTTTGTGTCCAAGGATTTTAGCACTCAGGGGGTTAGAGTGCTAACAAACGGAAGAAGTTCCCGTGGTTGTTTGGGAATATAGTTATAAAAACCAGCTATTTAGCCTAAAAAATACGATGCGTTATGTTCAATCAGCGGGGCTCAATCCGTCGCATATGACGGGCGGTAGTGACCCAGGAGGCCAACAGGCCCAGGAATATCGCGACACCCAGAATTGCGGCACTTTCGCTTGAAGTCAGTGTTACCACCGAAATGCTGCCCTGATAAAGCCCGGCGAGGCGGGCCAGCGGCTCTTTCAGCAAATGCAATCCATATTGCACCAACGCCAACGCGAAAGTCCCGCCCAGCAGTCCATACCAGAAGCCGGTCCACAGGAACGGACGGCGAACAAACGCATTGCTCGCGCCGATGAGCTTGGTGACCTCAATTTCCTCGCGCCGATTCTCGATGTCGAGACGAATCGTATTGCCGATGATCACCACGATAGCGATGCCGAGCAGCGCGCCGCCAATAACGATCGCCTGTCGCACAATATCGAGAATGGCGTGAAAACGTTGCACCCACTCTGTGTCGGCCTGCACCAGCTCCGTTTCCGGAAGATTGTCGATCTCTTCCTGCAATAACGTCAGCGACGCACTGCTGTTCCCTGGACTCGGGCGAACAACGAGAGCATGTGGCAAGGGATTGTCACCGAGTTGGTCGAGCGCCTCACCGAAACCGGACTGCTGCTTGAACTCAGCCAGCGCAGCTTCCGCCGTGACCAAATTAACGGACTCAACATCGGCACGTTGGCCTATCAGGCGCGCAAGGCCCTCGGCTTCGCTAACTGAAATGTCGAGATTCAAGTAGACGGAAAAATCGAGCGCATCATCCCAATTGCCGCTGACGGATTGCGCGTTTTTAACGACGACATTGATCGCCGCAGGTAGTGCGAGCGTCACCGCGATGACCAGTACGATCATCAGGCTCGCGAACGGTTGTCGTGACAAGCGGCCCAACGCACCTATTGAGGTGCTGGCGTGGCGCGTCAGCCAAATGGAAAACGCACTCGACGAGCGTATCGGCGCGACTGCATCGGAATTACGAGTCACTGCCACTGGTCGGCCTCCTGTTGCAGCCGCCCGTCCTCGAGCGCAATACGCCTGCAACCCAACCGATCGATCAACGATATGTCATGGCTCGCGATTAACAGGGTTACGCCGACCTCATTGAAGCGCCGAAAAATTCTCATGACTTCAAGCGACAGATCGGGATCGAGATTTCCGGTCGGTTCATCGGCTATCAATACTTTTGGTCGCGTTACGATCGCCCGGGCTATACCCACACGCTGCTGTTCGCCGGCCGACAAGGTTTGCGGGCTTTGCTTTTCCTTGTGCAGCAAACTCACCTGATCCAGCGCTGCACGTACCCGTCGGCCCGCGTCGCGGTGACTGACGCCGGCGATAATCAGTGGCAATGCGACGTTGTCGAAGACGGGGCGATCGTACAGCAATTTGTGATCCTGAAAGACCATGCCGATTTGTCGTCGGTACGCCGGAATCTTGCGCCGTTTCACGCGCCGGGTATTCTGATTGTCGACAACGACCTCGCCGCTCGTTGGGCGCTCAATCAGCGCAATCAGTCGCAGCAAGGTGCTCTTGCCCGCCCCGGAATGGCCTGTGACGAAGACCATCTCTCCTTTATCGACGGACAAGCTGAGCCCCGAAAGCGCTTCTTGCCCGCCGGGAAATCGCTTGGTTACGTTATCGAGTTGGATCATCTGAATTACTGGTCCTGGTTGCCCGACGCAAGCAACGCGTCGATGAATTCTCTAGCGCGAAACGTTTGCATGTCGTCGACGGCTTCGCCAATTCCGATAAAACGTACCGGCACTTGCAAGCGACTTGCTATGGAAAACAGGATGCCACCCTTGGCGCTGCCGTCCAGTTTGGTTACCGTGATGCCGGTAAGGCCAAGGGCTGTGTGGAATTTCTCTGCCTGTTCCAACGCGTTCTGTCCCTGGCTCGCATCGAGCACCAGCATGATCTCATGCGGCGCCGTTTCATCATGGCGTCCGACGACGCGCTTCATCTTCTTAAGCTCGTCCATGAGACCTACCTGATTCTGAAGGCGGCCCGCCGTGTCCGCGAGCAATACATCAATGTTGCGGGCTTTTGCCGCTTGCCAGGCATCATAAATGACCGCCGCCGGATCCGCTCCGGATTGCTGGGCAATAACGGCTACGTTATTTTGCTCGCCCCACGCCTGTAGCTGTTCCACCGCCGCCGCGCGAAAGGTGTCACCAGCAGCGAGCATAACTGAATAACCGTTGTCTTTAAGATGACGCGCCATTTTGCCAATAGTGGTCGTTTTTCCGGCACCGTTAACGCCGACCATGAAAATGACAAACGGTCCATCGGGTTTGTCGATGAGCAAAGGCCTTTCGGCTGGTTGCAGGATATCGAGTAATGAGCGCTCGAGACCCTCTCGAAGTGCCGACAAATCCCTCAACTCCTTGCGCGCGAGGCTCTTTTCGAGACCGCCAATTATCAGTTCGGTTGTGTCGACACCGACATCGGCCATTACCAGCAAGGACTCGAGTTCTTCGAGGACGTCCGCATCAATTTCGCCACCCGGTACCAGGTTTGCGAGATCATAACTAAGCCAGCTGTCGCCCTTGTTAATGCGAGCACGGAGTCGCTTTATGAAGTTTTTACGCTCTTCGGGCTTTTCTTTTTTTCCAAACATCGCTATACGTTCACAGGCTATGGTCATTCGCAATAAAGCAGACAAGAAAAAGTCCCAGACGGGACAGTTGCGTATTGTAGCGGGAAACTGGCGCAGTCGCCTTTTAGAGATAGCCGATGTGCCCGGATTGCGCCCGACATCCGAGCGCATAAGAGAGACGCTGTTTAACTGGCTGTCTCCCGTTATTCACGGTGCGAGCTGTCTCGATCTTTGCGCGGGGACCGGAGCGCTGGGATTGGAGGCTCTGTCCCGTGGCGCATCAAGGGTAGTATTCGTCGAGCGCTCGAGCGCAGCAACCCGGGTATTGCAGGCCAATATTGCCTCTCTCTCAGCGGCCGGCGCCGACGTCCTGAACACAGGTGCCAAGGAGTATCTTTCCGGAACCAGAGTCGAGGCATTTGATATCGTCTTTATCGATCCGCCCTTTGCGGCAGATCTGCAGCATGAATTGTGTAGACTGTTGGCAGAGCAGCAATGGCTGGCTGACGACGCCAGAGTTTACGTTGAGTTGGACAGAGATCAGCCGGATTTGCGTTTGCCTGAGAATTGGCAGGAAATAAAGAACAAGACGGCCGGGAAAGTCCGCTATGTCCTGGCGAAAAATTACGCACGAGGGGAGTCTTAAGACATGACGGTTTCTGCAATGTATCCGGGTACGTTCGACCCGATAACACTTGGTCACGAAGATTTCGTTCGACGTGCGGCGAAGTTGTACGACAAGGTGGTCGTTGCGGTCGCAGCGGATACCGGCACTAAAACCACAATGTTTTCATTTGACGAGCGAGTCGAGCTTGCGAGACAGACGCTGGCCGATATCGACAACGTCGAGGTTGCCGGTTACGAAGGCCTGACAATTACCTTTGCGCACGATAACGGCCTGGCAGTCATAGTCCGCGGATTACGCGCAGTGTCCGACTTCGAGTATGAATTTCAGCTGGCAAGCATGAACCGGCATCTGACTCAGGAGGTCGAAACCGCCTTCCTGACGCCTACAGATAAATACACGTTTATCTCTTCAACGCTGGTCCGGGAAGTGGCGACTCTTGGCGGTGATATTTCCGAGTTCGTGTCGCCAAAGGTAAGAGACGCGCTGCTTCAGAAGGTTGGCAGGGTCTGATCAGGTCTGGCATTGCTTGCAATAATAGGTCGAGCGCTGGCCCTGCACGATGCTCGTAATGGGCGTGTTACATCGCCTGCACGGTTCGTTCTCCCGGCCATACGCTTCCAGTTGTTGCTGAAAATAGCCTGCCTCACCGTCGCCACCATAAAAATCGCGTAACGTCGTGCCGCCCGCCTTTATGGCACTTGTGAGCACATCTTTGATGGCGCCGACGAGCAGTTCATAGCGCCGTAACGCAATCCGACCCGCCGCCCGACGCGGGTTGATGCAAGCGAGATAAAGCGCTTCGCTTGCGTAAATGTTGCCAACACCGACAACAACCTGCGCGTTCATGATGAATTGCTTGATGCTGACTCGCCGACCACGTGATTTCCCCCACAGGAATTTCGCATCAAAATCGTCTGCGAGCGGCTCTGGCCCGAGGGACTTTAGTAGCTTGTGCTGGAGTGGGGTTTTGCTCCAGTGCAGAGACCCGAACCGCCGAGGGTCGCGAAACCGCATTGTCTTGCCAGAGTCGAAGTCGATGTCCACGTGATCATGAATGCCCGCCGGCGTGTCGCGATCAACGATATAGACACTGCCGGACATTCCCAGGTGCAATATGGCGGTGCCGCCATTGGTATTGATCAGCAGGTATTTAGCGCGCCGGGTGACGGACGTAATCGTCTCGCCGAGGAGTTTACGATCGAGAATCCTGGATACCGGCCAGCGCAGATTGCGATTGCGAACAATGACGCGCTCGACACGCGTGTCCAAAATGTGGGGCTCGATACCCCGCCGACTGGTCTCAACTTCAGGTAATTCAGGCATCCTGCATTGTGCCTCACAAAAAAAGGCCCGGGAATACCGGGCCTTTTCCAGTGGTTCGCTTAACGAACGACTATTTGATCTTTGCTTCCTTGTAAAGCACGTGCTTCCGAATGGTCGGATCGTACTTCTTGGTCTCCATCTTTTCAGGATGCAGGCGCTTGTTCTTGGTCACTGTGTAGTAGTGGCCGGATCCAGCGCTGGAAACGAGTTTGATTTTGTCACGCATATCTCAATCCTCCAGCGACTAAACGCGTTGGCCATCGGCACGCAGGTCAGCGAGAACTTTCTCGATACCGTGCTTGTCGATTGTTCTGAGGCCCTTGTGAGAAATGCGCAGACGTACGAAACGCTTCTCGGATTCGACCCAAAAACGCTTGCTCTGCAGGTTCGGCAGGAAGCGGCGACGAGTTTTATTATGTGCGTGAGAAACATTATTGCCTGATTGCGGCCGTTTCCCCGTCACTTGGCATACCTTGGACATGGGTAAGTCTCTGATTTTACTAAAAGTTGCCCGCGATTGGTGGGCAGGGAGCGAGACTTTATACCAGTGTGATCGGTGCAATACAAGCGCTCATTCGGGCCTTTTGTTACGTTGGTCTAGAGCAATCCCCGGCTGGCGAGTGAGGTCGCCGCCCCGTCACCCACGATCAGGTGATCCAGCAGTCGAATGTCGACCAGTTCGAGGGCTGATTTCAGGCGCCTGGTGATGCGCTCATCAGCCTGGCTGGGCTCGGCGACACCGGAGGGATGATTGTGAGCGAGAATGACCGCTGCCGCATTGACGCTCAACGCCTCTTTGACCACCTCTCGTGGATAGACTGACGTGCCATCAATGGTGCCGCGGAAGAGCTCATCGAAACGAAGTACCCGATGGCGGTTGTCGAGATAAATGCAACAGAATAGCTCGTGATCGAGGTGCTGCATGCGAGCTTTCAGGAACGACGCGGTATCGACAGGACTCCGGATAGTCTCCCCGCAGGGTAAGGACTCATTGAAGTAGCGACGCGCCAATTCGGGTAATGCCCTGAGAGCGCCGAGGCGCGCCCGTCCAATACCGCGACAAGCCAGGAGGTCAGCATTACTGGCCAGCAGCATGGACCTGAGGCTGCCGAAGCGGCGCAGGAGATGCATGGCCGCTTTATGCCCGGTATCGGCGGCGAGACCTGCTCCGATAATCGCGGCTAGCAGCTCGACGTCTGAACTATCCTTGTCAGTGACGCTTTTCACAGCGGTATGTTGCCGCCCGGCACTGATTTTCTACAAGCCGTCAATCTGCGGTTGATGTCCTAATTTACCTAAGCAATGCTAACGAGCAACGCGACTGGCTCACGGTGTATATTGCGAGGACTCCAATTACAGGATGAACCAATGACAGGGAAATCTATAGTCGCTCGCGTAACGTCCGGCAGCCTGGTAATGCAGATCGGGATAGGCATTGTCGCCGGCGTGGCCCTGTCGCAGATCTCGCCGGATACGGCCAAGGCGTCAATGCTACTCGGCGATCTGTTCGTGCGTGCTCTAAAAGCAGTTGCGCCCGTCCTTGTCCTGGTGCTGGTGGCTTCCGCAATTGCGAATCGGCGCGTCAGTCATACATCCCAAATGCGGCCGATCGTTGTCATGTATCTCATCGGTACAGCCAGTGCTGCGTTGCTCGCAGTAACGATGAGTACGTTGTTTCCGACCACTCTGGCCCTGCAAGTTACCGAGGTCACAGCAACGGCGCCGCAAGGCATAGCTGAAGTTCTCGGCGGCTTGCTGAACAAGCTGGTTGATAACCCGGTCAATGCCATTCTGACGGGAAACTTCATTGGCATACTCGTCTGGGGTGTGCTGCTCGGAATTTTTCTGCATCACGCCGCAGACTCCACGCGGCAGTTGCTCGCCGATACCGCGGACGCGGTGACGCACATTGTTCGTATCGTTATCAGACTGGCGCCGATCGGAATTTTTGGCCTGGTCGCCGGCAACCTCGCCGAAACCGGGTTATCGGCGCTTGGCGGCTACGCTCAAATTTTGTCCGTATTATTGGGCAGCATGCTCATCATGGCATTGCTGATTAATCCGCTGATTGTCTGGATCAAGACGCGGAAGAACCCCTATCCACTGGTGCTGACCGCGCTCCGCGAGAGCGGTGTTACGGCGTTTTTCACTCGAAGTTCGGCGGCGAACATTCCGGTCAACCTGGCGTTGTGCGAGCGCCTCGATCTGGAGAAGGATACTTACGCGGTTTCCATTCCACTGGGCGCCACGATCAACATGGGTGGCGCGGCGATCACCATAACGGTGCTGACGCTAGCAGCAACACACACGCTTGGCATTCACGTGGACCTGGCCACGGCGCTGTTGTTGAGTCTGGTAGCAGCACTGTCGGCGTGTGGCGCATCCGGCGTCGCTGGTGGATCACTACTTCTGATTCCCCTGAGTTGCAGCCTGTTCGGCATATCCAACGATATCGCGATGCAGGTCGTTGCCGTTGGGTTCGTCGTCAGTGTTCTGCAGGATTCGGCAGAGACCGCTTTGAACAGCTCAACGGATGTCGTCTTTACAGCGGCAGTCGCAGGCAAGCAAAAGTAGCCTTTTGCAGCCCGACGTTATTTCCTTACAACTAATCATTCTGCTGTGGATGCCCCGATTGACTGGAATTAGCCGGCCGCTACGGGCTAAGCTTGTTGAATGAATATTGTCCTCGGAATTACCGGCGGAATCGCCGCATACAAGGCACCGGATCTCGTCCGGCGCCTGCGCGAGCGTGGCGCCGAAATTCAGATCGTCATGACAGCGTCTGCCGAGGAATTCGTGACGGGCACGGCGTTGCAGGCGGTGTCGGGAAAGCCGATTCGTTCCAATCTCTGGGACAAAGAGGCCGAGGCAGCGATGAGCCATATCGAACTCGCTCGCTGGGCGGATGTCGTGCTGATCGCGCCGGCGACGGCCGAAGTAATGGCACGGATTGTTAGCGGCGCAGCACCCGATCTCCTGACAACGATTTGCCTGGCGACAGAAGCGCCGATAGCGCTGGCGCCCGCCATGAATCATGTCATGTGGAATAACCCGGCGACCCAGGCGAATCGTGCGGTCCTCGAGGAGCGTGGCATACATATCGTGGGTCCCGGCATTGGGTCACAGGCGTGTGGCGAGGAAGGCGCGGGCCGCATGCTCGAGCCGGACGCAATAGCGGCAACTGTATTCAATCTCACTGGTGGCAAAGGCCAGGGATTGCTTGAGGGGCGAAAGGTTGTAGTGACGGCTGGTCCGACGCGCGAGGCGATCGATCCGGTTCGTTACATCACGAACCGCAGCTCTGGAAAAATGGGTTACGGGATTGCGAGCGCAGCCGCAGCGCAGGGCGCCGATGTTGTGCTCATCAGCGGGCCGGTCAATTTGCCGGAACCGCCAGGGCTGGAAATTATCAGGGTAGAGTCAGCGAAAGATATGTTTGTGGCGACCCACGAAGCGATTCGCGGAGCCGATATTTTCATCGCCGCCGCCGCCGTCGCCGATTATCGCCCTTCCGCCATCGCCAATCAGAAGATCAAGAAGCATGATGAATCGATGACACTTCAGTTGACGCGCTGCCCGGATATTCTGGCGTCCGTAGCTGCTCTCGACGCCGCACCCTTTACCATCGGTTTCGCGGCGGAAACTGAGAAGCTTGCCGAGTATGCTCGTGGCAAACTCGAGAAGAAGAAACTCGATATGATCGTTGCCAATCGTGTTGGGCAGGATTGTGGTTTTGATCGTGATGACAATGCGGCAACCGTACTCTGGAACGGCGGTGAGCGAAGCTTTCCGACCTCGTCGAAAGTTGAACTTGCTCGTAATTTGATTGAGCTCGCGGCTGAACACTTCTATGCTGTGCGCGGCCCCGAAACCCAACCCAGGTTGAGTATCATCTCAAATAACGACTGAAGGACTCCGGCACTTGCGATCCATCGAACTGAAAATACTCGACCCTCGGGTCGGGGACACTATTCCATTACCTCATTATGCGACAGACGGGTCTGCCGGCATGGACATGCGTGCGTGCATCGATGAAGCAATCACCGTCGCGCCAGGCGAGACAGTGCTAGTACCTACCGGACTAGCGATTCACGTATCAGATCCCGCGTTGGCCGCCGTTCTACTGCCGCGCTCCGGCCTGGGTCACAAACACGGGCTGGTGCTTGGCAACCTCACGGGCCTGATTGATTCGGACTATCAGGGCCAGGTATATATTTCGTGCTGGAATCGCAGTTCATCGGCTTATGAAGTGCAGCCGGCCGAGCGAATTGCTCAAATGGTATTCGTGCCTGTCGAGCAGGTCGAGCTAAAGCTTGTCGAAGAGTTTGATGTCAGCGATAGAGGCGCTGGCGGATTCGGACATTCCGGAAGAAGTTAGACTCAATTACCGGATCGTGCTTCAACTATACCCTTGAGAGTCTTGAAGCGTGAGATATCACCATCGAAGCGATCAATGATCTGTTTCTCGTCGGACCTGAATTTCTGCAAATTGCGTTTGTGCCGAGCAATAGTATCTTTCGTGCGTCGCAAGTCTTTGTTCAGCGACTCCGGGATCATCGGCGCATCCGGGTCAGCGTTGTAAGGCTGGAATCTGGAGGCGTCTTTGCGAAGACCTTCGAGCCGCAGCTCAAGATTGCTGAGGTATAGCTCAGTCACTCGCGCCTGCGCCTGGAATAACTCGACGCGACGGTCGCGGTGTAACAGAATTTCTTCCACGGTTAAATAGGTGGCGAGCAATGCCCGGTCTTCACGGTGTTGTTTTTCAAGTACGACACGGCGCTCTTCTGCAATGCGTTCGGCTTCCAGTTGCTCTTCGGTCTTTTTACCTTCGAGATTGCCGACGGTCACGCCGCGGTCATTGAGCACATCCTTGGGATACTCCGCAAACTCGGGTGGAATGCTGTCGCCGTAATGCACAACGCCTTCGGCGTCCACCCAACGGTAGACCTTGGTTTCCTGCGCTCCGGCAACAAGAGGAAGCAGGAGCAGCAGCATGCTGGTAATTATCAATTTCCGCATTGTACGAATATGCCACCAAATCGGGCCCCGGACTGGGGACTGGTTCTCGTTATTGCAGCTTAGATGCAGCGCCGGCGCCTGTAAACAGCTGTCACGGTGCAATATTTGAAGTACTTAAGAAATTACGCCGTACTGCTTGCGATAGCTAAGAACGGGCTCCAGAAACTCTTCGTACTCGCTTGATTCTTCGAGGATGTCTATCAAATCATCCAGCTGCACAATACTGATGACCGGAACGCCCAGCGACTGCTTCAGCTCCTGTACTGCAGAATACGGCCCCTGGCCGCGCTCCTGCCGGTCAAGAGAAATAATCAGTCCGGCGACTTGCGCTCCTGCCGCCGAGATAATCTGGTAAGCCTCACGAACTGCGGTGCCGGCTGTTATCACGTCATCGACAATCAGTACGCTACCGGAAAGCGGCGCACCGACGATGCTGCCACCTTCACCATGCGCCTTTGCTTCTTTGCGATTGAACGAATACGGGACATCGACGTCGTGCTGTTCGGCAAGAGAGGCGGCGGCGAGTGTTGCCAGTGGAATGCCTTTGTAGGCGGGCCCGAAAAGCATGTCAAAGCGGACGCGCGACTCGGCAATGGCGGCTGCATAGAACCGTCCAAGTTTTGCGGCCGCATAACCGGTGTTAAACAGACCAGCATTAAAAAAGTACGGGCTTACCCGGCCAGACTTGAGTGTGAATTCTCCGAATCGAAGCACACCAAGCTCCAGCGCCAGATCGATGAACTCTCTCTTGTATCCTCGCATCTGCTTCGCCTTCTTCGGGGCTTCTGTATGATAAGCGCGCCCGGTTCATTTTCGGACCGGAGTATGACACAGGAGTGGGGAATTGTTTCGCGTTATCAGTCTCAATGCCAACGGTATTCGAGCGGCGGCACGTAAAGGTTTTTTCGACTGGATGGTGCAGCAAAAAGCTGACGTCGTTTGCATCCAGGAAACTAAGGCGCAAGTTCACCAGTTGACCGACGAAGTATTTTCACCAAGCGGATATCACTGCTATTACGAGGATGCCGAGAAGAAGGGTTACAGCGGTACGGCCATCTATACGCGGCACAAACCGAAAAAAGTAATTCGCGGTTATGGCGACAGCGAATTTGATAACGAAGGTCGTTATCTGGAGGTGCAGTTGGGCGGCATCAATGTTGTTTCACTGTACCTGCCATCGGGATCATCCGGTGATGTTCGCCAGGAAGCAAAATACCGCTGCCTTGATTCGTTCGGTGATCATTTGCAAAAATTGCAGCGGCGCAGATCCGAATACGTCATCTGCGGTGACTGGAATATCGTGCACAAGGAAGGCGACATCAAGAACTGGAAGCAAAATCAAAAGAACTCGGGCTGCCTGCCAGAAGAGCGTGCCTGGCTCGACGAGGTATTTGGGGCGTATCGGTATACGGACGCGTTTCGGACAATTGAACAGGAACCCGAGCAGTACACGTGGTGGTCAAATCGCGGCCGCGCCTGGGACAACAACGTCGGGTGGCGGCTCGACTACCAGGCGGTAACGCCAGGCCTGAATGACAAAGTTATCAGGACGGCTATTTATCGTGACCAGCGCTTCTCTGATCACGCGCCGATCAGCATAGATTACGACTGGGATTATAAGCGCTGATGCAGCAGCAGACCTTTAAGGATGCAATCCTCAATAGACGCACCTTGATTTGCGTCTTCACGGGATTTACATCGGGTCTGCCGCTGTACATTCTGATTCAACTGGTGCCGGCGTGGCTGAGATCTGAGGGCGTCGGGCTCGCAGAGATCGGTTTCTTCTCCCTCATCGGATTCCCCTATACCTGGAAATTCATTTGGTCGCCCATCATGGATCGCTATACGTTGCCGTTTCTGGGGCGGCGACGTGGCTGGATGCTGCTTACTCAGCTTGCGCTGGCCGCATCGATCGCTTCGATGGGATTCTTCAAGCCGGAATTCTCAATCTGGATCATCGCGTACCTGGCGGCGGCCGTCGCATTCTTTAGCGCGAGTCAGGATGTGGTGCTGGACGCCTATCGCCGCGAGTTGCTGCCCGATGTCGAGCTCGGACTTGGGAATGCAGTTCACGTTCAGGCGTACCGGCTGGCCGGTCTGGTACCGGGCTCTCTCGCACTTGTTCTTTCCGATCATCTTCCCTGGCACACGGTCTTCGTTATCGTTGCGGCGTTCATGATTATCGGCATTTTGCTGACTTTAATGATCGCCGAGCCAGACAGACACCCTGCGGCGCCGCGGACATTGCGAGAAGCCGTGTTAGAGCCGTTTCGGGAATTTATCGACCGCGCTGGATTTCGTGAAGCTGTCCTGGTGTTGGCGTTTCTGTTTTTGTACAAACTTGGCGACAACATGGCGACTGCGCTGCAGACACCGTTCTACATTGATCTCGGCTTTACTCGTACGCAAATTGGCACGGTCGCGAAATTCGCGTCGCTTATTGCCGCAATCGTTGGCGGCATGGCGGGCGGACTGGTGATGGTCAAATTTTCGATCAATCGTGCATTGTGGATGTTCGGTGTTGTGCAGATTGTCAGTATCCTTGGTTTTGCCGCGCTTTCAGAAATAGGTAACAACTTGTGGATGTTGGGCGCCGCCACAGCGTTCGAATACCTCGGTGTGGGCCTCGGTTCGGCGGCGCTGATCGCTTTCATGGCGCGCTCAACGAATCCCGCGTTTGCGGCAACACAGTTCGCGCTGTTTTCGGCATTGGTTTCGGTCCCACGGATCTTCGCTAATGCAACTACCGGGCTGATTGTCGAACAGATCGGTTGGACAAGTTTCTTTTTGCTTTGCACGGTGATGGCAGTACCAGGCATGTTGCTGTTATTCAAAGTCGCCCCATGGAACGAAGAGATCGCGGAGTGACGGAGCTAGAGGTAGCCGTGGGCGGGCTTAATGACCTCGACGACCCGGGCTGTCGCGAGTTTTCAATCGGAGAAGGCGACTGGCCCTTCCGCGGATTCGTAGTGAGACAGGGCGATGACGTATTCGCCTACCAGAACTTTTGCGTGCACGTCGGCCATCCGCTTAACTGGTCGCCAAACAAATTTCTGACGAAAGACAAGAAAGCGATTATCTGTGCATCACATGGCGCAACTTACGAAATTGAATCTGGTAATTGCTTTGCCGGCCCAGGAGCAGGAAAAACGTTGCGAGCGGTAGAAGTATCGGTGCGCGATGGAGTCGTGTTTGTAACGGGTCCGGATAGCATGTAGCTATGGGCTAGCCTTTGTCGAGAAACGCCAACGGGTCATGAAAACCACCGGGCATATCGCCAGCCTTTCGGCCAACGTAGTCATCCGGGTCCATGTCAACAGATCCAGACCAGTCTTCCGGAGCGCTAACCTCGACCAGTAACAGTCGCGGCCAGTTTTCAATGTCTACTTCACCGATGGTGCCATCAAATTGCTGAATTTCGACCGTGCCGTCTTCCTCGTCGATCGCGACGACCTCGAACAAGGTCCCGTCAGGCCGGCGAAACCAGCTGCCGATGTTGGGATATTGCATGGCCATTCGAAAATACCCTCGCGAAAACTTATGTCCTTCTACTAGTTATAGATCAACCGCGAGGAAGCGCAAGCCGATTCAGTTATTAGGTGCTTTAATGAAGCACCCGTCCCATATGCGGTGGCCCTTCTTGAGGCCGCGCCGCTCAAACTTGGTGCGTGGCCGGTCAAGCGGCTGCTCGCCATCGTGCTCGCGCCGCTCGCTGCACGTGAAGCGATTCGACTGGCCAACAACGTCATCAATGTGTTCCGCATATTCCGCCCAGTCTGTCGCGATGTTCAAGCTGCCATTTGTGCTAAGCCGATCCGCGATCAGATTTAAGAAAT
This sequence comes from Woeseiaceae bacterium, assembly GCA_021773055.1. Lineage (GTDB taxonomy): Bacteria > Pseudomonadota > Gammaproteobacteria > Steroidobacterales > Woeseiaceae > UBA1847. Next base: position 51,840 of record JAJFKV010000053.1, read on the forward strand.
CGTGTTGCACAATGCGGCGTTTGTGATGACGTTTCTTCGGCCATGGGTCCGGGAAGTAAAGATTCACACGGGTCAGTGATTCAAGCGGGATTTGAGAGTTAAGCACCTCAATCGCGTCGTGCATCAGCAGTCGCAAATTACCGATGCCCGCGTCGTGAGCCTTTAACAAACAATGGCCGACACCGGGTTTGTGTACCTCAATGCCGATGTAGTTCTTGTCCGGGTTCTCGAAGGCCTGCTGCACGAGTGTCTCACCATTGCCAAAGCCGATCTCAAGTACAACCGGCGCCACTCGTGCGAACACCTCGTCGAGGTCAAGCAGATCGGGGCTGTGTCGAAGTCCCATTGTTGGCCACAATTCTTCAAGCGCTTTTCGCTGCGACGGTGTCAGTCGTCCCGCTCGCTTTACGAAGCTGCGAATAGATCTCCTGTGGGGGTCTTGTGTTTGCATAAGGCGGCAGATTCTAATGAAGATTGGCGCCTATCGCTCAGACTTTTGCCCAAAATCTGAAAAGAAGGCATTTATCGGTTTTCCACAGCTAGCGCTGGTACACATACAACAGTATGCTAGCCGATACTATAAGAAAAGCATGAGGGATGATCGTGACTATTTCATGGGGAATCAAAGACTTGAACGCTAGACTCAAGCTTGCAGCGAGCACGACATTGCTGGCATCAGCAGCAACTGTTGTTTTTTCACTACCCGCAGCCGCACTCGCTCAAGAGGGTGCCGCGGGCGCTTTGCTTGAGGAGATCGTTACGACGGCCCGAAAGCGCAGCGAAGCAGAGGCCGTCCAGGATGTGCCGGTCGCCGTTACGGCATTCGGGGCGGCGCAAATCGAGGCGCTGTTTGTCAAGAAAATAGAAGACCTGAGCTACATCATGCCCAACGTGCAACTCGAATCCGTTGGCACGTTTCCTGGCGTGCAAAACTTTTCGATTCGCGGGCAAGGCATCAACAGTTCCATTCCGTCGGTCGACCCAACGGTTGGCCTGTTTGTTGACGGAATTTATCTGGGTACAACTTACGGCGCAGTAATCGATACCTTTGATCTTGAGTCGGTTGAGGTCCTTCGAGGACCGCAGGGATTGTTGTTTGGGCGGAACGTGACAGGTGGGGCGGTCGTGCTGCGCAATGCACGGCCGAACGGCGAATATGGCACCAGGCTACGATTTGGTACGACCGACGAAGAGCAGGTCAATATTGCCGCATCCATTGAAGGTGCGCTCATCGAGGATAAGCTCGCCGCGAAAGTCGTCGTTTATTATGATAACGACCCCGGCTACTTTGACAATTTGAACCAGCAACTCGCTTCGAGCCCGGCACCACATCCTTTACAACCGTTCTACATCCAACCCGCTGATGGCTCGGAAGTGGGCGGACTAAGGACCAGGATGTTCCGGCCCACCCTGGTTTGGACGCCGTCGGATTCCATGGACTGGACATTAATTCTGGAGCACGGCGAAACAGAGGGTGATGGGGCGCCATGGACCAGCGTTTCTCTGCAGCGCGCCGGAGCTCAACCTGATTTTGCGACCACGTCTGACGAAAGCGGGTTTACTGAAATCGATTGGACGCAGGCTGTACTTGAAACAAACATTGGCGAAGTCGGCAACGGCACGTTAACCAATATTCTTGGTTACCGCAGGGTGACAGCAGCGTCTGCCGCTGATATCGACGGCACAGACCTGCCAATTTTCTCCGCACCCGGCGATACCGACCAGAAACAGCTAAGCAACGAGATTCGCTGGTCGGGATCATTCGGCGAGAATTGGGACTCAGTCATTGGCTTTTACTATTTCGATCAGGAAGTTAGCTATCGCGAGGCGCGCTACATCTGGTTGCCACCACCGCTAGGTCCTGCTCCATTCGGTGTCAATCTGCGTGCGGCGCTCGGCGGCGACATGGATTCCAGGAACTTCGGTGCTTTCTGGAGCAACGACTTTCATCTTGGCGATGCGTGGACGATTACTGCCGGATTACGCTACACGGATGAAAGCAAATCAGCGCAGATCATCATCGGCGGATGTTCTGACAACATTACTTTTAATTGTGCGATGGATGATTTATCAGGCGACTGGGACAACATTACACCCAAGCTGGGCGCCCAGTTCCGTATGTCCGATAACACCCAATTTTACGGCTTTTGGTCCAAGGGCTTCCGTTCGGGCGGCTTCAATTTCCGAAACGCCAGGCCCGACGTCATTCCGCCGGGACCGACCAAGGAAGAAGAAAACAACACTTTTGAGTTAGGTTTCAAGTCGGATTTTCGGGATGGCAGAATGCGCCTCAACGTCGCTGCATTTCAGAACGAAATTAAGGATATGCAGCGTGAGCTAAATATGGGTGATCCACAGGTCATTGTTTTGCAGGCGACGATTAACGCAGGTGATGTGACGATCAAGGGATTTGAGGCGGACTTCATTGCCCTGCTCAGTGACAATTTCTCCATCAACCTGTCCTATGGTTGGCAAGACGGTGAGTACGATAATTTCAATCCGTTCGTTCCCGCGTTCGAGGGGGCGTTGCGGCTTGCTGGAGTATTAGGGCCTACCGATGTACTAATCGGAAACGAACTACCGCGTTTGGCGCCGACAAATTACAACGTCGGATTTTCGTGGGATTTTCCGTTGAGCTCCGGGCTGATCAATATTGCTGCAAATCACAGTTTTCGTGAAGAACACCCGTACAACGATGCCAATACGGAGATTTTCGCTGACCAGCGTCGTACCAATGCTAGCGTCAACTGGTTTTCGGCAGATGATAAATGGAGCGTTTCACTGTACGGCAAGAATCTCGAAGACGAGGCGAATTGGGGTAACCTGACTTCGATCGCGGGGCTCTGGACTGCCGGACCGATGAAACCTGGTCGTCAATTAGGTGTCGAGGTCAACTTTCGCTATCAATAGACTGGCAATAGGCAACAGCGCACAGCAAAAAGGCCGCCTACAGGCGGCCTTTTTTTTGTTCGGCAAAGCGCACAGGGGTAGTCATCTCGGGTCGGCGGCCTTCGATACTTGCATAGAATTGTGCGATCTCGGCAAGGTCAGCATCGACGTCGCCGGTCAGGTCAATTCGGCCCGTAATGCCGATGCGTTTATTGCCGTAATCCAGAGCACCGAAAAATACAGGTACTCTGGCCGCTATGGCAATTCGGTAAAAGCCGCTCTTCCAGGCACCCTTTAATGCACGTGTTCCTTCCGGTGCCAGTGCGAAATAAAAGCTGTCCTCGGTTTCGAACATCGAAATAGCCTTCTGGACCGCTGACCCAGCCCGCGATCTATCCAGTGGGATGCCGCCAAGCCAACGCAAAAGCTTGCCCAAAGGAAACCAGAATAGCGATTGCTTGGCGAAAAAACTGATATCCAGACCGACAGCAACTTTGTACGTCAAACCCACAAATCCATCCCAGTTCGATGTGTGTGGTGCAGCGATAATCACAGCCTTGGGTTCGTCCGGAATTTCCCCAACAGGTGTCCACCCTGTTAGCCAAAGTAAGAATCGGGCGAGTTGCTGCAACATCGCACGCAGACTACGCAACAGTCGCGATTTGTACAAATGGTAAACACAGCATTATGCTGTGCGGGTAAAGGACAGATGTTAATAAGGTAGCAATCGACGTGAGAACTTCGGGATGGATGAAACGGCAGCCATGGTTTTGGCCGGCCAAAACGTTTCTAAAACGCTTAAGCGGCAAGGAGTTGTGGCTGAAGGCCGACGTGAAGTTCGAAACGGTGAAGACAGCGGAGTGGACCTACGTTTTCGAGGAGCTTGGTGCAAACTCAGTGGTGTATTCGCTGGGAGTTGGGGATGACATAGGCTTTGATCTGGGTGTCATCGAAAGATTTGGCGTCAAGGTTTTTGCATTTGATCCAACCCCGTATGCAAAAGAGTGGGTTAGCGATCAGGAGCTACCGGACGAGTTCGTATTTCATCCCTGGGCTGCATCCGGCGAAGATGGCACGCTGCGTTTGTACCGGCGGGTCAGCAAGCGGGGCAAGCGTGCGAGAGTAATGTGGACAGCCGAGGATGAAGCGGGCGATTCAAATGACTACATCGATGCACCGGCCTACGCGGTACCCTCTATCATGCAAAAGCTGCAACACGAGCAGGTGGACCTGTTGAAGATGGACGTTGAGGGCGCCGAGTACGACATTCTTGATGGGCTACAGCACGCAGAACATTTGCCGCGGCAATTATTAGTCGAGTTTCATCATCGCTTTCCTGGCATAGGCAAGGAACGGACTGCGGCCGCTATCGAGGGCCTGAGAATACTCGGTTACAAGATTTTTGATATATCGGAAACCGGTCGTGAAATAGGCTTCATCCTCGACAAACCTTAATTATTTCGCGGTGGATCGGGGCGCGTCAGTACAAATGCTGCGGCGGCGCCCAGCACGAGCAGTTGTGATACGACGGCCCACCACGGTACACCGATGAGCAGCGTCACCATCGGTGTTAATAGAATGACGATCAACGCGATATGCTTGGAACGCCGGTCGATACTGCCGTGTTGATTCCAGTTGTTTATGAGCGGGCCAAATGTTGCATGGTCGTGCAGCCATCGATGCATCCGTGGCGAAGAGCGGGTAAAGCAATAAGCCGCGAGCAGCAGGAATGGTGTAGTCGGCAGCAGTGGCAGAATAACGCCTATCGCCGCAATCGCCAGAAAGCTAAGCCCCGCGAGCAGCCAGAGCAGGCGAAACCGGGAGATCAAGGGCGAGCAGCGTAAGCGGCTATAGCGCCGGCCGCGAGCAAGCCCCATGCAAGTTCAGGATTTGAGCCGAGCGTAATCACCAGTACACCGGAGACGACCGCGGTCGCAGCGGCGGTCAGCCGGTATCTCTGCCGTTGTTGCGTCTCGAGTTGCTCGCGAATCTTGAGCAGCTCCGGTGACTGCAAATTGAACTTGATGCGACCCTCTGCGGCTTGTTCACCAAACGCCTGAATGATGACAGGGAGCTCACGCATCGCATCCCGCAGCTGCGGCAGATTCTGGCGCAGGTCATTGATCATCGCGCGCCCGCCGACCTGCTCGTCCATCCAGCGCTTGAGCACGGGGTGTGCGGTTTTCCACAAGTCGAGCTGTGGATATAGCTGGCGTCCAAGCCCTTCGATGTTGAACAGAGTCTTGTGCAGCAGAATCATCTGCGGCTGTATTTCGACATCGAATCGTTGCGCGACCCGGAACAGTCGCATTAGTAGTTGCGCGAACGATATTTCTGCCAACGGCTTATTGAAAATTGGCTCGCAGACAGTACGAATGGCAGTCTCAAGCTGATCGACACGCGTACCTGCGGGGACCCAGCCACTGTCGAGATGTAACTTCGCAATACGATGATAATCACGATCAAAAAACGCGAGAAAATTCTCTGCCAGGTAGCGCTGATCTTCGGGGCTCAGCGTTCCGACGATGCCGAAGTCGACGGCGACGTACTTCGGTCTAGCCGGGTCGGTAATGATGACGAAAATATTGCCCGGATGCATGTCGGCGTGAAAAAAGTTGTGGCGGAATACCTGGGTAAAAAATATCTCGACGCCGTTCTCAGCCAGCAGCTGAATATTCGTACCCGCTTCCCGCAAGGTCGTCATGTCGCTGATCGGTGTGCCGTAGATGCGCTCCTGAACAAGCACTTCGGGCCGGCAGTAGTCCCAATAAACGTCCGGCACATACAGCATGTCCGAGCCCTGAAAATTTCTCTTAACCTGAGCCGTGTTTGCGGCCTCACGCATCAGGTCGAGTTCGTCGAGAATCGTGTGTTCGTACTCGTCGACAACTTCCAGCGGTCGAAGTCTTTTGCCGTGCTCCCAGTAGCGGTCCGCCAGACCGGCCAGCACGCGCAACACGGCGAGATCGCTTTCGATTTGTTCCTGCACACCCGGACGCAATACCTTAACGATAACTTCGTTGCCGGCTTTTAGTTTCGCTGTGTGTACCTGGGCGATGGATGCAGCAGCCAGTGGTTCGACGTCAAAGCGCTCAAAGACGGTATCGACCGACTCCCCGTAAGCATCTTCAATAATTGCGAGCGCCTGTTCAACAGGGAACGGCGGCACGGCATCCTGTAATTTCGCCAGTTCGTCGGCGATGTCTGGTGGCAGCAAGTCGCGTCGGGTCGAAATAGCCTGCCCAAACTTGACGAAAATAGGTCCCAGCTCTTCGAGAGCGAGCCGGATTCTCTCGCCGATCGGCGCCGAACTATCCCGGCGGCGTGGCGCCAGATAGAACAGGAATCGTAACGGGCGCAACAAGTGGGTTTGCTTGATGACATCGCTCAAACCGTATTTTACCAACACCCGCTGGATCGCGATCATGCGAAAGACTGTGCTGCGACTCGCCATATCAGTTACTGCCCTGCAATCGATTCAGCCGCGCCTCGATACGCTCGACATCATCGCGTAGCTTGCTGACATCGGCATTAAATTTTTCTACTTCGTAGCGGCTCGGCGCGTCACGGCTTTCTTCCTGAAGATACTCGCGAATATTCGCGCCCATGGTTGAGCGTGCCTCACGACCCCACCGGCCGAGACCGCGTGCGAACTCGCCCATGCGGTGTGCGGCGACGTCGCCGACGATTCCGGAAAGCTCTTCTTCGATGTCAGGTTTTGCATGGGACAACAGTTGCTGAAATTGGCCAGCTAGTTCCGCGTCACCCGATAGATCCAGCGAGCCATCACGTATGGCTGCTACGCCTGCTTGCCCGGCCATACTGGCGAGCGATATCAGTGAGCCGCTGATAACAACATCAGGGTCTTGCTCCGTCGTTGTAAGCACGCTCAAAGTGTCGTCATCGAGGACGAAAAAGGCGGACAGTGCGGTATCCGAAACACGAATGGCGACGACAGTGCCGGAAAGCTCGGAACACAGCTCGCGAGCTGGCGTCGATTCTGCGATGTTTCGATTCAGCAGTTTTGCAACCGGCCGCAAGGCGGCGTCAAGTACATCCATGTCTGTCTAAGTCCGGTAGCCGATATGCAGGGCGACGATGCCCGCGGCCATGTTGTGAAAGCGGCAGCGCTCAAACCCACAGCTTTCCATCATTGACTTCAGCGTTTCCTGATCGGGGTGCATGCGGATGGATTCGGCCAGATATTGGTAGCTGTCAGGGTCATCGGCAATAAATTTTCCGAGCGTCGGCAACACCTTGAATGAGTACAGGTCGTAAGCGGGCTTTACCGCCTTATTGGGCTCCGAGAACTCCAGGATCATTGCCTTGCCGCCTGGTTTCAGAACCCGGAACATAGACGCGAGCGCGGCATCTTTATCGGTCACATTTCTAAGGCCAAAGGCCATCGTTATGCAGTCGAATGTGGAATCCTCGAACGGCAGGTTCTGTGCATCAACCTGAGCGATTGTGACGTTGCCGGAAATACCGGCGTCAATCAATCGGCGGCGACCCTGCTTCAGCATAGCGGCATTGATGTCTGCGAGGATAACGTGGCCATCCTGACCGACCTTACGCGCAAAGGAGCGAGCAAGGTCGCCGGTGCCGCCAGCGAGATCCAGAACCGCATTGCCAGGCTTAAGCGCTGCCTGATCTATCGTGTACCGTTTCCAGAGGCGATGCAGGCCAGCTGACATCAGGTCGTTCATGAGATCGTAGCGACTGGCGACGGAATCAAACACGCCCCGGACCATGCCCGCCTTATCGTCGGCTGACACCGTTTGGTAACCGAAGTGCGTGGTCTCATCGTGCGGTGAATTCATGACGTGAGGATACCCGCTCCTACAGAATATATCTGCTCAGGTCTTCATCCTTTGCCAGCTCGCTGAGTTGATCGTTGACGTAACCAGCATCGACGGTCAATTTGCTACCGCTCTTATCAGACGCTTCAAACGAAACCGTCTCCAAAAGGCGTTCCATTACAGTATGCAGGCGGCGTGCGCCGATGTTCTCTGTATTCTCGTTGACCTGAAAAGCCACTTCCGCGATGCGGCGCACGCCGCTCTCGGCAAACTCGAGCTGTACTTCTTCGGTGTTCAGAAGCGCCCCGTATTGCGATGTCAGCGACGCGTCGGGTTCGGTCAGGATACGAACAAAATCCTCGGTGGTCAGCGACTTCAGCTCAACACGAATCGGAAAGCGCCCCTGCAGCTCAGGAATCAGGTCCGAGGGTTTGGAGACGTGAAATGCGCCAGAGGCGATAAAGAGAATATGGTCTGTCTTAACCATGCCGTACTTCGTGTTGACGGTGGATCCCTCGACCAACGGCAACAGGTCACGTTGCACGCCTTCCCGCGATACATCAGCACCCTGCGTACCAGAGCTTCGGGTAACTTTATCGAGTTCGTCGAGGAAGACGATGCCGTGTTGCTCGACGGCCTCCAGCGCCTGAGTCTTCAGTTCTTCCTCATCCAGCATCTTTGCCGCTTCTTCGTCAGTCAAATAGCGGAACGCCTCTTTGACTTTAAGTTTGCGGGTTGTGCTGCGGTTACCGCCGAGATTCTGGAACATGCCTTGTAACTGGCTGGTCATTTCCTCCATGCCGGGAGGCGCCATTATTTCGACCCCGACGGGCATGGCCTGCATGTCGATCTCGATTTCTTTGTCATCGAGCTGGCCTTCACGCAGCATCTTGCGGAATTTCTGGCGTGTGTCGTTGTCGGCCGGCGCGGCATCCGACGTCATGCCAACACCCGCTGACGGTGGGGGTAGCAATGCGTCGAGTACGCGTTCTTCCGCAGCGTCCTCGGCGCGATGCCGGACTTTCGTCATCGCGTCTTCGCGAATCATTTTGATCGACACATCCATAAGGTCGCGAATGATGCTGTCGACCTCACGACCGACGTAGCCTACTTCGGTGAACTTCGTCGCTTCGACTTTTATGAACGGGGCGCGAGCCAGACGCGCAAGCCGGCGTGATATTTCTGTTTTGCCAACGCCCGTAGGTCCGATCATTAGAATGTTCTTCGGCGTGATTTCGCTACGTAGCGGCTCATCGACCTGCACACGTCGCCATCGATTGCGAAGAGCGATCGCGACAGAGCGTTTGGCGTCGTCCTGGCCGACGATGTGTTTGTCCAGTTCCTGGACGATTTCTCTGGGGGTCATTTGTGACATTCTTCAATTCGCGCGCAGGGCGCGCTCCTACAGTTGTTCGATGATGACGTTCTGGTTGGTGTAGACGCAGATGTCGCCCGCAATCAGCAGGGCTTTTTCCACGATGTCCGCGGCCTCGAGGTCGGTATTGTGCAACAGGGCGAGTGCGGCGGCCTGTGCATAAGGTCCGCCGGAGCCAATGGCCATGAGGTCGTCCTCGGGTTCGATAACATCGCCGTTACCTGAAATGACGAACGAAGCCTCGGTATCCGCGACGCAGAGCAGTGCCTCAAGACGCCGCAAGCGTCGATCCATGCGCCACTCTTTGGCAAGCTCTATCGCAGCCCGAGTGAGATTGCCATACTGCTCGAGTTTGCTTTCGAATAATTCGAACAATGTAAACGCATCGGCCGTACCGCCGGCAAAGCCCGCGATTACCCGGCCACCGGCCAGCTGACGAACCTTGCGGGCGTTGCCCTTCATGATGGTGTTGCCCATGCTGACCTGCCCGTCACCGGCGATGGCTACTTTGCCATTGCGACGAACCGAGACAATGGTTGTCCCTCGAAATTGTTCCATGGTGTTCTTCCTGTGGTGGCACCCGAAGGGCATCTGCGCTTTTGACTAGTCTTTCTTGCGCGCCCGGGGGTGCGTTTGGTCGTATATCTGGGCCAGATGCTGGAAATCAAGGTGTGTATAAACCTGTGTCGTCGAGATATTGGCGTGGCCTAACAGCTCCTGGACGCCGCGCAGATCGTGGCTGGATTCGAGCAGGTGTGTCGCGAAAGAGTGCCGGAACAGATGCGGATAAACATTCGTGTCGATACCCTGGCGCCGAGCCCAGTGGGAGACCCGGGCCTGCACGGACCGTGGGCTGATACGGGTACCCCGGTTGCTAACGAATAACGCCACCTCTTCGGCGGCCGCCAGTTGCACGCGCGATTGATCCCATCGCTGCAGGGCGTGTAGTGCCTTGCGGCCGACCGGAATGATACGGTCCTTATTGCCCTTGCCCGTCACATGAACCATTGCGCCCTGCATGTCCACGTCGCCGCAATTCAGTCCTGTGAGTTCAGACAAGCGCAGGCCGGACGAGTACAACAGCTCGAGTATCGCGCGATCACGGTCCACGAGCGGGCCTTTGCCGGGAATGTTGAGCAGGTGCGCCATTCGATCGGCGTCGAGGTTTCCCGGCAAGCGTTTCTTGCCTTTGGGCGCCGATACATCCGTGATCGGATTGCTGTCTACATGTTTCTCGCGCATCAGATAGCGAAAGAAGGTGCGGCAGGCCGAGAGGCGGCGCTGAATGCTTCTTGCGCTAAGTCCCTTGCGATAGCTGGATGCTGAAAACGCTCGAAAATGCTCACTGTCCATCCCACTCCAGGAGTTCACGCCGGAGTATTCGCGGAAAGCGAGCAGCGCCTCGAGATCGCGACGGTAATTCTTACAGGTTTCCGGAGATAAGCGACGCTCGAATTCGAGGTGGCGAATAAAATTGTCGATCCAGCCCGAGTTGTCCACAGCGCGATCGCCTCAAAAGCGTTTCAGGGCCGCCGCGACGAGGTCACCCAGACGAGTCAGGAAATCAATGCTCATGCCAGGGTGGAAGCGATTAGCGTCTGCGCTGCCGATGGCAAGAAAGCCGATTTCCGTGCCGTTGCTTAGTGGCACCAACGCGGCTGAGCCGATCTCGCCGGCATCTTCCTGAAACAGAAAATCACGTTGTGTATCGCGTATCTGACCACAGCGCGCCGAGCTCGCATCCAGGAAGGTTTTGAAAGGACTGAGTGCCTCAGCTTTTTTCTCGACGACGCGAAAAAACCGGCCAGCATCGATATCGTCGAATGCATCCGGGTCACCAAAAACGACCAGCACGGCATGATCAGCACCGAAACCGCTGCGCATGCCTACCTCAAGAGCGATGATCGTCGTTTTCAGATCAGTGGCAGCCAGCAACTGCATCGACAATTCGTGAATTTTGGCCGCCAACAGGTCATTGGCTCGCGCCACTTCGATCAACTCTTTGAGTTGCTTCTCAAGCTTGAGGTCTTTCTGCCGTAAGACGGATACCTGGCGTTCGACCAGCGACACCGCGCCGCCCGTGGCGTGTGGCAGGTTGAGCGTATTCAGAAGATTCGCATGGCCCTCAAAAAAGTCCGGATGCGCAGCCAGGTAATCGTGGATGGCTTGCTCTGATAATTCTTCGTCAACGTACTCGACTTCGGGTTGCGTGCTCATAGTTCGCTCATTCCTGTAGATCCATCATTCCTTCGTCGATCAGTTCGGCATTGCCCTTGAGCCAGACAGTTGCTTCGCCGCCGCGCCAGCTTACCACGACTTGGCCGCCCGGCAGTTGAACTCGAACCTCTTCATCCAACAAGCCACGGCGCTGCCCGGACACCACGGCTGCGCAAGCACCTGTGCCGCATGCGGCGGTTTCTCCAACCCCCCGTTCGTGCACTCTGAGATCGATATGCTGGCGGTCCAGAATGTGCATGAAGCCAACATTGGCGAGCTCCGGAAAGCGTTCATGATGCTCAATCTCAGGCCCAAGGTCACCGACAGGGGCCTTGCTGACATCAGCCACCTGCAAGACTGCGTGCGGATTGCCCATGGAAACAGCGCTGATCTCGATGTTGTTGCCAGCAACATCCAGCAAGTAAGTCCTGGTGGTGGCGGTCGCCGTAAACGGTATGCGTGCCGGTTCGAACCGCGGCTTTCCCATACTGACAGCTACCTGACCGTCTTCGAAAATGCGGGCTGCGATATTGCCGGCGGGGCTTTGCAGCGAAAACTGTGAGCCGTTGTTATCAACACCGGCCAGATGTTTGGCGACGCAGCGCACACCGTTGCCGCATTGCTCAACTTCGGAGCCGTCAGCATTAAATACCCGGTAGCTCGCGATGCAGGTTTCATCGCTGGCCGGTCCGACCCACATCATTTGATCAAACCCCGGCCCGACCCCCTCAACGCCGAGTTCGCGAATCGAATCACCACTGGGCGGCGGTAAGTTATCGACACGCTGGTCGACGATCACAATCAGATTTCCGGTGCCGTGCATTTTCGAATAGGGAACGCGCATTTGTTTTCGTCTTTCGTCGCAATAGTGCTCAATGGACTTTATAATCCGGCCGCTGTAGTTTACATAAACTACCAATCAAACTAACAAACTGCCCTTGGAGAGCGACATGCGGCACATAATGGTACTGAATGCGAAAGGTGGTTGTGGAAAAAGCACCCTCGCGACAAACATAGCGTCTTATTTTGCAACGCAGGGTGCAGCTGTTGCCCTGGCCGACTACGATCCGCAACGCTCAAGCCTTGACTGGCTTGCCCGGCGCCCGGAAAACCGCGCCACCATTACCGGAGTTGCGGGTTTCGAAGACGGATTGAGACACGCCCCGCGTAACGCAGATTTCCTGGTTATTGACGCGCCGGCGCGTTCACATGGCGCCGAATTGACTGACCTGATTAAACACGCCGAAACCATCGTCGTACCCGTCCTGCCGTCGACAATCGACATGCAGGCGACATCAACGTTTCTTGAGGAGCTCAGAAGTGTTGGCAAGGTCGCGAAGAAACAGGCAAAGATCGCGGCAGTTGCGAATCGTGTTCGCGACAACACTCTTATTTTCGATGACCTTGACGAGTACCTGAGCAAGGCGAAGGTGCCCTACATCGCAGCTTTGCGTGACGCGCAGAACTACGTGCGGGCTTACACGCGCGGGCTTGGTATCTTTGAGTTACCGGAATATCTTGCCTGGCCGGATTGGGATGAGTGGGAGCCGCTCACCGCTTGGCTCAGAAGCAAACGCAGCCAACCCTGAGGGCTGGCAGGCCGCGGCGTCCTGGCCACCGTGGGACTGCTATTGGTCGGTGATGTGCGGGATCGCTGGCAGGCCGGTTCCGGCAATCATGCCGAGGCCCTCTCTGTAGGCGTCCGCTGACGCGTCGGTCTCGCCCAGCTGGTTAAGCAGTGCGCCGTATTCCTGGTAGACCTCCGGGCTAGGTCTGAGGCTTAAAACGGTTTCCAGGTAGCTTCTGGCTTTTCCCCATAGCTCTACGCGCAAGCAAAGCCGTGCCGCGGTCAGCAGGAGATCAGGATCTTCACTGTGGTTTGTGAGCCAGTCTTCCGCCCGTTTTAGTTGCTTGCTGGCGTCCGCGCCCTCGACTTTGCCAAATAATCGGACCAGTGGGTCGCGCCAGTCTGATTTCAGTGCGGCGGCAAGTTCTTTTTCGGCCCTCTCATGCAACCCGGCTCGCATGAGTCCCTGGTAGTATGATTCGAGCAGTGTGATATCCGATTTATGTGCCTTGGGGATCCCTTTCCAGGTCGTCAGAACCGCATCGGCATCGATCGCCTTTTCGAGCTGTTCCCGATGAATACGAACCGTCCATGCTGCTAGCGTTTCAGCATCGATCTGGCCGTGCTTTCGGACGCGCGGCAGAATTTCACGAAGGGCGGACCAGTCTTCCAGTTGAAAGTACAGGCGCCCCATGAGCGCCAGCGCATGTCCATGATCTTTGGAGTTCTCGTCCAGTCGCCGCAATGTCGCCAGTGCTTGCTCATGTTGTCCCTGGTCGAGCTGAAATTCGGCTTGTGTCAGCAATACGGCGTTGGCTGCTTCCGGAATTTCCTGATACGCCAGCTTCAACCAGTCGTCTCGTCGATCGTCGCGTCCCTGCAGATGGGCCGCGCGAGCCGCCTGCAGGTAGTTGAATAACGGCGAATCGCTGGTGCTCGCAGCCCGTGCCAGCATGCGTTCACCACGGGCGAAATTGCCCTCGGCTACTTCGATCATGCCGCGTGTCATCTTCTGTCCCGAGCGTGCGGAACGATAGCGGCCCGCCGCCTCGCCGATGCGGCGCGGTGCGACGACAATTTTGCGAATGATCCAGATAGCAGCGAATAGCGCTGCCGTCAGCAGTACCATTACTGGCACGGACATCTCGACGAGATAACCGCGAAAGTTGATGGCAACATAACCGGGGTCCGACAGCAGAAAATGTGCCGCGAACGCGCTGGCGAACAGCGCGAGCACAACGATTATGCCAATTTTCACTCGCTTGTCTCGCGCAATGCACGGAACTGACGCAACAGCCGCAGAGATTCGGAAATATCCGGTAAGGAGGCGGCAAATACGCCTGCACGGATTTCCGTGATGGTCAGTTGCGCGCTAATGACCTGTTCGCTGCCGGAGTCAAAATAGGTGTCGAGCAGCGTGCTGGTGTCATCCAGTGTCTGTTCGAAGATTGTTTGCTCGCCACGCAGCAAGGCCAGTCGTGCAGACTGCAGTTGCAGTGCAATATTATTGCGCAGGAAATATTCGGCGTCTGGCGATATGAGCGCGAGCTTCGCATGATCAGGCTTTGTTACTTTGACGAGGCCCGACATCGCACCCTTTACCGAGCCCCAGGCGCGTGCTGCGCTGCTTTCCTCAGCATCAACCTCGATACTTTCTTCATCAAGGGAGGTGTCGGCGAGCGGCAGAGACTCGACCACCCGGGCGAGACTGGCCAACGTCAGGGTCGCGCCTTCGAGGTCCGGCTTTACCATGACTTCGAGCGCCACGACCTCATTGGCAATAGCGCGTCGCACGGCGGTTAGTCCCGGATCGGATAACTGGGTTACACGTTCATCGGCCATGCCAAGCGCGAGAGACGCCAGGTGCGGGTTATTCGCAAGCTGCAACTGAGCATTGGCGATCTGCAGGTAATATTCGGCCTCGGCCAGAAGGAAGGTTTCTCGAGCGCCTGCTGAAATTCCGACCAGGGACGCAACAGAGTTTTCGACCGTCGACATGCGGGACGGAAGTGAATTGAGCAGTTGAATTTGATCTTCAACGTCACGCCGGACCGCTTCTATCTCAGCACTGTAGTCCGGATGAGTGATCTGACCGACTTGCGAGCCAAGTGCGGCAAGCGCATCTCTGGATTGGTCGGCACGACGCACAAGTGTTTCGATACTGGCGAGATTATCCAGTTGACTCGAGTCGTCTGTGGTTCGCCAGTCGTCAAAGACGGTGTAGCCAACCAGCGTCAAAGCAATGGCTGCCAGCAGTACCGCCAGCCAGGCCACACCGTTGCCACGCCGGGGTTGCTCAGCAGGCTGGCTATCTTCGACGGCGAATTCGGCGTCGTCGCTGGTTTGAATATCGTTTTGGTCGTCGCTCATGGTGCTAGTGCTCAATTTCAGTGTTTTTCTGTATGGCAATAATCGCATCAACCATTGCCGTGGCCTGCGGGCCCGATGCCAGCGCGGGTCGGGACGCAGGGTAGTGCCCAAGCGCTTCTTTTATCACACGTGCCGCCGGTGTCACCAGCGCTACGCTTCCGAGCTGCTCAGCACACCATTCTGGCAGCAGAGTAGCCAGATTATTCAGTGTCTCAACGCTCATCAGCGTTATCGCGTTAATTTTTCCATCACGCCAGGCGGTTTCGACCTCAAGGAGCTGGTCGGCGCTGACGGCCGGAAGGCGACGCTCATAGACGGGCAGGTAATTGACGATCGCGCCACGCTCCCGCAGCGTATCTGCCAACAGTTCCCGGCCGCTTCCTTGTTGCCCGTCGCCGCCACGGATGATGCGTACCTGCTTGCCGCTAACGTCGCGAAGCGCAGCTTCCGCCAACAGGCTTTCGCTGTCGTAGCCCCGGCCGGGATCAATATTGACTGTCTCACCGGCGGCACGAATGGCGTTTGCCGTCGCTGAGCCAATGGCGGCTTTCGCTGCGCCGGCGGCATGGCAGAGGCCATGCTCGACGGCATTCTGGCTGACAAAAATGGCGATATCGGCGCTTGGCAGTGCGGCGGCAGCGGCTGTTACCTCGACCTCATCCCGCGGCACGATATCAATAACCGGGAAGCATATTGCCGTGCCACCTTTGCGTACAATCGTCTCGACGAGTTCGCTGGCTTGAGCGCGTGGACGAGTGACAAGCACACCAACCCCCAGCAATGGCGTCGCCGGGGATGATGGGACATCAGTCATTCAGCGCCTCAATAGAATCCAATAATTCGCGCGCACCGTTCTCGAGCAGCCGCGCAGCCAAAGCCTCTCCCAGTTGCTCCGCATCGCCGGCATCACCGGAGATGGATTCCTTGATGGATTCGGTCCCATCCGGGTGCGCAACCAGCGCGGTCAGCGCAAGGGTGTCATTCTCGACTGTGGCAAACGCGGCGACGGGAGACTGGCAGCTCGCCTGCAATACCCGTGCGATCGTACGTTCTGCGGTTGTCGTCTGCACGGTAACCGGGTCGCTGAGTTTGCCGAGGATGCTGCACAGCTCGACATTGCTTTCCAGGCATTCTATGCCGAGTACCCCCTGAGCCGCGGCGGGCAACATTTCGTCCGGCGAAAACTGATGGCTAATATGATGTTCGAGCTCAAGACGTTCAAGGCCGGCGGCAGCGAGGATTATCGCGTCGTAGTCGCCATTCTCGAGTTTAGCCAGACGCGTATTCACGTTGCCCCGCAGAGGCTCTATGCGCAGGTCCGGACGCAACATCTTGAGCTGTGCCTGGCGTCTGAGGCTGGAACTGCCAATGCGGGCATTTTTCGGCAGGTCGTCGAGCTGTCTATTGCCCTGGGTTACAAGCGCGTCGCGGTGATTTGCCCGCGCCAACGTCGCGCCCAGGCAAAAGCCGTCCGGCATTTCGGCCGGGACGTCTTTCATTGAATGCACCGCGAGGTCGGCTTCTCCGTTCAGCATGGCGACCTCAAGCTCCTTGATGAACAGACCCTTGCCACCGATTTTCTGCAGGCTGCGATCGAGAATTTCGTCGCCCCTTGTAGACATTGGGAGTAGTTCGGTACCCGATACTTCAGGCAATTTCTGTAATACAGCGGCAACGTGGTGGGCTTGCCAAAGCGCCAGCGCGCTTTTGCGGGTTGCGATTCGAATTTTCAAAACTAGCAGGTACTCCGTCAAGGCATCAAAGATGAGTTCAGAATCAAGCAGATGATCCAGCACGGCGTTACAGTGCAGTACTAGCCTTTCAGACGCTGGCGAACTTCTGCTAAATGCCGGCGGCTGATTATCAGCTCTTTATCGTCGACTTGCGAGTTATCGCGCAGAACAACCAGGCTTTTCCCGTCTTCGGTCTTCTCGACTCGATCAATACAGCGGACGGCCACCAGCGCGCCGCGATGGATGCGGACGAAATCGTGGCCGAATTCTTCGGCAAGCGCCTTCAGTGACTCATCAATCAGATCCTGGCCATTCTTGTGATCGACGGCTACGTATTTTTGATCTGCGCGGAACAGGTGTATGTCCGCGATTGGTATCAGGCGGAGCTCTCCATGGGCACGCGCGCATACGTGTTGCCGTGCGGTGACCATGTTTGAATCCGTGGCGACTGATCTGATCGTACTCGGTGCCAGCCGCGAGGCCTGCTGCAAAGCGGTGTTTAGCCGTGCGCGGCGGACTGGTTTTAGCACGTACCCCACCGCGAGAGCGTCAAACGCGTCAATTGCATATTCGTCGTAAGCCGTTGTGAAGACGATAGCGGGCGGGTTTTCCAGCGAGTTCATGTGGTGCGCTGTTTCGATGCCGTCGAGTCCCGGCATGCGAATATCGAGCAGCACAATATCCGGGTTCAGTTGCGCGGCCAGTTTCAGTGCGTCGTTGCCATTGGCTGCTTCGCCGACACAACTATAATCTGCTTCGTCGCCGAGTATTTGCTTTAGCCTTGCACGTGCCGGCTGTTCGTCATCAACGACCAAAACCCTCATGCTTCGCCCTCGTCAAGGGGAAACCTGAGCGTGACGGTGAACTGATCGCTGTCGTCTTTGATGACAACGCTCGCTTTACCGCCGTATGCGAGTTCGAAGCGCTGCCGAATATTGGACATAGCCATCTGGTTGCCGCCCGTGCTGCGTTTTTCACCTACCGCGACGGGATTGGATATAGTGATTTCCAGATGATCGTCATCTCTATGTCCCGACACCCTCACCTCGCCCCCATCGGGCAGCAGCTCGATACCGTGATAGATAGCGTTTTCCAGCAGCGGCTGAATCGTCAAGCTCGGAATACGGGCACGCATTGGCAACTCCTCGATGTCCCAACGTACCGCAAGGCGATCACCGAGCCGCAACTTTTCAATGCGCTGATAAATAGCGGCTGTTTCCAGCTCCTGCTTGAGTGATGACCGATTCGCAGAACCACCCAGGTTGGCTCGCAGCAAATCTGACAGGTCTTCGACAGCCTCTTCCGCACGAGCAGGATCGGTTCGCGTTAGCGAGGCAATCGTGTTCATGCTGTTAAACAGAAAGTGTGGCCGTATCAACGCTTGCAAGGCACTTATTCGCGCTTGCGCCTCGAGCACGATGCTGCGCCGCCATTCGCTGGAAATATACAAATAGCGCATCGCGAGGGCCACAACTATGGAACTGATCGCGAAGGTGCGCAGTATGAAGGTCGCGTGTGTGTCATCGATAATTAACGACTCGCCATAAACACGTGTCAGTTGCCAGGCGACTTCGGCGACGATGAGGCACATGACCTCGAGGACAACAAAACTGATGACAAAGCTGCGAGTTTGCCCGGCTTTTTCCAGGTAGTCCTTGAGCTGGCACATTAGTGCCGTACCCAGCAACGCAATCCAGAGAATCAGGAAGGATGTTTTAGAAAGTTCGATCAGGAACTGTTGCTCGGGACCGTACGACGCGAGCGTCAGCGCAATCGCAACGAGTTCGGCGACCAGAACGATTATGAATAAAGTCGTAGCCGCACAAAAGTCAGGCAAATATGCCTGAGTTGTTTCGCTGTTGGGGTCCTTTGCGGCGATCAAACCGGCGCTCCTTAAACGTAAGTAGCTATTGTAGCGCCAGCGATGTACCTAATGTGAGGTAGCAGGCCGCATCATCGCGAAATCATTGGCCGCAGGTTTCCTTGATGAGTTCTTCAGCTTTGCTGCGAGCTTCGGCTCGTGCAGCGTCATCCAGATAATTACGCTCACCGTCCGCGGTCTCGCGATAAACGCGGCGTGACTCGAGCATCGTTTTCAGTTTGGCCCGGTATTCCTGACACTTCGCGAGTTTCTCGGCGGCGGAGGCGCGGGTTTCGGCAGCCGTTTGGGCGTCTGCTTCCGCTTCAGCCCTTGCTTCGAGGCGGGCGTTGGTCGCATCGCGCCGTGTTTGTACTCTGTTTTGTACAGAAACATTGTCGGTGCGATTGTACGAGAATTGCAGACGCTCCTCGGACGGCTGACCGGATGGGCGGTCTTCGTAATGCACGTTGCCGTCCTGATCGGTCCACTTATAAATGTCATCAGCGTATACACCCGAGCTGACGGTTATGGCGAGCGCGGCGAAGCCGCTCATTAGGTGTCGGATATTCATGCCGCTATTAAAGCACGGCTTGCAGCGAATTTTTGTGACGATGGTCACAGCAAATTTCGGTAGTTTGTCTGGTTTCGAAACAAGAAAAGCGGGCCCGAAGGCCCGCTATAATGCTGATATTAAACGAAAACACCAGTTCCCGGGCTATTGCATTATGTTCACTCGGCGGCCGTGAATTCCGGGTAGGCCTCAAGACCACATTCGCTGATATCAACGCCTTCATACTCTTCTTCTTCCGAAACCCGTATGCCAATGGTCTTCTGCAGAATGAACCAGACTACGATACTGGTGCCGAATACCCAGGCGAATATCGAGGCAATGCCGGTCAGTTGTACCGTAAGGCTGGCGTCTGGGTTGGTTATGCAAACAGCCAGTACGCCCCATATTCCAACGACACCGTGGACCGAGATGGCTCCAACCGGGTCGTCAATTTTCAGTTTGTCGAGGCCAACAATGGACAGGACTACCAGGAGGCCGCCTACCGCACCAATCAGCGTCGCTGCGAACGGCTCTGGGGTCAGCGGTTCCGCTGTGATGGCGACGAGTCCGGCCAGGGCACCGTTAAGCGCCATCGTAAGGTCGGCTTTGCCAAACCAGGCTCGCGCCAGCAGCAATGCGGCAACCAGACCACCTGCGGCGGCCATGTTTGTATTTACGAAGACCAAGGCAACCGAATTCGCTTCGCCGACGTCTGACACCTTCAGCTCGGAACCACCATTAAAGCCAAACCAGCCGAGCCAGAGAATCAGGGTACCGAGGGTGGCCATTGGCAGGTTACAACCTGGAATAGCGTTGATCTGGCCGTTCTTGCCGTACTTGCCCTTGCGTGCCCCAAGCACGAGTACTCCGGCCAATGCTGCCGCAGCGCCACAAAGGTGCACGACACCGGAGCCCGCAAAATCCAGAAAGCCCGCTTGTTCGAGAAAGCCGCCGCCCCATTTCCAAAATCCCTGCACAGGGTAAATGAAGCCTGTTAAGACAATCGCGAAGGTGAAGAACGACCAGAGCTTCATGCGTTCTGCCACCGCGCCCGAAACGATCGACATTGCGGTTGCGACGAATACGACCTGAAAAAAGAAATCTGACAAATTGGAGTAGTAGGTTTCGCCGCCGCTGGCGATGACGTCTGCCGCGGTATTGTCACTGGAGGACAGCAGACCTGTGCCAACCGTCGACAAGCTCTCAAAAACGCCGCCCGCAAAACCACCGGGGTACATGATCGAATAACCACACAGCATGTACATGATGCAGGCGATTGAGTAGAGACCGACGTTCTTGGTGAGAATTTCGGCCGTATTCTTGGCTCGCACCAGGCCGGCTTCCAGCATTGTGAATCCAGCGGCCATCCACATGACCAGCGCGCCCATGACCAAAAAGTAAAAAGTATCGAGTGCGTACGAAAGTTCAGTTACTTGCGCCGCTATCTGAGTTGTTGCTTCCACGTTCATCTCCTCCGTGAATTCAGTTAAACGGCTTCGCTACCGGTCTCGCCGGTACGAATACGAATGGTCTGGGAAAGCTCTGAGACAAAGATCTTGCCGTCGCCGATTTTGCCGGTGCGGGCGGCATTGCTAATGGCCTCGATGACCTGTTCGGCCACCTCGTCAGCAACCGCCAGCTCCAGCTTGGCTTTTGGCAGGAAATCGACAACGTATTCCGCACCGCGGTAAAGTTCCGTGTGGCCGCGTTGACGGCCGAAGCCTTTGACTTCTGTAACGGTTATGCCCTGAATACCGATGTCTGCTACCGCCTGTCTCACATCGTCAAGCTTGAATGGTTTTATTATTGCCGTGATCATTTTCATCTGGGTTCCCCTTACTTCAGATCGAATGATTTGCCGATGGTGAAGATCAATGCCTGATCCGATTCGCCGTCACCGCTCAGGTCTTTGTCGTTGAAGAGCAGCGAGACACCGAGGTCGATCCCGGCGATTGTTGTGGCATAACCCGCCTCGAAATAGTTTCCTGTGAAGTCCTGCGAGAAACCCGCGAACTTGCCGTAGAAGCCATTCTTTTCGATGCCGAGTGAGTAGTAGGTGTAATCAAGCGTTGGCCCGGTGAAGTTTTCGTATTCGCCGACCGCAACGTCGAGCGCGATAAGGCCAAACGATCCACCGAGATTGATTTCCTGATAGGTGTCGTCAAAGTCGCCGGTGTAAAAGTAGCCGGTATAGCCAACGCTGTAGTCAAACTCGCCGATTTCGCCGGCGTAGCCAAAAAAACCATCAACCTCGAGGCCATCTTTGACATCCGCGGCCCAGGTACCAACGTAAAAACCGCCGCTTTCGTAATCAAGGCCGCCGCTGGTTGAGGAGTCGGCCTGGAAAATACCGCGGTAGTAGTAATCACTGGCAAAGCCAAGATTGGCCGATACTTCGGCCTGCGCTGTGGCGGTCAAGAGTAGTGCAAGCGCGGCAAGCGCAATTCTTCGAACGTTCATTTTCCAATTCTCCATGCTTAAGGTGAAAGGCCGTTGGCCTTTGCTCGTGTATAGAGCAGGATGTGTGCCAACTCGAAAAATGCGCGACTTATCAAACGCTTGAGAAATTGAGCCTGTGTGGGTTGCTCCAAAGGGGTGCAGACAAAACGCGCAACTGCACCACATTAGTGAGCAAGCGCGATTTCTTCGGCGTTCGGCGGAATTCGCCGCTGGCGTTTTTTTAGTAGCTCAGGTATCAATCGTCTTATGGTTGATAACTCGATAGAAAATCTGGCCAGGAAACTGGCTGAATCGGTTCCGGAAGGATTGCGCTCAATGCGTGATGACCTGGAAACCAATTTCCGCGGTGTGCTGCGAACGGGACTGGGCAAACTGGATCTCGTAACGCGCGAAGAGTTTGAGGTGCAGGAAGCTGTGCTGGCTAAAACACGCGAAAAGCTCGAAACGCTCGTAGCGAAACTCGACGAGATCGAAAAAGACCCGTAGGAGTACCCGAAGGGCAACACGCGTCCTGCGCGCGAAAACCTCTTGAGTACCACATCTGCCAAGGAGGGCAGCCAGCGTGAGCCTCGCCATCATTCACTGCCGCGCACAGTACGGCACCGAGGCGCCGCCAGTGACGATTGAGGTGTTCCTGTCTGGCGGCCTGCCGGCTTTCACGATTGTTGGCATGGCCGAAACGGCCGTACGGGAGAGCAAGGACCGGGTGCGCGGTGCGCTGATTAGTTCCGGATTCGAATTTCCGCAACAACGTATAACAGTCAGCCTCGCGCCAGCGGAAATGCGAAAGTCGGGTGGTCGTTACGACCTCGCCATAGCCCTGGGCATCCTCGCAGCCAGGAAGCAGTTTCCGGAAGAGTCACTCGACAATTTTGAAGTCTACGGCGAGCTTTCGTTAAGCGGGAATTTGCGATCGGTACCGGCGATCCTGCCAGCGATGTTGCGGGCCGAAGCCGCCGGTCGGCACGTCATCGTACCCATCGGAAATGAAGTGGAGGCCTCTCTCGCGTCCGCAAATGTTTACCCGGCGACGTCACTGGCCGAGGTAGCCGCTCACCTGGCGGGAAAAGATCGCATTGCGGCAGTAGAAAAAACCGATCTCGCTAAAGTCGATCCGGCGTCGAACGACCTGACTGATGTACGCGGTCAGCAACACGCCAAGCGCGCGCTCGAGATCGCAGCTGCCGGTGGCCACAACTTGCTGCTCATTGGCCCGCCGGGGACCGGTAAGAGCATGCTGGCGCGGCGACTTCCGGGCATATTGCCAACCATGACCGGTGCCGAAGCTCTGGAAACAGCGGCGATCGATTCTGTTCTGGGTATGCCTATAGCGATGAATGGCTGGCGACAGCGTCCTTTTCGGTCGCCGCATCATACGGCTTCCGCATCTGCGCTGGTCGGCGGCGGCCCGGGTCCTCGGCCCGGAGAAATATCGCGAGCGCATAACGGGGTGCTGTTTCTCGACGAACTGCCGGAATTCAACCGCAAAGCGCTCGAGGTACTACGCGAGCCGATGGAAATGGGGCACATCTGTCTTTCCAGAGCCGGTGGGCAGGCCGATTATCCGGCCAATTTTCAGTTAATCGCCGCGATGAACCCGTGCCCATGTGGTTATCTCGGTGATCGATTCGCGGACTGCCGCTGCAGTGGCGATCGGGTTGCCGCCTATCGGCGCAAGATTTCCGGTCCGTTACTGGACCGCATCGATTTGCATGTCGAAGTATTGCGTCCGCCGACTGACTTGTTGCGTTCAAAAGACAGCAGCGGTGAAACGAGCGAGAGCGTTCGCAGGCGAGTGGACAAGACGTGGGCGCTGCAGTTACAGCGCAGCGGCGTGAACAACGCACGGCTTAAGGGTGGGCAAATGGATTCTGTATGTGCGGCTAGCGACGAGTGCTGGTCATTACTGGAAAGCGCTGCCGAGCGATTTAATTTATCAGCGCGTGCTCACCAACGGGTGTTGCGCGTAGCGAGAACAATTGCGGATCTTGCTCAAGAAAAAAATATAGCGCCTCTACATGTTGCGGAGGCGCTTTCGCTCAGGTGTTTGGATCGACAGGTTTGACTTTGGCAGCTGGGGGCCGCTCCCTACGTCGCCTCGCCGATCATGTAGTCTACTGCGGCTTCGATTTCGGCGTCCGAGAGGTCCATGCGGCCACCCTTTGGTGGCATGTAGCCGGTCCCACCGCTGAAACCCTGCAATGCGTGTTGCTTGAGCATCTCCGGGCCCTGCACGATACGGCCTGCCCATCCCGCTGTGTCGCCCAGTATCGGTGCGCCACCGATACCGGCGCCGTGGCATGCCAGGCAGGCAGTGTTGTAAACCTGCGGTCCGGACAATGCTGTCGCTACCGGCTCGGGTTCGGACTGGGTTTCAACGGTCGGTGCTGAAGAGGCATGTTCTTCACCGCTCCGATAGACCTGACCAACCGGGCGGATTCGGTCGGCGAGCTCAACCTGATACTCGGCGCCGTCACGCGTGTAAACGCCCTGCGTCAGGTTAGACATCTTCATCGCCAACACAAGGATCGCGAGCGCGAATATAACGAGGACGCCGATAACGAGGGAATACATATCAAAAAACTTTTGGTCCCGACTCAACTTACTACTCCGGAGGGTTCTAAAAATTGTGCGGGCAGAGTACCCGACGGTGGGCGGCGATTATATATCATCAGCCGGTCAGGAACAGCGCGGCGGCGGTATAGAGTGCGATTGACACGCCGGACATGATACCGCGACACGTGTTGTGCCGGGGTTTCGTGAGCCTTATTACCTCTAGTATGATCAGGATGTCGGCTATCGAGGCTATTGAGTAAGCACTGGATCTACTATGAGAATAAAGAGAGATCACAGCCTCGGCAAAGACGAGGCGCGAAAACGGGTCGATGGTATCGCCGAAACGCTGAGTGACGAATACGGTCTTCGGTCATCATGGGATGGCGATGATCTGGTCATCAAGGGCAGCGGTGTAAGCGGCCGCATTGTCGTCGCAGAGGAGTCTGTGAATGTCTCTGTAAGGCTGAGTTTCCCGCTGGCAATGATGGAAAGCACTATTCGGGCATCCATCCAGGAAGCGTTGGAAGAGCACTTAGCTGAGTAGCTTATGGTCCGGCGGCAATTTATGTGTCACCCACATGGCAAGGCGGTGCTTGATTTTTGGCAGCGTCTCCTGCCCATTTGGCAATGGGCTGATCGACTTGTCGTGCACCAGTAGCCGATAGGCGTACTGAACTTTCAGATCATGAGAATCCGTTGCTTCAAATTCGACAACACCACGTTTCACCGCATCATCGAGCACCATAACCAGCGCTTCTTTAAGCAGTTCTTTTTCGTGTTTGAGTTTCTTCGCCATGGGCACCTAGTGTGATCTGAAGCGAGGGTAAGATCAAATCAGCAACCACACTAATGTCTCACAGCCCTCGTATCGAGAAGTTCTCGGCTATTGGAGTAAACAGGTTTATAGTGCATCCGCATGAAAGTCACCATTACGCATCGAATTCTAATACTGCTGCTCAGCACGCTGGTGGCGTTGACCGGTTACGCTCAGGACATCGGCAAAAATGACGCGTCACAAGCACTCGATATCATGTCACTCGAGTCCACCTGGTGGTCTTATTTCGAACAAGGTATCGACGACACGACGTCACGAGCCGATGCGTTTCTCATTTACACCGGTGTTCAAATCGCTGGTATGCAGGCGCAAAATCAGGCCGCCGGTCAATCCAGCCTGGATGCAATCAGTGAAAACTTCAGTGCCTACCTCGCTTTGCTGGAGGAGCCGGAGCTTAACCAACAGTCTTTGCCAGAGGCGGCGCTTAGCTACTCGATCGATGAGCTCCTGGAGCTGGCGGCCGAATCGCGTGCGGCCAGCGCCCGTGCCGAACAGGAGCAGCTTGAGGTAGAGCGTGAGCAGCGCATTCTGGACGGTGTCAGCAGACGTCGTGACCTGGCGTTCAAGGACTACGTGAACGCAGCTGCAGGTGACGAACGACTGTTGGCCGCCTTACGACTGATACAGAATCGCTCCGCGCAAGCTATAGCAGAACGACGTCTGCAGTTGCTGACGCAGAGACACGAGCGCGAGACCGCCTACGTGGCCGCTGTTACGGAGCGAGTGGATATAGCTGCACAAAAGCTTGCGACTACGCTGGAAGACGCAAATCTGGGTGGCCTGATGGAGCAGGTCGCACAGCAAGAGGTGGCTGTTGCTGAAGGACAGACGCAATTGCGGGCAGCAGAACTCGCCGCGACGGGCTTGGACCTGGAAACGGAGCAAGGTCGTTCGCAGCAACGACTACAGCAGCAAAAGCTGATCGATGCCGAGGTTTCGCTGGCACTGAACGAGGTCGCGCTGGCCAAAGCTCAGACACGTCGGTGGTGGACCGAAATACAGCTGGCGACGATGCTGGATATGAAGGTTCTGCAAGCGCAGGCGCTCGAGTGGTCCGAACTCGATCGGCGTATTGAGCAAAGTGCAGGCGAATGGCAGCGCGTTACAGAAGATGAGTTGCTGGCCGTACAAACTGTTGCCCGAGATGGTCTGGATCGGGCGTCGCGGCGATTGCTGGATCAGCGACTGGGCACGGCGCAGGGCACGCTAACGCGCATAGGAAATTTAGGCGCGGCAGTTGCCGATTTGGAACTGATAAGCCAGGTAGTGGATAACAGCGTTGCAGAGTATTCAGGAGCATTCAGTTCCTGGCTGACGGGTGTGAGCAGAGACCTGAAGGCATTGTCCTTGCGATTCGTTGGTTTGGCTGACAGCACCTTGTTTGACGTCGGAGAAACGCCGGTCACCGGCATGGATATTCTGCGTGTACTGATCATCCTGATTGTCGCGTTACTGCTTTCTCGCGGAATTCGCATCGCGATCGGCCGAGTCAGCGACAGGGAATCGGCCGGCACACAGGCGTCGCTGTACACGGTGGGGCGACTAACCCATTACGTGATCGTACTGGTTGCCGTGTTAATCGCACTCTCTACGATTGGCCTCGACTTTAGCAACCTTGCACTGATAGCCGGTGCACTTGGTGTCGGTATCGGTTTTGGTTTGCAGTCCATAGTCAGCAACTTCGTTTCTGGACTCATCATCCTGTTCGAGCATTCGCTACGCGTTGGTGACTATATCGAACTTGATACGGGACTGACCGGCACCGTCAAATCGATCAATGTTCGCAGCACACTCATAAACACCAATGACAACATCGATATCGTTGTGCCGAACTCTGAGTTTGTCACAGCAAGGCTAACCAACTGGACGCTGGCCGAGCGAATTCTACGAGTCCGCATACCGTTCGGCGTGGCCTACGGAAGCGACAAGGAACTGGTGCGCAAGGCAGCACAGGAAGCGGCGGCCAAGGTGTCTTATACCCTCACACACATGAAGGGGCGGGAGCCTGAAGTCTGGTTAGTGGACTTTGGCGAAAGCAGCCTGGATTTCCTGTTGCTGGTCTGGGTGAATCGGCAGGGCGCAAGACGTCCCACTCGAACACGTGCTGCTTATCTCTGGGAGCTGGAGAGCAAGCTGACGGAGTATGGAATTGAGATACCGTTTCCGCAGCGTGATCTCAATCTGCGGCGCGGATGGCCGGGGTCACAAGAGCAAGTACAGCAGTTGCAGGATATCGTGGAAGAAGAGGAAGCGGCCGCGGCAGACTAGGCGTTTCGTTGCGCGTCGTGTTTGAGTCGCATCACACGACCACGACTCACATGCAGTAAATCACTAATTTTTAGCACCAGCGCATCCTCGTACTTGTCGAGCCGGCTATCGGCATAGGCAACCTGCCAGAGCAGCGACACGATATGCGCCTTTTCCGGTTCCCCAAGGTGTTCGTGCAGAACTTTCGTGAATTCGTACAGGGACACCATGTCGTCGGCTTTTTCGCCCGCGGTGTTTACCAATTCTGCGGCTTGTTCCGGCGGTAGGTCGAAGTGTGACTCGACGAGTTGCAACATGGTATCGAACTCGCTCTCCTCGAAAATCCGGTCTGCGCGTGCGACGTCGATCATCAAGACGGCTGTTGCCAAACGCAAAGCGGACTCGCGATCCGCGGCGACCGTTTCCGGTGCGTCCGTGACTGAAATCGATTCAACCACCTGAATGAAAAGCCGTCTGATCATCGCATAACCCACAAAAGTACAAAGGATGTGCAGGCTATGATTGAGTACACATCGATAAGTTTCAAGTACTCGGAGCAGACGAAACGAATTTTTGGTCAGGGTGCCGCTTTTAACATCTTCGATTCGAACTCGAAGTGAGAACCGTCGCTCGCTTCAAGGTTGATTTCCCAGTTTTCCTCGTCCGGTATCTGGGTTCGCTCGCGGCCGGGTAGCTCGCGTTCGTCATCGACCTGCAATCCCCAAACCCGGACATTGCGCACACCGGTAACACGAATACGTTCGCTATCAAATCGTGCGCGCAAATTGGGGTCGACGTCTTCGCTTGCCCAGATTGCGAAGCCGCATTCTGCAATTGCAGCGACGTGCGGCGGCATGTTTGCCGCGGTATCTTGATTAGTCATGACTAACGCCCTCCTTGGTACAGACTAATCAAATAGCGAGAGGCAGAACATCCGTACTTGTGCCGACCAGTAGCAACCGGTGGGCAAGTTTCCGGCATCGATAAGCTGTACTATCCTCAACCGACGACCAATACCGGGAAAGCAAAACGCCATGCAATACAAAGCGATCAAACTCGTAAAGCGGCCGGGCCTCACCATCACACCCGATTTATTCGAAACCGTGACTCTGGAGACTCCGGAGCTTGACGATCAGCAGATGTTGTTGAAGCAGACGCACATGTCGCTCGACCCGGCGATGAAGGGCTGGATGAGCGCAGACAGGAATAGCTACATCCCGCCGGTAGAGTTGGGTGAGGTGATGCGATCCAGCGGTGTTGCCGAGGTGATCGAGTCAAGAAACGACAAGTTCTCCGTGGGAGACCGGGTGGTGGGCATGATCGGCTGGACCGAATACGCGGTTAGCACCGGCGCGGGTCTGCAGATATTGCCGCCCGATGTGCCGGCCGAAGCGGTGTTATGCGTGCTGTCGCTGCCGGGTTTGACCGCATACCAGGGACTGATGGAAATTGGTAAGCCCAAAGCCGGCGAAACCCTGGTGGTGTCCGGTGCGGCGGGCTCTGTTGGCTCGATGGTGGGACAGATTGCGAAAGCAGAAGGGTTGCGCGTTGTTGGTACGGCGGGCAGCGCTGAAAAGTGTCGCTGGCTGGAAGATGAGCTCGGTTTCGACACTGCGATCAATTACAAGTCTGATGACTTGTACAAGCAACTCACTGCAGCAACGCCGGACGGGGTAGACCTGTATTTCGAGAATACCGGTGGCCCGGTGCAACACATGGTCTACGGCCGCATGAATGCGCACGGCCGTATTATCGTTTGCGGCATGATCGCCGACTACAACACGGATAAACCGGCGCCCGGACCGAACTGGTTAAACATGATCAGGCGTCGCCTGACAATCCAGGGCTTCGCTATGCCCGATCACTGGGACAATGTGCCAGCAATGACAGAGAAGCTCTCGGCTTACCTGATGGGCGGCAAGATCAAATACCGGGCCCACACGCTCGATGGGCTGGAAAGCGCCATAGAGGGCATTAATTTGCTTTTCACCGGCGGCAATACCGGCAAGCTGATGGTTGAACTTTGATGGTTTGACGGACCGCAGCAAAACAACTCAAGTAACCGCCGACTCCAGCAACGTGAGCGTGCCGGCGTCGGCGTTGAGCTCGGCCTCGATACCGATCGGAACCACGGTCTGGTCCTTGACATGACCGATCATGAGGCCGCGAATCACTGGAATCCCCAGGGGCTCGCAACGCATGCGAATGACTTCTTCGATGCTGAAGGTATTGCCTTCATCGGAGGTCTTGGTGAATTTACCGAAGGCGATACCGGCCACTTGTTGCAGTTTTCCAGCCAGCCATAGCTGGGTCAGCATGCGATCCACTCGATAGGGTGCTTCGCCGGTATCTTCGAGGAATAAGATCCCGCCATCAAAATCGGGTTCATACGGCGTGCCGACCAGCGTCACGACCAGGCTGAGGTTGCCGCCAACCAGATGGCCTGTCGCCGTGCCTCCCGAAATACGAGTAATTCGGTTCGTTTTTTCGACGAATCCAGCACGCGGCATGATCGGTGGGGCTGCGCCGATACGGGTATTTGGCGACGGATTTACGAGGACTTTCTTGAACTCTGCCAACGTGTAGTCCGAGAAATTCTGCCCGGCATTCGTGCCGTGAAAACCGACCAGCCCTGACTTTACCTGCAAGGCTGCGAGGATCGCGGTGATGTCGCTGGAGCCCAGAAATATTTTCGCGTTCTTTGCGATCAGCTTGTAGTCCAGGTACGGCAGTATCCGCGGCGTTCCATAGCCGCCGCGCAGGCAAAATATTGCGTCAACATCCGGATCACCGAACATGGCGTTCACATCTGCAGCGCGCTCAGCATCGGTTCCGGCCAGATACTGGTCGCGGCGATACAGGTGTTTACCTTCTTTTACGCCGAACCCCAGCGATCGGACAACATCCACAGCGAAACGAATATTCTCGTCCTCCAGCTTGTTGCTGGCGGGGGCTATCAGCCCGACTGTGTCGCCTGCCGTCAGGCGGTGCGGCTTGCGTAAGCGGTTATCGGATGCGGCGAAGGTGGCCGCAAGCGGCATCAAGCTGGTCGCTCCTGCAAGGGTGACTGTTATGCCCGTTTTCAGTATTTGTCGTCGATTCATGTTCTTCTTGCTGCTGGCAGGCGCTTACGCGAGATTACATCGGAGACTACTTCAACTATCATAGTAGCCATGTCGTGTCTCGCAATAATTCGATCAGCCCGGGAAGAAATGTCGGCGAACGAGAAAAAACTCGCGGACTTCGTGCTCGAGAATGCGTCGCTTGTGCGTGACTATTCCTCTCAGCAAATCGCCGCTTCAGTGGGCGTCAGCCAGTCGAGTGTCGTGAAATTTAGCCAGAAACTCGGCTACCGGGGTTTCACCGACCTGAAGCTGGCTATTCACGAGTCCGTCGTTAAGCAGGAATCGAACGTCTCCGTTTTACATGGCAAGGGAGCATCACCCGGAGCGCAGGTTTCACTCAAGGAACGGCTCTACCGGGCCAAATCCGAGGCGATCAGCGGCGCCAGCGATCTGAACGATGACAATTCGCTGCTGGCGGCTGCGCGAGCCATTGATGCGTCAGCGCGCGTGCAGCTAGCGGGCAGCGGCAGCGCTTACATCGTGGCGCGAGATACGGCTAGCAAAATGATGAGTTTTGGTAAACCGGTCATCGCCGAAGCCGATGCCGAGATGCAGCTTTCGGGTGTAGCGACGCTGCAACGAAAAGACTGCCTGATTGTTATATCAGCCCAGGGGCAATCACCGCATCTTGCGCAACTTGCCCGGCTAGCGAAGAAGGCCGGTGTCGCTATTATTTCGCTGACCAACCAGTCCGCTAACCCGGTGTCTGCGTTGGCCGATATTCGTTTGTACTCGGTGTCGCGCGGGGCGGACAGTGATATGTCTGCGATCGTCGCCGGAACATCACAACGACACGTGATGGACCTCGTATTCTCAACTCTCGCAGAGTACAAGCCAAAGAATCAGACGGTCGTGACGAAACCCCGGCTTCAGAAGGGTGTATCGAAGGCGAAATAGGTTGTACGAGTACGTTGGTGAACAGAAAACCATAAGTCCTGAATATTTGCACCAATGAGCGGTGCCTTGCGGCCAAGACTTGCCGCTCGTAGTCGCCTGGTTTGTTCCCAAAACTTTCCACTCATTCCGAACGTCCGCTTTCACCCAAAGCAGTCATTCAGATACGTGAATATCAAGGTTTCTGACCGACTGCTATCGGCCACAAGCGGTCGTTCAAACTTTTGTTATTCGCTTTTCGCTTGCCCATTCCGATCATTCAGTAGCAGCGATCCGATATATGGAATCAACGCCAGATACGACATAAACAAACCAGAAATGAACCAAGCAACTTTTACGA